>CAZPQX010000042.1:0-1027 GCA_964589445.1 uncultured Candidatus Saccharibacteria bacterium | reverse complement strand
GTGTATTACAACATCGGAGGTCGTGAGTTGGCAGTTTACACCGCTCGTGCAGCAAAAGATCATCTGGCCGATATTGAGAAGTTTCTGGATTTCACATTGGAAGACCGCATTCAGTTTGTGGTTTACAACAAGCAGGAAGATTACAAGCAGAGTAACGCGGGCTTGCTTAACGACGACGGTTCGAATGCCGGTGGTACAACACGTATTGTAGGCAGAAAAGTGTTTCTGTATTACGAAGGCGACCACGTTCGTTTTGAAGAGCAGATTCGCGCAGGCATAGCCGAGATCATGGTCAATCAGATGATGTATGGTGGCAATATGCGCGACATGGTGAAGAATTCCACTTTGCTTGCGTTGCCGGAATGGTACATCAAAGGTCTTGTTTCCTACATCGCAAAAGGATGGAATACCGATATCGACAACCGTGTTCGCGACGGAATCATGAGCGGACGTTACCGGAAGTTCAATCATCTCACAGGAGATGATGCAGTTTATGCGGGTCATTCCATTTGGTACTATATCTCGGAAAAGTACAGTCCTGCTGTGATTCCGAATATTCTTTACATGACCAAAGTAAGCCGCAATGTGGAAAGCGCATTGCTGTTTGTATTGGGAGTGAACATCCGCATCCTGACGATCGAATGGATGAATTATTACATCGATCGCTTTGCAATGAACGACACAACGCGAACGATGCCGGCAGGAAGAAAACTGATTGCAAAACCGAAACAGACGCGCGTTTACAGTCAGGCGAAGATTTCTCCTGATGGAAAAAACATGGCCTACGTTACCAATGAAATGGGGCAGGTGAAGATTTACATCGAAAACCTTTCCACTGGAAAACGCAAGCGGGTTTACAAGCGCGGACAGAAACTCGATCGCATTAATGATTACTCGTATCCTTTGCTGGCGTGGCATCCTTCCGGAGAAATACTTTCGTGGATTTGCGAGAAGGAAGGAGAAACGTTCCTCACATTCTATACGCTGGAAGACGGAAGCAAAATCGAGAAACCGATTTTCAACTTCA
>CAZPQX010000041.1:0-1133 GCA_964589445.1 uncultured Candidatus Saccharibacteria bacterium | reverse complement strand
CGTCCGTCGCTTTAAGTTGAGCCTCATTCTCGACCGTCGCCCCGTCCATCCAGTTTTCCGCTTCGATCAGAACCGCGTCGAACGGCTCCAAGGCTACATCAATAGGGTCGGGAGGATTGTTATGGCCGATGGCAGCAGGCTTGTTCATGATAATCCCTTTCAGTATGGAATTTCGTCGGCAAGCACTTCGGAGCGCTGCTGATTGACTGGCGCGCGGCTTTTTGATGCCTTGGCGATGCGCTCGTTAAGTGCCTTCATGGCAGCAGCGAAATGCGCTGCCGGTAGGTCTTTCGCTGCGGAGACATCGGAGGGAGCAAGAAACTTGGCGGGATCAACACCCGCCTCCTTCATCTTGTCCTCAAGCATCAACTCCTGCTCTGGCGTGATGCGCTCTATCTTGGTTCCGCCCTTAACCTCATGCGTTGTGGCGTCGGTGTCATTGTCCCCCTCGGTGGGGATCATGAAAATCTGCATCGTGGCATATTTGAGCGCGGCGGACTGTGCCTTGTTCGCGCTCTTGTCTCCGCTGTCCATTGCCTCTCCGATGGTGCAGGCTAGTGCCTTTGATCCGTCTTTGGCAGACACAAGATCAAATTCAACTGTGAGGATGGTATACATGAGGAAGCCGCCTTTGGCTGTCTGGCGCTCCTCTCGGTCCATCTTTACAACGCGAGGGATGATAACCAATTGGTTCTCGGCAATGACCTTGCCTACAGCGTTGTAGACATCGTCAATGCCACGGAAATTGTAGCCCTGCTGCTGGTTGCGGCGGTCCTTGGAAATACCTTCTTTTGCCATGTGTGCGGTTACGGCGGCGATTGCTTTGTAAACTTCGCTCATCTCAATATTCCTTTCCTTGCCCATCCATCAGGGCGATAAACTCAGGCCAGAACCTCACCAGCGAACACAGGAAGCCATAGGCAAACAGGGCGATGGGGATTAGGAGGAGGGTCATGGGCGACACATGCGGCAACAGTGGAAGCCACCAAGGCATGTAGATCAGGGCACCAAGGGCAAGCGTAAACATGCCCACAGCTAGGATTGAATGTGAGAGGGGTTCAGCGCGCACGGAGTTTCTCCTTGATCTTCGCCCTGTCCCGTATGCGGCGGATGCACACATCGGGACGGTCCTT
>CAZPQX010000040.1:0-1152 GCA_964589445.1 uncultured Candidatus Saccharibacteria bacterium | reverse complement strand
CGTCGCACTTAACTTTCCTTCAGAGCTTTTGCTTTACTCACTTTCTGCGCCTTCTTCATATTTTCGACCGGTTACCATTTTCTTTCTGTGCCGATTTCAATTGGCCAATATTTTCGATCCGTTATCTCGAAGCAACGACATACGTGGCGTGTTTTCAACAAGTGTCTTTCGGAAAATCATACTTTTTACTTCTGATTTCGGTGGATAACTAATCTTTTTTGCCATTTTTTGTCGCACCCTAAATAAAAGATTCTCGTATGTTTCAGCGAGTAATCCAACCAGCTAACGCATTGATGGGCGATGCGCGTTTGGATTATGAAGGCCGTCCTCGAAACGAAGTAATCGCGCAGGTTTTAATTAACGCACCTGGCCCAGATGCAATGAAAGCGCTCGAGGAAATTGATAAATCAGATTTATCACCGGCGGATCGAATAGATTATTTAAAGTGTTGGCAGCGCCAAAGCGCCTGGGTTTCACATCAGGAACAGAATGCGATGCTCTTTGTGTCAGGTTCGCACTACCAAGAAAAGGCTGGAGAATTTGATGTCGACCACGATAGCCGCGAAGATGTATCGGCGGCGCTCCGATTATCGCCCGCGACTTCGCAAGACAAGATTGATGTAGCGCGCACATTATTTAATAGTTTGCCCGCGACCGTCAGCGCGCTAAATGCTGGCGAAATTCCGGTTCAAACTGCAACTGTGATTGCCAAAGAAACTGCGCTTGCGATGCGTGCGGGATTGGCGCCTGAAGCTGTTCAAGAAATCGAAAAGGTTGCCTTGGCGCATGCCGAATTCCATACACCTGGCCAAGTTGCACGCAAATTAAAGACAACATTTGCTTCGCTTGCGCCAGATTTATTTCAGAAGAATTTCGATGTGCAACGGGAAGCTAGAAGCGTTCGCTTCTTTAAAGAGGATCATGGCGTTGGAACAATTCTCGCTACGCTAAAAATCGAAGATGCACAGTTGGTAGATCAGGTAATTAGCGACTACGCCGACAAAATGTTGGCAGACCATCGCGAAACAATGCAGAAATTAGTTCGCTTTAGTCGGGGACATAATTGCGTTAAGAATTGCGAGAGCGCATGTACTCACGCATGTATGGATTCTTGCAAAGATGAATGCAAGGCCTTAAACGCATCCGATGCTG
>CAZPQX010000039.1:0-1192 GCA_964589445.1 uncultured Candidatus Saccharibacteria bacterium | reverse complement strand
CGGTGTTCTCGCTCACTTCACCGCGGCTTTGAGCGCCTTCACGAGGTCGGTCTTCTCCCAGGAGAAGCCGCCGTCCTTTTCCGCCGCGCGGCCGAAATGGCCATAGGCGGCGGTGCGCGCATAGATCGGGCGGTTGAGGTTGAGGTGCGTGCGGATGCCGCGGGGCGACAGGTCCATGACCTTGGCCAGCGCCTTTTCGAGCTTCGCTTCCGGCACCTTGCCGGTGCCGTGGGTGTCGACATAGATCGACAGCGGCTGCGCGACGCCGATGGCGTAGGAGAGCTGGATTGTGCAGCGCTTGGCGAGGCCCGCCGCCACCACGTTCTTGGCGAGATAGCGCGCGGCATAGGCCGCCGAACGGTCGACCTTGGTCGGGTCCTTGCCGGAGAAGGCGCCGCCGCCATGCGGTGCCGCACCGCCATAGGTGTCGACGATGATCTTGCGGCCGGTGAGGCCGGAGTCGCCATCAGGCCCGCCGATGAAGAACTTGCCCGTGGGGTTCACGTGCCAGACGGTGTCCTTGGTGATCCAGCCCTTGGGCAGCGCCTTCTGCACATAGGGCTTCACGATCTTGAGGACCTGCGCGGAGGTCAGGCTTTCATCCGTGTGCTGATGAGACACCACGATCTGCGAGGCCGCGACCGGCTTGCCGTTCTTGTAGACGACGGAGACCTGGCTCTTGGCATCGGGGCCGAGGTGCTTCTCCTTGCCGGAGTGGCGCGCATCCGCCAGCAGCTTGAGGATCTTGTGGGAATAGTAGAGCGGCGCCGGCATGAGTTCCGGCGTCTCGTCGCAGGCATAGCCGAACATGATGCCCTGGTCGCCGGCACCCTCTTCCTTCTTCTCGCCCGCGGCATCGACGCCCTGGGCGATGTCGGCCGACTGGCTGTGGAGGAGGATGACGACCTTGGCGTCTTTGTGGTGGAAGCCCGACTGCTCGTAGCCGATGTCCTTGATGGCCTTGCGCGCCGCGGCCTCGATCTTGGCCTTGGTCACCGAGGCGGGGCCGCGGGTCTCACCCGCGATCACCACATAGTTGGTCGTCGCGAGCGTCTCGCATGCCACGCGCACCGCCCAGGGGTCGAAGCCCTGCTCCAGCGCCTCGCGATAGAAGAGATCAACGATCTCGTCCGAAATCCGGTCGCACACCTTGTCCGGGTGGCCTTCGGAAACCGACTCGCTGGTGAAGACG
>CAZPQX010000038.1:0-1226 GCA_964589445.1 uncultured Candidatus Saccharibacteria bacterium | reverse complement strand
ACACATATTATTTCCAAAGTCACCGGTTTGCCTGTGCTTTACTACGATAAATCGAAACCATACAATAAGAAGATTAAGTATTACAATACCTACAAGCCTGCGCGGATTGTGGAAAGCCCTTCAATCTACATAGTTCCGCAAGCATGGACGGATGTGATATTCAGATTGCAGATAAACGGTGTACAAATGCGCTGTTTGTCGAAAGACACGCTGATTGATGCCGAGTTTTATTCGCTGACGAAAGTCAATCATCCTGCATTTCCTTATGAGTCGCATTATCACCACAGAAATACACAAGTGAGCAGGTCGCAACAAAAAGTGCTATTTATTAAAGGTGATTATGTGATTCAAATGAATCAGGTTGCCAATCGTTACATCGTGGAAACTCTCGATCCTCAAAGTGATGACAGTTTCTTCGCATGGAATTTTTTCGACGGAGTGCTCAATCAGAAAGAATGGTTCAGTGATTATGTGTTCGATGCTAAGGCGGAACAGATATTGAAAGAAGAACCTTCCATTAAGAAATCATTGGATTCAATGCGGGCAGTCGACACTGCTTTTGCAAAGAACCACTGGGCACAGATGAATTTTATCTATCAGCGTTCCCGATACAAAGAACCTTCACACAATCGATATCCGGTTGCAATGCTGAAATCCGAAACCAATTTACCGCTCGAAAGATGAAACGATTCAACGTAAGAGTGTATGCTTTGATCATTCATGATGATCAGCTATTGGTAACGGATGAGTTCATCGGTACAACTCGAATGACGAAGTTTCCCGGCGGAGGATTGGAGTGGGGGGAAGGAATTGCCGATGCGTTACGCAGAGAGTGCAGGGAAGAGCTGAATCAGGATCCGGCTGCGTTGGAACATTTTTACACCACTGATTTTTTCATGCAGTCTGCTTTCAGAGAAGATGATCAGATCATCAGCATTTACTATAAAGTGCAGCTGCCGTATCCGGAGCAGATAAAGATTGCAGAGAAGAAATTCGGGTTCATAAAAGAAGAACACGGGGCTCAGATTTTCCGATGGCTACCGTTGAATATGTTGAACGAAGGGGAAGTTACATATCCTATCGATAAGCACGTGATTCGCTTACTCTGCAGTTGAGTCAGGACCTTTCTGGTTTTCAATCTTTCGCGATACTAACAGATGCATCTTCGGTGCGAACTTGATGAGAAGATAACCGACAAGAATTCGAGCGGCGTTAATTCCCCATTG
>CAZPQX010000037.1:0-1271 GCA_964589445.1 uncultured Candidatus Saccharibacteria bacterium | reverse complement strand
CGCCCCATAAGCGTTAAACTATGTCTTGCATTCGCCCGGAGGCCGGCTACCTTGACCGTGGGTCGAACATGACCCGCCGCCAAGGAGGGCGCCGATGAGCTTCCACCTCAAGGTGATGGACGAGTGGCCGCTACTGATCGCGATGTTGCCCGAGGACTGGCGCCGCAAGGCGACCGAACTGGGTGCGCTGCGCCGCGTGCGCCAGGTGCGCAGCGCCGAGACGTTGCTGCGGCTGCTGCTGATGCACCTGGGCTGCGGCTTTTCGTTGCGCGACACGGTGGAGCAGGGGCGGCTGTGCGGCCTGGCGCAGCTGAGCGACGTCGGGCTGTGGTACCGGCTGCGCCAAAGCGGCGCCTGGCTGCAGTACCTGGTCACCGCGCTGCTGGAGCGGCTGCGCCCCGCGGCGCCCGCGCTGGCGCCGCTGGCCACGCGGCGGCTGCTGGCGGTGGACGGCACGCTGGTGCGCGAAGAGGGGCCCACCGGCTCGAACTGGCGCGTGCATTACCAGCTCGACGTGGTCACCGGGGCGGTGGGGGACGTGCAGTTGAGCGACCCGCACAGCGCGGAGAGCCTGACCCGGTTCACCTTCGCCCCGGGCGACGTGGTGCTGGCCGACCGCGGCTACTCGCGGCCCGGCGAGATCGCCCATCTGCTGGCGGCTGGCGCTGACGCCATCTGCCGCTTCAAGCTCGGCAGCATGGTGCTGCTCGATCGTGCGGGCCGGCCGTTCGATGTCGTGGCCGCCGTGCGCCGGATCGGCCTCAACCAGGTGGGCGACCTGCCGGTGCTGGTGAAGTGGGCGGGCGGCACCTTCCCCGCCCGGCTCTGCGTGGTCAAACGCAGCGCCGCGGCGACGGCCCGCGAACAGCGCCGCATCCGCGACCGGCGCCGCCGCAAAGGCACCCGCGCCCCGCGCCCCGTCACCGACGCCATGGCCGCCTACACCATGCTCCTCACCACGCTCCCCGCGACCATCCCCGCCACCACCATCTTCGCCGTCTACGCCGCGCGCTGGCAGGTCGAACTGGCCATCAAACGGCACAAACAACTCTTCGCCCTGGGCCACCTGCCCAAGCGCCGCCCCGCCTCGATCCACGCCTGGTTACAAGGCAAACTACTACTCATCCTGCTCAGCGAAACGCTGCGCCGCGAGGCGCAGGCGTTTTCCCCCTGGGGATATCCCCTCCAGCCCGCGGCCGCGGACGCTGTGGCGTGAGACCCGCTGGCTGGTCACCGCGCTCGCGCGGCTGATCCTGCCCCCGCTCTCGCTG
>CAZPQX010000036.1:0-1315 GCA_964589445.1 uncultured Candidatus Saccharibacteria bacterium | reverse complement strand
GAACTATCACCAATATGTAAACTAGCGCTCGTAGATTCTACCCAAACCATCATAGACCTAAACTATATAATCGTAGATTTTGCTACAGCAGCATCAAACCTAGACAGCATCGCACTTAGAGGTGTCTTAGAAAAACAAAAAGTAGTAAACGAAAAGATGGTCATAGCCTCAAAACAGACAGCACAATGCGACCCTTCTATAGCCTCACTCATAGATTTCGGCAAGTAATGATGGGTGACAAAAAGATATACACATTACGTGAAGAGGTCGAACAATGGAGTCAAGAGAACCGCTATAAATACACAAAATTTAGCGAGACGAAAGAAGGGTTATATATAGCATCGAAAGAAAATACGAGAATTTGGGTAGACCTAAAATGTACACAAAAAAGACCAGTTAGTCCCTGGGGACAAATGGTCCAATCAGAAGTAGAAGAATATACCTCAATAGTTGTAGGAGATTATGTAAAAAAAGACGGAAGATATACACATTTGATAATTCCATATTCAATAGATAGAGAAACTACAAATGCAGGTACCTTTAAACAGATTATTGAAAAACTCTTGATTGATGTAGAACTGAAAAAGTTAAACTATCAGAATGTGGAGTGCATCTGATGAATAAATCTAAACCAAAAGAAAGTGGAACGAAAATGAATAACAACAAGATAATAGAACAAATAGATACACAAATAAAAGAAAACAGTGCAGCTATCAAAAACTTACAAAAAGAAATACGTGCCTTACAGACAGCAAGGAACGCTCTCAAACCTGCGAAACCAGCTAAGAAGCCTGTAGTAAAAACTTATATAGAAAAAAAGCCTGGTGAGGGTATAAAGAACCGATACATTGCATCTGATGACCAAAATAGTGTAACGCTATAAGGAGGCAAATAGATGAATGGTCATATTGAACGGAAAGTTGACGTCCATACAGACTGCCGACTATTAACAGGACAACAACGAGAAGATTTAAAAGCTGAACTGAAATCTTGGCTACTTCTAGAACACTTATCAGATGAACACTTAGAACCATATATAGACAACATCCAAAACGTATTAGAAAAAACAACAAAGGAGGAAATAAAATGAATACCGAATTTAAGGACCTGCTAGACAATGTGTTCTCACAAGTAGAGGAAGATTACGGAGTTGAAATGCTTCAAGATATTTTACCTATATTGAAGGATGCTTTCAGTGTGAGCGCAGCAAAGTGTGCGCGTGGTGGTGACGAAACGCTCAGTTATCATTATTTCACTCAAGCATCGAATAGATGTCGTCAAGGGGTATCTAATGGATAGTAGAGAACCACAACAA
>CAZPQX010000035.1:0-1322 GCA_964589445.1 uncultured Candidatus Saccharibacteria bacterium | reverse complement strand
TCTAGCAGTCCGCTGAAAAACTCTCTCGCCATAGCGGGAGGAGGATGATTCAGTTTTGTATCACGAATCGTCGGAGGCCGGCATGCGGGGTGCATTTGTGGACCAGGGCGGGTTGTTTTCGTACATCTCGCCGGAGGCGCGGGTGCCGCCGGGCCATCCGCTGCGGAAGGTGCGCGAGCTTGTCCGTGCGGTGCTCGGCGAGTTGAACCGCAGCCTGGGGGCGCTCTACGGAAGCGAAGGACGTCCCTCGATCCCTCCGGAGCAATTGCTGAGTGCCTTGCTGCTGCAAGTGTTCTACGGCATCCGTTCGGAACGGCAACTCATGGAACAGTTGGACTACAATCTCTTGTACCGCTGGTTCGTCGGTCTTTCGCCCGATGATCCGGTCTGGGACCCGACCACTTTCACGAAGAACCGCGACCGGCTGCAGAACGGCGAGGTATTCACGAAGTTCATGAGCAAGCTTCTCAACCATCCGCAGGTCAAACCGCTGTTGTCGGACGAGCATTTTTCGGTGGACGGAACGTTGATCGAAGCTTGGGCCTCGCACAAGAGCTTCCGCCCCAAGGATGGCAGTGGCGATGATGGCGGCGCGAACTTCCACGGCCAGAAGCGCAAGAACGACACGCATGCCAGTACCAGCGATCCCGACAGCCGGCTTTATCGCAAAGCCGCCGGGCGCGAGGCCAAGCTCTGCTATATGGGCCACGCCACCATGGAGAACCGGCACGGGCTGGCGGTGGCCGGCATGGTCACCCGCGCCACTGGCACCGCTGAGCGCCGCGCCGCGGAGCGGATGCTCAAAACCAAGGCCAAGCAGGCCGGCCATCGCATCACCGCCGGGGAGGACAAGGCCTATGATACGGCCGATCATGTGGCCAATCTGCGCGCCATCAATGTCACGCCGCACGTGACGCAGAACAATGCCGTCAACAAAAACGGTAACAGCCGTCGCAGCGCCATCGACGAACGCACCACGCGGCACGACGGCTATGGCATGTCGCAATCACGCCGCGCCATGATCGAATGCATCTTCGGCTGGGGCAAGCAGCACGGCACCATGCGCAAGACCAAACATCGCGGCATCGGCCGCGTCGCCGCCGACTTCATGCTCAATCTCATCGCCTACAATCTGATCCGCATTCCAAAACTGGTCGCGGCTTAGACAAGCGTCCGTTCAGAATACCGAACAGCTCAAACCTCACCAGAACCAAGCATTCCACCAAAGACAGACAAAGCGTTAGATTCTAGGTTTTTCAGCGGACTGCTAGTGGTCCGATTCTAACATTCGCATCCCTTTTCGGCGGGCTCTTTTGCGAATG
>CAZPQX010000034.1:0-1356 GCA_964589445.1 uncultured Candidatus Saccharibacteria bacterium | reverse complement strand
TTGACGATACATACACTGAATGGGATTTCATCACGCACGTTGCAGAAGAAGCTGATTGCGGGATTCTGCTCGATGTAAATAATGTATATGTGTCATCTGTGAATCATGGTTTCGACGCGTATCAGTATATCGATAATATTCCTCACCACCGTGTAGTTCAAATGCACATAGCCGGTCATACGCATTGCGGCACTCACATCATTGACACGCACGATAAGCAGGTAACCGCAGAAGTCTGGAAACTCTATTCAAAAGCAAAACAATATTGCCCGCATGCGGCTACTCTTTTGGAGTGGGATTCGCAAATTCCCGACTTCAATGATTTGCTGGAGGAACTTCACAAAGCTAAAGCAGCTGAAAAAATGCAGGTGCCAACAGCTTCGGAATCCGGAAATCCGAACGCACATCCTCATCCCGTTGTAATGGATATTGTGAACACAGAAAATATAACTTTAGCTTAATCGTGAACAATCTATCCGATATCCAAAAGTGGTTTTATAAATCGATCACTCACCCTTCGGGAGTGACGCATGGCGCTGCAGAAGCGGGGACCGCGTTAGCGATGGATAAAGGAAATATTGTTGACGTGATCCAACCTTCAGATAAATTAAACGCCGCAGATCGACTGGCGATTTATCACAACGCATACTTTCTTCGTTTATATGGCGTGTTGGAAGCAGAATATCCCGCATTGAAAGCGGCACTGGGAGAAGATTTGTTCAGGAAATTCGCATTGTTCTTTCTGCAACAAAATCCTTCCAGTAGTTACTCTCTGTATGATTTGTCAGCGAACTTTCCCGAGTTCCTTGTGCAATCGGTGCCGAGCGAAAATGCAGAAGAGTCCTGGCCGAATTTTATTATTGATTTGGTAAGACTGGAAAGACTGTTTCAGGAAACTTTCAGAGGAGAAGGAACGGAAAAAACAAGCAGTACTGAGAATCCTGCGATTTCTGAATTAAACTCTGATTCCATCAAAAGTAAAAACTGGCAGATTTCTCCTTCCCTCAAGTTAATGCACAGCACCTTTCCCGTGCACCACTACTTACTTTCGGTCCGGAGAGGCGAAGATGTTCCGTTGCCCAACCCTGAAATGACTTGGCTTGCTGTAAATCGATTGAATTATAACGTCAAGATTTACGAACTAAGTGAAGATGAGTTCCTGTTGCTGAAACAAATTTCCGCGAATCCGGAAATTGAAATTTCTAACGAAGCTGTTCAACCGTATTCAGCTAAATGGTTGAAAGAGAAATTTCTCTATTGATGAAATCCGGAATGGATTGAGTTTGATCGCTGCGATTAAAGAATAAGGGACAAGACGAAAAAACTCCATTAGTATTTACATCTCCAAGTCATTCT
>CAZPQX010000033.1:0-1410 GCA_964589445.1 uncultured Candidatus Saccharibacteria bacterium | reverse complement strand
GAAGGATAAATAGATGCAACATCACACCATAGCAGAGCAACTTTATGTAAAAGCTTTTAACGAGATGGGATTACAAGGACCTTTTAAATTCAAATGGTTCAAAGATCCAGTAAAAATGTTTAAAGCTATTAAAAAACGTAAAACCACATTAGGTTTTAGTCGCACTGAGAGATACAGACCTGAGATGGAGTGGTTGGTAACTCAGCAAGATCAAGAATTTTGTGCCTCAATAATCAAAAATATCATGCTCAAAGAAATAAAATATATATGTTCTCAAAATCCATGTTTAGAAGATACGCCTTGTAGTATGGAAAGAGCATACTATAAACGTGAAATATACTACAGTGAAAATATAGTTGACCTCAAAGCGTCAGAAGCCACACAGTCAAAGATGCACAATGATGTATATTCCTTTAATAATAAGACATTTCTAGAAGCTAGCGCACACTCATATTGGGGATCTTTTAAAGATAACGAAATATTGCTTTGTGAGAAACCTAAGCGATTAGTGATACAAGACGGAATGGTTCATTACGATCATGGCAAAGCGGTCGAGTTTCCTAGTGGTTGGGGTGGTTATGTATTACAAAATGTTATTTTCGATAAACGAACTTATAATAAAATAATTAACAGAAAAATAACATTCTCAGACCTTACTGACATACATATGACAGCCGAAAAACGAGCTGTTGCTGTTTCTATGATGGACCCAGATATTATGCTAAAAGGTATTGGTGCAATAGAAATCTCAACAGGTACAAAGTATAAAACCCTTCGAGCAAAGTACGGCGATGAATATTGCCAAAAGAATATGCCTTATGCTTTTAATCAAGAAACAGTCCTATATGAAGTGCGAAAGTTCCATCAAGCCGTGACAGGGTTACAGTCCCCCACATCTGATACTACCCAATATTGTATGAAAATGAAACACCCCTCACAGTCAGATTATTATATAGAATGGGTAGACCCACAGATAGGAGAACAAAAAGACGCAGACTTAGCACAAGCAACCGCTTTTGGTTGGACAAAAGAACAATATTTAACATCAATAGAAGGGTAAAAACAATGATAAAAAATAATAAAAACACAGTAAATCATGGAGAGATAGCTTTAACTCCATATACAGGAGAGCTTCCCACCAACGATACCAACACATGTAAAGAGTGTATAGTAGGTCACTCAGAAACTGGACACCACCATGTTATTGAGTCAACAACCGAGTTTGACCAAATAATGACTCATAACGGGATGTTTGTGAGACTTTACGAAGAAGCGCTATTAGTACATAAAAAAGACTATAAAAACCACGAGAGCATAGTAATCGCACCAGGCACATACAAAATTAGTGAGAAGACAGAATACAACCCATTCACAAAACTCACACAAAGAGTGTTCGACTAAGAAAGAAAA
>CAZPQX010000032.1:0-1491 GCA_964589445.1 uncultured Candidatus Saccharibacteria bacterium | reverse complement strand
GCAGGATGAACGGATTCTTGCTGTAGGTGCTTCCGTTATTGTTCCGAAAGAAGCGGTTGTAATGGATCTCACAGGGAAATTCATTTATGCTTCGTTCATTGACGCATACACCACTTACGGAATGCCGGAAGTTCCGCGCAGAAAATGGAATCCTGAACCGCAGTTTGTTTCTGCACGTGCAGGAGCATTCGGTTGGAACGAAGCACTCAAACCTGAAACAGATGCAAGCAAAATGTTTTCATCGCATCAGGCTTCCGCTGAAGAATTCCGCTCCATCGGATTCGGCACTGTGATGATGTTCGCGAAAGACGGTATCGCACGCGGAACTGCGGGTGTTGCCACGCTGAATGCAGAAGACGGCGACAATAAAGCATTGCTCAAAGCGAAAGCTGCAGCCTGTTATTCATTCGATAAAGGCTCATCAGCACAGGATTATCCAAGCTCATTGATGGGCGCTATTGCATTGCTGCGTCAGACGTACTACGATGCAGATTGGTATCGCACTGCGAAAAACAAAACGGAATTCAACCTTACATTGGATGCGTGGAATAACAACCAGTCATTGCCTTCGTTCTTCGAAACGACAGACAAATGGAATGTGCTTCGCGCAGATAAAATCGGTGATGAATTCAAAGTGCAATATGTTTTCAAAGGTAGCGGCAATGAATATCAGCGTATGGATGAAATGAAAGCTACAAACGGTTCATTCATTCTTCCTTTGAACTTCCCTGATGCGTATGATCTGGAAGATCCGTACGACGCAGAAATGATCAGCTATGCCGATCTGAAACATTGGGAACTGGCTCCGCTCAATCCGGGTGCATTTGAAAAATACGGCATTCGTTTCGCCATCACTACTTCGGATCTCCGCGAGAAGAAAGATTTTCTGTCACGTGTGCGCAAAGCGATTTTGTATGGTCTGACACCGAAGGCAGCGTTGAAAGCGTTGACTACTACGCCGGCAGAACTTCTCGGAATTCAGAACGAAGCAGGAAGTCTGAAAGCAGGAATGCTCGCGAATTTCATTATCACAAGCGGCAACATCTTCGAAGAAGGTACCGTGATTCACGAGAACTGGGTGCGCGGACATCGTTACATCATCAACGATATGAACGCGCTTGACCTGCGCGGCACGTACGATCTGAACGTTACTTCAATGGCTCCTGCAAAACTGAAGATCGAAGGAGAACCGTCACGCATGAAAGCAACGCACATTGTTGCAGACACGATCAAGCAAAGTGCTTCCATCAGCGTAAGCGGAAACATGGTAACACTTTCTTTCCCTTCGAAAGAGAAAGAAGGCACAATCCGTTTGTCAGGACTCGTAAACAGCGAATCCAAATTCATGAACGGACGCGGGCAAATGCCGGACGGAACATGGATTGATTGGATGGCTTCACAAAGCGAAGCGTTCAAGCCTAAGGAAAAAGAGAAAGACACTACGCAGAAAGATATTCCTACTCTGGACGATGTGATTTATCCTTTCAATGC
>CAZPQX010000031.1:0-1544 GCA_964589445.1 uncultured Candidatus Saccharibacteria bacterium | reverse complement strand
ATCTTCTCCAGCTTGGCCTGGTACGTGTTCGTCCAGGTGTGGTTCATCATGAACCGGTGGTTCTTGGCCAGTGCGCTCATGTCCTCGAAGCTCTTCCGCACTGCCTTCTTGGTCTCCAGGCGGTTGCTGGAGAACCTCTCCGTGAAGTTGCGGACGGTGCCCACAGCACGGCCGCCCCCGTGGAAGAGGTCAGGCACGATCTTGCCGCGTGCCACGCTCTTCAGGGCTGCCTGCGCCGCTGTGGTGGTGAGCAGGGGGTGGCCGTGCAGGTTCTTGTGCCAGCCGCGGACCTCGTCAGGGGTCGCGTCGCAGTAGATGCACATCCTGTGGTGCACCTTTTTGCAGCTTGGGGGGGCGCAGTTTCCAAGGCCCACGTGGGCCATGTGGTCGCAGCACAGGAAGGTCCGCACCTACCACGCATGAGATGCAGCAACGCACCTTGACCAGCGACCCGTCAGGCGCAGTGACCGTCAGGTTTGGGATCTCAGTGTCCCAGGGGGTCTCAGCCAGGAGGTCAGCCAAGGCCTGCTTGGTCTCCTTGGTGAAGAAGACCCCCAGGGCCTCCCAGTCGTTGCAGGAGTGCCGCCCAGTGATGCTGACAGCGACCACCTCAATGGGCTTCGCCCACCGGGTGGTGTTGTCGATCCCCAGGCGGCACACCAGGTATGACCCCCACATGTGCCACTTCTCCCTGGGTGTGACGGCCACCAGCTGCTGCAGGCGGCGCTGCAGGGGCACGAAGGCACCAGGGACAGTGCCAGAGCACTGGATGGGCACCTCCTGGCCCAGCGTCTGCCACACCTCGTTGCTGTCCACCCAAGGAACCGGTCGCTCAACGTTGTTGCGGATGCTGTCCTTGGTGCCCTGCACCCGGGAGCGGAGCTGCACGGTCCCCAGGAGCTCCTCGGCCATGGACTGCTGCTGCACAGCTGGGAGGGCAGCAGGCCCGTCCCAGGTGATCCGTATCTCCGAGTCGGCCACCTCGATCCGGTAGGTGTGCTCCTCCCCCTTGTGGAGGTGGGTGCGGAGGGCGGTGCGCAGGGCTTGCTTCAGCATCTGGTGGCGGCGCGGTGGCATAGGGTCTGGTGTGTGGTGGGTAGGGGGGACCGCGAACTGGGCGAGGAGGGGCATGGGTGACCGTTCTCGGCACCGGTTCAGGGATGATCACGCTGGGTGTGGGGGGAACAGGGTGTTGTGCGTACGGGTACGCGGTCGGTGCGTACGCGTACGCGTACGCGTGCGTACGCGTACGCACCTGTAGGGAAAGTGCGTACGCGTACGTGAATTTGCGTACGCGTACGCAAAAACTCAAAACAGTGGTACGTCCAGCTTAAAGTGAGTACGCGTACGCGTTTCGTGGGAGGCGTACGCATTTTTTGCGTACGCGTACGCGTGTACGCGTACGCGTACGCGGAAAGCACTATTCAGCCAGTACAGCGTGAGGCTTCCTCTGACGCGTTTGCGTCCTGGTTTGGTTGTCGACTACCATGTCTGTGTTAGCGACGCTGGGCTCAATGACTCTTGCACTGGAGGGGGTTGCCATG
>CAZPQX010000030.1:0-1640 GCA_964589445.1 uncultured Candidatus Saccharibacteria bacterium | reverse complement strand
GGTCCCTTCTTCTCCTGCTGGGACCGTCCGCGGGGTTGTCCTTCGACGCGATGTAGAGCGCCTCGTAGATGACCCCACGCTGAGCTAGAAGGCGAACGGCGTCGACGATCGCCCAGTTGAGGGCTGCTTTGGCGCTGCCCTTTGTGAGTGCCGCGCGCGTCGCGACGGAGTCGGTGCGGATGAGCACCGCGTTCGCCGTGCTGAGCTCGTGGATGAGCGCGTGCACCGCGAAGGAGGCCGCCAGCGCCTCTTTTTTGGTTATGTGCAGCGCGCGTTGCTTGGGCGTCCACCGTCCGTAGATGGTCTTCCGCGTCGCCCGCGCCTCCGACGTCACCTTGTTCCCGGCGGTCAACACCGCCCCCCAGCCGTCGTTGCTGGCGTCGGTGTAGAGGACCACGCTCGGGCTTCTCGTAGGGTCGGGGATGGGCCGCGGTTCTTCGGCGTTCAGCACCTCGACGATGAACGCGAGCACCTTCTTGACGCTGTCCTCGATCGGCGCCGGCTTGTTCCACTTGGTAGACGTGCTGCCGCTGTTCTTCGCCGCCATGTACCCCGCGGCCGCCATCAGGTGCTTCCCCCACCCGTGGAGGCCGGCGTGGCCCTTCGAGGAGTAGAGTACTGCTCCAGCCAATGCGGCGAGATGCGTCGGCGTTGTCTTCTTCTTCTTGAGCAGCGCCTTGGCGACCTTCTGGTGCTCCAGCCGTTTGTCGTCCATAAGGCTCCAAGCCTTCTTGGTGAGATCCAGTTTGAGTCCCAGGAACTCGACTACTTGAGTCGGTTCGATAATGCACTTGGATGGATTCAAGGCCAAGCCCAGTTTGTTGAATAACTTGAGCGCCAGTACCAATCCCTTGCGTGCATCGTCCTTGGACTTGCCAAGCAACAGTATGTCGTCGACATACCAACAGATAGGAACCCCTTTCGATCTCAACCAAGCCGCCACTGGGCGGCAGAGGCGATGACACCAGTATGGGCTCGCACTGAGCCCGAATGGCAGCGCCAGGACTTCGAGGCCAAACATCCCTTTGATCCCAGGGATACGTATCCATCTTGAGCTCGCCTTGTTGAGACCGATGTGGAAGAAGGCGTCTTGCATATCCAGTTTGCAGGCCCATTGCAGATCGCCCTGTGTAAGAAGGGCTGCCACAGTGTGTAACCCCTCCATTTTGAATGGAGGGGCCTTGGTGCACGCGTTGAGCATGCGAAGGTCCGTTATTAATCGAACCTTCCCACTTGGCTTGATGACTCCAAATACAGGAGTCCAACTGCTGGTCTGCGCTGCTGTTTCTGCGTCGAGCTCCTTGACCACTCCCATGTCCAAAAGGCGTTGTAGTTCTTGCTCCACGTTCCCTCGAATTCTTGGCCCACTCTGCCCAGGAATTGCTGTAAGTGGGATGTTGAGACCGTCCTTTATCACTCTCAGGATGGTCTGGTTTTGAGTTATGGCCTCCCACTCGGCTAACTGCCGGCGCACCCGGATGAATGGTGCGACCTGGCGATCCAACTGCATGTTCTTTTCGAATTCCAGTCGAACTTCGCTTTGCAAGTCGAGTTCCACCAGTAATGGAGGGGAAGGGGGCGGCCGTGGTGGAAGGCTCGCCCCCCCCTTGGCTTCATGCAGATCTTTGCTTGCCTTTATC
>CAZPQX010000029.1:0-1649 GCA_964589445.1 uncultured Candidatus Saccharibacteria bacterium | reverse complement strand
AAAAAAAAAAAAAAAGAAAAGAAATATATGAAAAAGAGACAAAAATAAACATTTAAAAGATATAAAAACTAAAGATAAAAGAAAAGAAAAAATAAAAAAAAAGAAAAACAAAAAAAAGAATAAAAGAAATAGACTGACAAGACTTAAAAGAAAAAAAAGAATTAAAAAAGCTAAAAGAAAAAGTATTAAAAGAAAAAAATGAGTCAAAAGAAGAAAAAAAAAACCTAGAAAAAAAAAAACAAAAAGCTGATGGAAAAAAAAACATAATAAAAACAAACATAAAAAAAATAAAGCCAAAAGAATAATATGAAAAAAAAGAGACAAAAACAGAACTAGAAGAAATAAAATCAAAAAGCATAGAAAACTTCCAAAATGTAGAAAAATGAAATCCAAAAACAAGAAAACAAAATAAAATAAAGTAAAAAAAGTAAAAATCTAAATAGAACAAAGAAAAATCAGAAAAATAAAAAGAAAAAGAAACTAAGAATAAGAAAAGAAATATGTACAAAAAAAAAGAACAAGAAAAAAATAAAAAATCAGATGAAAAAGAAATAACAAAAACAAGCAAAAAAGAAGAAAAGGAAAAAGAAGAAATAATAGAGTCGAGAAAAGAAAAGCTAAATGAAAGTATAAAAAAAGAAAAGAAAAAAAATGAGAGCAAAATAAAAAAAGAATCATAAAAAGAAAAAAAAGAAAAAAACCCAAAGAAGAATAAAAGAAAAGGAATGGTAGAAAGTCATAAAAAAAGAAAAGAAAAGTAAAAACTATCAGAAAAAGAAATAGACCTGACATAAAAAGAACCAAAAGGAAACATATAAAGCTTAGAAAAAAGACCAAAACTAAAAAAAACAGAAAAAAAAGAAAAAGAGAAATAAGAAAAAGACAACAGACCAAGTCAAATAAACAAAGAAATAAAAACTCAATGAACGAATAAAACAAAAAAAAAACCTTTCCTATCATAAACACCATAAACATAAAGAACTATAACAAAAACTATATTAATACAATCTAAAAAAATAAGAAAAAAACCAGAAAAAGAAGCAGAACTAAAACAAAAGAACCAAACAAAAAGCCAAAGAAATAAAAGAAAAAATCTAAAAAAAAAAGAATAAACAATGAAAAAGACAAAAAACATGTAAAAAAAAAGAAAATGAATAAAAATTATCTGAAAAAAAAGAAAAAGAAATAACCAAAAATAAGTAATAAGAAAAAAAACAAATCAAAAGCATAAAAAACAGAAAAAGCTAACAAACCAAGAAACTAAACCATAAAAGCACAACCCACCCACACAAAAAATACATCAAAAGCATAAAAAAAGAATCTTAAGAAAACAAAAAGAAAAATAACCCAAAACAACATAAACAAAAAAGAATTATCAAACTTAAACAAAGAAAAATTACGATCCAACAGAAAAAGAAATATAACCAAAAATAAGTAATAAAAAGAATAAAAAGAAAAAATATAGACATAAAAAGAATAAAAAGAAGAAAAAGAAGAAAAAGAAAACATATAGACATAAAAACAAATAAACAAAAGAAGAAAAAGAAAAAATATAGACATAAAAGAAATAAACAAAAAAAGAATCAGAAATAACAGTAAGAAAACCAAAGATAATAGCAGAAAAATAAACATATAAAACATAAAAAAAA
>CAZPQX010000028.1:0-1726 GCA_964589445.1 uncultured Candidatus Saccharibacteria bacterium | reverse complement strand
AGAATACAACCCATTCACAAAACTCACACAAAGAGTGTTCGACTAAGAAAGAAAAGTAACATGACACAAGAATTAACACCACAAGACAGGGCAACACGACAACTCGCCCAATTCGACCTAGACGTAGCACACTACCAAGCACAAATAGATGCAATAATTGTAAGATCGGTTGATGACAAAACCCAAATGAAACAAGCAGGGGACTTAAGGAAAAAAATACAAAAAATACGCACAGGTGCAGAAAACGTAAAAAAAGCATTAAAAAAAGACTCCAACGAATACAACAAAGCAGTTGACTCAATCTGGAACAAAATAAAACAAACAGCACAAGATCTAGAGCAACAACTATCCGCTAAAGAAAAATTCGCTGAACTAAAAGAAGCTGAACGGCTAGAAAAAATAAGAGCCGAAAGAACAGAAGCACTCACAGCCATCACAGACGAATGGGATGTAACGATACCAGAAAACATAGCCACACTCTCAGAACAAGACTTTGAGGACCTGCTAGAAGGAAGAAAAGCAAGACACACGTTAATGTTAGAAGAAAACAGGAAACTCCAAGAGCGTCAACAGGAAGAAGAATTAGAACGAGAAACCCTACGACAAGAAAACGAATTGCTAAAAAAACAAGTAGAAGAAAGTAAAGTCGCACCACCAGAAGAAAAACTCATAACAGAATACGGAATCAGATTTGAAAACGAGATGGGTAAAATAGTCGCAGTACTAGCCGACAGTTTTATCGACATAGAAACCTCACCAGTAGGTGTAGGTCAAAACAAATTAGAAGCAGTAGCCAACCTAGCAAAAAACTGTTATAGCCACCAACAGGATAACATAGCAGGCTGGATAGATTAAAGACAACAAACATGATGACACTAGAACAAATCACACAAAGACTAAAAGAACTCGGAGAAGAACGCGACTTTCTAGACATGCAAATCTGGGAAATGCAGCAAGAAGCAAAAGCACAAAACGAAGAAGCGTTATCAATAATGAATAAAAACAACCCAAGGAGTGAACGATGCTAGAAAACAACCTACCCGACGGAGGCGTAAGGTTCCTGGAACCCGACCCAGAACCAGAGTTCGACCAAGACGGATACCAAGACTACGCAGAAGATAAATGTTTCGGAGAAATATGCGAAAACTTAGAAGAAACGCTCGAAAATAAATCCGAACTAATAAAAAACTATATCCTAGAAGGCCAAAACCCTAAAAATATAAACTGGACAGCCCTAGACAAACGCCTATCAAATACCACGCTACGCGACCTCCTTATGATGCTCACAGAGAAAGCTATGGAAGAACAAGAAGAAGAACTCATAACAGAATACGAAGAAAACCTAAAAGAATGAAAAACGCAGACTGGACAAAAAAACGGCCACTACTATACACCTATGCCATAACCAAAAAGTGCTTCCCCTGGATATACATAACAGCACTAACAGTAGTAACAATATATTTCTTTATCAAAACCTACAAATTTCTATAACCTAAACAACAGAAAGAAAACGAGGAATGGACCCCATAAGTCAATGCGACCCCAGTTTCAAAGAATAAAAACTAGAGATCAACGCCAGTCAAAACGATAGTCAAGGCATCACGCCCAGTCTTTTCGGGAGCAAGAAAAGTAACATTGCGAACATAACGCGGTGAATCATCTTTAATAACCCCCGAATCGACAAGGCCATCAAGAGAAGCCTTAAAACAAGGCAAAGACGAAGCAG
>CAZPQX010000027.1:0-1965 GCA_964589445.1 uncultured Candidatus Saccharibacteria bacterium | reverse complement strand
GGGCTCGTGTCGTGCCCCACCGCCAGGTACTCTCCATCTGGCGACCACGAAACGCCCGAGGCCAACGTCGTCGCGCCAATCGCCACCGCGGGGTTCGCGTACTTGGATCCGAAGCCCCCCCCGAACGGGTACACCGAAACGAACGGCGTCGTCTCGTGCGCCACGGCGAGGTGGCCGCCCGAGGGGCTGAACGCCACCGCCTGCCCGTGCCCCGCCGGCAGTATCGTCGGGTCGGTGAGCTTTTCGCCGAGTCGGCCGTCGAACTCGTACACCGTGATATAGGGCGACAGCGTGTGGGCGACAGCGAGAAAGCGCCCGTCCGGCGACCATGCCGGCTTCGCCGCAATCGAGGCCGGGAGCGTCGAGGGGTTCGCGCACTTCGCGCCGAACCCGGTCGTGAAATCCCACGCGTAGACCTCGATGTACGGGGTCGAGGCGGTTGCCACCGCCACCCACCGCCCCGAGGGGTGAAACGCGATGCCGTTCCCGTTCCCGGCCAGCGCCGTCGCGGGGTCCGCGTACTTCGTCCCGAGCCCGGACGCCGGCGAGAACGGCCAGGCCGTGACATACGGCGAGGAGTTGTGGGCGACGATGAGCACCGACCCGTCTGGCGACCATGCGGCGCCGTTCACCGTGCCCGCCGGCAGCGTCGCCGGGTTCGTCGCCTTCGCTCCGTACGCCGCGCCATCCCAGCCGTAGACGCTCACATACGGCGACGTCGCGTGCCCCACCGCCAGGTAGTCCTCCGCCGGGTGCTGTGCGATGCATGTCGCCGCCCCCGCCGGCAGCGTTCCCGGGTTCGAGAGTTTCGCCCCGAACACGCCTCCGAACGCGTATCCCTCGACGTACGGGCTCGTGCCGCTCACCACGTGCAGCGTCGGCGCGCCCACTAGACCGCCACCCCGTACGCCCGCCGCGTGTGCTGGGCGAGCTCGCGCGCGATCTCCGGGATGACGCGCCGGAAGCCCGCAGCGTCAACCGCGCTCACATTCACCACGATGTTCATCCCTCCCCAGCCCGCATGCGCGGCCGCTCGCCCCGCACCACCGCTCAGCGGCACGACCGCTTCCGGCCCTGCCTCACCCAGCACCGCCAGCGTCGGCCGCGTCACTACGCCGCCTCGCGCCAGGTACGGGATGTCCGGCGGGTTGATGTGGATGTCCGGGGCGCCCGGAACCGGGATCTTGAACTCCAGCCCGCGGTTGATCGGCCCGATGACGTAGGTGTTGATGACGTGCTTCACCGCTGCCAGCACCGCCTGCCCGACGTCGCTCGCGAAGCCGCCCACCGCCGTGATCGCGGCCTGCAGCCCGTCGAGCAGCGCCCCGCCGAGCGCCGAACCCGCCTCGCGCGCGAGCCCCGCGATTCCCTTCATCGCCCGGAACGCGTTCTCCACCGATTCCTTCATGCTGCTCATGACGTCCGACACCAGCTGTTTCGCCGAGTCCCACGCCCCCGCGAAGTCCCCGCCCAGGAGCTTGATGAGGATATTCAGCACGCCAGTAATCACGTTCACCGCCAGCTCGATGCGGTTCTGGATCTCGTCCATCACCGGGATGATGACCGGCTTCAGCTCCTCGAAAACGTCTCGCAGCGTGTCGAGGGCGGGTTTCGCATCGCTCTCCCAGTACTGCTTCACGTTCTTCATGAACTCGGTGATCTTCGGCCCCACCTTCTCCGCGAAGTCCTCGATGACCGGGAGCACGTCGTCGGCGAACACCGTCACCAGCTTCGCGAGCACCGGCAGCAGCGCCGTCCCGATCGCTTCCTTCGCCTCGCCCAGCCGGATCTTCGCGCTCTCGAACTGCCCCGCGGTCGATTGCGCGTACGTGTCCGCCTGCCCCGCGAACTTGGCCTGCACCGCCGCCAGCGCCTCCGCCTCCGTCGCCCCATCGCCGATGCTGATCCCGAGCTTCTTGAACGCCTCGACGTTCTCCTCGTTGACCTTCGAAACCATCTTCGAGG
>CAZPQX010000026.1:0-2078 GCA_964589445.1 uncultured Candidatus Saccharibacteria bacterium | reverse complement strand
ACTGCATTTTGGGCACCCGCGAGGTTGGCACCCGCGAGGTAGGCACCCGCGAGGTTGGCACGCGCGAGGTCGGCACCCGCGAGGTTGGCACCCGCGAGGTTGGCACCCGCGAGGTCGGCATCCGCGAGGTAGGCACGCGCTTTAACCGCCCACTTGACCGCCAGACCCAGCTTGACGCTGTAGGTCATGTCGGGGGTGACGCTGATCTCTGCGGTGAACTGGACCGCGTTGGTGAAGCGGTTCCTTACCTCGAACTTCTCAAGCGTCTCGCTGATTGCCATCTTCCATCTCCAAACTCGGCAACGGTGTTGCCCTGTCTGGAGCTTGGATTACACCCCGCGTAAGGAGGTGTCAAACACTTTATTGCACCCCGCGTAAGAAAATAGGACCAGCGCGCATAAAAAAGCCCGCCGGGCTAGGGCGGGCGCGGGGTGGGCGATGATTCGTCGGTCAGCCTACTTGGCGACCCCTCCATACCCATTTGGCGGTCGCAACGGCCGCCCATATGATCAGGTAAACGGCGACACAGCCTAGAATGGTCGAATAGGTCAGCTCCCAGTAGAAGTTCGCCGAAGGTGGCGTGACCGGCTTGGTAAGCTCATCCATGCACGCAGCGTCCCGCTTCAACCAAGCAGTCATGTCACCGTTCGCCGTTCCGGCGTTCGTCCTGCGGCACATTTGGTAATACACTTCGCGGTTTTTGTAGCTTTCGCTGAGATAATCCTCATAAACAACCGCCGGGACTATGACGGTCGCGAGCACCGTCAGGACAAGAGCCAGCCTGTTCCACATCCCCAGCCGCTTCATTCGTCCTCCAGGTTCTCCGGCATCGGAGCGCGCAAGGCTTCGATCACCTTTAGGGCCGCCTCTTGCTGGATCGGGCTAAGCCGTTCGAGCGAATTTACCAGAGAAAGCGTGCCCTCGAAAGGGTTGACCGTCAATAGGTGCCCCGGCTTCTCGGCGCCCAGCACTTCGGCGAGGGCGGTCAGCAACGCCATGTTGAAATTCTGCTCGCCCTTCTCGACGCGGCTCAGGCTCGCTTCGGTTGTCGGAAACTTCTCCCGCATCCCGTCGCGCTCTTTAATCATGGTGAGCTGATCGACGACTTCCCGTTGCGTCAGTCCACGGACTTTCCGCCACAGGGCGATGTAGGATTTATAATTTGCCATCGGCGAGGGTATGGCCCCACGCCCAGCGCAATAAAATGCCGCCCCGTGTAAGTCGGGGGTTGCAGCGGTATTACATCCGGTGTAATAGGGGCTATGACCCTCGATCAATACCTCCGCTCTAAGGGAGCACCCACCGCCGCCGAGTTCGGCGCCAAGGTCGGCCTGACGGAAGCCTCCATCTCTAGGATCCGCAAAGGTCAGCAAAACATCACCCGCGATACCATGCTGGCCATCATCGAGGCGAGCGGCGGGAAGGTGACTGCTGAGGCGCTGGTGAGGGCGGCATGATCTACTTCGTCACAGCGCGAGAAGTCGGCCGCGTAAAGATCGGCTTTTCCGAAAACCCGCGCGCTCGCTTCGGCAAGATATGCTCCGACAGCCCATTCCCGCTTGCTCTGGAACGGATTTGCGAGGGCGACGAGGAGGCTGAAAGCGCGCTCCATGCTCTATTCGCGGCCCACCGCGTGCAGGGAGAGTGGTTTCGGATTTGCCCCGAAATTGAGGCACACATGGATACGCTTCCCGCTCCGGCAAAGCGTGAGAAGTCCCTCAATCAGATTATGACCGAGGCGCTGGGGTGCTCCAAGAGCTACGCCTCGCAGGTGCTGTCGGGCAAATATGGCCACAAGATCACCATCCCCATTGCTATCTCGGTTTACCGGAAAGCTGGGTTGAAGATCGGCCCTATCGAATTTGCGACCGACGCTGAAATCGACACGCTCGACAAATACTGCGGTCGGTTCGCGCCCGCTCGGCAGACGGCCTAAGCCATGGCCGGGGGGCACAACATCACGAACACTCACCGACCCTCTTCCGGTGAGGCGGGGCGCGCTGGTCCACTCGGCGCGCCCCGTATCGTGCTGATCGGGCGCCCGTTCGCTGTCCCCTATTTGTGGATTCCTGCTCATT
>CAZPQX010000025.1:0-2109 GCA_964589445.1 uncultured Candidatus Saccharibacteria bacterium | reverse complement strand
CCGGCGCGCCGGGGGCTGCCCCCAGCCCCAGGCCCGCCATGGGCACCAGCCAGGCCGCCCCCCCTGGCCGCCCCACCCACCCCTTCCTGGGCATCCCCGGGGGGCGCCGCGGCCCCCTGTCACCCAAGCGGGGGGGCCCACCCACTGGCGGAACGGCCAAAACCCTGGCGCCTGCCGGGTCGCACACAACCAGCAGCACCCCATGGCGCCATGCAGAGGCTGCGCCCACTCCAAGACAGCTGCCCTCACTGGGGCCACCCGGCAACGGGAGGCACCATGGAGGCCTTGATGAGGAGGGGACCGGGTGAGGCTGGCAACAGAGCAGCCAAAACCTCCCACAGCTGTCAGTGGAGGGAACACGCGGCTGAGTGGTGCCGCTGCTGGTCGGCCCGGCAGGGGCCTGGCCGGACTGCCGGTGGTTTTTTTTTTGTTTGTGTTGTTTTGTTAAATAATGTTTTGCCCTTTGCGTGTCCTGGTGCGGTACAGCACGGCAGCGCCAGCGCACCCCCCTCCTCCACCTGCCCACCCCTCCCTCCCTCCCTCCCTCTTTGCTGGTGGTGTGTGTGGTGTGGTGGGCGTGGCAATGGCAATAATGGAAAAGAAAAGCCATCAGCAGGGCCTCCCGGCATCCGCAATCATCGATGCAAGTCGCCCCCAGAAAGGGAACAAGTTCCCTTTTGGGGGTGCTGCAGCCTCCTGCTTGCCATGGGCCTCGCGTCTCTTCCTCTGGCTTTTAAGACCACATGTGTCAGTGGATAGACTGGATGTATACGCACTCAAGAAATGATCCTTGTGGAGTACGTCGATGCCAAAGCACACAGGCCTGGGCCACACAAGTGCAGGCACCCAGGCCCAGCACCCCAGCGGCAGGCCGGTAGAGCAAGGCGCCCCTTTGTGTGCGTCACTCAGGCACCCAAATGCAAGCGCATAGGCGGGCAGAGTGGTGAGTGCGAAGCAAAGGAGGCGGAGTGTGGAGCAGCACAGCAAGGGGCATTTGCTTGAGGGAAAAGTGGCAGCCACGCCCCCAAGGGGGCAAGGGCAACCAGACACCACAAAACAGGTGTGTGGGTGTGGGTGTTCCAAAAATTGGGCATCGCACCGCAGTGCCTGCTCACTCACGGCTATCTTTAGTAAAAGGCGAAAGATAAGTGCGGTGTAAGTAGCAGGCGGTGCTAGTATGCCCACCCCTTCAGCAGGTGCAGGGGCAGCGTCCTGGGTGGCAGCGCCCTGCCCGGCAGGCCGCAAACCCCACCCACCCCCCCCAGCCTGCGCACCAGTTAGATTTGTGGCAGGCGCGGGCATATGGTGGTGGCGTGGCATGGTGTGTGGTGTGTGGTGTGTGGTGTGCAAAAAGAAAATGGTGGGTTGACACGCAAGCGCATCTCCCCACCGCTACCAAAAATTATGCTGTGTGCTGCCCCCACAAGAGGACAGCACTACCCAGCCAGCCTTTGAAGTGCAAGAAAGGGCAGCCGGATAGTGGGACCGCCTGCTTGATCACGGTCACCACCCAACCAGGTATGTTACCCCACACACACTGGTGGCTTGGCCACGCTTGGCCCTGGGCCGGGGCACCACCGGCAGGCCAGGGACGACAGGCAAGACCACAAGGGAAAGGGAAAGGGCACCCTGTTCTGCACTGTGTGTGGGCTTCTCTAGAGCAAAACGACTTGTTGCCTTGCTCTTGCCAGTGGGTGTAGGTAAAGGCAACGCCCAAAGGGGGAAGCACACCACAGCGCACACACAGCTGGTGGTGGTTGTTTTTTCATTGTTTTTGGAGCATAAGGAAAAAAGGTTCCCTGATGGGTGGGCCGCGCCTGCCGGTAGTGCAATAGCAGGGCAACCCGTGGCCTGGGACTCACCCGTGAGGGTGAGGGGAACCCCGGCCCCCAACAAAAAATTAGTTTAATTTCTCTATCCTGCAGTGCAGGATGTATCAGAAATTAAGCTGATAAGAACAGATACTACACTTGATCTTAGCCAAAAGGCCGAGAAGGTATGCCCCCACCACCCGGCCCAAGGTGGTGGGTGGTTGCCACCGCCCCCCGCCACCCCCGGCGCGCCGGGGGCTGCCCCCAGCCCCAGGCCCGCCATGGGCACCAGCCAGGC
>CAZPQX010000024.1:0-2236 GCA_964589445.1 uncultured Candidatus Saccharibacteria bacterium | reverse complement strand
AAGATGGAGTGCGAACCCCCGGCCGCGTGGAACAGGCCGCCGCTGCAGCTGAACACGGACGAAGAGCCGAGGCCGCCGCCGATGTGCCGGGACCTCATCAAGAGGCTGGCCAGATCGTCGAAGACCAAGGCCGCCGGGCCGGACGGTGTTCCACCGTTCCTCCTCCACCTACTCCCCGGCGAGCACCTCGCGGTGTTCGCCGAGTTCATCGACGAGTACATCGCCAGGCCGATCGCCGCCCCGGAGCTCACCGCAGCGGCGGTGTGGCTGATCGCGAAGCGCGGGAGGCGGCTGGACGACGCCGCCGCCTGGAGGCCGATCAGCCTCACCACGGCGGCGTACCGGCTGCTCAGCCGGGCGCTGGTAAGCCAGCTGCACGCCTCGATGGCAGTGCCGGCTTACCAGCACGGCTTCGTCCGGGGCCGGTCCACCGCGACGGCCTCACTGGCCCTTCAGCGGTGGCTGACGGACCACGGGGAGGTCGCCACGGTGGTCGACCTCGCCGGCGCGTTCGACACCGTCCCGTGGGCGGCGATTCCGGAGGCGCTGTCCGAACTGGGAGTCCAGCGGCACGTGATCAACGCGATCACGTCCTTCTACGAGCCGACCGAAGCGTCGATCATCGGCAGCGAGCACCGGATCCGGCTTCAAAGGGGAGTACGGCAGGGCTGCCCCTGCTCCCCTCTCGTGTTTGCAGCGGTGGCGCATCTCGCGATGAGGCGGATCGTCACCGCCTACCCACACACCATCGCGTTCGCCGACGACATCGTCGTGGCGCATCCCCCCGGCGTCCCTAAGGAGGAGGTGCTCCGCCTGGTGATAGAAGAGTTCGAGAAGTTCGGCTTCGCCGTAAATCCGGCGAAGTGCGAGCACTACGCGAGGGGCACGGTGTTCAGACACCTGGGACACCCCGCCTACACGGACACCAACGTCAAGCTCGCCGAGGAGTACGTCAACGACACGCTTCAAGCTACGCTTACGGCGCTTCGAGCAGCACCTACGACAGCGGTGGCCAGGATCGCGCTGGCGCGCTACCTCGTGGGACCGCGGCTCGTGTACGTGGCGGAGTGCCTGCCGCACAACACCGACCGGCTGCGCGCGCTGGACGCGGGCATCCTCGCGTTTATTCGCGAGGTGCCCGGCGTCCCGAAGATCGTCTCCAAAAAGACGATCTACGGACGAAACGCGGGGCTCGGGGTCCCGTACCTGAGCGTACTTCTACCGACCCGCACGCTCAACGTCACCCAACCCTTGATCCGGAGGAAGAACGGCTACACGTGGCGCACCTTCGCGGCGGCGGCACGAGCACTCGGAGCGGACGTGGTGGAGAACACCCTACACCGGTTCATGGCGGGCCCGGGGCCGGTTCTCACGGCGTCTACCGGGCGGCGGTTCTCCGACAACTTCTCCGACGGGTCGCTGAAGGGCGAGCATATGGCAGCGGCGGTGGTTCTCGCTGACGGGTCGGTGCGCTCCGCGCGCGTGCCTGGCGTCGGGTGCTCGACGAGGGCGGAGCTGCACGCGCTGGAGTTGGCGGCGGACTTCGCGGAGCCCGGCAGCACGGTGTTCACGGACTCGCGGGTGGCCTGCGACTCCCTCCGAGATGCCAAACCCCCCCTCGGGGGGGGCGAGGTTTACCTGCGCGCCCGTCATAAATTAACGGCGCGAGGTATCTCAGTGAGGTGGGTGAAAGGACACGCGGGGGTCGAGGGCAACGAGGCGGCCGACAAGGCGGCGAAGGAGGCGCTGGAGCAGCCACCGCCGCCGCCGGAGATCATCACCGAGGCGGGCCAGCTGCGGTTCAGGGGCGGCCTCGAGCGGCCGCACCACAAGTACTGGACCCGGAGGCTGGTGCCACAACACCAGCACACAGGCGCGGCGGCCATCACCTGGCGCACCTTCAACAGCAGAACCCTGGCGGAGCAGAAGTGGCTGCTGGGCATCACTGACAACCCCTTCGCAGCAGCACATCAAACGCACTGGACGATCCCGACGACGCCGTGCGACGCGTGCGGGAGGACGCACAGCGAGGCGGCGCCGGGGCTGGCGATGTGCGCGTCGCATCCGCTCCACCACGCATGGCTTCGAAGCTGGGGCGATGCGGCGGACGACGTCTCGATGTGGCTCAACGGCCAAGCTACGCCGCATGACCTTCAACTCTTCGGAAGAACCGTCATCCCCAGCACCTTCTGGGAGTGGGCGACGGACCGCTGGACGAAGAAGGCGGCGACCAAGG
>CAZPQX010000023.1:0-2308 GCA_964589445.1 uncultured Candidatus Saccharibacteria bacterium | reverse complement strand
AATAATCACACTAATACTTTTAGTGCTCACACTAACACTCACACTCACACTTACAGCCTGCTCAACAGACGCAGATGTAGTGTCTCACAATCTCTCAAAAGATGCAGACCAATTCAAAGTACAAAGACGCATTATTTTCTTTAACGGGATTACAGACACATATCTCATGACCATAGAAGGTAAATGTTCAATACAACCAGACGTAGACGAAAATCAATTAGAAGTAACATGTAAAATAGAAGAAGACACATATAAAAAACATTACCTCGGACTTAGCGATAACGTCTCTTATTTTGTTGAACAGACAGATGCGATAAAATCAGACCCATACCATTACAAAGTAATATTCAAACCGCAAACAATTATCCCAGATATTGACCTAAAAACATCTAACTAAGAAAGAGAACACACAAAAATGACACAAATAGAAGTAATAAAACCAGAAGACAGAGCAACACGACAACTCGCCCAATTTAACCTAGATGTAGCACACTACCAAGCACAAATAGATGCAATAATTGTAAGATCAGTTGATGACAAAACCCAAATGAAACAAGCAGGGGACTTAAGAAAAAAAATACAAAAAATACGCACAGGTGCAGAAAACGTAAAAAAAGCATTAAAAAAAGACTCCAACGAATACAACAAAGCAGTTGACTCAATCTGGAACAAAATAAAACAAACAGCACAAGATCTAGAGCAACAACTATCCGCTAAAGAAAAATTCGCTGAACTAAAAGAAGCTGAACGGCTAGAAAAAATAAGAGCCGAAAGAACAGAAGCACTCACAGCCATCACAGACGAATGGGATGTAACGATACCAGAAAACATAGCCACACTCTCAGAACAAGACTTTGAGGACCTGCTAGAAGGAAGAAAAGCAAGACACACGTTAATGTTAGAAGAAAACAGGAAACTCCAAGAGCGTCAACAGGAAGAAGAATTAGAACGAGAAACCCTACGACAAGAAAACGAATTGCTAAAAAAACAAGTAGAAGAAAGTAAAGTCGCACCACCAGAAGAGAAACTGTTACACCAATACGGAATCACAACAGAATACGGGATTAGGTTCTCGCCCACCAAAGGCAAAATAATTGCAGTATTAGCCGACAGTTTTATCGACATCACAACGTCACCAATAGGCGTAGGCAGTACTCAACTAGAAGCAGTAGCCAACCTAGCAAAAAACTGTTATAGCCACCAACAGGATAACATAGCAGGCTGGATAGATTAAAGACAACAAACATGATGACACTAGAACAAATCACACAAAGACTAAAAGAACTCGGAGAAGAACGCGACTTTCTAGACATGCAAATCTGGGAAATGCAGCAAGAAGCAAAAGCACAAAACGAAGAAGCGTTATCAATAATGAATAAAAACAACCCAAGGAGTGAACGATGCTAGAAAACAACCTACCCGACGGAGGCGTAAGGTTCCTGGAACCCGACCCAGAACCAGAGTTCGACCAAGACGGATACCAAGACTACGCAGAAGATAAATGTTTCGGAGAAATATGCGAAAACTTAGAAGAAACGCTCGAAAATAAATCCGAACTAATAAAAAACTATATCCTAGAAGGCCAAAACCCTAAAAATATAAACTGGACAGCCCTAGACAAACGCCTATCAAATACCACGCTACGCGACCTCCTTATGATGCTCACAGAGAAAGCTATGGAAGAACAAGAAGAAGAACTCATAACAGAATACGAAGAAAACCTAAAAGAATGAAAAACGCAGACTGGACAAAAAAACGGCCACTACTATACACCTATGCCATAACCAAAAAGTGCTTCCCCTGGATATACATAACAGCACTAACAGTAGTAACAATATATTTCTTTATCAAAACCTACAAATTTCTATAACCCAAACAACAGAAAGAAAAACATGGAAACAACAACACCAATAAACCGAAAAAACATACCACTAATAGTTTCAATAGCAACAGCAGGACTAATAGGTCTAATATTTTTACTATCAGCAACATGGTTCATATCAGCATACCCAGAAAAACGCCAACTACAAAAATGCCACGAAGCGATGAACTTCATTAGAGACGTAATTTCCTACGAAGCAGACGTAACAACTAGAGGAACGGACCTCATAAGTCAATGCGACCCCAGTTTCAAAGAATAAAAATTAGAGATCAACGCTAGTCAAAACGATAGTTAGAGCATCACGCCCAGTCTTTTCGGGAGCGAGAAAAGTAACATTGCGAACATAACGCGGTGAATCATCTTCAATAACTCCCGAATCGACAAGGCCATCAAGAGAAGCCTTAAAACAAGGCAAAGACGAAGCAG
>CAZPQX010000022.1:0-2318 GCA_964589445.1 uncultured Candidatus Saccharibacteria bacterium | reverse complement strand
CCGTACCGTCTATTTTTGCTAACTGTTGACCCGATAGACCCCCAGCAGGTACACCTTGACCAGTATCACCTTTAGCTCCAGGAGGACCAGTCGGACCAATGCTACCTGCATCACCCTTATCGCCAGGAGGACCAGGAATACCAGGTAAACCATCAACGCCAGGGATACCTTGCAGTCCAGTCTCTACATTCAAACTAACATCAGGAGACAAACCCACATCAAGATTAGTATATTGACCCAAAGTAGTAAGCACCACTTCAGGCCCACCTAAAACAACACCAACGCCAACATCAGCAGATACAGTAAAATTTAAATCTAAACTCGTATTGACAATCTCTGTCAATATATCAAACGTCATCTGCTTCTCTGTTCGTAACAGGATTAAGTATCTCAAACTTCACGCTACTACTATTAACCTGCTGAGTCCCCGAAAAATACTTCATATCAAAAAGATAAGACCTACAACCATTATCCGTATCAGGAACCGTAAGGTCATAATACCCTTGAGGGATAGAAGTAGGTTGATCTATCGTAAATTCACCCTTAATAATCGCAGTAGCATCCAAAGGGTCAAGGCCAGCTATACTCGGCTTAATACTAAAAATAACACGATAGCCCGTCAAATCAACAGCATTGCCATTTGAGTCCTTAGCCTTCAAAAGAAGCCTCTGGGTATTACCTCTAAAAACAGTTATATCAGCCACCCGACAATAGTACCATTCTTAAACCCTTGATACTAGGCTAACCAATTAGAATATATCTATCAGTTCCCTAATAGCTTTAGCGCGTTGAGGGAACATAGGTTCTAACAAATCGCAAATATCATCATCGGATAAATCAGGATTGCTAGACTTAGCCCCAGACCAAAGCTTACGACAAGACTCACCAAAAGAAGCAATGGGTTTACCCTCAATAGTCAACTCAGGGTCGCCACCCAATTTACTAGCATTTTGATTCCTGCAAGAACATTTCCTATAAGTCCCATGCCCCTCATCATTCTCCTGAATCCAACCCTCGTTAGAACATTTAGAGCATTGCAAAACATCGGACTCTACACCCTTAACAGCCATAATGAACTGTAAAATATCGGCAATGGTAGGATTCTTGTTGAAATTGTCCAACATCATTTCGACACCCTTCTCACATCTAACATAGTCATGTTTGATTATCCTCGATTGCAATAAAGCTTGACGTTCCGGTGGAGTCCAAACAGGATAAGCATTCACTATCTGCCTAACTATCGCTTGCGCTTCATAAGTGTTCATTACCATACCTCAATTTCGTTTTGGTCAATTTCGTTTCCATACTCGTCTAATTCACCGTCAGCTACCATCTGTTGCTTATACGGCTCCCAAGCGTCCTCTAACGCCTTAGCTTGGTTGTAGGTGTCTAAAGCTTTATCACGTTGCTTGTTAGTGACTATACCCTTTACGGATTCTTCATTTAATGAAGCCCATTGAAATATCAATCCACGAGGAGTAATAGCAACAGAGTTCTTTACTTTGTAAACATTAGCTTTATAGAAAACGCTTTCGGGTGTAGCCCCAACGTCTCTAAATTCCGACATGAGCTTATTTAGTTGTCCGCGCCCAGATTTGCTAAGTTCTTTATAATCTATATAACAGGCTTTACAGACAGCTTCAAACAATAGATCAGGTTTGCGAGATTTCTTAACAGGAACAATTTCTTGCTCAACAGGTTCTTCAAATAAAACTATAGGTTGATTTTCTTCTTTAGCCTGTTCTGCAAAATTTTCAGATTTTGCAATATTAGTTAGTTCTTTATCTAAAATTAGTCCTTTATTAGTTAGTTCTTTATTGTCTACGATATTCCTTAAGGGAATTTCACCACTGGTGGTTTTCTCTTGTGGTGTTTCCTCGCCTGGTAAGAACACATTTATCTCTACGTTAAATCGCCCCGTATCGTCTTTAGACCTATTCCATTCCAAATACCCACGAGCAATAAGCTCATCAATTCCCGACTGGACAGCCGAAGTAGATTCTTTAGAAATAGATGCTAAACCCGAAATGCTAAAATTCCAAGATTCCGCTACCGAAATGATCTGGACGAAAATTCCCTTTGCTTTATAGGAAAGGTTTTTATCTCTAAAAATAACGTTCGGGACATTAGTAAAATCGTATTTGAAACGAATATTTAATTTGTTGCTCAATTTGTTGCTCCTTTGCAAAATTAAGAGGTTAAAGGTCTACCAAGGGCCGGCAAACCTCTTTAATTGCATACCGACCCAAGATAGGACTTGTTATAACTCAGGAACGCTATAACAACAAGAACATAACACGAACGTGAGACAATAACAA
>CAZPQX010000021.1:0-2361 GCA_964589445.1 uncultured Candidatus Saccharibacteria bacterium | reverse complement strand
GCGATATGGAGATTGTTCGTTTAGGTCAAGGCGTAGATCAAACCGGAGAATTTCACCCTGATGCAATTGCGCGCACGTTGGCTGCAGTTGATAAATATGCCGAAGAGATTGCGCGACGCGGAGTCGAGAAGATTCGCTTCTGCGCAACAAGTGCGACCAGAGATGCAAAGAATCGCGATCTATTCATTGATGGCGTGAAAGAGCGCCTAGGCGTTGCGCCAGAGGTAATAAGCGGTGAAGAAGAAGCTCGACTTTCATTTACCGGTGCAACTAAAGATCTGCCTGATGCGATGGCACCATTTCTAGTAGTAGATATCGGTGGCGGATCAACTGAATTTGTAATTGGCCACCGCACTGTTGAAGCTGCGCGAAGTGTGAATATTGGCTGTGTCCGTATGTCAGAGCGCCATTTCAAACATGATCCGGCAACTGCAGAGGAAATTGAAAACGCCAGGATGGATATTCAGGTTGCAATTGCTGAAGCGGCAAAAAATGTAGATATAAAAGGGGCAAAATCTCTTATAGCCGTGGCAGGCACAGCAACCACTGTGGCAGCAGCAGCGCTAGAACTTACTGAATACGAGCGCTATTCAATCCACTTATCACATATCTCTGCAGAAAAAACTCATGAAGTCTCAAAGATGTTATTAAGAATGACTAGAGAAGATCGCGCAGCACTTAAATACATGCACCCAGGGCGAGTTGATGTAATTGGCGCAGGTTCATTAGTTCTTTCAGAAATCTTGAAAGCTACCGGGGCAAAAGAATTTATCGCTTGCGAATCAGATATCTTGGATGGAATTGCCTTCAGTTTGGGGCGGAATTAAGTACTTTACTTAAAAAGGTTTTTAAGAAACTATTAGTTATGACTTCAAAGCGAATCGTTGCTGGCGTTGATTCTTCAACACAATCTGTAAAAATAGTACTTCGCGATGCAGTTACCGGTGAATTAATTAAATCAGCTTCAAGACCCCACCCAGATGGAACAGAAGTGGATCCCGAATATTGGTGGAATGCCCTGCAAGAGGTAATTGATGAGGTCGGTGGATTAAGTAGTTTTGAGGCTATCGGTATTGCGGGCCAACAACATGGCATGGTGGTTTTAGATGAAAATGGTGAGGTAATCAGGCACGCTCTACTTTGGAATGACACAAGATCAAGTGGTACAGCCGCAGATTTAAATAAAGAATTTCCCGAAATACATATCGCTACCGGATCAAAACTGGTCGCATCTTTTACTGCTACCAAACTTAGGTGGTTAAGAGATCATGAACCTGAAAACGCTACAAAAGTTCGTGCAGTAGCGCTGCCTCACGATTGGTTATCTTGGAAATTATCGGGCAGTAAGAATATCGATCGTTTATTTACAGACAGGTCTGATGCTTCTGGTACTGGATACTTCAACCCATTAACCAACGAATATGAAATGCAAATTCTTGAAAAGGCAATTGGACATACAAATGTGAAATTACCCAAAATTGTGAGTCCAAGTATGTTTGGTTTTGACAATGGCAGATTAAGAATTTCAGCAGGTGCGGGAGATAACGCATCCGGTGCTTTAGGAGTTGGCGCCAAAGTTGGAGACTTAATAATTTCGCTAGGGACAAGTGGGACTGCTTTTGCAGTCTCTGCTACACCTACAAATGATCCGAAAGGTGAAATTGCTGGCTTTGCAGATGCATCCGGAAATTTCCTTCCACTTGCTTGCACACTTAATGCAGCAAAAATATTTAGCAAGACAGCCGAAATGCTTAATATTTCTTTTGATCAATTTAGCGAACAAGCATTGAAAGCCAAACCTGGTGCCGGCGGATTGCTGTTTATGCCGCACTTTGATGGCGAAAGAACTCCGGATAAACCAGATGCCAAAGGTGCAATTATTGGCATTACACATTCAAATTTCACTTCCGAGAATATTGCGCGAGCTGCAATCGAAGGTGTGATTGCAGGTATTGCATATGCTGGATTTGGATTAGAGAGCCTTGGAGTTAAATATCAAAGAATTCTATTAATTGGCGGTGCTGCTAAGAATCGAGCAGTACAACAGATTGCAACTGAAATTTTTGGTCAAGACATATTTGTACCGCCCGCTGGAGAATATGTTGCAGATGGAGCTGCAAAGCAAGCAGCATGGGCGCTTTTGGGTGGGGATAACCCACCACTTTGGAACCAAGGAGAATTTGAGAAAATCAAGAAATCTGATGCAACGCCTGAGGTACGAGAAAGATATTTCGATGCGATTAGCAGGATGTGATTAAAAATAAGGGCTTTATCTAAGCTTTTCGCCTAGTACACTCATCCGCTGTCGCCCTCGTAGCCCAATGGCAGAGGCAGAGGACTTAAAATCCTTCCAGTGTGGGT
>CAZPQX010000020.1:0-2400 GCA_964589445.1 uncultured Candidatus Saccharibacteria bacterium | reverse complement strand
CTACAATAACACTATGCAAAAAACTAGCTATAAAAAAGCAGAATACATCAACCTAACAAAAATCAGTAACTATGAGTTTAATAAAAGGTTAGAACGCGGAGAGTTAAAAAAAGTAGGACAAGGTAAGTTAACTGAATATGTTACTACCTCTCTTCACACAAAACGGCTAATAATTGACCTAGAAGCAGATTTAGCAAAAAATGAGACAGGCGTAAAGAAATGCGATAAGACTTGTAATAAGTGTTTAGAACCAGGATACGCGCAAAGAGTCGCCCCTCATAGTGAATCCACATTACCGAAAAAACGCAAAGCGTGGTATAAGTTCTGGTAGGACACATTTCTTGTAGTAAAAACACCTAAAATCCTGTACAATGATGCTATGACTAAAAAACAAACAACTAAAAAACGAGAAGCAGTCGCACTTACAAGAGAAGCCAAAAAAAGAGAAATCAGGCTAGTAAAACATGCTTCGGCAAAAAGAGCTTTAGATAATTTTGGACAAGGCACTGAAACCTTCTGTGTGACACATGGACAATTCTCCTTGATGGACGCTGTACAAGTCCTACTAGAAAAGATAGGGCCATGCGACGTAGCTATGTCTACCTGGACAGCAGGAGCAGCCGATTTAACTAGAAGCGCAGCAGCTCTTAACGATGGACACATAAAGACAATGCGTATGGTAGTGGATTGCAGTTTTGGGCAAAGACAGCCAGGATACCTCAACTCATGTAGAGCCTTATACGGAGATGAAGCAATAAGATCCATAAGGACCCACCTCAAGTTTGTGGTACTAACAAACGAGAACTATAACGTCGCTGTGCGAACATCCATGAACCTGAACGAAAACCCCAGGATGGAATACATAGAAGTCTCAGACAATAAAGAACTATGCGATTTCTTCCTACAAATAGTGGACCAGATTTTTGAAGAAGAAGCCATAGGAGATTTCTCAACCAAGGTAGTCCCGGTATTACGAGGCATGGTAGACACCAAAGAAATAGGCATGGTAACGGTAGGTAAGTTATGATGAAATCTCCACAGTCTTTAACAGAAGAGCAAAAAAAAATATGGGAAGAACTCGCAGAGGCAGACTACGAACCTTCACCAAAACTAGAAGCATTAACAGTACAAATATCGCGCATGAGGGAAGCCCAACGTCGTATAGATGCTGATGGACTTATAGTTTCCGACGAAAAGGGCCGACCTATGAAGCACCCAGCGATTGAAGTAGAGACAGAATCCCAACGCCTCGTATTTAAATGGAGCGACGAAATCTAACGCCTAAATAGGCTAACTATATACACTATAGGTATAATTGCTATAGAAGCAAGTAAAGCTACGTTTAGAAACGCAAATAAAGTACTAAGGAAGTTAAATCCATTTTCAGCCATTTTCTTTTTAGAGACTTCAGACTTAATATTGTATTCAAGTACGGCTTCATTAAACTTAATATTCATTTCTTTAGCATTAAGATCGCTACCCATGCCTTGTAGAATCGCAGCCATAGGCATACTTATGTCGCTTGTTTCTTCTTCCATTAGATGCTCCTTGAGTTAGAATTTATTGATTGCAAACCACTTAGTATAGCTAGAAGTATTTTGATGCCTTCTTTTTGAGCATCAAGTTTACCTTCACTCATTTTGAAATCTTTATATTCGTTGAGTATTTGTTCGTGGACCCAGGCTTCTTTTTCGGCTACGGTTTTTAAACCTTCGATGTTTCGTGCATCTAAGAATATTTTTGCGCTTACGTCTCTGTATTTTATTTTAGCTTCAAGGAACTCTTTGTAGAGTTTACCGTAGGTTAAGCGAGCTTTTTTTAGTTCGCTTAATGTGTTTTTCATTTCTTCTATTGTAGTCATTTGTTTCCTTTTCTATCTGTACTTTCATGATATCACTTGTAGTGCGTAGGCGCACACGACTTCGCCTGAATATCACTCAACGTGAAAAATAATAAATAAATACCACTCAACGTAAATAAACATTGCTTAAGCCATGCAATCATGCTATGTTTTAAGTATGGAAAAACAAATAAACACGAACGACCCAAGAATCGAAATATTTAAAGAGAAAAAACAGGAACTAACTGACAAGAAAAGACAAGCATCAACACTCGGCAAAAAAGCCAGAAACATATCAAACTCAAAAAGAGCAATAGAACTCCACGAAACAAAAATGAAACTCGAACAAGAAGCCTTCGACCTAAGAATAATATTAGGCAAAATAATCCTAGACATGACAGCAGACAATAGTTACCAATATGTATCTGAACAACTAGGCTTCAAAAACAAAGCGTCCCTAAGCCAATATATAGAACACGTAAGACAATCAGTAAAAGACAAATAAGAAGGATAAATAGATGCAACATCACACCATAGCAGAGCAACTTTATGTAAAAGCT
>CAZPQX010000019.1:0-2472 GCA_964589445.1 uncultured Candidatus Saccharibacteria bacterium | reverse complement strand
CGTCGACGCTACGACGAGAAGAGCAAGCGCGTATTGGTCGAGACTGCATTGCGCCCTGGGGCATCGGTGGCCCGGCTGGCGCAGGAGCACGGGGTCAATGCAAACCTGCTGCGCAAATGGATCACGAAGTACCTGATGGAGCGCGAGCAAGGCATCTTGCCGGTACTGCAGCAAAACGGAGATGTCGAGGCATCGTCGGATGAGGTTGATGACGTGACCATCGACTTGCCGGGTTCATGCAAGCTTGTCGCTCCCACTGCTGCACCTGCCGCCTTCGTACCCGTTGTTTCGATGCCACCGGCGTCTGCGCCGGTGCTGATGCCGCCGCCTGCGTCGATGACGCTCGCGCTGCATGTGTGGCTGTCGAACGGTGTCGAGCTTGAGCTGGGTAAAGCCATCGCGTCAATCGACGAACTGACCACCCTGGTCCAGATTCTGGGGAGGATGCCGTGTTCCGGTTCGACGACAATCTGAAGGTGTACCTGCATCGCGATCCGGTCGATTTCCGGTACGGTCTGAACAGCCTGTCGATTCTCGTCGAGCAGTCGATGCGACTGAATCCGATGGACAGTTCGCTCTACATCTTTGGGAACCGCCGTCGCGACCGGATCAAGATCCTTGGCTGGGATGGTAGCGGGTTCTGGCTTCTCATGAAACGGTTGGAGGCGAGCCGTTTCATCTGGCCGGATAACAAGACCGAGGTCGTCAAGATGACGACCAGCGTATTGCACGCGCTACTGGACGGCGACGACATCACCACGATCCGACGGCATGCGAGGCAGGAATATCTGCGTGTGAGTTGAAACAGGCAAGCGGCATGCTGGTCTAATCCGGCATGCCGATCAACGTCACGATCACCGCCGATGAACTGAAAGCACTGCTCGCCGAGCGCGATGCGGCTCGTGCGCTGCGAGAGGAACAAGTTGCCTTACGCGGTGCTCTGCGGCTCGTGACTGCGCAGCGCGATCTCGCTGAGGAGCGACTCCGTGCCTACCGCCGCGAGCTGTTCAGCGCAAAGAGCGAGGCGCGCAATCAAGATCAACTCGGCCTGTTTAACGAAGCCGAAGTGCTGGGCGCGCACAGCGCACCGGCTCAGGAAGATCTCCCCGAGTCGACGATCGCTGCGCACACGCGCAAGAAACGGGGCAAGCGCAAACCGCTCGATCCGAACCTGCCGCGAGAGGTCGTGCGGCACGAATTGCCCGAAGCCGAACGTTTCTGCACACATGATGGTCACCCGCTCGTCGAGTTTGGCGTGGAGGTCAGCGAGCAGCTTGACGTGATCCCTGAGCAGTTGCGCGTGATTCAGCATCAGCGGGTCAAGTACGCATGCCCGTGCTGCGATCTCGGCATCAAGGTCACGCCGGCGCCACCGCGCATCATCCCGCGCGGGCTGTTGAGCGAATCGGCGCTCGCGTGGATCGCCGCCGGCAAGTATCAGTTCGGAATGCCCCTGTATCGCCAGGCCGGCCTGCTGCGCCGCTTCGGCGGCGACATCTCGTCGAACACGATCGCGGCCAGCATGGTTCGTGTTGGCCTTGCAACGCAGCCCGTGATCAACCTGATGCGCGATGCGCTGCTCGATGCCGGGCTGATGTACTGCGACGAGACGACGTACCAGGTGCTCAAAGAGGATGGCCGCCGCCCCCAAACGACGAGTTACCTCTGGGCGCAGATGACGGATTCGGTCGTGCCCATTCGCTGCTTCACTTATACGCCCGGACGCGGCACGAAGCTGGCCGACAAGCTGTTCACCGGAATCCGCGAGGGCGCGGTTCTGATGACAGACGGCTACGAGCCCTACAACGACATCGCCAGGCGCCACCGGCTTGTACATCTTGGATGCTGGGTTCACGCGAGACGGTATTTCGTTAAAGCGGAAGACAGTGTGCCGAAGGCTGCCCGAACGCCCGACCTGCTTGCGACACGTTTCATCAAGCTGATCGGCAAGCTGTTTGCCGCGGAGTCGCGCAGTGAGGAGTGGGGGCAGCAGCGGCGACAACGATTGCGGCAACGATACAGTGCGCGCGTGCTCGACGCCATTCACAACCTGATGCTCGAACAGTCTCCCGGCGTCGTACCGAAGAGCTTGCTCGGCAAGGCGCTGACCTATCTGCGTGCGCAGTGGCCGAAGCTGATCCGTTACGTCGAGAACGGCAACTGGCCCATCAGCAACAATCCCTGTGAGAATGCGATCCGGCCATTCTGCGTCGGGCGCCGCGGCTGGTTGTTCTCGGACACGGTCGACGGCGCCAACGCGAGCGCCAATCTCTACTCGTTGGTTGAGACCTGCAAGGCCAATCGCATCGATCCCTATCGCTATCTCACCTGGCTGTTCCAGCGCCTACCCCTGGCGAAGACCGTCGACGATTACGACGCGTTGCTTCCCTGGAACATGCCGGCCGACCTCCGCTGACCCGCAGCACTACCACACCTCTCGCGTTCTGCCACTACCCCATGAGGGGCGTCGTT
>CAZPQX010000018.1:0-2546 GCA_964589445.1 uncultured Candidatus Saccharibacteria bacterium | reverse complement strand
ACGCAAACAATAGAATACCTGGGACTATTGTTGAATCTAACCAATCATACGTGGGACCTCGAAGAAACCAAGCGGAAGACCCTGAAGACAGCCGCGCAGCGCATGGCGAGGCAGAGCAAGGCGCCGCCGACGGCGATCGCCGCCCTCGCCGGCAAGTTCGTCTACTCGGCGCAGGGCCACGCCGGCCTTCACGGCCTCGGGAAGATCCTGATGGCGCAGGCGGCGACGACGGCGGCGAGGAGCGGAGCGAAGACGCGCGCGGCGCAGTGGCAGACGCCGGCGCCGGTGTCCCAGGCGGCGGCGAAGGCGCTCACGCTCGCCGCGGAGGTGTTGGCGCGGAGCGAGCCGGTCGTGGTGCACAACCCCGCAGCGCCCCCTACGGTGACCCTGTTCAGCGACGCGAGCGACACCGGCTGGGGCGGGGTGTTCCGGCAGCTGAAGCCGAACCCGGCGCGGCCCCAACGCCCGTGGACGAGGACGATCGCGGGCCGGTGGACGCCGAACCAGCGCGCGCTCCACATCACGAAGAAAGAAGCGCTCGCAGCAAGCTTCGTGCTGCGAGCCTTCCTCCCGTACATCAACTCCGCCGACCGGGTCGAGCTGAAGACCGACGCGGTGGCCACGCGCTGCGCGCTCCTCAAGGGAAGCGCACGGCCGGCGATGACGTGGTGCGTGCACTCCGTCAGGAGGGCGTACCAGTCGTCGCGCATCGACTTGCGCGTGGAGTACGTCCCCTCCGCGGAGAACCCGGCGGACGCTCCCAGTCGGCGCGAGCGAGACCGGAACGACTACCGCCTCCAGCCCCGATGGCTGAGGATGGCGGAGTCGACGCTCAAGTTCACCCCGGAGATCGACCTGTTCGCGTCAACCGCGAACCGGTCCACGAAGGCGTTCTTCAGCAAGGAGCCGCAGCCGTACAGCAGCGGGGAGAACAGCCTCGCGCAGGACTGGCGGCGCCTGCGGAACCCGTACGCCAACCCGCCCTGGCCGCTGATGGGCGCGGTGCTGAACAAGGCGCGGCGGGAGGAGGTGCACCGGCTGCTGCTGGTGGCACCGGAGTGGCGCGGGGCGGCGTGGTGGCCGCTCCTGGAGGCGATGACGGTCGCGGCGATCACCCTCCCGAAGAAGCAGTCCGTCTACCTCAAGGACGGAGTGGAAGTCCCCCCTCCGCGGTGGGCCACGACCATCCGGGTCGTGACGGGTCGCCCGACGAGGACGGCGACGACGACGTCAGCGCGATCGAGGAGTTGGAGGAGGTCGACCTAGGCAGCGAGCAGTTCGAGTTCCGCGCTGGCGCGCACACCCCGAAGGGTCGCGTCGACGAGGTCGCGGCGAACCTCGATCCGGCGGAGGTGGCCGCGTGGCACGACGTGCCGCGGCGCCGCCGGGAAGAACTACTGAAGGTGTACTTCGACGTGGAGGACGACGCGGCGGCGCGCACGGCGTACAAGCGGACCAAGGCCGGGACGCGCGCGCGGTACGACGATTTCTTCGACAGCAGCGCGGTGGTCGGCTACGCGGCACAGTTGCTCGACAAGCGGAACGCAACGACCGACGAGTTGAGGACGGCAGCGGCCGTCCTCCTCCGGTGCACAACGTTTATGCGGAGCGGGGACCTCGCAAAGGTACTGCCGCAAATCTACGTCGACGGAGAACGACGGTACCTGCGGTACCAGACGAAGACCGGGCGGCTGAGGACGGTGGCCGTCGAGGGGCTCACGCTGGAGGCGATCCAGCGGTACGCGGCGGCGGCGAACGCGCACAGGGGGTCGACCCTCCTGCAGTACCTCGACGGGTCGAACAAGTCGCTCACGGCACAGCGGATCGCGAAGCTGGTGCTGGGCGCGATGGAGGCCGCCGGCATCAACACCCGCGCCTGGAAGGCGCACTCACTACGCGGAGCCAGCGCAACGCTGGCCATGGCCCGGGGTGTTCCACCCGAAATCGTACGTCAACGCGGCGGGTGGGCACCGGGCGGCGCGTTCGACGCGCACTACGCAAGGCTTCATCAGGCGCTGCCGTGGAGTTCTTTGCTCGGTGTCCGGCAGATTCTCTACAACGCGCAGCTGATGGCGGTGAGCGCGACGGCGCCACCAGTCGTGGCGGCCGCGGCGGCAGAAGCGACGGTCACGGCGGAGAACAGGCGAGCCGAGGAGGAGCCGGTCGCACGTCAAGAAGCGCCGCCGACGACGACGACAACGATTTCGAGGACGCCGGTGACGACGACGCCGCAGGTGATTTCCGCGCAGCGTCCGTCGATCGCCGACGCGTTGGACAACTTCTGGGACGACGACGAGGACGAGTCGGTCGGCGCGGCGACAACGACAACGGCAGCACCGGCGGTCCCGGCGGCGGTACCAAGCAGTTCGCGGTCGCACCGGAGGCGCGGCCCGCACCCGTACCACGTCGACCGCACGGAGGCGCCGGGGAAGCCGCAGCAGCCAATGGCAGTCACCTTGGGGTTTTCCCAGGTGACGCCGTCTGCTCCGATCACGACGGAGGAAGTGAAGAGGACAGACGGCGAGCGAGGAAAACCCCAAGGTGAC
>CAZPQX010000017.1:0-5055 GCA_964589445.1 uncultured Candidatus Saccharibacteria bacterium | reverse complement strand
CTTGTACCGCCAGTAAATTATCTGGATCATTTGCAAACTCTGTTCGTTTCGCCAGAGTTAATTTAAAAGCACCGGTCTGCCAAGCATTACTCAACGCAACAAGATGATCTATTTGAACCGCCATGCTGGTTACGTTCCCTTTAATGAAATTGATGGTGGTTCCTGAATAAGGATCGATCAACGTTCCGGACTCAACAACACATTCTCTAGTACCAGATCTGAAAACCAATTCAGTTAAATCTCGTTTCTATATGTCATTACGTGTATCGCATCCATTTCGATTTACATCTGCCCAAGTCTGTCCAAATTGAGCTCTGGAGTATCCTGTTTTTGGTGCGCGCCCTTTAACTGCAAGAGTTTCGAGAATTGTTTCGGCAGTTGAAACCACACCTTCTGCGGAAGAGATATTTAAAGCGCAGATAAATGCAATCGCCCAAATACTCTTTCGATTCATAATGAGATATTAGACGCTTAGGGGTAGCACTCCTTGAGAGGCGCGTTAACAAATTACAAAAGTTTAAGATTAATCGTGTTTCAAATACGAATACACGGTCGCGGAGGGCAAGGCGTGGTTACCGCCGCCGAGCTTCTCAGCGTTGCAGCATTTTTAGATGGAAAGCATTCCCAAGCGTTCCCAAGTTTTGGATCAGAACGTACTGGTGCTCCTGTAGTCTCTTTCTGCCGCATCTCTGAAGAGAAAATTCGTCTTCGTGAGCCGATACAAGAACCTGATGCAATTCTTATTCAAGATCCAACACTTCTACTTTCAGTGGATGTTTTTGCCGGTGCAAAGCACGATGGCGTGTTACTAATCAACACCAAGAAATCATTTTCAGAATTAGGAATCGAAGAATTCGTAAAAGGTAAAGAGTCAAGTAAGAATTTAATAGTTCCTGCTACTGAAATGGCGATGAAATATATAGGTCGCCCATTACCAAACGCTGCGTTGCTCGGTGGATTAGCTGCCGCAACTGGCATTGTCAGAATTGAGAGCGTTCTAAAAGCAATTGAAGAGCGATTCCCAACAAAAATAGCTAAGGCGAATCAAGATGCTGCAAATAGCAGTTATGAATTCGTCATCGAAAAGTTAGCTGAGTTAAATAATGCTAAAACAAGTTGAAGGTTCAAAAGCCGTCGCGGAAGTTATTGCTGCTTGTACCCCACAAGTAATTTGTGCTTATCCCATTTCGCCTCAGACTCATATAGTTGAAGCGCTAGATGAATACGTCCGAGAAAGGTTATTAAAGGGCTGCGAATTCATAAATGTTGAATCCGAATTTTCAGCAATGTCAGTTGCCATTGGTTCTTCAGCTGCGGGCTCTCGTGTTTATACTGCGACTGCAAGTCAAGGTCTCTTGTTTATGGTGGAACCGGTTTACAACGCATCTGGTTTAGGTCTACCAATTGTTATGACCGTTGCAAATAGAGCCATCGGTTCTCCTATTAATATCTGGAACGATCAAAGCGATTCTATGAGCCAACGAGATAGCGGTTGGATCCAGTTATATGCACAAGACAATCAATCCGCTGCAGATTTACATATCCTCGCTTTTCGATTAGCTGAGGAACTCTCCCTGCCTGTTATGGTCTGTATGGATGGTTTTATTTTGACGCATGCAATGGAAGAAGTTGAAGTCGCTTCCCGAGAAGAAGTTGCAAAGTTCTTACCTCCATTTGTGCCACGTCAATCCCTTGATGTAAATGACCCTGTTTCAATCGGCGCAATGGTTGGACCTGAAGCATTTACTGAAGTCAAGTATCTTGGACATTTCAAACAGATTAAAGCTCTAGAAGTAATTCCTGAACTATCAAAAGATTTCGAAAAAGTTTTTAAACGTACCGCGGCGGGTGAACACGATTACAACGGTTTACTTACTGAATATAAAATTGATGATGCTGAAATAATTTTGGTAGCACTCGGATCAATTATCGGTACTATCAAAGATGTTGTTGATAGCGAACGCGAAAAAGGCATCAAAGTTGGGGTTTTAGGCATCACGTCATTTCGACCATTTCCGAGTGATGAAGTACGAAAAAGATTGAAACATGGTCAGAAAATTGTGGTTGTTGAACGTGCTTTTGCGCCTGGCATTGGAGGAATCGTCTCATCAAATATCCGCACTGCTCTTGGCGGAATTGATATTGATATTCGCACCGTAGTAGCAGGTCTTGGTGGACGCCCAGTTACAACAAATACCATCACAGATATTATTGAAAAGGCACTTTACGGTGCGCTTCCGGAATTCTCATTTTCCGATTTAAACGTCGAACTTGTAGAGCGAGAAGTTGAACGTAGTTTAGCAAGTCGTAGATCTGGACCAATGGCCGAAAATCTCTTGAAAGATTTAGGAGGTGCAAAATGAGCGATCAGGTTAAGTTTTACCAAGTCGGATCATTCGCAGTTGGTAATCGACTTTTGGATCTTGAAGATCGTTCAGTGCAATCTGGATCCGCACGTAACAACTCACTTACTTCTGGTCACCGCGCATGCCAAGGCTGTGGCGAAGCACTTGGTGCCCGTTATGTTATGGATGCAGCTATGGCCGCGACAGACAACAAGGTAATTGCGGTTAATGCAACTGGATGTCTAGAAGTATTTTCAACTCCTTATCCCGAAACATCATGGCGTTTGCCTTGGATGCACTCTCTCTTTGGAAATGCTGCGCCAGTTGCAACCGGGGTTGCAGCTTCGCTTCGAGCACAGGGCAAATCAGATATCCGAGTAGTTGCACAAGGCGGCGATGGCGGAACAGTAGATATTGGATTCGGACCACTTTCTGGAATGTTTGAACGAAATGATGACGTTCTTTATGTTTGCTATGACAATGAGGCATATATGAATACTGGCGTGCAACGTTCAGGAGCTACTCCACCTGCTGCTCGCACAAATACCAGTCATGCAGTTGGGGATGATCCAGGCGCCTCATTTAGCCAAGGCAAAAACCTTCCGAAAATTGCAATCGCTCATGGAATTCCTTATGTAGCTACAGCAACTGTTGCAGATTTACATGATTTAGAAGCGAAAGTTAAGAAAGCAATGTCATATCGCGGCGCACGATACTTGCATGTACTTGTCCCATGTCCACTTGGTTGGGGAACAAAGAGCAATGAAACTATCGAGTTAGCTCGTCTTGCAACTGAAACCGGTCTATTTCCAGTGTATGAAGCAGAAAATGGTGAAATTAAGAATGTTAAACCAATCAGACGCCTTCGTCCTGCTGAAGATTATTTGAAATCTCAAAAACGATACGCTCATCTATTTGGAAAGAACGGTCGAACGGATCTATTGAATCGAATTCAAGAGATTGCAAATAAAAATATCCGTGAATTTAATTTAGTTAGTGAGGCTTAAGAGATGTCTAAACCATTTGCAATTACTTTAAACATCGGCACCTCTCTAGCTAACCACACAGGATCATGGAGATCAGAACGCCCTGTATATGTTAATAACCTTCCGCCTTGCAATGACGCCTGCCCTGCTGGTGAAGATATTCAAGGATGGTTATATGAAGCAGAAGCAGGTGGATACGAAAAAGCATGGAAGCATCTAGTTAAAGATAATCCATTTCCTGCAATTATGGGCCGCATTTGTTATCACCCTTGCCAAAGCGCATGCAATCGTAAAGACGTTGACGAGGCAGTAGGTATTAATTCCGTTGAACGCTTTCTCGGTGACAAAGCAATTGCAGCCGGTTGGAAATTTGATAAACCTGCCACTAAAACCGGCAAACGGATTCTTATAGTTGGTTCAGGTCCATCGGGTTTATCTGCTGCTTATCATTTAGCAAAACTTGGTCACGAGGTTCTAATTCGTGAAAGCGCGAAAGAGCCTGGCGGAATGATGCGTTACGGAATACCTGCTTACCGTTTACCTCGAGAAGTGTTAGATGTCGAAATTGCCCGGCTTGTAGATATGGGCGTTGTCATCCAATGCGAAACTAAAGTCCAAGATGCAGATGCTGCTCTCAAAGAAGGTTTCGATGCAGTCTTCTTAGCAATTGGTGCTCACTTAGGTAAACGTGCTTTCATTCCTGCTGGAGATACTGTTCGAATACTTGATGCAGTAAATGTTTTACATATGACTTCCGATGGAGAACCACCATTACTTGGTCGTCGAGTTGTTGTTTATGGTGGCGGTAATACTGCTATGGATGCAGCACGCACTGCAAAACGACTTGGAGCGTACGAAGCAATTGTTGTATACCGTCGCACTCAGGCGCAGATGCCCGCACATGAGACGGAACTTAAAGAAGCTTTGGAAGAAGGCGTCGTAATGCGTTGGCTTTCAACTATTGCATGGGTCAATTCCGGTGAAGTCACTATCGAGAAAATGGTGTTAGACGAAAAAGGAAAACCACAACCAACAGGTGAATTTGAATCAATTGCGGCCGATTCGGTTGTTCTTGCACTTGGTCAAGATGTAGATCTTTCCCTAATTGAAAACATTAAAGAAATCTCAGTAAACGATGGCGTAATCGAGACTGATGGATTCCTTATGACTGGCAAATCAGGAATATTTGCTGGCGGAGATGCTGTACCAGGTGAACGCACTGCAACAAATGCAATCGGTCATGGCAAACATGCGGCTCGTTCAATTGATAAATGGTTACAGGGTCAGGAGTTTGTTCATGACGACCGTCCACCATTGGCAGCTTTTGAAAAATTGAATACTTGGTATTACAGCGATGCACCAAAGAAAGTTCGCGAGAAATTAGAAGCTGCTCGACGCGTAACAACATTTGATGAAGTTGTCCAAGGATTAAACGATGAAAATGCACTTTTCGAAGCTCGCCGATGCATGTCTTGTGGCAATTGCTTTGGATGCGATAACTGCTTCGGAGTTTGCCCTGATAACGCTGTAATTAAAGTTGCAGATGGCAAATATGAAATTGACTTGGAATATTGCAAAGGGTGCGGAATATGCGCAAAAGAATGCCCTTGCGGCGCCATCAATATGGTTCCAGAAGAGGTCTAGATAGATTTGATGCTCAGACCCCTTCTTGATAGGGTCTGACCCGTTCAGTCTTTGGGTTGTTAGCTCAGTTGGTAGAGCAA
>CAZPQX010000016.1:0-7472 GCA_964589445.1 uncultured Candidatus Saccharibacteria bacterium | reverse complement strand
TTTTTTTGTCATTCGATTTGTGTTTCTTCTATTTCTGTTTGTTGCTACATTGCATTTTATCTGTAGCCCACTGTACGTTGCCTGGTTGATAATTACCGTCGTTATCTATTCTGTCTATGGAACGGTGGTCGTCGCTAGGTTTGGGTAAGGTTTCTATATGTTCTACATAGTTCCAGAATCCTTCAGGCTGATACATTCCGTCTATTTCTTTTGCCCAACCATCGCAGACGGAGATGCCTCTTGCGCCATAACAATGGTAACTATTACTATCGGGGTTGTTACACCTGTCTATCATGTTCATATATCTATCGTATAGCGGATGTCGGGATCTTCCATCTCTAATGTGTGTAACGATTAGCGGGTCGCCTTGCCTTTTGTTTCTTTCGTAGTGCATTGCACAGTAGCCTTTAGTGCTGTGGACATTTGAACATCCTTTTACATCGCAATGGGTTTTGATTTGTTTGACTTTAAGTGGGTCGCCATGGGTCTTATATCTCCAATGGTGTTTCCGGCAATATCCTTTACCGTAGTGGTCGCTGTTGCAGTCATCTATTGTGCATGTTCTATTCGCCTTCATCTATGACCTCTGCTTCTAGTGTCGGCTGGTCGGATTTTTGTCGTGTTAGTGCTTCTATAAGGTTTTTTGCGAGGTTGTTGGATTCTCGGTTGTCTGTTACTTCTACTTGTATTTCTTTAGGCATTTCTGCTCCGTATAGGTCTACGACTGATTTTGTTGTCGCGCGGAGTTCTTTTAGGATATATATTTTGTCGCTAGGTTTTTTTGCTCGTTCTGCGAGATTGTTGAGTTCTGCAAATATTTTGGAGTATCGGTCGTGTGCTATGGTGCGTTCTCGGTTTATGTCGCTTTCTGTTGGTCTGTATGTTTTTAGGGTTTTTTCTAGGAGCCTGTCGTATTGTTTTGGGTGCATTTCTAGTTGTTTTAGGATTTGTCGTTTTGTTTTTCCGGTGGTGAGTAGTTCCCAGATGTTTGTTGCGTCGAGTTCTTCTTGTGGTGTGAGTTTCGTATTTTTTATGCGAGTTTCGATAGATTTATTGTCCGTCATGGTCTGTTCCTATACGTTTGATGTCTATTGGTACAATATTTTTTTTGTATGGGTCGTATGTTATTTCTAGGGTTTTGGTTGGACGGTTTTGATAATAGTTTTCTATGATTCGTGCTGTTATTTTGCTCATGGAGGTTTTTGTTTCTAAGGATTGTGTTTTGATTTTGTTGTATGTTTCTGTGGGTATGTATGTTGCGAGGTGTCTGTAGTTGTTGGTTATGTGTTGTCGTCTTATTTGTGGTTCGTCCATATCTATAAAGTATAGCACAGTGTTACACTAGATGTGTGGTTGTGCTATAATATTTTTTATGGGTAATAATAGTTTGGGTGATGCGCGTAGGCGGCAGATGGATATGCGCATTAGGGCTAGGGATGGTCTTGTGCGTAGTAAGGGTTTTAATCCTAGGCGTAATCTTTTAGAAGAAGCTAAGAAAGAAATAAAAGTTTTTACTCCTACGCATATTCCTGGAGGTCACGTCGGTGTTTCCTTCCAAGATGAAGATCGTGAAAGTTACCGGATATACCAATGGATCAAAACCAGAATAGACAAACGCGACAAATATAACAAAAAACAAGAAAAGCATCCCACAAAACAACTAAAACAGCTAAGAAAAGAACATAAAGGCTGGTAGAACGAAACTTTCCCCAAAACTTGCTTTTTCTAACATTTATTTACTAGACTGAATGAAGTATTCTATATATAGAAAAAAACAAGTTTTTTACAGTAACAACAAAATATATACTGTATGACAACCTTTTCGCTTCCCCTCACAGGGAACCTCAAGAACATCAACAGATATATTTTATACACTTACTCTTCTACACGTTCTCATCCCAAGCCAAAACCAACACACCCAAAACAACCAACCGAACTAGTATAACACTAATAAATAACACGCCAAAAATACAAAAACTGCACACCTTGCATATAATACATACCTTGTATAAAAATGTACTATCTTGTAACACACTTAGCCATAGCACAAAACAAAACCAAAACAAGTAGAGAGAGAGAAGAAATTGTTACTTTTTTTCTTTTCCTTATTGTTTTTGCTTGCAATTGTTAGCATTTTTATTGTTAAAAGTCGTGCTTTATTGTTTATTTGTGGTAAGATTCAAGTATAGACAAAAAGAAATGTATATTATCACTCAAGTATTACAACGCTTAAGCCGATATATATATAAGGCAAACAGAGAGAGAGAGAGAGAAGAAAATGAAAAATCTACAGACCGAGCTACAGTTTGAAATCGTTACAAGGCTAATGGAGATAGACCCGAGAAAATGCGACACTTGGAATGAACTATGTTTAGCCCATAACCTAATGAGAGGCACACTATTTCATGCACTCACAAAACAATTCCAGAACCGAACCACCCCCGAAAAACTACGCCAAGAAATAGCGGAAGCAATAAAAGCCCGAAGCCTAAACATAGAACGAAAAATTCTAGAACCAAAGGAAAGCCCAAAATTTGCCGTATAAGTGGCATAAGTTGGCTTTTCCCGACACCTGCAGACAACACCTAAACATAGAAAAGAGAAAAAAATGTTAAACCTAGAAATCCTAAAACACAAAAACACAAAAACAGAACTTGAAGAAATTAGACCAGTGTTTTCAGACAACCCAAAAATGTTAGAAATCATAGATTACAAACTGGCGCAAATAGTGGAAATAGAAGCCCCAGAATACACCCACCTAATCACATATGCCGAATCGTTCAAACTACCAACAGGGCAAATTGTACACCAAACAATAGAAGAAATACCGTGTTACTACCTAAGCGCAAAAAGAGTAAAAACAGCCGACGGAACCCGAAAAAATATCAGTGGCAAACACATAAAAGAAATAAGACCAATCGACCCAAAATCTGCCAATAAAGTGGCATAACCTGGCAAAATCGACCTACAAACAAACCACAGAACCCCAAACAGAAAGAAGAAAACAAAATGACAAAAGCACTAGAAGAATACACAAACCACATAGAACAAACACAAAACAAAATAGACCAAATCAAAAACCACCCAACAATGCTAGAAATCCTAAAAGACGCCTTTGGCGGAATTATGTACGACGTAGCAAACCAAAACAAATACGACACAACCGAATTGTTGGCACTATGGGAAAACCTAACCCCTAGTGAACAAGACCTAGCTGGCGGAATCATAAGCGGAGCGATCAGCTTTATCAAAGGAGAATACTAGAAACGCCTAACACCTGGCAAAAACCCCTAAACAGAAAGAGAAAAACAAAATGCAATCAATCACAATCAACATAAACACAACTAACCAAATATTCGTCGAACAAGGCGAGCAAGAATTGGCGAGAATCCTACGTGAATTAGCCGACGGCATAGAATCGGGAGCAATCGACGAGCAAGGGACTATAATTCGTGACCTAAACGGGAACCGGATAGGAACATTAACAACGGAAAGCTAAACGCCTAAAAACTGGCAACCAAACAGAAAGAAGAAAAAATGAGCAAATACACCAAAAAAGAAAAAGCCGAGTACTGGCTACCGATACTAGAACACGCCCTGGCTTGCGTAAATGTACAAATAGCCTTAAACCCGACTGGCGAAAAATACGAAGAACTAAAAATATGTAAAGACCACTATTCTAGCAAAATAACATTAGCCCTAAACACTATAAACAATTAGACAGAAAGAGAACCGAAAAAATGAAACTAAACAAAATAGCGTTAACAGATACCGAAATAGAAGAAATATTCCCAGGAACAAAAACAGGCATAACCCATTGTATCCTAGCTACACAAAACGAAAACCATGAACAAGAATACGATCAAATAAGACTAAAAGAAATCGGCAAGGAGTTGGCAAAATTGGAAAAAATTGCACCGAATTTAATCTTCGCACAAATATATTACAGAGATGGATTAGACGATATGGTTACAGAACAAATAGAAACATTCCAGAAAGGCACGAACAATGAAAATTAGACGATATGAAACACCCAAAACGTGGCAAAAACCAGACTACCAAGACGAGTGCATAGATTACTATTCATACGAGCTAGGTTACTGTATAGACCGAATCGTATTAGCTTTAAGAGTTACACCAAAAGAAGCTAAGTCTATGATTTTAACCACAATGGCACTGTTTAATCTAGAGCCAATAAACGCCTTACAATTAACCATTCTAGCCTATAAAAACTAAACAGAAAGAGAAAAAATGGAACAATACCAAAAACGAGCAAAAATAACACAACAAAACGCACAAGACCGAGTTACAGTCAAAACAGAACTAAGAAAATACTTCAATCAATTAGACGACAAAATGGCACACTACGCACTAAACACTAAAGAAAATCTACACGAAGATGAAGCAATTCTAGCAAGCCTACAACGACTAGAAGCACAACACAACCAGCGAGCCTTATTATACGAATCCACTAGCGCACTAATGGCAAGACCACTAGCGAACCGAGATATTATACAAAACCTCGTCCACTGGCTAAAAACGGAACGACCAGACCTAATCGAATTATGGGATAACCAAGCCGACCTCATTACAGGCAAAAAAGCCTACTACCTAGAAGAAAACGAAAAAACAGAAAGCAGAAACTAATGACAACACTATACGCAATAGACCAAGTAGAAAAACTAATCCAAAACTATTACAGAAAAGATCCAAACATGGAAATGGTAGAACTAGAGGAAGGTTGCTTAGGTTATGGCATAACTATGATAACTGGCGAAAACCTAAAAACTGCAATCATTACAGAAAAATATCTAAACGAATGGAGTAGCGGACACACAATTAGGCTCTACAACAAAACACCTAAAAAATACGAAAAAATGTTAGAAGAATATTATGCTAGACCCGACGAGGAGAAAGAAGAAAATAATTAAATAAATTAGCCCTACAGTTGGATAAGTTTATAGCCGATAAGGTATAATAGTAAACAAGAAACAAACATAGAAAGAGAAAAAAATGGAAATTATAACAAGAGTAAACGGCAACGGCAACCAATACGAAAGAGAAATACCAGAAGTAATCCTAATGGCAGAAAACGAGATAAATGAAGTGGCTTTAGGAAAAATATTTCAAAATACAGGAATGACAGCAAAACAACAATATCCAAATATCTATAAATATAAACCAACAACAGCAAAACAACTAACAACACTACTAATGACATATAACTTCAAAATATGGTATCACGACAACGGAAACACCAAAAATACTATATTTCTAAAGTTTAATGACGACAAAATGATAAACCACAAAAACTAACAAGAAACAAACAGAAAGAGAAAAAACAAAATGAAACTAACAAAAACACTACTAAACCAAATCACAAAACAAGGACTAACATTCAAAGTTGGTGACAACTACCAGATAACACTAGACAGCGACAAACAAGTAAACGGTACAAGAATAAACCTAACAGGCGAACAGATAAGAAAAGCAAACCCATATTTCGACCTACAACTAGGTACAAAACTACTAACCGATATAAACGCGTTATTAGAACTAGAACGTGGCGAAAAAACAAGCCTAACCTTAAAAGACCTACACGTAGACAAACTAACAGCTTGCGCAGGTAAAGACGAAGCACGCCCAATATTATGTACAGTAGAAATTGCTACAACAACACTAACCGCTACAGACAGCTACAAACTAATCTCAATTACAGGCGACTTCCATGAAATCCCACAAGGACTATACAACGTGAAACACCTACAATTCTTATCAAAATTATATCCAGGAGATACACCAATTTTTGCTACAAAAAACGGTATAAGAATCGGTGACACAACAATGATACCAAACTCAGAAGCAGACCAATACCCCAACTGGCAAAAACTATTCCCAGAAATAACACCAGAAACACCAACAGCAACAACAGTAATACAGAAAACAAAAAAGTTTACACACCCGATAGAAAAAGGAGCGCCAATCTTTACAGAAATAACCCCCGAAAAAATCAGACAGATAGCATACAAAACTATTGATGGAACAAAACACGAATTTATGTTAGAAGAAACACAACCCCTAGAAATGGAAAAACTAGAAGAAACAGTAACTTTAAGCCAAGAATACTATAGTCAAATATCTCAAATATTCGACAAACAAAAAGTAACAATATCAATAACAGGAACACTAAAACCAGTAACAATCAGAAGCGAAAACATGGCAGGGCTAATAATGCCAATAAGAGTACGCTAGAAAATATAGCCCAGAAATGGGCTATATAACTGGCATAACGCCTACAGCAATATTACAGAACCCCTAAACAACGAAAGAAGAACAAAATGAAACTCAAAACAATCGAAACATACGAATACAAAGAACTACCAGAAAAAATACGAGAAAAAATACTAGAAAAACTTTACGATATAAATACGGACTACGAATGGTACGACTGCGAAATCGACCACCAGAAAGAAAAACTAGAAACACTCGGCTTTAACAATGCAGAAATAGCCTTTAACATTTCCTACTCACAAGGCGACGGAGCGAGCTTTACTACCAACGATATAGATATAAAGAAATATATTATAGAAACAAAACAACAAGAAAAATATCCCCTAATCTTGGCGAGCTTTGAGAACAGCGCAGAACACGACCAACCAACAGCAAGTATTGATAGAACCAGATACCGCCTATATGTTCACGAAAACACGATAGAAGTATCAATTGATGATAACGACTACCAAGACGAAGCACCACAAGGCTACCAAGACGAAGTACTGGCACTAGAAGAAGAAATGCAAGAACACGTTATCGAACTATCACAAGAAATACATGCAAGCCTAACAGCCCAATATGAAGCACTCACAAGCAACGAAGCAATAATCGACACTATAGAAGCAAACGGATATATGTTCGACGAGAAAGGAGAAATAGCCTAAGAGATGGCTATATAACTGGCATAACGCCTACTGCAATATCGCAGAACCCTAAACAAAGAAATATAAACAAACACAGAAAGAAGAAAACAAAATGAGTGCATACAAAGTAACTGATGGAGAAATCCAATATGTAGCAGAAATAATTAAAGGCAATGCGCCAAGCGCAAAAGAAATTAGCTTGGAGGAACTTGTCTTAGTCTTAGACTTCTACAATGAATTGTCATTAGCCGTTAGATATGGCGACAAAATAACTTCGAGAGATATAGAGCTAATTGAAATTAACCCTAGCTGGAAGAACGAGGATCAAGCCTACAATTCACTTAGACACTACAACTACCAAAGTTGTGAGTCGCAAAGCTATGCAAACAGCCAAGTGGATAAGTGGATAAAGGAAGCTCAAGAAGCAGTAAAACCAGCTATTGCAAACCTAGCTGACCCAATATGGGGAATAGAAACAGAACAGCTTACAAGGAACTTTAACGAAGTACTAGCAGAAATAAACTAACCAACCCAACAAACATAGAAAGAAGAAAA
>CAZPQX010000015.1:0-7733 GCA_964589445.1 uncultured Candidatus Saccharibacteria bacterium | reverse complement strand
CCAACGAGCAACACTAGTCGCATACGCCATAGGAACAGGGAAAACAGCAACAGCACTACATTGTCTAAACCCAAAAGGAAAAAACCTTATCGTAGCACCAGCAAGCCTGCTCGCCAACTGGCGTAAAGAATTGGCGCTATGGGGACTGGACGGCTCTATAGACGTAGAAATTCTATCCTATAATGCTATCAAACCAGAAATGACTGCCGACACGATAATATTCGATGAAGCACACCTACTAAAAAACGAATATTCATTAAGAACTTGTACAGCAGAAATAATGACAAAACGAGCCAAACGGATAGTAATGCTAACCGCAACACCCGTATTAAACAACATTAGAGAAATAAAAACACTCTACAAAACAATGGGAATAGAACTACCCCTACTAGAAGGTAAAGACTTACACGACTACCTAATAGCAAAACAGCTCATGCTAAGAGTCAAAACAAAAGAAGTACTCAACCTACCAGAAATAACATTCTCTCAAAAAGACGTAAAACTCAAAGACACCGAAGAAATAATACGCCTACAAGAAGAAATACGCCAAATGTATAACGATGCTCAAGAAAATATGGAAGAACTATGGGCAGACTACCAGATGCAGTTAGTAGGGAAACTAATGCAAATACGTAGACATGTAGGAATCTCAAAAACTCATGGTGCTATAGAAACCATAAACGAACAATTGGCATATAAAGTTGGCGAACCCCTAGTAGTATTTGGTTATCACCAGAAAGTTTTAGAGCTACTCGCAAAGACTTTTAATGCACCACTAATTTACGGAAAAACCAGCCTAAAGAAACGCAATCAGTACGTGGAAGAGTTCCAAGAAGGTAAGCACCCTTTGATCGTATGCTCTATTCCAGCGGCAGGAGTAGGACTCAACTTGACCGCTTCGTCTACTTGTATGTTCGTAGAATACGATTGGACGTATGCTTCATTCCAGCAGGCTTTTGGCAGAATATACCGTAAAGGTCAGGAACAGCCTTGCAATGTAATAAATCTAATATCAGAACACCCTATAGACGCGCGACACATGGAGCTACTAGAACAAAAACAGAGATTTGTTGACGAGATCATAGACGGGAACGTGAACGAAAACGTAAAAACTTTACAAAGAAAAATAATAGAAACAATACTGGAGATATAATGAAAACTGACTTAAAACATGTTTATTCCAATATGCACCAACGATGCGAGAACCCTAATAATCCTAGATATAAAGATTGGGGAGGAAGAGGAATTAAAGTCTGTAAAAGATGGTCCGGAAAGTTAGGCAAAAAACATTTCTTTGAGGACATAGAGAGAATATTGGGAGAACGACCTAAGAACTGCACGTTAGATAGGATCAATAATGACGGAGACTATAAACCCAGCAACATGAAATGGTCAACTTACAGCGAACAGAACTATAACCGACGGAAACTACCTAATAAGACTGGCGAAAACAACATTAGTCTTATCAAAAACAAATATAGGGTATTTCTTTATGAAAACGCAAAGACGCGACACATTGGTTACTATAGAACCATAAAAGAAGCAAAAAAAGCTAGGGACGAAGCTCTAAAAACTAGAGGTTTTCTCCTGTAAACGGGTCAACCCAACCGCTAACAGGTTTCACCTTATCTTCTTTAACAGTTTTAGTTTCCTTAACTGCTTTATCTTCTTTTTTAACATCTTCTTTTTTAGTAGCTTCTTTTTTAGTAGCCATAAACTTCACCTTTTTCTCTCAAAATCTCAAACCAGTCAGTATTTCTTAGTAACCAACGGTCAAAAAATATTATTTCTACCCCAATAATAGCAGACAAAAGCTCATAAGGAACCCTAAGAAGATAACATTGCTCTAAAAGTTCACTTCTAACTTTCTTGGAACCCTCAATCCTTGCTTCTAAACCCGCTAAAGACTCAACGACAACCATCGCTTCATTATTACCATGAACAATGGCATCAATCCCGTTACGTACAACATGAACCATATCTTCACCTAGAGTGAGCAACTCTTTATATTTAACGAGGACTTCTTCATATTCAAGCTGTACATCAATCAGAGTAAGACAATAGGCAGATAGCTCGTCAAAAGCTTCTGCCTGCCTGTCCGTCAAGTGTGCTTGCGCCATCATCTAGAACGGTTCATCGCCATCGTCAAAAGGAGCGTTGCTATAAGCGCTCAGATCCACACCGTTAATAACGCTATCTGAAACCGTTTCGGACACTTCTTCTAATATAGTAATTTTAGCAAAGTTCACAGATAAAGCAACCGCAGGTTGACCATCTTTATCTTTATAACGATCTACAGCCAAAGCACCTTCAACCTTATATTTAGCTTTACTATCAATAGCGTTAGCATATTTCAGCTCATCACCTCTAAGGAAATAACCAACATTGAAATATATTGCTTTATCGGTTTCTTTATCTTTGCCTTGATATACACCAATACTATTACGATACCAGGCACGATCTCCTTCACCGCCAGATTTCCCTGCATAACCACTTTTACCAATAAAAGCTACTACGTTACTTCTTTCAAATTCAGACATTATTCTTCTTTCCTGTTGTTCTTACAACGATTTTGATATTGACAAAAAAAGCAAAACTCATTTATCGTATATTCTTGATCGTCACCTTTTATTTCCAGAGCATTAGACTCTAAAATTTCTTTACCTGCACTAATACATCTATCTAAAACTGCTTTCCCGCGTTCCAAATCTGCTTCTTCAATGAACTCTAAACAATGTTCAGGATAGAAAATGCCTACATGTTTAGCGTTAGTTAGATATGCGTACAAATTTACTTGATCCCAGTTAGCTTCGCTAGGAGTATCAGGTTTTTTACTTTTAGTTTTCCAGTCAATGATACAGATACCATATTCACCTGTCCCATCAATTCTATATTGGAACATCGCGTCAACGTAACCACGCAATTTAATGCCATCAATAACACCAGATTGGACATACTGTTCAGTTCTGATTTCTTTAGCCCCAATGGACCCTAAGAAAGCTAAAGCATTTTCACTCTCAACAATGGACGGTTCTCCCGTTATGATAGCTTTTTCTATCTGGTCGTGGACGTAGCTACCATTCCATAAAGCCCAAGAAGAAATACGGGGCAACTTGTCTACTTTGTCGTAAGCAAATTTACGTTTACATTCATTCCAAGTGTTACCTTGAGAAAAACTAATCAAATAAGGGTCAACATTACCCATTTAAACCCTCGCTAAATCTTATATATTCTAGATTTTCGGCTTCTTCTTTGCTCATAATCCTAGAACTGCCAACAGGTTTAGATTTATCTACAAGTTCAGCCGTATAAACCCTATTGAAACCAACATGACTAACCAACAAACCCTCACCGTCTTTATAAGAAATAACACGAGGTTTACCACTCACCCTTATGACGGTTTCATCGGTAAAACCTGCATTAAGCTCTATCTGCTCATCCCACAAGGTAAAAGGCACGACATCTCGAAGAACTCTACCGGAACTATCGACTTTATCAAAAACGGATAAGTAACAGTTCCAATACCTGTTCCCATTAGAAGCAACACCAGAACGAGCTTTACTCACCCTAGGGTAGCCTGTAGCCCAAGCAATAAGTGAGGGAGGTCTAGCCATTTTTTATCCTAACGGAATATTCTCTGAGTCTAAGCAGAATGGTATCTACATCACTAGGAGCAATGTTAAGCCCATCCCAGACGGTAAAATCTTCATTAGGTTTCCCTCTAGTTAGACCCATCTTGGATTCTACTTTTCCCCAGAAAGTTTTAGACTGTTCTTTGTCTAGTCCTGCGCTTTTAGGAGCAAAATTAAGTTGACTTAATTGTTCTATGCTTATGACTTCTTCGGGAATAGCTTTTAAACCAGGTTTAGCTGGTGTTAGTGCTGGTGCTGGTACAGCTTTTTCGTTATTATCTCTAGAATCAGGATCTTTATTGCCACCCAAAAGAAACATTCCGTCAACAGCATATTTACGAGCATAAGAACTACAAGAACCTGTCAACTGCGCGTCATCCATTTTAGCTTTAGGCTTTTCAGCCTCGCGAGCAAATGCACTATTAGAAATCTCCTTAACACCATCGGTAACAGCAAAAGTAGATTGAACATATACCCTATCGCCCACACCAACAATATCGTCAGTAAAAGTAGCTATAAGCCCATGTTCTTTTAGTAGTGGACGCAATTTCTCTTCAATGCTGTCGAGATTACGGTAAGTAAAGCCACCAAAATCATTGTTTATGTCTTTAAGGACTTCTAGACGTTGCTGTATATCCATAATTTTTTCGTGAAAAGTTAACTCAGACACTTTTACCTCTTTTTTTGTTACAGTCTTTTTCTCTACCATTATTTCGCCCTTTGTGTATAACGCCAAACCATATCGGCAAGCTCTGACATTAACCTGTCGTATGCGTTTGCTTTTTCTAAAATAAGTCTAGATTCTGCATCTAGAATACGTTGCGCCTCTTCGCATCTTTTCCTATCCATTGGTTTCCGCCTCTAATCTATCCCAGTTTTTTTTCAAGTCAACAGATTGAACCCCCGCATCGTAACCGCGGTTATAAGCGGAGTGGTAAAAATCTTCAAATTCTTGTCTGGTTATAACCTTGCCCTGCACCTTATTTGCTATTTCTTTAACTGTTTCTGCTCCTTTTTCAACTCCTGCTTCTTTTTCAGCTTCTATACCGATAATGTAATCCTGAATTAGTAAAACTTCATCTTTAGAACCACCAAAAAGCTCCAGGGTATCTGACCCATCCAGCGTAACCCCGTAGGCATAAGGAAACCCTGCCCCCGTTATAGTTACGCTACCTACCTGCTCCCCTTTACGAGAAGTATGTACCAGGACTCTATCTCCTACTTTATATTTCATTTTGTTTCCTCCTGTTGTTTTTTCAGTTCTTGTTGAACAGCTTTTCTTACAGCTAAACGGATAAATCTAGCTACTGACTGATCGGTAGCCACTGCAATTCTTTTAAGTTGCTCTACATTTTCTTTGGTATCGCGATATGAGCTTTGTATTTGTTCTGACATGAAATGAATCTATCACGACACAATTAAGGAGTCAAACGCTACCACAATAATGTAGAAAAAAGTAAAGAATGTACCATTATGGACCGATAATAGGGTTCACTTAGAGTAGTTAAGGTTGACTTAACAAGACAAAGCCAACTAGCTTTTTAACACTTGAAAAATACGCGACTTGAACTCGCACAACAACTAGTAAACCCATAACACGATTATAGGGTTGGAACTTGTTGCTCACTTTCACAACCCTTTAATCTAACCATACTTCGGAGGTATGCCATGATTAACATTAAACCACTTTTTAACCGAGTGCGCCACCTAAACTACAAAAAACTTATCTCAAGAAACGCAATATTCATAGAACTACTAACCCTAGCAATAATCCTAGGAATTTTCATCGGAACAGCCTTTGGGTCCGAACCCCTAACCTCAACAAATTCTCTCCAAATATTAAAAGCCATCCCGACCACAACCACCACCACTAGCACCACAACAACCACCATGCCCCCCACAACGACAACGACAACGACAACCAAGCCCTACATTGCACCTGCTACAACTAAACCTTACATTGCCCCCGAAATTATCGCTACAGATGTAAGAGTTCCGGCAGAAAGCCAACAATACTGGCTAGGAATCTTGCGTGACTGCGAAACACATAGCAACTACCAATCCAACACAGGAAATTCGTATTATGGAGCATACCAATTTAGCTACTCAACCTGGAAATCAATGAATACGGGATATGAATACGCCTACCAAGCACCACCAGAAGTGCAGGACAACGCTACGTTAAAGCTTGTCGCTCGCGCAGGTAGCCATTCGCAGTTCCCTGGTTGCACCAAGAGTCGAGGCATACCTAATAAGTTTTGATAAAACCTATTACCACGTCGAAATACTCACCCTTTTCCATACATTACTATTTACGCAAACATAAATATAGTTTGTATCGTATGCCACCTGACCTTTGATACCAGTATCAGTAGCACTGCTAGGCGTTCGATTAGTAATGATTGGCACGAACTTAGTGCCGTTATGGATATAGACCTCGCCTGTGTCAGTAGCGTAAAGTGGTTCACCAGTCGCTCCGCTGTTGTGCTCAATATTCGCAGCCACCCCTCTAAAGAACCTGATTCGATAGTCTGAGCGATTTAACTTACTCATAGGATTTGACCTGCCTCAATCAGCGGGCTCATTGGTCTCAGATTGAAGTTCGCAGTATTAACGTCAACAAATAACGGGTCGACGGTCAAATTATTTATACCGCTCGGCAAGCTGTCAACTAGATACGCGTCGTTGTTTTCATATATCGGCGCTATTGCTGGCGTGTTAAACAGCGTCGCTACTCCTGAGCCATTGTAAAAGATATTGTTTTTAATGGTGCAGTTCGTTCCTCCCATTCCGCCTAATATTGACTTAACGGCGCTGTTTCCGTAAGCGGGCGCTTTCGTATGAAACAAATTGTTTACTAGTGTGACGTTGCCAGATTGGATGTTGATAAATGATGATGTCTCGGTCGTCAAATACTGTTCTATATTAAAGAATTTGCAGCGGTCTAGAATAAAAGTACCGCCGCTTTTTTCGTATATGCTGTAATTACTTGCTACAATTCCGCCTCGCGCGAAACCTGGTCTTGCTCGGATTGCACTATCTCTTACTACTACTTTCGTTAGTGTTAATATGATTCCGTTAGCATATTGTCCAAATACATTGCTCGTGTTTCCGCTTCCCCTAAAGTTGCGGTATTCGATATTTTCAAAAGTCATATCAGCTGTTATTGGTTGGCTACTCTCTGTATTATGGCAATCGAAAATAGCCGTTGACTGAGCCTCACAGGTTACAGTAATATTTTTGTTAAACTGTGTATATCCGTTAGTATAATTATAAGTACCATTCTTGCAAAAAACAGTGTCGCCAGCTGTCGCTGCCGTAATGGCTTTAGTCAATGTAAGATATGGCGCGCCTGTTGTGCCTGTTCCCGTTGTGTCGTTTCCCGTTGGTGCTATGTATATAGTACTTGCCATTTTATTCCCCGATATTTTCTAAGGCTGTTTGCAACTCTGATATTTTCGATTCTAGTTTTTCAATCTCTAGGTTTATTTGAAACCTCTCTATTTTTTTGTTATCTGCTTCGCTCAATTCTATAGCTCGTAACTGTTCCAAGTTGTTTTCGCTGATTTCAATGGTTATTTCTTGCTGTGACATAATTTCCTTCTTCCTTATTTAATTAAAAAGTTCCGCCATCTAGCTCTAGCTTGGCTGCTAGTGGACCAATAGACATCGCATATTGTTGCACCAATGGATTGCCGCTAGCATCAGTCAGTAATGAGTTGCCGATGGTGGCATACATCTGTGTATTCTTCTGCGTGTGGGTAAGTGCTGGCAACGCATCAAATGCAATAAACTCATGCCAGGCTTCATTATAGTATATTTGTGCTTTTACTGGTGAGCTAGAATGGTCAATTCGTATCCCTCCATCTTCAGTTCTAGATGAACCTTCCAATACTAGGTTGGCAATATTGTTGTCAGTAATAGAATTGTCGTTATAGCCTAGCTTATCGTTGTTCCGCATTGGTCCGATGTCTGGATTAGCTGATGTCTCAGATAGTGGCAAGCTGGCTTTATTCCAGTTAGTACCATCATAAGCAAAATATTCTTTTGTATCATTCGATAGAGCCACACTCGGAGATACAGGTGTACTCGTCAAAATAT
>CAZPQX010000014.1:0-10159 GCA_964589445.1 uncultured Candidatus Saccharibacteria bacterium | reverse complement strand
AGGTGGTCGGAGGTTCAAATCCTCTCGCCCCGACCATAAATTCAAGCACTTGCGGAGGCTTCTCCGCAGGTGTCCGAAACCGGATTTCGGTCATTGTCCGAAACTCCGGGGCTCGCGAGCCTCACCGGCTCAACCCACGCGAGCACCGTCTCCTCGTAATACCGCGCCGTCATCTCCTGCGAAGCATGCCCGGCGAGGGCTTGTGCGGCCTTTTCACCACACTGGTCGCGCATCTCGGTGAGCGCCTTGCGCCGCAGATCGTGGATGTGAGCGTCCATCACCTCGGCCTTGTCGCACGCCCGGCGCCAGGCTGACTGCAGGCCGGAGTAGGTGTACGTGCTGCCGGTGCGCGTGCGCACGACCGGCACGGTGCCGAGCGGCTTCACGTTCGCGCCACCCTTGAGTGCGTCGAGAGTCGCGCGGAGCTGTGCGCTCATCTTCACGGGCACGGTCGCGGCCGTCGTGGCCTTGACCTTCGACGGGCGGAAGACGATCCCTGCGTCCGTGACGTCGGCCCAGCACAGCGCCAGCAGATCTCCCACGCGCTGGCCGGTGATGACGGCCAGGTCGACGAACAGCCCGAGGCGGACGTCGCCCTGCGCCTTGATGCGCCGGATCTCGTCGTCGGTGATGTAGCGCTTCCGCTTCGGTTCGGCGGCGCTCGATAGCACCGCGGCCGCGCACGGGTTGTCGTGTCGCGTGCCCTTCCGGATCGCCCACTTGAACAGCAGCGAGAGCAGCGCGCGATAGGCGTTCGCGGTGCGCGGCTTCGTCGGGAACTTCTTGTCGAGCGCGGCGGCGATGTGGTGCGGCTTCACCTGGTGCACGTCGAAGTTCACGAACCACTTCGCAACGTGGCCGAGCATGCGCTCGTACTCCTTGCGCACGCGCGGCTGGTAGCGCCGCAGCCCGTAGTCGCGGTGATCGAGGCGCATCCACTCGTCGCACAGCTTGGGCATGCCATTCGTCGGTGTCGACTCGGCGAGCTCGCGCAGGACCTTCGCCAGCTCCTCGTGCATCGCCGGCAGCCCGTCCGTCACGCGGCAGAGCTTTCTCGACAGCACGCCTGGCCGGTCGTAGTGGTAGGCGCCGTGCCGCTCACGGACGTAGGCGGGCAGCTTGCTGTCGTGCTTGCGCGGTCGACCCATGGGAGTCAGTCCAGGTTCAGGGCGGGTTCGGCCGCATCCTGCGCTCGCCGGCAATCCTGCGTCAACCATTCGCGGAGCACGAGCACGCTGCCGTCCCGCCGCAGCTCTGCCCGTATGCCGATGCGGCGCAGCTCGCGCGCGATCGCCGCCGGCTGGGTCAGGAAGGGGGCGAGCTCGGCGATCTCGTCCGGGGAGAGGCGGTCGATCACGCCGGCACCAGCCTCACCCGCCGCGGCGCGTGCTGGATGCGCGCCAGGTGCACGCCATCGCCCTGGGTCATCGGCTTGCCGTCGAGCTTGGTGCCGAGCTGGAGCGACGTCGGCAGGCAGTACTCGCCGTGCTTGGCGCCGCAGATCGGGCAGTCGCCCCAGGTCAGGCGCTCCTCGTAGGTGGTGTCGCGCTCGATCATCGCGGGAACTCCCGGACGCGCAGATCGGCGGGCCACTCGGCCGGGTCGCCGCCCTTGCGGTCGGTGAGCGCGGAGCACCTGTCTCCGCAGTGCGCGCCTTCGTGTGCCTCGTGGGCGTCGCACATGCCGTCCTCGAGCACGTCGTCGTCGCAGTTCAGACGGGCGCAGCACCAGTCCTTCGGCTTCGCTCCAAGTTGCTTGACGAACACCGGCACGCCAGCCGCCTTGCACTGATCAACCGCCGAGCGGATCCATGCCACATCGCACGGCCGCGCACCCGGGCCTGACTCGCCGCCGACGATGAGCCAGTCGAGGGCAACGTCTGGCCCCAGTAATGTCCCATCGTTCGGGCAGGCTTCCTCGTGCAGCCGGTTCGTGCCGTACCCGCACCTGGGGCAACGAACGATCGCCAGTCGAGTCACGAACGGCCGAAAATCTACCGGCCCGAGTGCCGGCTCATAGGATGCGAATCGCGTCCGTGTCGGAGTCAACATTAGCAGCGGAAGCCGCTCGTCGGCTGTGGCCTGGTCCTCGACGCTGACGCCCAACCAGACGTTAGGCAGCGTAGGGCGGAACCGTCGATCGGACGGGGTGTCAGCCAGAAACATTGAGCGCACGGCCGTCCCGTCGAATCGCAGGCGCCGGCAGAAGTCCAACATCCTGGCCGGGCGCTTCGTCAGAATCTGGAACGTGTGCGCGGGGACGAGCTGTCCGTGCTCGCCGCCGATCTGCCCCGTCCAGCCGTTCGCACACTGACGCATCACGTTGAACACCTGCAGGATCGCTTCATCCGGCAGCCGCTCGTGAAACAGGTCGCTCATGCTGTTCACGAAGATCCGCCGCGGCTTTCTCCAGCGCAGCGGAGCGTCGAGCAGCTCGGGCACGAGCCGCACGTCGCCCGTCCAGGCCGCCCCGTGGCTCGTGCGCTGGATCAGGCCCGCGTATCCGGACTTGATCTGCCGGATGGCCTGCCGCTCGGCGTAACAGTGCTGGCAGCCGGCCGAGACACGCGAGCAGCCGCGCACTGGGTTCCAGGTCGTATCCGTCCATTCGATGCCGGTCTTGTTGCTCACCTGTGCTTTCTCCCTTCTGCGCTGGCGTCGCCCGCCTTTCCGGGAAAGGCCTTGCTGAGTGCCCGATCCACAGCCAGTCCGCGATCGCGCACCACGTTCGCCAGGTGCGCCCTGTCCGTATGGCTGTGGGACGCCTGCCGAAGCAGTCCGAAGTAGCTGTTGGCGGTCTGGTAGACCTCCTCTCGCGGCATCGTGGCGACCCGCGCGATCGCATCTTTGAATGTCCGCCGCCGGATCGATCGTCTCCACGGCCGAACCACGTGGCCGACAAAGTCGATTCCGCGAGCGACGGGCTGCAGGATCGTCTTGCGAGGGTTCAGATGAGCGGCCAACGCGAGCGGCAGGAATGCCTCGATCGCGTCGTGCCAGGCGTTGAGCTGCTGGGCTGACTCGTGCAGCAGGATGAAGTCGTCGACGTACCGCACGTAGTGACGCACCCGCAGCTCGTGCTTGACGAAGCGATCGAGCACGTCCAGATACACGTTCGCGAAGAACTGCGAGCTGAGGTTGCCGATTGGGAGCCCGAACTGCGCCTGCTGATTGAAGAGGCTCTTGTAGGGCGGGATGCGCTCAAGCAATCGCGGATTGCCGCGCAGGTCGACGTCCTGCCGCGGATCGTGGAACAGCACCTGGTGCGCGAGATCTCGCCACCATGGCTCCGGGATCCGCGCGGCAAGCAGGCCCCAGAGAATCCGCTTGTCGATCCGCACGAAGAAGTTGGCAAGGTCGCACTTCAGGTAGTGCGCCGGCCGGCTCCAGTTCTGGGTGATCGATCGGACCTTGGCCTCGATGCGTTTGGCGGCGTAGAGCGTTCCGCGCCCCTTGATGCAGGCGCAACTGTCGGCGATGAAGGTACGCTCGAAGCGATCGCCGATGTGGTTGTAGAGCAGGTGATGGACGATCCGGTCGGGAAACGGTGCTGCCCACACCTCGCGCGGCTTGGGGCGGGTGATCACGAAGCAGATCGATCGGCCGGGCCGCCACTGGCCGGCGTTCAGCCGGCGGGCGAGGGCGATCAGGTTGTGCTCGGCATCGAGTTCCCATTCGAGCGCGGCCGCGCTGTTGCGCTTGGTGCGCCGACAGTCGAGCCAGGCCTCGACCAGGGCGCGGAAGGAGAATCCAGCAGGGCGGGTGACGCTTTCATCTGCGGACGGCGCGGACACGCAACTCCGCCGACTTGTGGTTGTTGTTCTGGTTGCCGTTGTTGAAGTTCTGGTACCAGGCGTAGTCGTCGTTGCCGGCGTACTGCGTTCCATCGTGCTATCGACGTCGCCGCCGCGATCGCTCGCGGGGGAAACTGCGCCGGACCTGACCCGGACGGGATTGCCGGAGGTATCCGTGGCGCGCATGGCGGTGGCCTCGTGAGCCAGCGGCACGACCAGATTGAAATCTCGCACGGGCATGGGCGCCTTGGCGTTCATGCGACAGGCGAGGCGGACTTGCGCCACCCATTGGCTTGCTTCCCGATCGAGGCGATCAGGCGCACTGCGTCGGCGTAGTGCGCCGTCGGGATGAACCGCAGATCCCGCGACAACCGCAGAAGCAGGTTGATCACCTCGGTGCGTTCCACGATCTGCAGGAGGTACGGGGCCTTCTCGCGGGCGACCTGGGCCCGGAAGATCAGCACCGTGACCTGGACACATTCCTGGAAGATCGGGCGGCCCAGCTCCTGCTTGACGTCGCGGGGCATGTTGCGCACTGCCTTCACGACGAGCTCGAGCAGCTCGTAGGCCACCTTGTAGATGGGAAGCTCGCTGTGTAGTGCCATGCTGGAGGGCCTAGAAGACTGAATTACTCAATGGGCAATCTGCGGACGGCGCGGACACGCAACTCCGCCGACTTGTGGAAGCTGTCCTGGCTGCCGTCGTAGAAGTACTGGCACCAGGCGTAGCCGCCGCTGCCGGCGTACTGCGTGCCGGACCAGTACCAGTCGGGTTCGAAGTGGTCTTTCAGGTTGGCGTAGAGCAGCGCCTGTTCGGGCCGCGTCGGAAGGCTCGCGTCGCCGGCGAGCGTTTTGGCCCACTCGTTCGCGGCCGACCAGGACAAGTGGCGGGGCGGTTCTTCCTTGGCCAGAAACACATGGTAGTCGCGGCCCCCGTCGACGCCCCGTGCGATGCCGGCGTAGATGTCATCGCGGCCGGGCCACGTCGTGCCGATGGGGTGGATGCGGGTGACCTGGAAAGCGGCCTGCTCTTGCTGTGCAATGGCGTCCATCTGATGCTCCTCTGAAAAGGTCGAAGGACCGAGAACTAAAGCTTCAATCTGCGGACGGCGCGGACACGCAACTCCGCCGACTTGAGGAGGAAGTCCTGGCCGCCGTAGCCGAAGCGCTGGGACCAGGCGTAGTCGTCGTAGCCGGCGGACTGCGTCGACGACCAGTACCAGGTCTCTTCGAAGGCCTCGGCGCCGCCCGTCTGGAACGGCTTGAGCGGGCAGCGGGCGGGAATCTTCGGCAGGTAGGCGTAGCCGACTGGCTCGCTCGACGGGTTGTCGCCGCGCCAGCAGTAGTTCAGTGCCTTGCCGGGTTTGAACGCGCGATACAGCAGCTCGAGCTCGTCCCGGGCCGGGACGTGCATGCCGTTGTCCAGCGCCCACTTCGCGGTCGCGCTCCCGGCCTTGGCCATGGCCTTCGTGTTCGCGACTCCGTCGAAGAAGCTCATCGCGCCGGTCACGCGTTTCGTCGCGCCGTTCCAGGGAGTCTTGTCGTGCTCGCTCTCCGACTTCGGCGGCAGGATCAGGGCGAACAGATCGCCGGCGACGCGGATCTTGCCGGCGTAGAAGCCGCCTTCGAAGGCGGCGCCCAGCGTGGTCGGTATCTTCAGTGTTGCGGTCTTCTTCATCGGTGATCCTTTCGTGGTGGCGCGGCAGAAGCCGCAGAGCTGCGGTGATCGGGCGCATGCAAGCGGTTCAAGTCTCGCCGCGCCCAGGTCCGCGAGGTTCAGTCCTGTTCGGCGGGCACGACCTCGAGCCGGTCCTCGTCGAACCACTGGGGATCGGTCGGCTTGCCGTCTGCGCTCGCGGGCGCCTCCACCTGTACCCTGGGGGTTCCGGAGATGTATTCGGCGCGGGCAGTAGCAACTCCCCGAATCCGAGTGATCTTGTCCTGCACTGTGCTGCCGAGCTTGATCATGCTGTACTCCCGGTTGGTGTTAAGCCTGGGGCGAAATGTTTAGCCCGCAGGTGTCGTCAAGTTTGCGATCTGCTTTTCGGAGGGATCGCCCGTGCCTCCCATTTCGCGCCGCTGCATCAGCGCAGGCGATGCGTCGTCACGCGAGCCGGCGTTGGTGCTCCTGGTGTGTTGGAGTCGGGTCCGGCGATAAACTGGGAATGGTCCTTCCCTGCAACCTTCAGAAACTCGACCTCGACCCGCGCGCTGTCGACTAGCACACTCGCCACCTGCGCGACGGCTCGCGCTCTGTCCGGCTCCATCGGGGTGTCGCGGTTGCGCAGATCGCGCAGGGTGGCGAGCAGCTCGGTGCGCAGCTCGTCGATGTGGTGTGTGCTCATGCTTCCTCCGACTTTCGAGTGATCCGGTTGACTTGCCTGGTGATCGCGCCCTTCAACTGGACGAGGCGCAGCACGTCCTTCGGGATTCGGTCGTGCACGTTCATCTTTAGCAGCCGGCCGCGGCTGATGAGCTTTAGGTTCTCTTCCTGGCAGTCGTCGCGATCACCGTTGATGTGCAGCACGGCGTGCGTGCTGGGCGGCCAGCGGCCCGTCTTCAGCTTCCAGGCGTAGCGGCTGAGCTGCTGCCAGGTGCCGTATCCGCCTGGCGCGATCTTGATCTGCAGCTCGCCGTCCGTGGTGATCCGCAGGGCGCCAACGGTGTATGCCTCGGGGTCCCATCGCAGTGATAGGTTGCCGGGCCGGAATCGCGTCTCGGCGCTGCGACCGCCGGCGACGAAGTGCGTGCCCTTGTTCCAGGCGCGGTGCCCGGGTTGGTACAGGGACGCCACGATGCGCGGATCTGTGTGGGCAATCTGCGCTTTGCGGATGGCGTCGCGCGCGCGCCAGGCCGCGGACTTCTTGACGCCGGCGCGTGCGGCGACGTAGTAGACCGTCTTCGCGTGCACCTCGAGGCGCTCGGCGATAGCGGCTGTGTCGCCGTCGGCGTAGTGCGTAAGGATGTAGGCGCGCTGGTCGGCGGTGAGATAGCGGCCTCTCATCGTTGCCTGCTCCTCATCAGCTTAGAGCCTGCCGGCGTCAGCTCGTACCGGTTCACACCGGCGACGCCTGGATGCTCGTCCAGCGCCTTGTTGACCGTGCCGACAATGTAGTGCGGCCACAGTGCCGTCTGGATCTTGGTCGACGTCGTGTCCAGGCCCGCCGCGCGCAGTTCGTCGCGGATCTCGACGGTGGTCGCATGACCGCGGCGCTGGATCACGGCGATCGCGCGCGCAGCTAGACTGCCGTCGCGCGGGCCTCGAGGGCCGGTTGGCCCGCCGGTTCTCACGTCTTCACGCCCTCACATGATGCGTGCAGGCGTCTGCACGCTGTAGCGCGGCGAGACGTAGCTCGGCCGCTCGATGCGGATGCACTCGCGGTGCATCACTGCGCCGCGGTGCGCCCACGTGTGTTCGATGACATCGTGGCGATCGCCGGAGCTTTCGCACACGCCCGGGACGGGGAGCGTGATCTCCATCGTGGCGATCGCGTCGGTGCGGCCGTCCTGCTGGCCGAGCAGATAGCCGCCCACGAACGCGACGGCGACAACTGCCAACGCGATACCGGCGACAGTCGCGGCGCGGGTATGGGCGTCGTGCGCGGGCGCGTGCAGGTGTGCGGGGTAGCGCTGCAGGTCTTTCAGGTCGCGGATCATGGTGCTTCCCTCCGATCTGCCTCGGCGGCGCGCAGGCGCAGGGCGGCCGACATGCCGGCGAACCTCCCCACGACCAGGAGCACGCTCCTCGGCAAGCTGCGCCGGGCAACCCGGCAGGCGGCGAGCAGGGCGCGCAGGGCGATCAGCTCGCGGGTGACGGACAGGATCTCGTCCGGGTGTAGCTGCAGGTGGCTCGCCATCATTTCGGCGACCGTCTGCTCGGTGTCGGTGAGGGGAATGCGATCGCTCATGCCGGCTGGCCCGGGGTGCCGCTGGGCTGGCAGGGGAGCGGTGCGTCGAGCGGCACGTCGGCCAGCACCCTGCAGACGTTGAGCATGTGCGTCTCGCCGTCCATCAGCAGAAACTGCACGAGCTCGTAGTCGTCCATGAGCGAAAGGCCGGCAGCGCGTCGGGCCAAGTGCAGGGCAACCAGGCGCTCGCGCGGCACGACGACTCGGAATTCGGGGTCGAGGACGCTCATTGTTGCCGCCCGCGCAGCATTCTCGCCATGGCATGCTCGCTGCACCCAGCCCTTGCGGCTGAGTGGGCGCAGTAGGCGTCCATGGGGTCGACCCCAGCAGCGATCTCGCGGGCGATTATCCGGTCGGTGTGGATCGTGCACGCCACGGGGCTCACCAGCACAGCGCATGCGAGGGCGAAGCACACGAGGAACTTCAGGTGCTCGTTCATGCCGGCACCCTGCGCACGATCTCCAGCGGCGCGGGGCCGATGGCGGCAAGTGCGTCCTGGGCGCTACTGCGGCAGGGGAACCAGGTGGCGATCTGCCACGCGGTCAGGACAGGCGCGGCGTCGCTGTGCAGACGCACGCACAGCCCGGTCGGGTGTTCGAGGACGTGGACGTCCCGCTTCAGGCGTACGCGGGGGGTGATGCCGGGATGGGACATGCTGCCTCCGTCGTGATGACGGGGGCAAAAGTAGCACTGCTGCTATATCATGTCAACAGCACTGCTTATATTACTCGGCTTTCGGTGCGGCCTCTGCGCTGGCGGGTGCTCGATCTGGGAGACGGACGCCGCAGTGCTTGCTGATCGCGTCCGAGTGCTGCTCGAGGCCCGTGACCGTGAACTCGGCGACGACCGGCGCGCGGTTGTAGGGATCAAACTCGACGAGAACGCGTTTCGCGGCCGATAGCCGCGGCACCCACTTGTGAGCTTCCCGGAAGAAGAACGCTTGGTGATCGGTGGACAGACTGCCAGTCGCCCGCTCCGCAGGCTGTTCGTCGAAGCGAATCCGGATTGACGCCGAGGAACGCAGCGAATCCAGAATCAGGGTGGAGTCGGCAAACAGTTCAGTTTTGCCGTTCTGGCAACGCAGCGATATGGAAGGTGGCCGCTGTCCACGGCCTTCGACTGGCTGACTGGCGAACGCAATGGCAAACCAACGATCCTGGTCGTCCATCTTCGATCGCGAGATCCGGACGGTCCACCCTTCAGGTCGTTCCGCGGCCATCGCTGCGGTTCCGACTGTAGACGCGACAACCAGTGCGGCTGCAAGGCTACTCTGGCGGCAATTCCTCATTCGGCGGCTCCCGGCGGCGGGCATCCATGTCGCGCTTCAGCTCGGCGATGAATTTCACGTAGCTGGTCATCTTGTCGGTCGCGATGAATCCTTCCGCGCGCTCGAGATTGTAGCTAAGCAGGTCGAGTTGGAGTTGCTGGCTTTCGACCGGGAGCTGCCAGATGATTTCGTCGAGGCGCATCCCGCCGGCGGCCTGATCCACGACATCGGCAATCTCTGGGCGGATCGCGCTTACGTGCACCTTCAACAGTGCTGCGAGGCGCACGGCGGCTTCAAAACCGATGGCGGCCTTTCCGCGAAGGTATTGGCTGAACGCACTCTGACTTACGCCGATCGCGTCCCCCGCGGTTTCCTGGTTTAGGCCGAGGGAATCCTTCTTCGCGTCCCACACAAGTCGCAGTCGAGCTGCGGCCTTCAGGTCGTCGTCGGTAATCTTTCTGCGGATTGGACTCATAGGAGCAATGCTTATGCAGCGCGCATTGCCCGTCAAAAAGCACTGCTGTTGACGAGGCGGAGAAGCAGTGCTTATACTTGTCGCCATGAATCTCTCCGATTACCTATCCGAGCACAAGGTCACGCAGGCGGCCTTGGGCAAACACTTGGGCGTTACGCAGTCGGCGGTAGCGCAGTGGCTGCGTTCGAAAGTCCCGGCGGAGCGGGTACTTGCGGTCGAAGCCGCGACCGGCGGCCGCGTTACCCGGCACGAGTTGCGCCCCGACCTCTATCCCATCGAATCGAACGCACATAGCGCCGCAGCGGCAGTACCGCACCTGGAAGACGGCTACCGGGACCGCGGTGTACCAGACGGGCCGCCGCCGTGTGACGAGGCGGCCCGCGAGCCGGCGGCGTAGCGGGGCATCGTGCACATGACTTCTCGCCTCGATCCGATGTCGGCCGCACATCTCGCCCCGCCGCAGGCTACCCGGGGCGGCCGGCCAGAGACCGTGCGCCGGCACACCGAAATGCGTGAGCAGTGGGCCGTCGAGGCGCTGGCCTACGCCGAGGGGCTGCGTCGCGAGCTCAATGTGATGTTGCAGGAGTTGCCCGGCAGGTCGTCGGTCGATGACGACGCCGGCCAGCGGCAGGCGGTGTGACGTGATGACCATCTTCGTTCTCCTGATTGCCCGAGACCTCCTCCCTCGGGTGCGCCGGCGGTGCGTTGCCGTCGGTG
>CAZPQX010000013.1:0-12306 GCA_964589445.1 uncultured Candidatus Saccharibacteria bacterium | reverse complement strand
TGAATACGTTCTCAAGTCTTGTACTCACCGCCCGTCAACTCAAGGGAGCCGGGAGAACCCGAAGATCATCGCAAGATGATTCACGGTAAGCTCGGTGACAGGGAGTAAGTCGTAACAAGGCACGGGTAGCGGAAGCTGCTCGTGGAATATTTCAAGGTGAACAATGTCGTCCAGGCGTTACGTCTGGACGACTGAAAGAGTCGTTATTGTGCACAGCAATTGCGTGCATAATGGTTTGAGAGATACCAAAACTCTTTGACAGCTTGGAAAGACAAGTAGGAACGGAACAAAACAAAGGATACCAAAATAGCAAACAAAAAATCGCCCAACCGGGCGGTTTTTTGTTGTTTGTGTTTTCCACAATTTCATGAATTTCTTAACTTGCTTTTATTTGTGAGTGTGATATAATTAGGGGTAGATATGCCTGACGTTTTCAAGTTGTTTGCAAAAACTTTTTTGGTGATCTCAATGGTCACCTTCCTGGCATCAGCTTTGATGTCGGGCAACCTCGACCCCACTTCTTGGGACGGACACTCTTTTGAGAGTTCCGTCGTCAACACTTTGGGCTGGATCACAGGGGGTTTTTCTGCCATCATTTTTCTTCTCGGCTTAATTGCCGAAAGGGCAACAAAAGCAACCGAGAGGAAAGAGAGGCGAGAGATGCAAATCTCGGACAGAAGGTTTGGGGGACCCCCCATCGGGGATTGGCAACAGAGATACTACGATCCACGGCAGTATTGAGCCCCGCCGATAGCTGTGGAAGGCGGCAGCTCCCGCTCCGAGATCATGCAATACCCGCATGCATGACTCTCGGAGCGGTTTTTCTTTGTATAAATAAATCATAATCCAACTTGCTTTTATTAGTGACCGTGCTCTAATTAGGGTTAGATATGCCAAAAAACTTCTTGGTAGCTTTTTTAATATTAGCGGCATCAACGCTCGTGCCAATTATTGCAGCCCTCATAATCTGGAGGGTTAGCAAATCAGTCGAGAAAGAAAGACGGGAGATGAAATCCCACCTTAATGAGCAGGACCTGCGGTTTGAGCGCCGCTGAAGAAGGCTGTGAAGCGGCAGCTCCCGCTCCGAGATCATGCAATACCCGCATGCATGACTCTCGGAGCGGTTTTTCTTTTTCTGGTTTTCTGGTATATTTTGGAGGTTCGTCCTCCTTCGTCCCGCAAAGCGGAACTTCGGTGGGACGCTCAATTTTGTAATTACCTGCGGTAAACAAAATTGGCGCGCGTGTAGCTCAGCTGGTAGAGCACTCGACTGATACTCGTGGGGTCCCAGGTTCGATCCCTGGCACGCGCACAGCGTTAAGAAAAATCTGCTACTTGCGCAGATTTTTTAGCTGTGCGAGACGGAGGCATGTTTTTTCAGCAGAAAAAACAGCCGAGTCCGGGCCGGGAAAATTTGTGAGTGACGACGAACAAATTATTCCTGGCCACAGCGTTAAGAAAAATTTGCGTCAGCAAATTTATTTGTGACCACAAGTTAAACATTTTCAAAATTTCTAAAAAGGTCTTGCGGAGCTGATATTTTTCCTTTTTAAAAAATATATGGTATTTTTTGATTAGGAGGTCGCGATGCTAGGTATCATCATCCTAGTATCACCCTTCGGGGTGATAGTGGGCTTGCTCATTGCAGCTCGGAAACGTGGGTTTAGTGCCCACTCTGACCACATCCGAGATGTGGCGCGGAGAAGAACTTGGCTGAAGTAGTAAAGAGGGCGTGGGTCCCTGAGACCCAGCCCTTTCGCATTTTCACATTTCTCCCAAATGTAGTAATATCAGTTCGTTAAACAAAAATATTAAAAGTTTGGCTAAATCACAATGCAAAAAATAAAAAACATTTTGGGAAGGGAGATATTGGACTCGAGAGGAAATCCTACTATTGAGGTAGATGTTTGGCTAAAAGGGACATCTTCAGTAGACGCATTTGGCAGGGCAGCGGTACCGAGCGGCGCATCAACTGGTAGCCACGAAGCAGTAGAGCTGAGGGACGGAGATAAAAAAAGATACAGCGGTAAGGGAGTCTCTAAAGCAGTAAACAACGTAAACAAAATTATTTCTGCCAAGATAAAGGGTAAAAGCTTTGATCAGGCTTCACTTGATAAGTTTTTGATCGAACTCGACGGTACGCCAAACAAAGGCAAGCTAGGGGCAAACGCTATCTTGGGTGTCTCACTCGCCTTTGCAAGAGCTAGCGCAGCAGCTCAGAAAATGCCTGTTTATAAATATTTCAACAAGATAAGCAAAACTAAGGGTATGGTTTTGCCAGTACCCCTCATGAACATAATGAACGGAGGTGCTCACGCTGCGGGCTCGACTGACATACAAGAGTTTATGATAGTGCCTGTGGGCGCAAAGAAGTTTAGTGAAGCCCTAAGATGGGGAGCTGAAGTTTTCCACGCACTCAAAAAGATACTTTCTGAAAAAGGAATGGCGACAACAGTAGGGGACGAAGGAGGCTTCGCACCAAAACTTGGAAACAACGAAGCGGCTCTAGAGCTTGTGATGGAGGCGATACAAAAGGCAGGTTATGCCCCAGGCAAAGATATTTGCATAGCGCTTGATGTCGCAGCTACTGAGTTTTATAAAGCTCCCACTTCGCATGAAGCTTCGGCGGGGCAGAGAGGCAGCTACCACCTAGAAATAGAAGGCAAAACTCTTTCTTCAAAAGAATTGATAGACATGTACGAGGCTTGGGTAGCAAAGTACCCTATAATCTCAATCGAAGACGGACTCGCCGAAGATGACTGGGAAGGCTACGCGGAATTCACAAAGAGACTTGGTAATCCTCCTTCGCATAAAGCTACGGCGGGACAAAGAAAAATCCAAATAGTGGGTGACGACCTCTTCGTCACAAATATCTCCAGACTTGAAAGGGGAATAAAAGAAAATATATCAAATTCTATCCTTATCAAACTCAACCAGATAGGCACAGTCTCCGAAACTATCGCTGCTGTGAAAATGGCTGAGAAAGCGAAATACACTTCTATCATTTCTCACCGATCAGGAGAGACAGAAGACTCGACTATCGCAGACTTCGCTGTCGGCCTCGCTACTGGACAGATAAAGACTGGCTCACTCTCAAGAAGCGACCGTATGGCAAAATACAATCAGCTCCTCCGAATTGAAGAAAGTTTGGGCAAAAACGCGGTTTACCCTGGTAAGAAAGCATTTAAATAATCAAATAAAATGGCAAAACTATTTTTAGTTAGACATGGAAAAAGTGAGTGGAATAAACTTGGTCTTTGGACTGGTTGGACGGATGTAAATTTGGATGAAGAAGGAGAAAAAGAAGCTAGATCTGTAGGAGAATTTCTAAAAGAAGAAGATATACATAAAGTTTATACTTCTGAACTAAAAAGAACTCATCAAACATTTGAGGGAATAAAAGAAGCTTCTGGTAAGCAACACTTGCCTCACACACCTCACAAAGCACTAAACGAAAGACATTATGGAATCCATACAGGTAAAAACAAATGGGAAATAAAAGAGGAGGTTGGAGAAGAAGAATTTAAAAAAATCAGGAGAGGTTGGGACACACCAATACCAGAAGGAGAAACTCTCAAGGATGTACACGCCAGAGTAGTACCTTACTTCGAAGAAAATATAAAAAAAGATTTGGAAAAAGGTGAAAATGTACTGATAGTAGCACATGGAAACACAATAAGAGCCCTTATAAAACACCTAGAAAACCTAGACGAGATACAAGTAGCTGATGTAGAACTCGAAACTGGGGAAGTGCATGTATACGAACTTGAGAATGGTAATAAAATAATCAATAAAGAAATAAAGAAAGTGGGCACTCAGCAATAATTGACTTAGAAGAATATTTTTAGTATAAATTTTAGCGGATATGCTACTTCTAGTTGAAGAGGAAGACCCTGTCCTCGATTGGATCGAGGAAAACTTTGGTAACGACGATGGCACAATGAAAAAGTGCTGATTTGGGGGCCTGGGGAAACCTGGGCCTTTTGATTTGACTTAGTAAAAAACTAAGTTTAACATTGCTTAAGGAAGTTACTTTCACTCGTTGGAGGTTTGTTTTGTCTTTGGATCATGCTTTTATTTTCATCGGGGCCCCGGGCTCCGGTAAGGGTACCGTGATTAAGTCTCTGGAGGAATTTGGTGCTGTCATTAGTACCAGAGGTCTACTTGAGGAGAATGCGCATACTGGATTCATCCAGGAGTCAAACCTCGCTCCAGATGACCTGATGTGCCGGCTCCTGATCAGGAAGCTGCGGGGAGTAAGTGGTGTGGGAATGATTGACACGCTGAGGTCAAAAATCCAGTGTGATGTCGTTTGGCAGCTTCTTTCCGCGATGGGTACTGCTATCACAACCATCCATCTTCGTGTGGATGATGAAGTTGCAATACGCCGAATGAAGGAGAGGGGTCGCCCAGACGACATTGCGGCAGAAAAAAGACTAGCGGACTATCACAAATACGGCCCGCCGGTACTGGAATGGTTGAAGCCGGCAACTGATTTAATCGACATCAATGCAAACAGGCCGATGCTCGAGGTAATCGAGTGCGCGAGGCGTCAGGTGGAGATAACACTTTCTACGAGGCAATGCCTCGTCGTCCCAGACGCGTTGAGACGAGCAATTTTGCAAAAAGCCGCGTTCGCCTAAATCCTACGAGGTTGTCCCTGCCCAGACTCCGGTCTTGGGTGGGGACATTTCTTAATACAGATTGTATATAGGCTTTTTTTATGTAATAATCTGTACTCTCTTTATTTGAATAATTTTTAATATTAAGAAAGAATTCACTAAATAACATGACAAAGAAAACAAAAATAGTTTGCACCATAGGACCAGCTACGGAATCACAAGAAATGCTTGAGGGACTCCTCGAAGCCGGCATGAATATCATGAGACTCAACTTCAGTCACGGAGATTTTGAAGAGCACGAAGCTAGAGTCAAAAATTTGAGAGCGGCTATGGAAAAGACTGGTTTGAAGGCAGGTATCCTCCAGGACCTCGCGGGACCAAAAATAAGAATTGGTAATTTCAAAACAGAATCGATCACACTCAAAGAAGGTCAGCACTTCACACTCACGATAGACGAGATAGAAGGTGACGAAACACGAGTTTCTATAAACTACCCACACCTTCCTCAAGAAGTGGCTCCGGGTCATATCATCTTCCTCCACGATGGTAAAAAGAAGCTTGAAGTAGTCGAGGTGAACGGTAACGAAGTACTTACAAAAGTTTTGATAGGAGGTGACATAAAAGGCAAGAGAGGAGTAAACCTCCCAGACTCTGACCTTTCTATCAGCTGCCTCACCGAAAAGGATAGAAAAGATTTGATGTTTGGTATCAAACATAATGTAGACTTTTTCGCTCTTTCTTTCGTTAGAAGACCTGAAGATATAGACGAGCTTAGGAAGATACTCAAAGAAAACGGCTCAGAAGCAAAAATAATCGCAAAGATAGAAACTCCTCAAGCAATAAAAAATATTGATGAAGTATTAGAAAAGGCAGATGGAATCATGGTGGCGAGAGGGGACTTGGCAATCGAAATACCAGCAGAAAAAGTACCTTTCGCTCAAAAGATGATGATCCAAAAATGTATCGCAGCAGGCAAGCCAGTGATCACAGCGACACAAATGCTCGAATCAATGATAAACAGCCCTGTGCCTACTAGAGCTGAAGTTTCTGATGTCGCAAACGCCATCCTCGACGGTACTGATGCGATAATGCTCTCAGAAGAGACAACTCTCGGTGGCTACCCTAAAGAAGCGGTGAGGATGATGTCGAGAGTTGCAAAAGAAGTAGAGGCTAATTATCCAGAAAGAGAAATAGTCCACGGTCTAGGCAAAGGCAATACAGCTGTCACTGACTCCATCACAGGCTCTGTGGTAAAGACAGCGCACGATGTGGGTGCTAAGGCGATAATCGCTCTGACTCACAGTGGCTTTACAGCTAGGATGGTCTCGAGACACAAGCCACAAATGCCTATATTCTCAATTTCATCTGAAGAAAAAACAATAAACCAGCTCTGCCTTTCTTTTGGATGTATGCCACTCCATCACAAAGACCCTAAGAGTGTCGACGATGCAGTTGATATGGTAAGAAAGATTTGTATTGAAAAAGAAATCGCAAAGGCAGGAGACAAAGTGATCATAGTAGCCGGAGAGCACGGAAAAGATGAGAAAAATTCTCCAATGGAAGCAAATATGATTTTGGTGGAGACGGTATAGCGCGACACTTAAAAAGTAGTTTAATCCTGCTAGGTATATTCTTCGAAAAGCACCTCTATCCTTGAGAGTGGTCAATGTTCGTTCTTTGGTTCAAGGCTTTCCTCAGAAAATACCTAGCTGGATTACACTCAGAAAATACAAATAGCAAAAGGTCCGCCGTACGGCGGACCTTTTTGGTTACTCTAACTCCATTGCAACCTCCTTTCTTAAGGCACTCTGTTTTTGACTTGTCCGTTTATGAATGAATTTATGTTATCTACTGTGGTGTCGAGTATCCTCTCTACAGCTTCGTTTGAATTGTAAGCGATGTGCGGTGTGACGATGACACGAGGGTGGTTGATAAGGTAGTTGTTGGCGAGGACATTTTTGAGTTCATCAATCTTGGTACTATCCCCTGACAATATTTTCATCTCATCTTGCATGTCGCCTTCTTCTTCCAAAACATCGAGCCCAGCTGCGGAAATAATGCCTTCTTCAAGTGCTTTGATAAGGCTACTTGTTTGCACTAGGCCGCCGCGCGCTGTGTTGATGAGCACAGCTCCACGTTTGATGTGGTAAATGCTGCCGTCGTTTATCATATGCTTTGTGCTTTCCATAAGAGGCGCATGGAGACTCACGACATCCGAAACAGAAAGCGTTTCTTCGAACCCGGCGTAGCGGAAGCCGAGCTCCTGATCAAGCCCTTGCTTCGGGAAAGCATCGTAAGCGACTACATTCATATTGAAACCTTTTGCCATTTTTATCATGTTACAGCCGATGCGGCCGGTGCCGATGATGCCGATAGTTTTGCCACAAAGGTCAAAACCTCTCAGGTTTTCTTGCAGGAAGGAGCCTGTCTCGGTCACTTGTTTGTGAGCCTCTGGAACTTTCCTAGAAAGAGAGAGGAGGAGAGCAAAAGCAAACTCGGCGACTGTGCTTTCGCCATAAGAGGGGACATAGACCACTTCGACTCCACGGCTTCGAGCAAGTGGGATATCGACATAATCAAAGCCAGTCGAGCGCGCCGCGATGAGTTTGAGGTTTGGCAATTTAGCAAGTTCAGCCTCTTTGCACTCATGAGAAACAAAGAGTGAAAGTACCTCTACTGAAGCCAAAACATCTGAAGCAACCTCGTCCAAACTTTTAGCAAAAGTTAATTGTAAATTACTATTAGTCAGCTTACCCGCGATATAATCCTTCTCCCAATCCTCTTTGTATAAGAATAATATTTTCATTTCAATTTTTATCTTAATTTTGCCTTGCTTCTTCTTCGGCGATGGCGGTGAGCATGGGGATGACTGAGTCGGGGTTCAAGGAAACTGACTCTATTTTGTTTTGTATCAAGAAGCGGAGGAAGTCAGGGTAGTCGCTCGGAGCCTGACCACAGAAGCCGATGTATTTGCCTCGCTCGCGACACTTTTGAATCGCCATTGAGACTAGAGTTTTGACTGCGGGGTCGTTTTCGTTGGAGATATGAGCCACAATGCCTGAGTCACGGTCGAGCCCGAGAGTAAGCTGAGCGAGGTCGTTTGACCCAATTGAAAAGCCGTCGAAGATGTCGAGGAATTCGTCTGCCCTGAGCACATTGGTCGGTATCTCACACATCACATACACTTTGAGCCCGTCTTCGCCACGCCTCAAGCCTTCACTTTCCATTATTTCCAAAACTTTTTTGCCTTCTTCGGGAGTCCTGCAAAATGGGATCATCGGTACTATGTTTTTGAGACCAAACTCGTTTCTGATTTTCTTTATTGCTCTGCATTCGAGTTTGAAGCTCTCTGCAAACTTGGGGTCATGATAGCGAGAAGCACCACGCCAACCGAGCATTGGGTTTTCTTCTTTTGGTTCGTAAGCACTGCCACCGAGAAGGGTAGCGTATTCGTTGGTCTTGAAGTCGCTAAACCTGACCACCACATCATTTGGCCAAAAGGCTGAGCCTATCTGACCGATACCTTCGGCGAGTTTGTCGATATAAAATTGTATTTTGTCTTCGTAGCCTACAGTCACTTTTTCGATTTTGTTTTTGAGAGCAGTGTCGAGTTTGTCGAAGTCGAGAAGTGCATTTGGGTGGACACGGATACCAGAAGCTATAATGAACTCTTCTCTCGCAAGCCCTACGCCTTTGTTAGGGATAAAAGAATACATGAAAGCGCTTTCTGGGCTGCCGATGTTCATACAAACTTTGGTGCGAGTCTCGGGGACAGAAGAAACATCATGGACCTTTTCTTGCCACTCAAGTTTGCCTTCATACACAAGCCCCACAGTACCGCTCGAAGTATCTACTGTGATCAAATCTCCTGTTTTGAGTTTAGAAAGAGCGTCGCCAGTGCCTATGACAGCGGGGATGCCGAGCTCGCGGGAAACGATAGCAGCGTGGCTAGTCCTGCCGCCCTTTTCGGTGATGATGGCTGAAGCCATTTTCATGATAGGTTCCCAGTCGGGGTCAGTGATCTCGGTCACTAGTATTTCACCTTCTTCGAATTCGCTGAGCTTTTTGACATCATTTATGATGCGAGCTTTGCCGCTAGCTATCTTGGTGCCAACTGCTATACCTTCGACAATAGGCTTTAGGCTGGTCTTCATCGAGTACTCGGTGATAGTGAGATGATCGCGACCCGCTTGCACAGTCTCGGGTCTCGCTTGGACGATGAAAAGCTCACCTGTGATGCCGTCTTTGGCCCATTCCATGTCCATAGGAGTAGGTTTGCCAGCTCTTTCTGAATAATGGTTTTCTATCTCTACTGCCCACCTTGCTAAGGTGAGTATCTCGTCGTTTGAGAGAACAAACTTTTCTCTGTCACTTTTTTCGACATCAACTTCTTTGATCGCTTTGGTAGCAGAAAGAGAATCCTTGCCAGAAGTCACGTAAATCATTTTGTTTTCTTTGCTGCCAATGGTCTTTTTGATGAGAGGAGAAAACCCTTGGTTTAAAGTTGGCTTGAAAACCAAATAAGAGTCTGGTGTCACTTTGCCTTGCACTACCATTTCACCCAAACCCCAAGAAGCGTCTATCTCGACGACTCCTTTGAAGCCGCTTTCGGTGTCGAGAGTAAACATCACGCCAGATGAGCCTTTGTCGGACCTCACCATTTTTTGGACACCGACTGAGAGCGCCACATCGAAGTGATTGAAGCCTTTGTCGACACGATAAGAAATGGCTCTGTCGTTCCACAAAGAAGCCATCGCTTCTTTGGTAGCCTGAATCACATTTTCATAACCAACGACATTTAGATATGTCTCGTGCTCTCCGGCAAAAGAAGCGCCGGGCAAGTCTTCGGCGGTGGCACTAGACCTCACTGCTGTGTCGGCTTCATCCATTTTGTAAGCGAGGGAAAGATTTTTGTAAGCTGTTTTTATTTCTTCTTTGAGCTCTGGAGGCAACTCTGCTTTGACTATCTTTTCTCTTATGGCCTTACCGATTTTTTGTAGATTTTTGACGTCTTCAGTATTTAGATCTTTGAGAGTCTCTTCGATAAAAGAGAGGAGGCCTGCCTTTTCGATGAAATATTTGTAAGCGTAAGCAGTGACCGCAAAGCCGTTGGGTATCCTGATGCCTTTGGGTACTAGAGTAGTGTACATCTCGCCGAGAGATGCGTTTTTGCCTCCCACAAGGGTGACGTCTGCTATACCTACCTGGTCAAACCATAATATAAATTTTGTGTTTTTGTCTTGCATAATTTTTAATACGAAATAACGAATTTATTAACGAATTGATACAAATAAAAAAATGAAATCACTTGTTAAGTATTATAAACAAATCTGAAACATTACTCCCGAGCCTACCTGTTGATATGGCGCCACCTGCTGCCTTGAAGAAATTGAAGCTGTCGTTCCTCTCTAAAAAATGTTCGGGAATAATATTTAGTGTTTTGCTTTTTTTAAAAAGCTCTTGGTCTGCGAGGGCGCCGGCTGCGGGAGTGTTGTCGTAGCCGTCGGAGGAAGCCGCGATGATGAGAGAATTTTCGCAAACAAGAGGCAGGGCAGAGAGAGCAACTTCTTGGTTCCTGCCTCCCACGCCGCTATTTGCACTCACTTTGACAGTACTCTCACCACCAAAAAGTAGACAAGTGTTTGGCGTGTGTTCTTTTTGTGCCAATTTTTTGCCGACTTCTTTGGCTTCGCCAGAAAGAGATTCGTCCATGATAAGAGTATCGAACCCCAAGCTCACCGCCTTTTCTTTCATCGCCATAAGCGCATCCATATTTGTGCAAAGGAGAGTGTTGTAAACATGTTTGAAGTACTTTTCATCTTTGGGGGTTTCGGTGAATTCGAGACTTGCGTATTTTTGATCTAAACCAAACTTTTCTAAAACTTTTTGAGCGTCAGAAATGGAAGTTTGATCCATGACGGTGGGGCCGGAGGCGATGAACTCTAGGTCATTGCCTAAAACATCGGAGAAGATGAGGGAAATGACATGGCTAGGGAAGCACAGCTTGGCGAGGCCGCCACCTTGGACTTCGGAGAGGTGTTTGCGGACTGTGTTGAGCTCTAAGATGTCGGCACCCTTGGAAGTAAGGTCTTTGGTGATGTTTATGAGGTTTTCACAATCGCGATCGTTGGGTAGACAAAAGAGAGAAGAGCCGCCGCCAGAAATAAGAGTGAGGACTAGGTCTTGCTCGGTCAAATCTTTGAGCATTTTTACTATTTCTTCAGCTGCTTTTATGTTTACTTCGGATGGGTAGGGGTGAGTGCCCACCATAGACTTCATTTTTTTGAGAACACCACCCTTCACATCGATGACTATGCCTTGGGTCAAGAATTTGCCCAGCACATTTTCGATCACGCTCGCGCCGTCGAAGGCACATTTGCCTATGCCTATAAAAAAGACTCTTTTGTACATCGTGAGATCAAGGCAGCTTTCGTTTATACAAAAAATATGACCCTCTTTTATTTTTATTTTGCTTTCTATTATCTTGGTCGTTTGGACAGCCAAAAGACCAGCTTCGAGTATTTCGAGGCCGGCTTTCCTTAATGGGTTTGTGGATAACTCTTCCTTATTCTGAATAATGGACATTTATAAACATATTTTAGCACCAGAGAAAAAAGCTGCTGAGATTTAAGTGGAAAACTTCATGATAAATGAAATAAATGTTGTACAATGTTGGTATTAGAATTTAATTTAAAAAATATGAGAATTTTAGAAGGATTGTTTGGAAAACCAAAAAAAGAAGAAGGGAGACCAAATTATGGGGGTAAACATATGGCAGTCCCAGGTCCAGAAAATATGACAGGTGATAAGGAGGCCCAATTTGCTGAAATGAGAAGGTTAGAAAAAGAGGCTTTAGAAAGATCTATTGTGGAAATAGAAGGTAACCCAAATCATGAAAGATATGGAGAGCTTAATGATCTGAGAGACAAGCTGGGGGCAATGAATGAACCTTTTAAATAGGAAATTTGACTAATTACGGCCTTTTTGTTAGGATTTCTGAGCAATGTTAATGATAAGACTTCAGAGAGTTGGAAGAAAGCACGAGCCTGTTTTTAGGCTTGTTTTGACTGATTCTAAAAACGGCCCAAAAAGCGGTAAATTCCTAGAAATCCTAGGTAGTTTGGACATGAGAAATGCTGACAGCTCAAACTTCAAGACAGACAGGATAAAAGACCTTATGTCAAAAGGCGCTAAAGTTTCTGACACAGTACACAACCTTTTGGTAGACAAGAAGGTCATAGATGGTAAAAAAATAAATAAACTCCCAAAGAAGTCTGCTCCTAAGAAAGAAGAAGTGGCTGCTGCTCCAATAGAAACAAAAACAGAAGAAGCTAAGGCAGAAGAGGTAAAAGAAGAGTCAGCTCCAGAAGCTCCAGCTGAACAAGAGGCTCCTGCAGAAGAAGTAGCAGCTGAAGTTGCCCCTGAAGCAACATCTTAATTGAATAAACAGATTGGCTGTAATATAATTAGATGAGCCCAGTGCCTCGCGGCAAAAGGGTGCGATTATAAATTATTTGTAAACTGAAATGGAAAACGACGCGAAATTTTTGGATTTTGTTGTTAGAGGATTAGTAGACAACCCTGAATCTGTAAAAATAACAAGAACTGTTGATGAAATGGGGGTCCTTTTGGGACTTGATGTGCACCCAGACGATATGGGCAAAATAATCGGCCGCAGCGGAAA
>CAZPQX010000012.1:0-13029 GCA_964589445.1 uncultured Candidatus Saccharibacteria bacterium | reverse complement strand
CAGTAGGTTACTTTGTAAATATAGGTTCACGTGATGAGGCGCCAGCAGAAGCTGGTGCCTCTCACTTTTTAGAGCATGTTTTATTTAAAGGAACTGCGCGCCGTACCTCACAAGAGATCTCATCATCTATTGAAAATCTAGGTGGTGGAATTAATGCGTACACCACCAATGAATTCACCAGCTTCTATGCAAAAGTGGTAGATGAAGACTTGCCACTTGCAGTTGATGTATTAAGTGATGTCATCACCAGTGCAGTAGTTACCAATGAAGAGTTCGAAACTGAAAGAAATGTGGTCTTTCAGGAAATGGCGATGCGCGATGATGACCCTCAGGATTGCGCAGAAGAGGCATTCGGAACTGCCTTTTGGGGCGATCATCCTCTAGGTGTATCAATTCTTGGCACTAAGGAATCAATGAACGCGATTACTCGTGATCAAATTTTTAATTATTACAAGAGCCATTACAAACCAGAAGCGATGGTCGTTTCAGCTGCCGGTAATATCAACCACGGCCACTTTGTAGATTTAGTTAAACAAAATCTAGAACGCGACAAATTCTTGGCTGGTTCTTCACCAGTTAAAACTCGCGATTACAGCCCTTTTACTCCAAAGCCAACGGCAAAGGTAAAACTTCATGAGGGCCAATTCGAGCAGACCAATCTATTTCTAGGTCTTGAAGGCGTTGGTCGAAATGATTCACGTTCAACTGCGCTAAAAGTTTTAACAATTGCAATTGGTAGCGGTATGTCATCGCGTTTATTCCAAGAAATCCGCGAAAAGCGTGGCTTGGTCTATAGCATTGATGGTCTGGTGCGTCGTTATGTCGGTAGCGGTTACTTTGCAATTTACGCAGGTTGCGCACCCGATAAAGCTTTAGAAGTTGTAAAGATTGCTCGCGAAATTCTGCAGGATGTTGCTGATAATGGAATTACCGATGAAGAATTTAATCGTGGCAAGAACGCGGTACGCGCGGGTGTATTACTTGCCGGTGAAGATTCTGCTTATCGCATGGATCGAATCGGTAGCTCAGAAATCTGGGATGGCTACGCCAAGAGCCCTGATGAGATGATGGCTGATTTACTTACCGTGACTAAAGATCAAGTAGAAGAAATTGCGCGCGAATTCTTTATAAGACCGCTTACCCTTGGCCTTGCAGGACCGAAAGCAGATCAGAGTAAATTCGAGGAGGCGCTTCGATGATTAAAGTTGGCGTACTTGGCGCAAAGGGCCGGATGGGCTCTGAAGTTGTGAAGGCAGTAAATGCTGCACATGACACCGAACTTCACGCAGCAGTTGATATGGGCGACTCTTTAGATTCTCTCATTGGAGCAGATGTTGTAGTTGACTTCACCAACCCAGAGAATGTCATGAAGAATTTAGAGTTCTTAATCAGCAATGACATTAATGCAGTTGTTGGTACAACTGGTTTTGATGCTGGACGTATTGCACAGATCGAAGGATGGCTTGCTTCGCATCCAAAGGTAGGCGTATTTATCGCACCTAATTTTGCAATTGGCGCAGTTTTGATGATGGAATTTTCAAAGCAAGCAGCGCCTTACTTTGAATCTGTTGAAATCATCGAACTTCACCACCCAAATAAAGTTGATGCGCCATCAGGTACCGCAGCGCGTACTGCAGAGCTAATTAACCAAGCACGTGGTTCTATGCAGAAACAACCGGATGCCACAAATACCGGACTTGAAGGTGCACGCGGAGCAAAGATTGGCGATGTGCCAATTCACTCTGTCCGTTTACGCGGACTAGTTGCCCATCAAGAAGTGCTATTTGGAGGTCTCGGCGAAACTTTAACTATCCGCCACGATTCGCTAGATCGAATTGGATTTATGCCAGGTGTATTACTTGGCTGCCGCGAAATTATTAAACACCCTGGTTTAACAATTGGATTGGAGAAATTCCTTTGAGCGAAATAACTATGTACTCTGCTGATTGGTGCGGTGATTGCCGCCGTTCAAAGCGTTTATTAGACGAACTCGGAGTCGCTTACGACATCATTGATGTTGAAAATACTCCTGGTGCGCCAGAGAAAGTTATCGAAATCAACGGTGGCGCCAAGAGCATTCCAGTATTGGTTTTCTCTGATGGAACTCATATGACCGAACCTTCAGATCCAGATCTTCGTAAAAAGTTAGAAGAGCTTAAGCTAATTTAGTTAATTCTTACTATTAGTGCTGAAACTAAGGCCGCGATTCCGACTACAACCGGAAATGGGGCCTTTAGTTTTAGCGCGATAGCTGCAGCGGCAACTCCAGCTGCGCGATGATCTATTCCAAGTTCCTTCTTGTTGGCAAATGCTTGTACTGCAACAAGTGCACTTAACATTGCAATCGGTAGCAGCGCATTAATTCGTCTAACCGCTTGGCTTTCTAGTACTCGCGAAGGAATCAAAGTGCCCGAATATTTAATTAAGAATGCCAAGACAGAGGTGCCGATGGTTGCGATCCAAAACTTATTCATGGCTTAAACCTCGCAAAAGCTACTGCCAGCAGCGCAGTTGCGATGATTGGTAACCCTGCGGCAATCACTGGCGTCAGCGCAAGTGCCAAAGCGGCAGAACCGAGCGCTAATACATAATCATCTTTATCTTTTAGCCGTGGCCAGACTAAAGCAAGGAATGCAGCAGGCACTGCGGCATCAAGGCCCCAAGCTGATGGATCGCCGATTGCTTCGGCGCCGAGCGCGCCAAGTAAAGTAAATAGATTCCAGAATAAATAGACGCCGCCGCCAGTTAACCAGAAACCATGTTTCATCGCTTCTGAACCGCGAACTTCTTCAGCGGTAGCGACTGCAACCGATTCATCAATTGTTATCTGTGTAGCCACTAATTTTTTAGCGCCACGTAAATTCAAGATTGGTTTCATAATCATCGAATAGATTGCATTACGCATTCCAAGTAGGGAAGCAGTTGCGATCCCGGTGAGTGCAGTGCCACCTGCGCCAAGTACGCCGATTACCGCGAACTGTGAAGCGCCGGTAAAGGTTAAGAGGCTAAGTAGGCAGGCCTGCCAAACGCTAAAACCTGCAGCGACCGCAGCCGCGCCGAAGGCGGTTCCGTATGCGCCAACCGCGAAAGAGACGCTAAGTGACTTGCTTAACGTGGCGCGGTTCACCGAAGACATGGACATGAGTCTATAAGGTCTGTGCCATGAGCGAGATTGTTTATAGAGATGATGTAACCGTCGAATTGGTTAAAAGCAGTGCCAGCGATGCAGATGTGATTTGGGCAGCACGCGTATCAACTGCAGGCGAACAATCGATCGACTCTCTTAAAGATGATCCAGAAAAGAGCGCAGGTTTAATTAATTACCTTGCACGCGAACGCCATGGATCTCCATTTGAACATACATCTTTCACATTCTTTATCAGCGCACCAATCTTTGTCTTCCGCGAATTTATGCGCCATCGCATCGCCTCTTATAACGAAGAATCAGGTCGCTACCGCGAACTAAAACCAGTTTTCTATATTCCAAATAAAGATCGCAAACTTATCCAAGTTGGCAAGACCGGCCATTACACCTTCGAAGCTGGCACTGATGAACAGTATGAATTGATGGTCTCTGAAATGAAGAAGGCGTATACCGCGGCATACGATGCTTATCAAAAGATGCTAGATGCCGGTATTGCCCGCGAAGTTGCACGTGCAACACTTCCAGTTGCTACATACTCATCAATGTATGTAACTATGAACGCACGCGCACTAATGAATTTCTTATCTCTTCGCACGACTGCAGAAGGTTCGCATTTCCCAAGCTACCCACAACGTGAAATTGAGATGGTGGGAGAGAAGATGGAAGCCTTCTTCGCAGAGAAGATGCCTCTAGTACATGCTGCATTTAATAAATCAGGTCGCGTTTCGCCTTAACTTTAAGTAGGCTTCACACATGACAACAGCGCCATTCGGTCGATTAATCACCGCGATGGTGACCCCATTTAAAGCCGATCTCTCTGTTGATTGGGCGGGCGTCGAAACTTTAGCCAAGCACTTAGTCTCAACTGGCCATGATGCAATCGTAGTTTCAGGTACGACGGGTGAAGCCCCAACTACAAATGATGATGAGAAAGATGAGCTGATTCGCGTTGTTAAAGCAACGGTTGGCAACAAAGTTAAGGTCATCGCAGGCGCCGGCAATAATGAGACTCCACACTCTGTCGAACAGGCGTTGCATGCGCAATCAGTTGGCGCAGATGGTTTATTGGTAGTTACTCCTTATTACAACAAACCGCCACAAGCCGGAATCGAAGCGCACTTTCGCGCAATCGCTGATGCAGTAGATCTCCCAGTGATGATTTATGACATTCCAGGTCGCACCGGTGTCGAAATCGAACCGGACACCATTGTTAAATTAGCGGAACATAAAAATATCGTCGCGCTAAAGGATGCCAAAGGGAATGTGGCATCAACCTCTTGGGTAATTAAGCGCTGCGGAATTCCAGTTTATTCAGGCGACGATATTTTGAATCTACCTTTACTTTCAGTTGGCGCAGTTGGATTTGTTAGCGTCTGCGGCCATACAGTCGGTGCACAGCTTCGCGAAATGCTTGATGCTTGGTTTGCTGGCAATGCGCCACGTGCGCTTGAAATTCACCAACAACTATTGCCGGTGTTTACCGGAACATTCCGCACCCAAGGTGCGATTCTTACCAAGGCTGCACTTAACTTAATGGGACTTCCTGGCGGCCATACCCGTTTACCTTTAGTCGATGCCACTGCTGCACAGATCGAACAGCTAAAACTTGATCTTCGTGCTGGCGGTGTAAATGTTTAATGAGTAACCACCCGCACCCAAATTTAGGCGAACCATCTAAATTATCTAAAGATGGCTTGCGATTAGTCGCGCTCGGTGGCCTTGGCGAAATCGGCCGCAACATGATGGTTTATGAATATGACGGCGAGCTACTAATCGTTGACGTCGGAGTTCTATTTCCAGAAGAGAGCCAGCCAGGAATTGATTTGATTCTGCCTGATTTCTCTTACATCCGTGAACGCTTAGACGATGTAACTGCAATTTTCTTAACTCATGGACACGAAGATCATATTGGTGCGGTTCCATATCTATTACGCGAACGAGGAGATATTCCAGTTTATGGATCTCCGCTAACACTTGCGCTAACGGCAGCTAAGTTAAAAGAACATCGAATCACCGGATTGATGCGCGAAATTCGCGATGGCGAAAAGGTAAAGATTGGTAGCTTCGAAGTTGAGGCTGTTGCGGTCAACCACTCAATTCCAGATGCGTTAGCGCTAGCGATCAAATGCGGCGCCGGTACTGTTCTGCATACTGGCGATTTCAAAATGGATCAGCTTCCACTGGACGGTCGCATTACAGATTTAACTCGCTTCGCATCTTTAGGTAGCGAAGGCGTTGATCTTTTTCTAGTTGATTCAACCAATGCCGATGTCCCAGGTTTCACCCCTTCTGAGCGTGAGATTCTGCCAACGCTTGATCGCATCATCGGAAATACCCGCCGACGTGTGATCGTGGCATCTTTCGCATCTCACGTTCATCGAATTCAACAAGTTATCGATATTGCTGCAATGAATAATCGCAAAATCTGTTTCATAGGTCGTTCTATGGTGCGCAACATGGATATTGCATCCAAGATGGGTTACTTAAATATTCCAGCGCATATCGAGATCGAAAAAGATGATTTAGATAAATATGGCGATAACGTTGTTTTGATCTGTACCGGAAGCCAAGGAGAACCATTAGCTGCGCTTTCTCGAATGGCATATGGCGAACATTCAATCGTGGTTGGTGAAGGCGATACTGTGGTTTTAGCTTCGTCCTTAATTCCAGGTAATGAATCACCAGTATTTCGCGTGATCAATGAACTAACACGCCTGGGTGCAAAAGTTGTCCATAAAGGTAATGCGATGGTTCACGTGTCAGGACATGCTGCAGCGGGAGAGTTGTTGTACTGCTACAACTTGGTAAAACCAAAGAATGTCATGCCAGTTCATGGTGAATGGCGCCACATGAAAGCAAATGCAGAACTTGCAATTCAAACCGGTGTTAATCGCAAGAACACCGTAGTTGTAGAAAATGGAATGGTGGTTGATTTAATCGAAGGTAAAGCTCAAGTATCTGGAGCGGTTCCTTGTGGTTTTGTATACGTTGATAGTCAATCAATTGGTGAAATTACCGAGACCACATTAAAAGATCGTCGTATTCTTGGTGAAGAAGGATTTATCTCAGTAGTTGTTGTAATTGATGCACAAAAAGGAACCATCGTTGCAGGTCCTGATATTCATGCGCGTGGGTTTAATGAAGATCCTGCAATGTTTGATGATGTTAAAAATAGAATTGAAAAAGCGCTTGCAGCTGCCGTGGCGCAAGGCACAAATGGAACTCATCAACTTTCACAAGTTGTCCGTAAAACAATTGGAAATTGGGTTGGCCAAGAACATCGAAGAAAACCGATGATCATCCCGCTTGTCATCGAGGTATAAGCACCTCTTTAATATAGGCTTTCGGGTCGTGGCAAAGCGAAAGAAAACTTCCAAATCAGCGCTCAGCGTCCTGGGCTCTATCTGGTCTGCTTTCGCAAAGGGCCTTGGCAACACCATCCGCTTCACAACTCGCGCAGCGAAAGATTTAGATAGCGCGCACCAACGTGACGGGGCAGCGTTACTACTGGTAATTATCGGCCTAGCAGCGGTCGCCGGAACGTGGATGCATTCAAATTCAGTAGTTGGCCATGCCATCTATTCATTTATTTACGGCGGATTTGGTCGCGTTGGAATTATTGCGCCATTAGTTCTTTTCTATTTTGCATTTAGACTCTTTAGATCTCCAGATCAAAAACAAGAAACCGCACGAATCACTGTCGGAACTATCGCGCTTTTGGTCTCCGCAACAGGCCTTGCACATATGTTTAATGGATCCGAAGGTACTGGTGCTACCGCGATGCGCCATGGAGGAGGATGGATTGGTTACGGAGTTACTAAGCCGCTAATTGCAGTTCTGACGCCACTTCTTACATATCCAGTTCTACTTTTAATTTTCGGCTTTGGACTTTTGGTAGTTACGGCAACGCCATTTTCTCAGGTAGCCATTCGAATCAAATCCACGTTTATTTGGTTGAAATCAAAGGCGCCTAAGCGCTCTGAAGTAGATGATGAAATCTATGAGTCCGAACCATTTGAAACACCGCTAGTTGCAGAGCATTACGATGTAGACGAAGACGATTACGAAGAACCAGCAGAGGAAGAGTTCGACGAAGAGTTCACGGTAGAGATTCCAAAGGCGCATCCATCCACTGCACCTGCAAAGCGTCCTGTTCAGATGATGCTGCAGCCAGATAGCAAATATGTTCTACCTTCACCAGATTTTCTGAAGAGCGGACCTGCTGCAAAGGGTAAGAGCAAAGCTAACGATGCAATCGTAAGTGCACTCACTGAGCTATTTGCAGAGTTTGAAATTGATGCACAAGTTACCGGCTTTATGCGTGGTCCAACAGTTACCCGCTACGAAATCGAATTAGGTAGCGCAGTTAAAGTTGAACGAATCACTGCGCTATCTAAGAATATTGCTTACGCAGTGGCATCTTCTGAAGTTCGCATCTTGTCACCGATTCCAGGTAAATCTGCTGTCGGAATTGAAATTCCAAATACCGATCGAGAAATCGTCGCATTAGGCGATGTTTTACGCTCAAGTGTTGCTGGCCAAGATATGCATCCAATGTTGGTTGCGTTAGGTAAAGATGTCGAAGGTAATTACATCTGTGCCAACTTAGCCAAGATGCCTCATTTACTTGTTGCAGGTGCAACTGGTGCTGGTAAATCATCGATGATCAACTCAATGATTACCTCAATCATGATGCGTACTACCCCTGATGAAGTTCGCATGATTCTGATTGATCCAAAGCGAGTAGAGCTAAATGCATACGAAAACATTCCGCATTTAATTACTCCAATTATCACCAACCCGAAGAAAGCAGCAGATGCGTTGCAATGGGTGGTTCGCGAGATGGATTTACGTTACGAAGATCTAGCAACATTTGGCTTCCGCCATATTGATGATTTCAATAAAGCAGTTCGCGCCGGCAAAGTCGCCGCACCTCCAGGAAGTGATCGCATCCTGGAGCCATATCCATATCTATTAGTCATTATCGACGAGCTTGCAGACTTGATGATGGTCGCGGCTAAAGATGTAGAAGAGTGCGTTGTTCGTATTACGCAGCTCGCACGATCTGCGGGTATTCACTTAGTACTTGCTACTCAACGTCCATCAGTGGATGTGGTTACTGGACTTATTAAAGCTAACGTCCCTTCGCGACTTTCATTTGCAACTTCTTCACTTGCAGATAGCCGTGTGATTTTGGATTCGCCGGGAGCAGAGAAACTTATTGGACAAGGTGATGGCCTCTTTGTACCGATGGGAGCATCGCGACCTATTCGAATTCAAGGCGCTTATGTATCTGAACGTGAAATTGCAGATGTAGTCGCACATGTTCGTAAACAACTTGCACCTCGTTTCCGAGATGATGTCACCACGGCTCAGAAAGTTGTAGTGAATCAAATAAATGAAATTGGCGATGATCTTGAACTACTGTTGCAAGCGGTCCATTTAGTTGTTACGACTCAAATCGGCTCAACTTCCATGTTGCAAAGAAAACTGCGAATTGGTTTTGCCAAAGCCGGGCGATTAATGGATTTAATGGAATCGCGTGGCATAGTTGGTCCATCCGAAGGTTCGAAGGCGCGAGCAGTGCTAGTTAAGCCTGAAGAGCTCGATGATGTCCTAAGCACCATAGGTGACTAGGGTGTGCTTAGAGGGTGATTCAAGTAAAAGTATTAGGTGATTGCTAATCACCCGTTCTAAACTTCTCCTAGAAAATTTTCCAAGGGGATGCTAATGACATTAGGTCAACGCCTGGCCAACGCGCGTAAAGACGCTGGTCTTACCCTTGATGAACTAAGTAATCGAACCAATATTCGTGCGACATTATTAAAAGAGTTTGAAGAGAACCGTTTTCAAAATGCTGGTGGCGATACCTACGCACGAGGACATTTAAGAAATATCGCAAAAGCATTCGGTATTAACCAAGATGAATTCTTATCGGATTTTGATGAAGAGCATGCGCAGGCAAAGAGAGCAATTCATGAACAGCTCGTCGAAAATAATGCGATGCCTCCTATTCCTGAAAAGAGCAAAATTACCCAGAAGCAATTAATTACAATTTCAATTATCGGGATTGTCGCACTTTTTGGAATTTCATTAACGATAAATAGCCTTAAACAGAGCGCTGAAGGTCCAAAAGTAGTGGCAAGCGCTTCACCGACTCCGTCAAGTTCACCATCTGAAAAACTTTCACCATCTGCTGCACCTTCGACCAATTCATATTCATCAGGTACTGGAGTATCAGTTCAACTAGAAGCTACTGCGGGATCATCATGGTTATTTGTAAGCGATGCCGCGGGAGTGACTATCTACTCTGGTCGTGCAACCCAAGGTCAGATTTTTCAATTCTCAAGTACTGAATCGGTGAATTTGCGTATTGGTAATGCCGGTGCGGTCAAACTCACGGTAAATGGCAAAGAAGTTCCGCCTCTTGGTGGCAATGGTGAAGTTGTAAACGTCAGTTATGGGGTAAATTCTTAACCATGCCGAAGACCGTAGCCCTCATCACTATGGGCTGCGCTCGTAACGATGTAGATTCAGAAGAACTTGCCGGCCGCTTAGCAGCCGATGGATGGAAATTAGTTGATGATGCTGCAAATGCAGAAGTTGCAGTTATAAATACCTGTGGGTTTATTGAAAGCGCAAAACAAGATTCAATCAACTCTCTTCTCGAAGCTAATTCTTTAAAAGGAAATGGTGTTACAAAGGCAGTTGTGGCAGTCGGATGTATGGCAGAGCGATACGGCGAGGAACTTGCAAACGCACTTCCTGAAGCAGATGGAATTTTATCTTTTGATGATTACAAAGATATCTCTGCGCGCTTGGGAGATATCTTGTCTGGCCATAAGCCAACTCCACATACACCTCAAGATCGTCGCAAACTTCTTCCAATTGCACCTGCAGATCGTGCGCGGACTTCTGACTTTGCGCGTAAGCGCCTAAATAATGACCCGTGGGCGCCACTGAAAATCGCATCTGGATGCGATCGAAGATGTGCATTCTGTGCCATTCCGCAATTCCGTGGTGCATTTGTATCGCGCCACCCAAACGAAGTAATCGAAGAAGCTAAATGGCTGGCCGACAACGGCGTCAGTGAAGTTTTCCTAGTTTCAGAGAACACCACTAGTTACGGAAAAGATCTTGGTGATTTACGTTTGATGGAGAAGTTGATCCCGCAATTGGCTGAAATCGATGGGATCAAGCGAATCCGACTTTCTTATTTACAACCTGCTGAAATGCGACCAACGTTGTTGCAGGCAATGATTGAAGAAGAGAAGGTCGCGCCATACTTCGATTTATCTTTCCAGCACACAGCGAAAGATGTTCTACGTGCCATGCGTAGATTTGGTGGTGCAGATGAGTTCATACATTTAATTAGCCAAATCCGCGCACTCTCACCAGATGCCGGAATTCGCAGCAATTTCATAGTCGGATTTCCTGGTGAAACCGAAGCAGATTTTGAAGACCTCTGCAAGTTTGTTGATGATGCAAGACTTGATGCAGTTGGAGTCTTCGGCTATTCAGATGAAGATGGCACCGAAGCGCTACGACTTCCAAATAAATTAGATTCAGACTTAATTGCTGAACGCGTGGCAACGCTCTCTACTATTGCAGATAACGCAGTCTCTGAACGCGCTACTTTGCGAATCGGTTCAGAGGTCGAAGTTCTTATTGACGATCCAGAGATCCAAGAAGGTCGCGCTGCATTCCAAGGTCCTGAAGTAGACGGCACGGTAGGTTTTGAAGGCGAGACCAACTTCAAACTTGGCCAATGGGTTAAGGCCGTGATTACTGATTCTGCCGGCGCTGACCTGATTGCAAAACCGCTATGAAAATTACCCCAAACCAGATTACGGTTGCACGAATTATCGCACTGCCACCTGCAATCTGGGCGCTCTATCAAGAAGGAACTCTCTGGCAATCAATTAGTTGGGTTATTTTCTTCTTCATCGCCATGAGCGATGTTGTTGATGGGCGTCTGGCAAGAAGTAGCGGACAGATTACCGAGATGGGGAAATTCTTAGATCCCGTTGCAGATAAGTTGATGATTGCATCAGTAATGATTCCGCTATCGCTTCAAAATCGTTTTCCGTGGTGGGCGACGATCGCGATTTTATTTCGAGAAGTTGGCATAACTCTCTTCCGTGCTTTAGTTATTAGCGGGGGAGTAATTAGCGCAAATCGTGGTGGGAAAATTAAAACGCTAAGCCAGAATTTAGGAATGGGCTGGTTTATCTTGCCACTTCCAGCATTTCTCGATTGGTTTAAATACGGCTGGTTATATGTTGCAGTAGCACTTACTTATATAACCGGATATTGGTATATCCGAGCTTGGCTGGCATTTCGAAGCGATACTGCTGAGTAATATAAATATAAGCGTGTAAAACTTATGAAACTCGGTTAAAAGTTCATAAAGAACCAGATTTTTCCCAGATATAGGTTCACAATTCTCATATGCCTCAAATGTGCGGATGTGGTCAAAAGTGATCATTACCGTTACTACCAACCCATCCATCGACCGCACGGTCGCATTGGATTCGTTGATTTCAGGTGGCGTAAACCGCGGAGATTTAACTGCAATCGATCCAGGCGGTAAAGGAGTAAATGTCTCTCGCGCACTAGCTGCATATGGCGCCGAGACTCACGCCGTTTTAGTTTGTGGCGAACTAGGAAGCCATTGGTTTAGCACGAAGTTGAATGCCGCTCGAATTCCGCATCATGTAATTAAGACTGAAGGAATAACCCGAAGCAATATCACCATCACAGAAGCTAATGGCACGGTTACAAAGATAAATGAACCGGGTTTTAATTTGAACAAAGAAACCATTCACGATGTTTTAGAAACGCTTGATGGCCTTCAACTTAAAGGCGCTTGGGTGGTTTTAGCTGGCCGCTTAAACCCTGGTGCAGATGTAAATACTTACCGAGATATGGCGCAATTTGTTCGTGATCGTGGCGCATACGTTGCAATCGATGGAAGCGGTCCAGAATTTCGTGCAGCGCTAACTATTCAACCTGATTTAATAAAGCCAAATCAATTTGAACTGGCAGAGCTTGTTGGCCGACCTCTAAAGACAATTCATGATGTGATTGAAGCTGCGCGAGAAATTATCTCAGGCGGCGTTAAGCAAGTTCTATGTTCGCTTGGTAAAGATGGCGCAATCTTGATATCTGTTGATGAAGTAATTCACTGCGAACCAGAGAAAGCGGCAGTCGGCACACCAGTAGGCGCTGGAGATATCTTGCTTGCAATCTATTTGGGTGGCGGTGCAAAGCCAAGTGCGCTTAAAGATGCAATCGCGTGGTCAGCTGCTTCGGTGCCACTTCCAGGAACTGCGATTCCAACACCTGCACAAGCTGCTGCTGTTGCAGTGAAGGTAAATGAGATTCCAACTGATTCCAGAGAATTGGCAGAGGTCCACTAATGTCCGTTTTTTCAACTAATTTAATTAATTTCTCACTTGATGCCACAGATAAAGTAGATGCGATTTCTAAGATGGCAGCGATGGTTGTTGGCGCAGGTCGTGGCAGTGATGCAGCTCAGATAATCAAAGATGTATTGGCTCGCGATGAGATGGGGACTCCGCAAGTTGACGGTGTTGCGATTCCACATGCGCGCACATCTGGTGTTTCACAATCAAGTGTCGCAGTAGCGCGTTGTATAAATAAAAATGTGATTTTTGATGCTGAAGAAGGTCCAGCTGAAGTTCTATTTATGATTTTGGTGCCAGATGAGGCAGGGGATGAGCACATCACGATTTTGTCTTCACTTGCACGTCGATTGATGGACGAAGATTTCACGAAAGCGTTAAGAGTTACAAATGATCCAGCCGAGTTGGTTGGACTTCTAGAGAGCGGAAACTAAATGAAAATCGTTGCAGTGACAT
>CAZPQX010000011.1:0-13181 GCA_964589445.1 uncultured Candidatus Saccharibacteria bacterium | reverse complement strand
CGCGGCGTCGCTCCGTCAGGCTTTCGCCCATTGCGGAAGATTCTCGACTGCAGCCTCCCGTAGGAGTAGGACCCGTGTCTCAGTGTCCTCGGTGGGGGTCAGGCTCTCACCTCCCCTAGCCGTCATAGCCTTGGTAAGCCATTACCTTACCAACTAGCTGATAGCCCGCAGGCCGCTCCTTTAGCGATAAATCTTTACTCTTTCGAGACCATCAAGTATTACCTCGGCTTTCGCCGAGTTATTCCTGACTAAAGGGTGCGTACCTACGTATTACTACCTCGTTCGCCGTGCAACTAAATGCACTCGACTTGCATGCCTTATCCACGCCGCCAGCGTTCATCCTGAGCTAGGATCAAACTCTAAAATTAAACGAAGTTTAATTTTACCCCGCATAGCCCAAAGGGCGAAGTGGGGTTGAGTTAGTCCCACTTCGTTCGCCTAAGGCGAACTTCGCGGGACAAAAATTCTTCGAATTTTAGAACGGAACAAAACAAAAAATACCGAAGTCCACCAAAAGGCGGGCTGATTTTTCATCTGGATCCTAGCCACAGTCCCACACAGCCACTCCAAGTGAGTGTGTGGTATTTTTTCGAAATCACTGTAAATAAACTTGAACTTGCTTGCCCTGCCATAGCTTTCGCGACGGCGGGCTGTTCAAATACATTCTCACCTGCACCTCTAATAGGTGCAGTGTTTGTCCCAAACCTTTTAGCAAGGTCTGGGAATCATTTAAATTTCAAAGAGCCTCGACATTATATACTACTCAAAATTTGAGTCAAGCTATTTTTAGACAGTTGTGGATTCGGTGTTTAGAAGGGCTACTTTTGGAGAAAGAGACCTATATACATGGGTTGTAGCGAGAGTAGATAGAGGCACTGTGACAAGGAGACCTATGAAGAGGGCTACCATGCCACCTAGGTTTATAAGACCTATAACTATCCAAAATCCAAATAGTTTCCAGAAGATACCCTTTGTCATGGCGTAGCTTTCCTTCATTGCCATCACTGGACCTATCTTTTTATCTACCACTATTATTGGAGCGAGTGAAAACCTGACTCCCCAGAAGATCCCAGGTATTATCAAAAGTATCAATCCGCCTACTGTGGCGAGGAATGTGAGTATAGTCACCCCAAGATATGGGAAGAAAATTTTGTACTCTTGAAATATGTCACTAAATTTTACTGCCTCTCCGCTGTTTATCCTCAAGTATATTTTTGTGTAGCCAATCCTGAGTACCAAGAGTAGTGCTGATAGTGCTAAATTAAAAAAGAATGATTGCATACCGCGATCATCCATCGATAGTGAGCCGGCTCCGAGGAGAAGCAGAGTAGTAAGGATGCTTATATTAATATTTTCCTTAAACTTGCTCCATCCGTATTTAATTGATTCTTTTGTTGAAAACATGAGTTAATTATAACATTTATTTAGTATTCATGGTAGTATGGTTGTGTATAGTGAAAAACGGCAATAGAAAGAATAATAGCGGTTCCACCAACATCTTGACTGGAATAATAAAAGTAGCTCCGAAACCTATCGGTTTTCTTTTGTCTGAAAAAGAAGGAGACATTGTTTTTTATGAAGAAAATCTAAACTGCGCGCTCGACAAAGATGAAGTAGAAGTTGAGATCATAGGCAAAGACGGCGGTGCTCGTGGCAAAGACAGAAAGAAGGGTCGCGTAGTCAGGATAATAGAGAGAAACAAAACAAATTTTGTAGGCACCGTAGAGATGTCGGGCAAAAACGCGTACCTACTCCCAGATGATTATAGATTTTATAAAAAAATTGAGCTTAGAGATTTCCCAAAGGATTTGAAAAATAAACAAAAAGTCTTTGTTCAAATGGACAATTGGAACAATCCAAATATAAATCCTACAGGCAAGGTTCTCAAAGTCATTGGCGAAAAGGGCGTGCACGAGACAGAGATGCAAAGCATTTTGCTCGACAAAGGCATCGTGTACGACTTCCCTCCTGAGGTTGAAAAAGAAGCCGAAAGAGTGGCGGAGGAGTTTAGGAGTCATAGTTTTCAAGAGGGTCAGAAAAACCTGAAACAAAATTCTGACTCCTCCTCCCTAAAGGGTTCCCACGGAGCTCAGAATTTTGTTTCAGGTTTTTCTGGGATAGATAATACTGATTTTGTTGCCGTCAATGACCAAGGAAAAGTTTCTCGAGAGCAACTTTCGGACCGCGACCGGCGGGAGAAGGAGGGGATTTTTCAGCAGAAAAATACCCCGGTTGATCGAGAGGAACCTTTTCCTTGGTCATCTAGAAAAGATTTTCGAAACATCACCACCTTCACCATTGACCCAGTGGACGCCAAAGACTTCGACGACGCGCTTTCATATAGAGATTTGGGGGAAGGCAAAATAGAAGTAGGTGTGCACATCGCCGATGTTTCTCATTTTGTGCGCCCAGGCAGCGAGCTCGACAAGGAGTCGAGGAAGAGAGCCTTTTCTACTTACCTAGTAGACAGGACTATCCCCATGCTGCCTGAAGTCCTCTCCAACGAGCTCTGTTCCCTCATGCCAAACGTAGACCGCTTTGCCTTCTCTTCTGTTTTTGAAATCGAAAAGGCAACTGGCAAAATTTTGAATAGGTGGTTTGGCAAAACAATAATAAATTCCGATAAAAGATTTTCTTACGAAGAGGCACAGGGAGTTTTAGATGCTGCGAATGGGCAAAATTCTTTTGTGAACGAGCCTAGCGAGGCTGACCGAGCCGAGCTCGAGGAATTTTCTAGCAAGAAAATATCCGTGCGAGAGAACAAAACGAATTTTGCCCATGAGCTCCAAGAATTAAACCGCATCGCCAACATTTACAGGAAAGAAAACAAGAAAAATGGTGCCATAGAGTTTGAGACAGATGAAGTGAGGTTTGAGCTCGATAGCGAAGGCAAGCCTCTCCGTGTTTACAAAAAGCCTCGCCTCGACACCATGAAAATGATCGAAGAGTGGATGCTCCTCGCCAATCGTGAGGTAGCCAAGTTCCTTAGCGACAAAACAAAAGTGCGAGGCGGTGCAAGTATTTTCAGGATTCACAATTTCCCAAAAATGGAGAGAATAGAAGAGCTCGCCGTATTCGTGCGTGCTCTAGGCCACGATTTGCCAGTCAAAGATGGTCAGGTTTCCGCAAAAGATATCAATGCACTTCTTTCTGCTATCGAAGGCCACCCAGCAGAGTCTCTCATCAAGACTGCGACGATACGTAGCATGGCCAAGGCAGTTTATTCCACCAAAAATATTGGCCACTTCGGTTTGGCATTTGAATACTACACCCACTTTACCTCCCCTATCCGTCGTTACCCAGATTTGCTTATACATAGGATTTTAGAAAACCATCTCGGTGGCGGCAAAATATCCAAAGACGAAATGGCTCGCTTCGAGAAGATCTCCATGGAGTGTTCTGATAGAGAAATCACAGTCCAAGAAGCAGAAAGAGAGAGTATCCGCTACAAGCAGGTAGAATTCATGGAAGGAAAGGAGGGTCAAATTTTCGATTGTACTATTTCTGGAGTTTCCGAATGGGGTGTTTATGTTGAAGTCAAAGATACCAAAGTAGAAGGCATGGTACGCCTCCGCGATATAGAAGGAGACATGTTTGTACTTAACGAAAAAAATTACTGCGTAGTTGGTCAAAAAACAGGCAAGAAATATTCTTTGGGCGATAGTGTCAAAGCACAGCTCATCTCCACCAACCTCGACCGCAAAATCTTAGATTTCAAATTAGTAAGTTAAGTTAATTTTATTTTTTTGTAGTGAAGCAAAATGGAAATTTCGATCCGCGTGGGAACCCTTTAGGGAGGAGCGGTCGAAATTTCCATTTTGCGAAACGGCAGGATCTAAATTTTGCTTCAGGTTTTTTGTAGCGATGTATCGCTACATTTTTATATAAAAAGTTTGTCCCGGCGGGTAGCCGGGACATGATGTCTATGGTCTGGAGTGGAGCTTACTCCGGGTTTGCAAGTACGAAGTGCGCTCCAGAGAAGCTTTGAGGATCGCCACATGTGTTCACCACAGGCATCCTGTAGTTACTCCTGGTTTCTCTCAAGTATACGAACTGGTGGTGTCCCACACCACCTCTTTCGTCCTCTTCGAGGTTTCTAACTCTAAGAATCTCGAATTGCACACATCCGCATCGAGCACATAGCTCGAGTGCAATTTTTATTGACTGTGGGTTCATTTCGCGTGCTCGACCGCGGGTGTATTCAAACTCAACTACATCACCTTCCTTGAAATCCACTTGATTGGTCTCCTGGGGCGAAGTATATATTGATTTATTTGCTTGTAAAGTTTTTTAAAATCATCAAAAGTTCATGAAAGAAGAGTATATTCAGTGTTGGAAAGGGTGGTTTATGAACTGTAACCACGACTGGAAGCCTTGCGTTCACGAAGGAGAGGGCTCAGAAGGTAGCCATCAAAAATGCTGCCTCATCTCCCCTTTTATTCATCTCACACACTCTGTATGTGCTCCCTGCGGCCTCGTTCGCTGGAATGATGCAGACGGTACAAGCGTGAAAATTTCGAAAAGTAAAAAGTAGATACAAAGAAGCCTTGCGCGCCCGGTCGGGCCGCAAGGCTTTGTGTTTTTTTGTGGCTACTTGGCGTAGCGCTCGAGGAAATGCCCCACAGGGCTCTCGAGTGCGAGCCATATCCAGCTCCTCATTGTGCACCACCAGAGTGTCATGAGAGGGATGCTGTACTGGAGATAGATCTTCCAGTGACTCACTTTTTTGAATATCATTACTCCCACGAGGGAGCTTATTGGGAGCAATCCGGCACCCACAGACAGATTGGTGAGCCGGATCCAGAAGTGGACACTTGGGTCCTCGTATAGCGGGCCCCAGAGTACCGCTTGCACAGCGGAAGGTACGATGGGTGCATACTCCCCCGTTGCCAAACCGAGTGGTAAGAAGAAGTTTTGAACCAACCACTCTCCCTTGAGTATGGCGATGATTAGTACCATGATCACCGCCCACTCAATTTCGTTTTTCATCACCTCGTCGAAGAGGTGCGAAGTTTGGTTGGTGAGCCATGCATAAAAGAGTATTACTCCTATGCAAATCATGGCGTTATGAGTAGTTAGGAGTAGTGCTACTCCTACCACGAACTCCGCCACATTTCTCGGGTCGAACTTGTGGTGTACTGACTCCACGAGTTTTGTGCCGTGCATTTGAGCAAGCAACCCTAGTATGCATGAGAATAGCAAGACCGGCGGCAGCACAAAGAGTGCCGAAAACACCCCTGTCCTCCCGTCACTAGCATAAAGTCCAGCAGCGTAAACTTCGCCGAACCAGAGCCAGAGACCTCCGACGATGGCGCCGATGGTGAAGATGGAAAAGAGTCGCATTCTGCCGACCTCGTCATCTTTTTCTTCCTTATTTACTGTGCGGAGTTTTTTGACTTGTGCGAGTAGTACAAATGAGTCAAGGACTCCGGAGACCATACTTATGTACATAGTCTGTGCGAAGTTACTCTTAAAGACCGGCATCTGTAGCTTGGTGATACCCACAAGCAGTGTGAGGTATATCACAAGTACAAACACCTGCCCCGCTGTAGACATTCTTTCGTGGGTTCCTCCTGAAAAAATGCAGCACGCCGCAAGTGCCAAGATAAGCACACTCAGCATATCTCCCGAACGTTTCCCAGCGTGGAAGACACCCATAAACATTCTAACTTTGTTCATTAATCCCCTCAAAGAACAGAATTACCAACCCAAAAACTACCACAAACAGAAGAATGTAGCTATTTTATAAATGAAGATGTTTTTATGCTTACTTCGCCACTGCCAATGCTTCGTCGAAGGCGATTGAGAGAAGTTTGGAGATACCATCACTTCCCATCGTCACTCCGTAGATGATCCCAGCGCGCGACATTGTTTCCCTATTGTGGGTGATTAGTATTAGCTGCGAGACTTCTGAAAGCTTTTCTATCATATCCCCATATTTTTTGGAGTTAGATTCGTCGAGGGCAGCATCTGTCTCGTCAAGGATTATGAAAGGCGGCGGATTGACTGAAGAGAGTGCAAACAGGAGCGCGATAGAAGTTAGAGCTCTCTCACCACCTGAAAGCATCTCAAGACTTTTTACCCTCTTTCTAGGGAGGGAGAGAGATATTTCTATCCCCTCCTCTATTTCCTCTACCTCTTTATCTGCTTCGCTTATCATTTCTACCAAGTCATTTTCTTCAGAAATTTTTGGCTTTCTTTTTTTCTCTATCAATACTTCAAGTTTGGCTTCGCCACCATCAAACATAAGTGCAAAGTATTCCTGGAAATTTTTATTTATTTTTTCTATTCCCTCTTTAAATTCAGTATCGAGTTTGAGGAGTAGTTCTCCGATTAGTAGTCTTAAAGACTCTGCAGATTTGCTTAGGTCAAGAAGTTCTTTTTCTAAATATTCGTCTCTTTCTACTGTTTCTTTGTACTCTTTCATTATCTCAGCTCCGCCCGCGGCGCCGAGCTCCTCAAGTCTTATTTTCATTTTTTCAAGTTCCCTCCTTCTTTCCTCTTGTTTTATTCTTGGTTCTTCTTCAAAATTTGCTTGATTTTCTGTATGTACTCCGAGCATGGCTGTCCCCAAAAGGACGCCAGCCTCCTCTATTTCTCTTCTAAATTCTTCTTCAGTATTTCTCAATCTACCTTCTTCAGAATTCAATATATTCAACTTACTTCTTATTTCACTCTGGTCAGAAGATATTTTGAAAATAGCTTTTTCAGCATCCCTGCTAGAATCCTTTTCTCTTTCTATTGAGCTTCTTATGTTTGAATAATTTTCTGAAAGAAGTCTTATCTTTAGGTCTGTGTCCTTTAGTCTTTCCTCCAACTTTATTTTTTCTGTAAGAAGATCTTGATTTGTTTTTTTTATCTCATCCAAATCTCGAGTGTTTATCTCGCTTTTGTGTCTCGATATGAAGTTTCTTATTTCTTCAAATATTTTACTTATTTCTGTAAAAATCGAGATTTTTTTCTCAAGCTCTTCTACTTCTTTGAGTAAAATTGTTTTGTTTTCTTCCGATCTTTGCTCCCTCTCAATCCTTTCGATACTTCTTCCGTTTGCTGATATTTCGCCTTCTATCCTGCCCATCTCTCTTGCTGAAACATCCCTTTCTTTTCTTGCTTCCTCGAGTTTGTTTTCTATATCCAAAAGTTCTTGTGACTTCTCGTCTCTCTTAGAAGAATTTTCTAGCACCCTTTTAGCCTCTTCCATTTCTTTTTCGAGGGCAGACATTTTTTCTAGTAGTGGAGCCTTAGCTTTACTTATCCTAAGATTTTCTGAATTTATATAAAAATCTTCTCTCCTCAAGTACTCCTTATAAAATTCCGAAAGGCTCTGTCTCAACTCTTCTGCTCTTTCTTGCTTCTCAACCTGCTTTTTGAGGAACTTCAAATGCGGAGCGATTTCTCTTCGTAGGGACTCTACTTGTTTTATATTTTCAAAAGTCTTCTCGAGTTTCCTCTCGCTCTCTTCTCTTTTGTATTGATATATTTTGAGGCCAAGAGCGTCTTCTATCATTTCTTTCCTTTCCTTACTTGAAGAAGAAAGTATCCTGTCTGCTTCTCCTTGAGAAATGATATGGTGCCCAGAAGAGCCGATGTGTGCGAGTGAGAGTAGCTCGAAAATGTCTTTGAGCCTGACCTTGCTACCATTTAAGAAATATTCGTTTACCCCGTCTCTCCCGACTACCCTTTCGATACTTATCTCCTCAAATCCATCTTTCAAAATTTCGCTCTTACCGAAGATACCAGTTGAATTATCAAGTATTATTTTTACTGAAGCTCTGTTTGCTCTCGACACGTCACTTGTGCCGTTCCATATTAGGTCTTCACCCTTTTTACCGCGGAGTGATTTAATAGATTGCTCTCCGAGTGCAAAGCGGAATGATTCGGCTACATTAGACTTTCCACTACCGTTTGGTCCGACTATGGCTGTGATACGCGACTTAAATCCAAGCTCTGTCTTTTTGGCAAAGCTTTTGAAACCGCTAATCTCCAAACTTTTAAGCATAATTAAAAATATTCTAACACATAGAAAGCTCTTATTGCATATTATTTGGGGTCTGATATATTCTTGCCTAGAGCTGGTTGGAAGAAAAACAACAAGTGATTCCTGTGGAGGATGAGAACTCCAAATAAACAGGAGCAGCCTAAACCCGCATGCAGTTGGGTGTTGTAGGGGATAATTGCTTATGTTAACTGCATTTAACGCGTATGCAACCCCCTGGGGATGCCTTGCTTGTACAGAAGGATACCGCTAGGTGCCTCTCGTGCGTCAGTTGTAAAAGGGTTTATCCCAAGCTGACGTAGTACGCATCTAAGGCTAAACCCTCAGGGAGTTCGCACCCTGAGGTCACAAGGATAATCCGGCCGGATTTAACCTATGGACGGCCAGCTCTCAAATACGCCGCGTTACCCTTCCTGGGTGCGCGGCTTTCTCTTTATATTTAAAATTTTATTACCACCCCTTTTCTTTGAGTGCTGCGCGAGCGGCGGATTGCTCGGCTTCTTGTTTTGAGTCGCCTTCCCCGGTGGCTATCATGGTCTTGCCGGTAAAGACACCTACAGTAAACTTCTTGTCGTGGTCAGGGCCAATCTCTTTCAGGGTTTGGTATGTCGGAGTGATACCTACTTTTTCTTGAGCTTTCTCTTGGAACTTGCTCTTTGCATCCACCCAAAGCTCTTCTTCTACTATTTTTTCAGTTAGTGGTGCAATGTATTTTATTATAAATTTTTCGGCCATTTCGTATCCAAGATCCAAATATATGGCACCGATTATCGCCTCGAGAGCGTTTGCGAGTATGTATTGCCTTGCCCTCCCGGTATCTTTTGCCTCACCTCTTGAGAGTAAAAGGAAATCGTTGACTCTGATATCTGTCGCCACTTGTGCGCAAGTCTGTGCATTTACAAGTGCACTTCGTATGGAGGTAAGATCACCTTCATTTTTTTCTGGATATTTATCAAAAAGGTAGTGAGTGATCACAAGCTCAAGCACAGCGTCACCAAGGAACTCAAGTCGCTCGTTATGACCTCCTTTTATCCCCCTATTTTCATTTAGGTATGAGCGGTGGGTAAAAGATTGTCTGAGCGTAGTCTTGTCTTTAAAGTCCACCCCTATTATTTTTTCAAATTCTGAAAAATCGTTCTCTTTCATGTGATTTAGCTAAACACGCTATCCAGCTATCTTAGCTTTTTACTAATAAATTTATCGCTTTTGTGACTATGGGCAGTATATCGTCATAAAAGTTTAGGTCGAGTATGTCAGCCAATTTAAACCACTGCACATCGTCTAGCCCCCCTGTTTTTTGTAAGGAAACATCAGTGTATTCAGTTTCTGCCAAGTAGTATTCGACTCTCTTTTTTATCTTACCCTTTTCTGGGTCAAAGGTGCCGTATTCTGTGTGGCCCAAATGATCTTTGACTTCTATTTTTAGTCCTATTTCTTCAACTATCGCTTTTTTTAGCTCGCTTTCAATCTTTTTTTCTGAGTCTATGTGACCTTTTGAAAGAGTCCAGTGTCCAAATATGTCATGCACTAAGCAGAGGTAAATATCGTCGTCTTTTTTGGCATAAATCACAGCCCCGGCCAAGGCTTCGAGTGGCACAGGTTTCTTTTCGCTAGGCTTGTCATCTTTTCCTGGCTCTCCCATCTCTTTGTAGACAGCGCCGAGCACACCGTTTACAAACTTAGAGCTAGTTTCTCCACCAAACTTTTTTGATAGTTCGATAGCTTCATTGATAGCTACTTTTGGTGGCACTTCTTCTCTGTCAGAAAACAAAAGTTCATACAAGCCTATGCGGATTATGTTTCTGTCTATGATGCTTATCTTTTCTATCGGCCATTCTGGAGCAGCCTTCACTATGATCTCGTCTAGATCTTTAGATTTGGAGATGACGCCTTTGAGTAGTCCTGCCACAAATTTGTCAGGAGTTTCTTCGACTGCAAATTCTTTCATGTCTCTATCTAGGATTTCTTTTGGATCTTTCTCTCCCCGACTAAAATCCCACTCATATAGAGCTTGGAGTACTGTCTGTCGTGCAAGGTGCCTATTTGCCATAAAATTTTCAGACTTTAATATAAATATAGTAGCTTCTATAATTATACCAAAAATAAAAATAGTTTGCCTAGAGGGCAAACTATTTTTATTTTGTGGATTTCTTATTCTTAGCTTCTTTCTTTTCTATTTTGGCTCTGACATTGAGTACTTGTCTGCCTTTGTATTTGCCGCAAACTTTGCAAACGATGTGAGGGAGCTTTGGGCTTCCGCAATCTTTACACAAGTTTAAAGAAGCAGGCTTGAGCGCATGATGGCTCCTTGTATTGCCCCTTTGGCTTCTTGTATGTCGCATTCTTACAACCATGCATTTAATATAACCTATTCCCAAAAAAAGAGCAACCCCTATAACGCATTTCTGCAAAATGTTAGTCTATGGATAGCTGATGGGCCAAGGGTTTTGATTAGGTTTCTGTGACTCGCGGTACCGTAGCCTTTATGTACCTCAAAGCCATAACCCGGGTACTTTTTGGCCAGTTTACACATCAGTCTATCGCGGCTCACCTTGGCCACTATCGAGGCGCAGGCAATAAAGATATCCTTTTCATCGCCTTTAATTATTGTTTTTTGTTTTTTAAATTCTGCCGGTGCCTTAAGTAGTCCATCCAGTCGGATTTCTATTTCTGTATTTGAAATTGTTTCCGTAAAAACATCCGAGTGAGAATTTTTAGAAATCCCTGAACGGGAAGACTCTGAAATGCCTTGCGAGGCTGACTGAGCCGAGCACGAGGAAAAATTCAGCAGAATTTTATCCGTGCATTTCAGAGCTTTCCGTGAGAGGGATTTCGAAGCAAGGCATCTCAGAACTTGCCATGATAGAGATTTCTTTATCGCTTCTTGTATTGCCATCGAAATACCTTTTTTATCAATCATTTTTGGCGTGCTATGAGCCACTTCAAAACTCACTTTCCCCTCCTTTTTTAAAAGACTAAGTTTTTCAAATACCTCTTCCCTTTTCTTTTCACTAAGCTTTTTGGAGTCTCGAAGTTTCCCATCAAAAAATTTTTTGAGTATCAGCTTCGCTGTTGTTTCTGTCGTACCAAAGGCGCCCACGCTCACCGGCCCTGCGAGCGGCCCCCTCCCTGCCTCGTCTATACCCACGACTAGCTTATGGTTGTTTTTCATTCAAAATTTGACCAGTTTTCGTATCTACTCTGATGACTTTTGAAAAATATTCATCGTATGTATTGCCTTCTAAATATCTACCTTTGAAATTAAATTCAATTGTTGAATCCTCAATATTTTCTTTACAGTCTATACTTGTCCCGAATTTTACTAGATCTGGAAATTTTTTTGATATATCCACTTTAACTTTAAAGCTCGGTACATCGTATATCATCGCAGAGTAGTTACCAGAAAAGTCATTAGAAGAACAGTAATAATACAAATTTTCATCTAAAGTGAGTTCAGAATATGCACCATCTTCCTTGTGTAATTCTTTTTTATTTTCAACATCATAAACATAAGAAAATGACCATTCCCAGCCACCCGCACTATATAGGAGATACCTTCCAGTCTTAGAAAATTTTATATTGCTAAAAATTAAAGTATTTATGTTTTTACCAAAATCGTTCGGAGCAGAATTAATTATGGTTTCTTGTCCATTTTTATTAAGAACCATAACACTCCGATCTCCTCTTGAAGCCCCGTAAGATATTGTGTCGGTAGATGTGGCAATTGTGCTAGTAAGAGTTTCACTTAGTTCAGGTACTATTTTATTGTTTTCTATTTTTACTATGTGTCGCTGGATTTCCAATTTTTTGTTGTGCTCCTGATAGTCTAGCCAGTATTCGTATTCATTTTGGCCTAAATTTTTAAAATCACGCGGGATTGCTTTATATATTTTATTTAAATACTTTTCAATAAATTGGTTCAAATCAAACCCACTTTTTACTAGTCCATAAGCTTCTCTAGGTTGGTCAACAAGAAGTTGGTAATATTTGCGTATTAAAGAAACGCCACTTTCTTCTGCGGGGATATTAACAAGTTCTGGCACATTATTTTTTGGAGGGGTGTAGATATTAAAACTATTAACAAATTTTTTGAACTGATCAAAATGTTCATTTGAAAGAGGATCTAAGTTTGTTTTTTCAAAAAATTGCTTTGAAGTAAGGGGAGACTTTAGTTGTGAGGTACTTGTAGATAATGGTGCCGTGTGGGAAATTAATACATTATCAAACATCCCATTCTTCAATTTTTTGTAGGAAAAGTATTTTAAATCGTATGTATATAAAATACCTATGGGCGGATTAAATGAGGAACCCCTAAAATCTTGTTCGGTCTCTACGAGTGATATCTTTACGCCATCTTTGCAGTGGCTGTAAATTTCTCTTTTTTTGTCTGTATATGGCGTGTCAAAACTTATTTTGTATTTACATATGTCTCCTGTATCAACCAAAACGGGTATATTTTCTATAGACCCATATTGTCCAGCATAGCTATTTGGATATGTTTCTCCCCTATATCTATTATTAAATATTCTAAATTGTAAGAAGAAGTAGTAATTATTTTGATCAAAACCCAAGTTTATGGAATTACATCTATCATCCATATCATTGTGGTCAGCGCAGTCATTTTTTAGAGTTTCTAAATTTGTTATATAGTTGGTTTCTTGACGCACATTTCCCCATTCAGGGGGATAATAAAAAGAAATACCTAGCGCGTCTTGTTTATAAAATTTCCAATTTGGCACTGGGTTTGCTGTGGGGGCAGATACTTCTTTATTGGTTTTATATTTGTAAACTTTTAAAACAAATACAGAAGAAACGATTACCACTAACAATGAAATTAAAAATATACTTATTATTTTAACTTTTTTTGATTGGGATGGGTTATTTTGGTCACTTTCATTCATATATTTAGGTATTTTACACAACGTATAAAATATAGTCTTGTATTAAATGGGGACAGTAATCCCAACTACATATTTCATTCCTACAATTTAGCATAAAATAAAAAACCGGCCCCCCTCTGAAAGGAAGGCCGGCTGACCCCTAAGGGTCCGGCGGGTTTTGTCCCACTTAGCCGTCGCAGCGACGGCACCGTGGGGCATGAGTCACAGCAAAGTCGAAGTGATTCATTAGAGAACAATTTACTAAATCTAAAATATAAGTCAAGACCCCAAAAATTTTCTGTGGA
>CAZPQX010000010.1:0-14424 GCA_964589445.1 uncultured Candidatus Saccharibacteria bacterium | reverse complement strand
TTTTGATGCCATGAGAAGAATATATTTTTTTGCTCATCGCTTTGTTCATCGAAAGAGCTGCGCCGAGGGAGGAGGGGCCAGTGAAAGGGATTTGGAATTGCTCAAGTATCCTCTGGACTTCGCCGTCCTCACCATACTTTCCGTGTAGCCCATTGAGCACCACATCGACTCTACCAAGGACACTGCCGGGGCTCTTCTCCAAACCTTTTTCGTGCCACACACCTTCTTTGGAAATGAGGATATCTACGCCTTCGTATTCATTAGGGAGATTGCTTAACATCGAAGCGCCCGTCTTGAGGGATACATCGTACTCAGGCGAAGGTCCGCCTCTTAAAACCCCAACTCTAATTTTGTGAGATAGTGACATGATGTAATTTTAACAGAGGTTTCTCCCAAACAAAAATGCCTTTGCGTGTTTTTCAAAAAACGAGCGGTTAGTTAGGAAATGCCTTGCGAGGCTGACTGAGCCGAGCACGAGGAATTTTCTAGCAAGAAAATATCCGTGCATTTCCTAACTAATAGCAAGTTTTTTGGAGGGCATTTTTTGAAATCGGAGCTAGTTGTTATAGAATACCTGTATGGCAACAGCTTTATATAGGAAATACAGACCAAGCAATTTCGCTGAGGTAAAAGGTCAGGAGCATATAGTTTCGGTGCTCGAAAACGAAATCAAGAATGGCAAAGTAAGCCACGCCTATCTTTTTTGTGGCGGGAGAGGTACAGGCAAGACAAGTATAGCTAGGATTTTTGCCAAAACTCTCGGGGTAAATGATGAAGACATTTATGAAATGGATGCAGCTTCAAACAGAGGTATAGATGAAATCAGGGCGATAAGAGACAGTGTCCACACCTATCCTTACTCTTCAAAATACAAAATATACATAGTCGACGAAGTGCACATGCTCACTAAAGACGCATGGAACGCATTTCTTAAAACTCTAGAAGAGCCGCCAAGCCACGTCATCTTTATCATGGCGACGACAGAGAAACATAAAGTGCTCGATACTGTCATTTCTCGCTGCGAAGTTTTTCAGTTTAAAAAACCTTCTCACTCGATACTCGTGGAGTCACTCCTTGGTGTCTCAAAAGAAGAGGGTAAAAAGCTAGACAAAAAGTCAGCTTCTCTCATCGCCACTTTGGCAGACGGCTCTTTCCGTGACGCACTTTCGATTTTGCAAAAAGTGATCAATGTTTCGGAGGATAGCGAAATCCCTTATGAAAAAGTGGAGGAGGTGCTAGGTGCGCCAAAAGAGTCCTATATCCTAGATATCATAGAAGGTGTGGCAGACAAAAATGCAGAGAGGGCTATGAAGGGTGTGCATAAAGCTTCAAAAGAAAATTCAGACATGCAGGTTTTCCTAAAAATGATCTTGAGATCTTTGAGGTTCGTGCTTTTGCTCAGGTTTAGCCCTGACCTTAAGGAAACTGTAGTAAACGAAACAGGTGAGGATGAATACGAAAGACTTTCTAAGATAGCCAAGGTTGGCAAAAATATAAACTCTAAAACAATAGTGGCGTTTCTCGACGCCATATCGAGACAACCAAGCTCTTCTATACCCGAGCTGCCCATCGAGCTTGCGATAGTTGAGAGTTGTGGTGAAAAAGATTAAAGCGTTGTAATACTTTTTGTAAAGTATTAGAGTATATGGTTGTTGGAAGGGGCAATTTTGTCGTTTTTATGGTTTTGCAAAATTTTGAAAATAAAAGTGAATTTGAGTACAAAAGGGTGACAAATGCCTTCTTTTACGCATCTTTGTCGCTCATACCCGTTTTTGCAGTGCCGGCATTTTCTGCTCTTCTTTTGGGTAGGTATCTTGATGGCAGATTTGAGACCGGGAAAATGATCACTCTATCTTTATTGCTTGTGGCACTCATTTCTTCCTGGGGTTTTACCCTAAATAAGGCCGTGAAGATGAATACTGAGTATAGAAGGGTGAGGGAGGGAATGAAGAAAGAATAAAATAAGTAAAATGACAGAGATAGTAAATTTTAAAAGAGAAATAGCACCAATAGGGCCTGATAAAATATTTGAGGTCTGGGGTTTCCCTGTAGTTAATTCGACACTACTCATCGGTCTTTTATTCATTTGCCTGGCTCTTATTAGCTTTTTTGTTTTTAGAAAAAAGAGAGAGGTACCTGGAAAAGTACAAGTCTTTTTGGAAATTGTGTATGAGTCTTTATATAGTCAGATAAGGACCATAACATCAAGCGACTATCATACAAAAAGGATATTTGCACTCGTAGCTTCTATTTTTGTATTTGTAGGTATATCAAATTATTCTGGCCTTGTGCCTGGGCTATCGAGTATCACTTGGGATGGTATCGCTATTTTTAGGACCCCGACAGCTGACTTCAATACCACTTTTGGTTTGGCTTTGGGGGCGCTTATCGTACTTCACATGGTCACGATCAAGGACCTCGGAGTATTGGGATATATAAAGAAATTTGTACCAGTAGTACAGCTGAGAGAAGATTTGAAAAAAGGAGTGCTTAGCCCGATATATATGTTCGTCACCATCCTTATGGCATGTCTCGATATAATCGGCGAATTTGTAAAGGTAATCTCTCCTTCGCTTCGTCTTTTTGGAAACATGTATGCTGGTGATGTCTTGACTACAGTCCTCATAGGAATATTTGCTTTTGTCTTGCCTTCATTTTGGATTGCATTTGGACTGCTCGGAGCGCTCATACAGACTATTGTTTTTGGATCTCTCATAACTCTATTTTATATGCAGGCAGCCGGTCCTGAGCCGGGTCTTGCTGAAAAAAGTAAGAGTTAGGAGTAAATTAATAATTATTATTTAAAATAAAAATATGGAACCAGAATCAGCACAATATATTGCAAAAGGAATGATAATCCTCTCGATGCTCGCTACAGCTATCGGAGAAGGTTGGGTCGCTGCAAAGGCGATGGAAGCTATGGGAAGAAACCCAGAAGCAGCAGACTCTATATTCCCAAAAATGATCGTGGGTATGGCAATCTGTGAATCAACAGCTATTTACGCGCTCGTTGCATTCTTTATCATCTAACTTAAGTAGAAAATGTTATTAGAAATACTTGGTAAACTAGGGTTTGACTGGAAGGTTGCTTTGGCGAACCTTGTAAATTTCTTTATCATTTTCCTTTTGCTTAGAAATGTTGTCTTCAAGAAAATAGGAAATGCTATTACTGAAAGACAAGAGAAGATAAAAAGGGGGCTCGAGGACGCAGAGAGCGCAAAGAGTGCGCTCATCATGGCGGAGTCAGAGAAACAAGAAATCCTCAGGGCTTCTCATAAAGAGGCTAGGAGTATAACAGAGGATGCTGAAAGTCGTGGGAACAAAATAGTTGATGAATACAAAATTCAGGCTGGCGAAGAAGCACAAAAAATAAAAGAAAAGGCTCTTTCTGATATTGAATCAAGAAAAGGGGAGATGGAGAAGGATTTGCAAGAAAAATACTCTTCTCTTTTGGTTGAAGGTCTCGAAAAAGTTGCTTTACAGAAAATAGGTAAAGAGGAGTCAGAAGAGTTTACAAAATCTATCATCAACAAAACAGCATGATATCTTCTTCTTCAATCGTAAAAGCTTTGACTCAAAAAAAGAGTGAGAGCCAAATCTCTCCTGAAAAGTTGGTTGCCTTTTTGAAGAAGAACCATCTCTCGGGCCTCTTGCCAGCTATATTAAATAGGCTCGGTAAATATGCTGAAAAGGAAAAAAGAGAAAGTACTGTTCTCATCACCACTTCTCATGAGTTTTCTCTTGATGTGATGAAAAATATCGAAAAAAGAGTAGGTTCGCTTGAGGGTAGGGGTGTCCAAAATATAGTCGACCCCAAAATCATAGGAGGCTTTAAAATCAAAGATGGTTACAAAATAGTTGATGGAAGTGTCTCCAATAATATTAAAATTTTAAAAGAATCTTTGTCCAAATAAAATGGCTGATACACAAACCTTTATACAAAACTTGAGGAATAAAATAGCTGACTTCAAACCAGAAGTAGTCGAAAGCGAAGTCGGTGAAGTGGTCTCTGTCTTCGACGGGATCATCAAGATAGCCGGCATACCAAGCTGCCAAGCTTCTGAGATTTTGGTATTTGAAAATGGCGAGAAGGGCCTCGCTCTAAACCTCGAAGAAGATTTCATAGGAGCTATCGTGCTCGGGGACTTCAAAAGCATAAAGGAAGGCCAGACAGTAAAAAGGACAAACAAGATTCTTTCGATTGGCGTAGGCGACGCTATCGTGGGTAGAGTGGTCAATCCGCTCGCTGAGCCGATAGATGGCAAGGGGGACATACAAAAAACCCAAGAGGTTTTGGTTGAGAAGGTTGCTCCTGGTGTCATGGAAAGAGAGCCTGTAAATGTGCCACTTCAAACTGGTATCAAGGCGATCGACGCCATGATCCCTATAGGTAGAGGCCAGAGAGAGCTCATCATCGGTGACAGGCAAACGGGCAAAACTGCCATAGCAGTGGACACCATCATCAACCAAAAAGGTCAGAATATAAAATGTGTGTATGTGGCTATCGGTCAAAAGCAGTCTAAGGTTGCGAGGATAGTGAGGAAGCTTGAGGAGGCGGGAGCGATGGAGTACACCACTGTAGTTTCGGCGGGCGCATCTGACAGCCCTGCAATGCTTTACCTCGCTCCTTACACAGGTGTCTCCATCGCAGAATATTTTATGGATAAAGGCGAAGACGTGCTCATTGTTTATGACGACCTTTCAAAGCACGCCGTAGCCTACAGAGAAATTTCTCTCCTCCTAAGGAGGCCGCCAGGAAGAGAGGCATACCCAGGAGATGTATTTTACCTTCACTCAAGGCTCCTCGAGAGAGCTTGTAGGAAAAACAAAAACCATGGAGGCGGATCGATCACCGCTCTCCCAATCATCGAAACTCAAGCGGGCGATGTGTCTGGCTACATCCCTACAAATGTCATTTCTATCACCGATGGTCAGATTTTCCTCGAAACAGATCTTTTTTACAAAGGTATAAGACCAGCTATCAACGCGGGACTTTCTGTTTCAAGAGTGGGTGGCTCAGCACAGGTAAAGTCCATGAAGAAAAATGCCGGTACTTTGAAGCTTTCGATGGCACAGTTTAGAGAGCTCGAGTCTTTCGCTCAGTTTGACTCAGACCTCGACGCTGACACCAAGAGGGTGATCGAAAGAGGTAGGAAGATCACCGAGCTTTTGAAGCAAGATCAATTTTCGCCGCTCGCTGTTTCTCTCCAGGTTGTTTCTATCTTTGCTGTGAACGAAGGTTTGTTTGACTCTGTTTCTGCTTCAGAAATAAGAGAAAAAGAAAAAGAGCTTCATTCTTATATGAATACCAACAAAAAAGAATTGCTCGAAAAGATAGCCAAGGATTGGAATGATGACATAAAGGCAGAGCTCGGGTCTTCAATCAAGGAATTCTTGATGACACAATAAAAATATGGGGCTTCAAACAAAAGCAATAAAACAGAAAATAAAATCTGTTAAAAATATCGGAAAGATAACCAAGACAATGGAGATGGTTTCGGTTTCTAAAATGAAAAAGACCACAGAGAGAGTGGTATCGGGGAGGAGCTATTCAAAATATGCTTTGGAACTTTTGCACAATATCGCCACTGAGAGGCACGTGAATCACCCACTTCTCGAAAAAAGAGACACAGGCAAAGTGCTCGTCGTCGTCATTTCTTCAAACAAGGGTCTTGCAGGTAGCTACAATTTAAATATAGTCAAAGCACTTTCAAGTTATAAAAATTTGAGGGAAGGAAAAGAAATTGATTGTATCACCATAGGCAAACAGTCCGAAAAAGCGGCTAGGGTCAATGGTTTGAATGTGGTGGCAAGCTTCCATAACTTTTCTGAGAAGAGTACATCAGAAGATTTTTTGGCGGTGAGAGACGTGGTACTTAAAGAGTTCATGGAAAATAATTATGAAGCAGTAAAAGTTATTTTCACTGAGTTCAAATCTGCTACAAGCTATAAGCCTTTCATAATGCAGCTCCTCCCCGTGAAAGAGGGTATATACAATGATGTTTTGCTCCAAAGCCAAAATGGGGAAGCCTCAACTGAGAAAAAGTTTTCAATGTATCTTTTTGAGCCAAGCGAGGCCGAGGTGCTCGACTCTGTGGTAAGGCAACTTTTGGAGCAAGCCCTCTTCAACATGTTCCTCGAAGCGCAGGCCTCTGAGCATAGCGCCAGGATGTTTGCTATGAAGAAAGCAAACGACAATGCGAGCGAAATGATGGATAGCCTCACCCTCCTTTACAACCAAGTAAGGCAAGGGGCCATCACTCAGGAAATTTCTGAGATCGTGGGTGGTGCTGCGGCAATGAATTAAATTTTTAATAAAAAAATATGCAAGAAAATAAAAAAGAAAATAAGGGAAAAATAATGCAGGTGCTCGGGGCAGTGGTGGATGTTTCTTTTGAGGATGGCGAGTTGCCGAGAGTCTATGATGCTCTGGTGGTGGAGACAAAAAACGGCGATTTGGTACTCGAGACCGCAGCGCATATTGGCACAAATAGTGTGAGGGCTATAGCCATGTCTTCTACTGACGGCCTCTCGAGAGGTCAGGAAGTCAGGAGTTTGGGTGAGCCCATCAGTGTGCCGGTGGGCCCTGAAGTACTCGGTAGGATGTTTGATGTCACAGGTAAGGTCATCGACGAAAAGGAAGAGGTCAAGACAGCAAAGAAATATCCGATACACAGAGAAGCACCTGAGTTTAAAGAACAATCAAACCAGACAGAAATTTTGGAAACAGGTATCAAGGTGATCGACCTCATCTGCCCATTCCTCAAGGGAGGAAAGGTCGGACTTTTCGGAGGTGCGGGAGTGGGCAAGACTGTGGTCATACAAGAGCTCATTCACAACATTGCATCCGAGCACGGAGGGTATTCTATATTTGCCGGAGTGGGTGAGAGGACAAGAGAAGGAAATGACCTCTATAGAGAAATGGAGGACTCGGGAGTTTTAGACAAGACGGCCCTCGTCTTTGGACAAATGAACGAGCCGCCTGGTGCGAGAGCTCGTGTGGCTCTCTCGGCTCTTGCGATGGCAGAGTATTTTAGAGACGAAGAAAACAGAGACTTGCTGCTCTTCATCGACAACATTTTTAGATTCACACAAGCAGGGTCTGAAGTGTCAGCGCTCCTTGGAAGAATTCCTTCTGCTGTGGGCTATCAGCCAACTCTTGCGACAGAGATGGGTAACCTCCAAGAGAGGATCACTTCTACCAACAAAGGCTCGATCACTTCGGTGCAAGCTGTCTATGTGCCGGCGGACGACCTCACCGACCCAGCTCCTGCTACTACTTTCACCCACCTCGACTCGACAGTGGTGCTCTCGAGGCCACTTTCTGAGCTAGGTATCTACCCAGCAGTCGACCCGCTCGACTCGACTTCTACTATCCTCGACCCACAGATAGTCGGCAAAGAGCACTATGAAGTAGCTCGTGGTGTGCAGAAGTTTTTGCAAAAGTACAAAGACTTGCAAGACATCATCGCCATCCTCGGTATGGACGAGCTCTCAGACGAAGACAAACTCACCGTCTCAAGAGCTAGGAAAATCCAAAAATTCCTCTCGCAGCCTTTCTTCGTGGCAGAGCAATTTACCGGTAGACCAGGTCAGTATGTGCCAGTCAAAGACACTATTGAATCTTTCAAGGGAATACTAGAAGGAAAATATGACAGTGTGAGCGAACAAGCTTTCTACATGAAAGGTGGTATCGAAGATGTGATAAAAGAAAGTGAGGCAAAATAAAAAATAAATGTCAGAAAAAACTTTAGAACTTAAAATCTTAACTCCCGATGCTATCGTGTATGATGGCAGTGAAGTTTCTTCTGTCACTTTGCCAACCGAGAGCGGCGAGATCACTATCCTCCCAGGACATATCCCTCTCATTTCTCGTATCAAGACCGGCCAAATGAAGGTGGTGGCAGCGGGCGAGACTTTGGCTCTCGCTGTTTCGAGCGGCGTGCTCGAAGTGCAGAAGGGGAGCCGGGTGGTCATCCTCGCCGAGAGGTCTGAGATGGCGCACCTCATCGATATCGATAGGGCAGAGGAGGCATACAAGAGAGCAAAGGAAATAAAAGAAAGGGTAAAAGATGACGAAGATATAGATGACGCAAAGGTGAGTGCTGCTATCGAAAAGGAGCTCAATCGTATAAAAATAGGCACCAAATGGCAGAGGGGAGGCAGGGTTTAGACCCTCTTCCTTTTTGTCTTTGTGTAAGTGGATTCACTGCCTTTTTTGTGTTATAAAAGAGGGGTATTGGGAGATCGTCTAACGGTAGGACAGAAGCCTTTGAAGCTTTTAATCTAGGTTCGATTCCTAGTCTCCCAGCAGTCTAGAAAAGTATCGAAGGACCCAGAGGGGTCATAAACTCAATGGAAGATTTTATCCTAAAATATATTGTTTCAAAATTACACAGTATATGGTCTTTTGTACTCGGACTTTGTTTGGGAATAATTACCTTTGCTACGATCGATGGATTGATTGAGAAGCTTATAGTTGAAGTAAATATCAGATTTCTAATCTATGCACTAATATTACTACTTTGGACATGGTATTGGGTTAGATTTAGATTTAATTTTCCTAAAAATCAGAAAAATAAAGTTGGGTTTGTAATTGCAATTTACGCAGAGAGTAATCATGAAGAAAAGAGACTTAAATCAGACTTGATCTCACAGCTACAGAAAAGTATATCCGATCAGGGGTTTGGGGATACAATAAATATTATTGTTCTTAAAAACCACCTTTCTGAAAAGATTACGGATGTAAAGGTTTTGAAGAATTTTCATAAGAAAATAAAAGGACACTTCTACTTATACGGAAAGGTTAAAAGAAGAAATGATGAACAAAACAAATACTTTCTCGATTTGGATGGTATGGTCATGCATAGACCAATTGATATACGAGTTAGCTCAGCATTGGCCCAAGATTTTATCTCTGTTCTTCCAAAGCAAATTTCATTTTTTGAGGCGATTGAATTTAAAGGATTTCAATTCACAGCAAACATTGTTTATTTGGCGGTGAAGTATATTACGGGTGTCGCAGCATATTTGTCTGGTGACCCTCACCTAGCTATTAAACTTCATAGCAATTTACGGGATGAATTTAACCAGTTTAAGCCTCTACCTCCTCATTTACAAAAGATAAGAGACAAAGCAAGTTTACTTTTATCAGATGAAGAACTTCTCATTGCCCGCACTTATTTCCATAACAGTGATTTCCCTAATACTGAACTTTGGCTTTCAAAATGTTTTCAAACAAACCAAAATAATTATGGAGGATTACTATTGAAGGCAATAATTGAATTTCAAATTAGTAAAGATCCCCGTACAGCATTAAAAACTATTAAGGCAGCAAGAAAACAAGCAAACTTAACCCATGAGTGGCGGTATAGTGAAGCTTTTCTTAAATTTTGGATTGAAGATTATGATGGTGCCATTAAATCTTGTGACAAGATTGCTAACGCTTCATATACAGGTGAATCTTTCACGATAGCTGAGGTTGAAATGTTTAACATAAACTTATTGAAAGAACCGATGCTTAATAAACCCCAGTTGTATTTCTGGCTTGGATTTATTAATTATAAGAAAAAGAATAATTTACCCGAGTCATTAAGGTATTTTGAAGAATTTGAGAGGAAAATTATTTCTCCTATTCCTCAACTAACCAATAAATCATCGTCATATATTAGAGATATAAAAAGAGAAATGGGGATACAATAATTCATCGTGGATCAAGATCAATCCTTTTATCTTTCAATAAAATCTTGCTCTTCAAACACGTCAGCAAATCTCTCTTCTCAAACATTAATCATTCGGTCAGCAGATACTTCGTATAGTTTCTGATATCAGCATCCTTTGCATGATAAGTTTCCTCGGCTTTGCCCATAATCTGTGGGTGGAATTTCTTGGACTTTACAATTTTTACCTCTAAAAAAGTGATAGAATTAAACTAAAAGTATTAAATTAAATGACAGAACGACAAATCCTAGATCTTATTGAGAAAGACCCACTTATGATGGATGTTTTGCATCGCGCAGAAAAGCTTAATTTGCCAGACTGGCTAATTGGGGCAGGGTTTGTAAGAAATAAGGTGTGGAACCATTTATCTGGTAAAACTACAGACAAGTTAGATCTTACAGATGTAGACCTTGTTTATTTTGACCCTACAATTCCAGCCAACCAAGAAAAGGATAAGGATTTGATGGAAAAATTGAGTGTAGAAACAGGTTTGGACTGGGAAACCAGGAATAATGCTTATAACTACAAATCTGATATTCGTTCGCCTTACGGGTCAGCGGAAGATGTAATTGCTGCTTGGCCGGAAACTGCCACAGCTGTAGGGGTAAAGATTGAAAATGGAGTGTTAAAACTCATTGCTCCATATGGAATTGAAGACCTTGTAAATTTTGTTATAAAACCAAGTCCTAAATACCAAGATGGTCTAGAAGTAATAAAACAAAGAATTGCCAAAAAGAAGTGGCTCGAAAAATGGCCTAATTTAAGATTAGAAATATGAAAAAGTACGAAAAAATTTTTAAAAATGAGTTGGGTAATGAGATTACTGTGAGAGTGAATGAAAATATAACAGAAGGGGTAAAGGGAGTTTCAATTTTTATTTCAGGTCCAACATCTGAAACAGAAAACAATATTACGCTCATGGAAGCAGAAGTGATATATGAACAGCTTGGAAATGTGATCAATGATTTAAATAATAAAACCAAGTAGTCATGACCTTGTAATGCTACTTGAAAAAACCGGGGCTAGAGTGCCCCGGTTTTGTACTTTTAAATAAACATTGACTTTTGTATTTTGTGTAGTATTTTATGTTTGGAATTAATGGTGGCTGCATACCATTACAGAAAATGTAGCAAGAGGTTTGGAGGCTTCAAAGATGGATTTCAAGTTTGGTGTTCACGGGTTCACTCAGTCTGAGCTAACAAGTGTCTCGGGTGTAGTCCTGAATGGATTGATCGTATTCAACGAGATGAAATTCCGGGATAACTTTGTCGAGTTTTCGGCGCAAGGGTTCTGGGATGGGTTGACTGTAGTGAATGGAGTCGCAGAAAATCTAATTGCCGTATACCCAGACAGATTCGATCCTAATAAGACGAAAATCTGTGTAAACGGCGAGCCTCTAGATCTTTTTCTGCTCAGTAAGGTCTATGCCGCTGAACAGGTCATGAGGAGTGCGAGTTTGCTTCTGCGGCAAGGTCGAGGTAAGAAACCAATAAGGAGTAACGAGAAGGCTCGGAAGGCGAGGCTTTTGCTCGAGAATACCCTCAAGGATTTCTTGGTGTAGTTCAGCTCGACCGGTCCACAGTCATTAATGGCGCGGCGTGAAAACGCCCGCCTTTTCGTTTGACTTTTATTTTAAAAATCAACTTATCATTTTTGATTTTGAAAAGATGGTAAAATATTGTTGTGTTGTAATGAATCATGTGACCCCATTTATAATGGGTCAGCAAAATAAAATTTATCAAATAAAATAGGATTTTATGGAATCTCCTTTTTCTAAAATAGTAGGGGGCAATAAGGAAACAAGAGAAGAGTTTGAAAGAGACGCAAGTATGGAGGCTAGTAGGACAGGAGAAGATCTTTTTGGAGAGTACCTTGTGGAGCCAAATGAGAACGAGGCGGAAATAATAAAAGAAACAATAGGGTACTCTAACAATTTGGCTGCTAAATATGGCTCTATAAAGTTTGTGGATCCAAGTAGAGTCTTCTTACTTAAAGAGAATGGTGTAGAGATGTCTAGTGATGGAATGATTAGGGACGGTATTTTTAATTCTCTGACAAATTCAATTGCGGTTGATAGAAGCCCATCCTCTAATGTTGTGCTTGCTATGGGTATAAATCATGAGGCACTTCATATGAGTAGTTATCAAGCTGCACAATTGTGGGGTGAGGGAGGAAGCGGTACTTACAGGAGCGGTATAGAGATGGTAGAAAGGGGTGGCGGTACAAAATATTTTAAGCAGGCTCAGGAGGCCATTATTGCCATACTAAATAAAAAATTCTTTGACGAAGTTTTATCAAAGGACCCAAGATATATCAAAGAAATCGAATATACAAAAGCCGTTAAGGAAAGAATTGTATCTTATCTTAATAAGATAGTGACTGATGAGGGCGTCAGGTTAAAAATGTTGGATTATTATGAAAATATTCTGGTATTACCAGACGCCGAAAATCTATATGAAAGATTATATGGCTCTGGAGAGTATTCCAATCAGAGTGATGCTTGGAAAATTGGTTTTTTTGAAAATTTTTTAGAGGAGCAATTAATTTCAGGGAAGGTGGCACTAGAAAGGCAAGAGGAAATACAGACATTCAATATCGTGCTTGATGATATTATTAAAAAATCTGAAGGTAAGATTGTAGACAGGGAAAAACTTTTTGATGAATTTGCTCGCGCACATTTTACTGGAAATTATTTGCCATTGGCTAGGATTATTGAAGATGCTTGTGGTAAGGGTTATTTTAGAGAGATAGCTGCAAGGCTCTCATAAGATAGTGGGTCGTTAAATGGTTGGATTTTATAGACTGTTTTACTTTTTTCTAATAGAGGAGTATAAATTTTTATAGAGAAAGGAAAATACGCATGTTCGTTTTCGGTCTGTTTTTTATGGTGCTGGCATGCCTGGTCGCGGGGTACTTCTTTACCTTGTTAGCGCTTGTTGCCATTACCCTTGCGGTAATCGTGGCCTGGCTTTACCTCAACCAGACGATGAAGGAAGGAATGCCGGCTATGATCCCATTGGCTTTTGCGATAGTTGGTGCCTTTGCCCTGATTGGGATGTGGGGTATGTATTACCTCACTACGGGGCAGACTGATCTCCAAGATTTTCTCGCGCGATACTTGCTCCGTTAAGATTGGTCGGGCGGCATTTGAAAAAGAGTGTCGCCTTTTCTTTTGACTTTTATTTTAAAAATCTAGTCGTTTAAAAAATAGTTTTTGAATCTAAAAAAACTATTAAAATAAAGTGAGGTGTTGGTCTGCTGAATTATTTAATGAGCCCACTCAACGGAATTTCCCGCAACAAACCCAGTGGTCCAGCAAAGTTGCAGGCTGTATCCTCCGGAAGGCCTATTGATATTGAGAATGTCTCCCACGAGATAAAGATTTGGAAATAGTTTTGAGCGCATAGTTTTGAAATCAACCTCCGATAGAGAGACGCCTCCAGATGTGGTTATGGCCTTATCCTCGCTCAGAAGACCTGAAACTGAAAGTTCGAGATGCTTGAGGAGCTTTATAAGGCGAACCCTCTCTTCGCGGGTAACAGCGTTGCATTGCTTGTCGGGATCAATTTCGGAAAGAGAAACTATAACTGGAGCTAGGGAAGCCGGAAGGATGGCGGAAAGACAGTTTTTGAATTTGCGTTTATCCTGTTCTTTGAATATTTCTTGGAGCTTGTGATTGAGCATGGAGTAATCAAGCTCAGGCAGGAGGTCGATAGAAATGACTACCTCCCCATATTTGAGCAGCTCTCCTACGATGGCACTTAGATTTAAAATGGTTGGACCGCTGAGCCCTACATGCGTGAATAAGATTTTCCCAGTAGATACTTCCTGCTTCACACCATTTTGAAGAATTACAAGCTTAACTTTTGGAAGTGCTAATCCTGCTACTCTCTTCACCCAGTCTTCTTTGACTGCAACAGGCACAAGAGCGGCAGTTGGCATAACAACTTCGTGTCCCAGATTTCTTAACCATGCGAAGCCGTCTCCGGTTGATCCAGTTTCAGGATGCGAAGTGCCTCCAGTTGCCAAGATGACAGAGCGGGCAAAGATTTCCTTTTTATTCTTAAGTCTTACTCCAATCACTTTTCCTGTTTCGTGAATAAGCTCTGAGACAGGGGAGCTTGAAAGGATTTTGATATTGGGGTGGTTTACATACGAAGTCATCACATCCCATACCGACTCTGCTTTATTTGAAAGTGGGAAAACTCTCTGCTCTGCTTCGATCTTGGTCTCCATTTTGCGTGAATGGAAGAAGTCGAGGGTCTCCGAAACGTTCCACTGAGAAAAAGCGGAGAAAAGAAAATCACGACTTTCTTTGAATTTGGAGAGGAATTTTCGGGTATCTGGTTCCGCATTCGTCACATTGCAGCGTCCGCCTCCTGTGATCAGAAGTTTTTTGCCGAGGGATTGGTTTTTCTCAATAAGAAAGACCTTTGCTCCGCGTTCTGCCGCTCTGCCCGCTGCCATCATGCCGGCTGGCCCTCCACCTATCACCACTACATCCCAAGTCTCATTGATCATGGTTTAAATCTAGCATAAATGTGGTTTGAAAGTTGATACATATCTACAAGTGCCCCGGTTTTGTCTTTTTATTAAAAATTTATTATTCGACACGTAGTCATTTTTGATCTTGAAAGGTTTTGTATTATATTGACACGCGGAAAATTTTGTTGTTTTTGTGGTACAATATGGGGATGAAAAATA
>CAZPQX010000009.1:0-17027 GCA_964589445.1 uncultured Candidatus Saccharibacteria bacterium | reverse complement strand
CAGGTAAGTTAATTGAAGAGACGGATATCGCTGACCTTCAAGATGATTTGAATTCCAAGATGCCAGCAGATATCCAAGCTGCTCTTGAATCACTATTACGCGGTTCACAGAACCACTTGGCTGCATTTACTAGGTAGCCATTCAATAACGACCAAGAGCCTCGAAAGAAATCTCGGGGCTCTTGGTGATTGAAGCGCTATTTTGTAATTCTCATTGATCCACGAGCAGCTTCAAATTTGCTATAAAAATCTTCAATGGAGATTCCGACCGCCTGCTGGAATGCGTTAGGGAAATTCTTCGATACTTTATAATTCTTATAAATATCGATGATTGGTTTAAATCCAACCGAGGCAACTAAATATTCAGTTGCGGCTTGGCCAATTCCGTAGGGATCAAGATAATTGCCGGCTTCATCGCTTCCTCGTTTGTAGTAAGAAGAGAGTTTTAAGTTGCTTCGGTAATTCGGATTGTTGGTAATTTGGGCATTTCGAGCCGTGTAATAACTGACCAAACCCATGTGGTTGGTAGTAAAGAATCCAACGAAGTTTGCTGATCCTTCGTCTAACCAGACAGGAAGAGTTGCGGAAGTTTGCTCCGTATTGGAATTACCAATGCCATTTTCGCTCGAGAGGGAAGCTTGAATAGTGTGGAAAAATTCATGCGCTGGCACAGAGATTCGACCGTAATCCCAACCGTAACCGCTCTTTCCATAGATGTCGCTGTAAATCAAAAGAATTAAATTGCCCTCAGCGCACATCGCATCTCTTGAACCATCACTGCAAGGAAAAGGTGATCGGGGATCACCCAACCATAAATTGCTTGCTTTTAGAGTTGTTGCACCCCACTCATGAGTTGCGCCTAGAAAGACTTTTCGATCATTAAATCCGAAATTTGAAAACATTCCATTTGCATAGGAAAGAACTTTTCCAACTAAATCCCGATCTTCCTTTTTAATGGTCGGATCTGTAGTTATTTGATACTTATCACTTGGCGTTACTTTTCCGAAGTAATCAGCGGTCTTTTGTAGTGCAACATCGACCATCACGTTATATTCAAATTTCGTTGACCATGGTTCAAATTTAGGAACTTCAGTCTTTGCAGACGTGGAAACTGTTGGTGCGGGGCTCGTAGCATTTGTGGACTGAACAGGCACACCGGCATTCCAGACCAACTTCTTGCCCTTCAGGACGCAGGTGTACTTCCTACCAGAGCTGATTTGCGTTAGACCTTTTTTGGAACATGCGGTTCCGGCTTTAACTGTGGCACCAATGGAATTGGGTGCAATGCTCACTAAGAGCATGGCTGCGGTAAATATCGAAAGGGATTTAGGGGCAACTAATCTCATGGTTCAAACATAGCTAATGCATGAGACTTTTCTGCATATTGAAAGTATTCTCAAGGTTATGAATGAACTTCCGGCTTGCCCAAAGTGCGCATCTGCATTTACATATCAAATGGCTGCGCTTCTTATCTGCCCAGAATGCGCCCACGAATGGTCGGGGGATGCAGAAGAACAAGGTGAAACCGTCAAGATTGTTAAAGATTCCGCCGGAAACATTCTCCAAGATGGCGACACTGTCACCATCATTAAAGATATGAAAGTCAAAGGTTCTTCAAACACATTGAAAATCGGAACCAAAGTCCGCAACATTCGCCTGGTCGACGGCCCTGGCGATCACGACATTGATGCAAAGGTCGACGGCTTCGGCCCGATGAATTTGAAATCGAGCATCGTCAAAAAGGCTTAATCCCAAAGCTTTTTTATTTCAGACTTTCGTCGAGTACCTCTGAGTTTCTTCATGGCATATGCCTGTGGACTTTTGCGAGGAAATTTCTTCCTGTTAGCCAAGTTTCGAGTTTGACTCAATAGATGCGAAATATCCGTAGGAATCGAGTTTTCAATTTCACCATTTCGAGTAATTTCCAGAAGTTCATGAACCCAACGTGTGGGCATATCTGGATTTTGAAAGCATGTATTACCAAGTTCGTAAATTTCAATTAAGTGCTGTATTACAGTCTTGTTTTGGGACTTTGCATTTGATGAAACTTTTTCTGCAAAATCTTGAGGTAGTTCAATTTCCATTCTAATTTCCTTCCAGTTTGACTCTGCAAATACTTTAGAATCTAAGTAAGACATTGAAATGACCTCTTATCCACAGCTAGAGAATCCACTCTGCAATCCACAAACAGTTACAAGTAATTTCCAGTTATGGCTATAGCTCATTCGGATAGAGCGCCCAACTGACGAATAGGGAGGTAATGGGTTCGAATCCCATTAGCCATAGTTATAACAAAGCACTAAGACTCGTCACCTAAAGGCTTTGTCTTTAATTAGAAAACCCCCGAGAAGTACTTCTCGGGGGTTTTCGCCCAACTGACGAAACGTAAGTAAATCTTACATCTGATGACTATTCAAAAGTCGCTTAGTAAGACCTCTTTAAATCCCACGTTTTCAGGTCTAATCTCGCGGAAGGTTTATTCGAACCAACAATCGATAGGAGAGATCGTGGGTAAGGCATACGAAATAACAATCTGGAAGCCACGTCCGGGACATTGGGAAGATGCAATGAAGAATTTGAAAGAAGTGGCTGCAATCTTCAAAGAAGCCGGAGTGAGCGATATTCAAATTCTTGCAGGTGCCGCAGGTAAAGATGTTGGACATCTTGTCGTGTTACAAACTTTTAAGGGTCTTGCAGATAATGGTGCAATCAATGAAAAACTCGGAGATTTCGCTCCGATGCAAGAGTGGATGAAAGCTCATGGCAAAGATGATTTCGCAGAACTAGTTTCGCACGATTTGTACTCTGCCGAATAGCAGAATTAGTGAAACCCCGGGGACTAAACACCGGGGTTTTGTGCATTTACGACTAAGTGACGAGTAGATTTTACTCATGTCCAGTTCTAAAGAACTCGTCCGAAAAACGGCGCAGATTCTCTTAGGTGCCACATTGCTTTATACCGGTACATTGCATCTAACAACTCGTCGTGCCGAATTTCAAGCGCAGGTTCCAACATGGCTACCGCTATCACCAGACTTCGTCGTGATCGCATCAGGATTTGTAGAAATTGCACTTGGCTTCGCACTAATTTCTCTTCACCGACGCAGGGAAGTGGGCATTGCGACCGCGCTTTTCTTTATCGCCATTTTTCCTGGAAATATCAACCAATATGTAAATGGAATCGACGCTTTCGGTTTAGATACTGACCGAGCACGCGCTATTCGCCTGCTTTTTCAGCCCATTCTAGTTTTGTGGGCACTTTGGTCCGCAGGTGTGCCAATTAAGAAAATATTTTCTAAGCACAGTTAGATTTTGCCCATGGGACCTCGCACACGCCGCATGCCGAGCAATACCCAATATTCGCTTTCAATTACCTTCACAGCAGAAGTAATTCATTGGCGCGGACCGGCTCCGTATTTCTATTTATTAGTCCCGAAAAAGTATGCAGAAGCAATCAAAGAGTTAGCGCCGGAAATTTCATTCGGCTGGGGAATGATTCCAGCCGATTGCGAATCAAATGGCCACGAGTTCTACACCGCGCTATTTCCAAAAGACGACACTTATTACCTGCCGCTTCGCAAAGATATCCGCACAAAAATCGGAGTTGAAATAGGCGACAAAGTTAAAGTCACCGCGCACTTTTAACTATCCACAGTTTTGAAATCATTTAGGTAATCCACAATCGGAAACAAGTAATTTGCGCACTGCGTACCGGCTGTCTTCTAATTGGCAGGATACACGGCTGTGGACCGTGAGATATGGGATCGAGACCTATCAGCCGGGCACGCACTAAAAACCCCGTGTATAAAACACGGGGTTTTTAACCGCCTTATCAGCCGGGCCAGTTGAATTTCTTCAACGAATAAATATTACATCCGCTGACCAAACATTTGCGAAATCGCCCACATAAGTCGATATTCTCACCGCATGTTCTTGAAGAGACTTTCTATTCTTTCCGCAGTCGCAATTGCCGCTACGACCCAGGTCACGGTACCTGCAAACTCTGCATCAATCGCTGGCACAACTTGCCCAAAGGTAAACGCAACAAAAACAGTTGCAAACATTAAATACACCTGCGTTAAATCCGGAAAGAAGTTACTTTGGAACAAGGGTGTGAAAGTCACCAATCCTTCAGTTCCTGCACCAACCAAGAGCTCTGAACCAGTTCCAACTCCATCGCCGACAACTAAACCGGTTGAAGCGGTTAAAGCCGGAGACTCATGCAAATCCCAAGGCAATCAGATATCTGTTTCTGACATAACGCTAATCTGCCGACAGATTGCAGACGGTAAGAATATTTACTTCGAATTAACTTCTACTTTTACGACTGATTCAAATCCAAAATCTCCAGACTCTTTGGCAACTTGCCGCCTTACTGATCAACGTCAAACTCCAGTACAGCCTGAAGGTACACAGATTGCATACCCAATCACCCCGCATCTCTTTAGCGCAAAATCTGGCATTGAAAAAATCGCTGTCGTAGGTTTTGATTTCAGTGATTCTCCAGGACAGGGGAGTCCTTTGGATATCTTCGGCTCTGATCTAAAACGTGCACAAGATTTCTTTAATTGGTATTCCAATGGAAAAGTTAAATTGGAAATAACCACTTACAATAAATGGATTCGCCTAAGCCAGACTTCAAACAAATACGAAACTGGTGAACACTTCTCGACCACCGCAGGATCATTAACAGTTCCGCAAATGGCACACGAGTTCCAAGATACCGTCAATAAGTTCATTAATTTAAATGGATATACATCTGTTTGGTTTGTTTACCCTAAGACCGTAGAGAAAATTACACAGAATTTTGGTCTTGCTGCAGGTTTTGACGGCATGCCATCTTTCTATGGAATTGGGCCAAATAGTTATCCAGTTTCAATCCCGCTTTGGACTTATTACATTCATGAAATGTTGCATGAACAAGGCCTTCAAGGTCATTCACCTAAAGCGCCTTGGCGTTTCGGTGTTTTATTAAATGGTGATGGTTATACCGCAGGCATGAACTCATGGGACGAACTTTCAGTTGATTGGATGTCCGAAGATGATATTTACTGCGTTGATAAATCAAATCTAAAGCCAGTCCAGATTAAACTTGCGCCAATCGAACGCCAGCAAAGTGGCGTGCATAGCATCATGATTAAGTTAGATAATCATCGTGCGCTCGTTGTTGAATCACATCGCGCTGGAGATTTTGCTCAAGGAATGCCTGATTATGGTTATGGCGTAACTTTGCAGTTGGTTGACACAACAAAATCAACTGGCTGGAACGACGATACGGCCACCAGTACATATATTCAATTCTTTGATAACAAACGCCGCGGTCCAGAATACGGAACCCCAATCGACAATAAACGTGGAAATGATGGCGGATATAACTTATTTAATGGAGTTGGCGTTTCCGGTGCGCGTTGGGGACTAGATCAGAATTACCTAATGCTGCAAGGCGAGAAATACACTTTTGAGGGAATCAAGATTGAATTTGTGAAAAGCGGAAATACAGATTTAATTTCGATCTCCACAGCCTCATAACTTGGCTCAGCAATCCACAATTCGCATCCATTAGCTTCCGCAATGCAGCCCCTGTAGCTCAATGGATAGAGCACTCCTTTCGTAAAGGTCTGGTTGTGGGTTCGATTCCCACCGGGGGTTGCGCCTCTAGTAAAAAGAAAACAACCCTTGATTTCTCAAGGGTTGTTGCTGCCCCCATAGTTAAATGGAGAGTTCCAGTTGAATCTCTTCAACGCGTAAATACTACATTGATTGACCAATCACCTGGGACTTTCAACACGTCAAACGCTAATCTCAGCCATATGTTCCGCACGAGATTGCCACCCATCGCATCACTAATGAGCGTGTTATTTGTTGCGTCACTTACCCCTGCAAACTCATCATCAATTGCAGGTACAACTTGCGCAAAATTGAATTCTACGAAAACTGTCGCAAATATCAAATACACATGCGTCAAATCAGGCAAGAAATTAGTTTGGAACAAAGGCGTTGCTAACAGAGTTGCTGGAACATCAATACCTAGTCCGAAACCTAGCTCTTCGCCACCTGCAGCAGCGAATCAGACTAAGAGTGAAGTAAAAGCGGGAGATTACTGCGCGGGAGCAGATCGAGGTCTAACTAAGACAACGTCAACTGAAATTCTCATATGCCAACATGACAGTACGGAAGCATTTCGTTGGTTTGTTGTAGACCCATCTTCGATTTCCGCAACCCCAAAGCCTTCTCCAACGGCAAAACCTACGGGGCCAGCATTACCAATAACTCTCGACAACTTAGATCCTGAATGGACTGCAAAGGTTGCATATTCGAAGATGCTTGACTACGCGAAAACTCAACCGAAACCAAATTTAGAGAAGAGTTTGATTCTTAGCCCTACTGTCGAATCCCGCCCTTACAAGCTTTATATGCAAGGTATCGATGAAGTCGCACAATCGCTTTATTCAATTTACAAGAATCCAAAATTCACATTGGTTCTATTTACAGAGCAAGACTCCGAGTGGATTGATCAAACACAAACCAGATTAATGGGCAAATTTTTGAACAATCCCACGCAGCAACTACAGAGTTACAGAATGAAGGAAGCTGGATGCAATGTCGGAGGTTTCTATCTTCCAAACATCATTCTTTTTTGCGTTAAAGAACAAGGCGATTTAAGTAAGTCGGCTGCGAATAACCACTCCGCACTCCATGCCTTTCCGCATGAATATTTTCATTTATCGGGATTTATTAGTTCCGATTTCACAAGCTTGCCAATTCTCGGTACCGAAGCATCGGCAAATCGAAGATTCAAATCATGTTGGATTGATGAAGGTTTCGCGACTTTTTATGGTTTTACCTATGGAGGATCGTTGAACGATGTTGATGGAAGTGGACGTTTAGCATTTTTAAATGATCTTACATACTCATATGCGATGAGACGCAGTAAGCCAACAACCACAATTAGAGACATGCTCCTTCAAAACGATTCAATGGTCGTGGCTGGCCTTTATAAGGAAGTTGAGCAAAGCCTAGAAAATTGTCCAGATACTCAACTCGCATACTTCCTTGGCGAGATCGCCGGCGAGGCATTGGTAGCAACCTACGGAGCTCAGTCTCTGAATGATTTTCAGATTGAGTTCGGCAAGTCTGCTGATTGGAAATCTGCATTTGAAAAGATTTTTGGAATTAAAGTTGATAATTTCTACGCGAAGTTAACGCCATATTTGGCAAGTCAGGCTAAGAAGTTTCCAAACTGACCAATCATCCGAGGCTTTCATCGAAATAAAACGCTAATCTCGCCCTTGTGTTTCGCACGAGAATTTCGATGGTTGCAACTTTAGTTAGCGCAGTATTTATGGCTTTGATGTTGCCTGCACACGCCGCGACAATCACGGGTACAAAGTGCACAAAACTAAATTCCACAAGAACAGTCTCAAACGTCAAATACACATGTGTTAAGTCAGGAAAGAAACTAATTTGGAATAAAGGCACTTTAGTCGTAACTAAACCAAATTCAGTTCCATCACCAACTCCAACTAAGAGCGCAGAACCCGTTCCCACAGAATCTCCTAAGCCGACTCCGACTCCGACTCCGACTCCAACAACGGCGGCTTTTGTAGCACCCACAGCCCCTACGAACTGGTCCGACTTAGTAAAAAATGCTGAGGGAATTGCATACTGGGCGTGGAAGAAAAGTTCGGATCAAATTGCTAATTCAAAATCAAAGTTGGGAACAATCGACATTTTGATTGGCCCAAATGCTGTTCCGGATAATCCGACACCGCTTGTTGCGCTGAATCTTATTTCCCGACTTGTAGGAAACTTTGAAGAGCCTAAAAAAGTGCAACTTGTTTATGCGGGTGAAAAAGATATTGATTGGGGCCAAGCACAGATAGATCAGTTCTGCGGCCAGAATGCGTGTGGCTATGATGTTAAAGGTGAAGCTAAGAAAGCCTGCAATGTGCCCGTAACTCCATGCTGGGGTGGGTTAGCAGTGCGAAACCAACAAACAAATGTCCCAATGATTTACGTTACCGCGAGTGATTGGGGCAAGACAGACGCTAATCACACTCAAGGGACTCTCGAATCGCATGAATATTTTCATAATGTTCAACAAGCTCTCTTAGCAGAAGCAGGCACTGGAAGAGTTCCACGTTGGTTAGTAGAAGGTGGCGCAACTTGGGCGTCTGCAGCCGCTGTCTTTTACACAGACTTCAACAAGTATTTATCTGAACGTAAACGTAATAGCAACGACACGCTTTTCCGTTTCAAGCCAGACGCTGATTGGCTTGAAAAATTTTTAGATCCAAATTACAAAACGGGTTGGGAAAATTGGACCGATGACAAATATGAACATTGGAATGTATACGACATTGGTTCGTTAACATCTGAAATCCTGGTATCTATGTACGGGACCGATACCTATATGAATTTGTATAAATCAGTTGGTGCAGGGAAGCCATATGCTCAAACATTCGAAGAGCTTTATGGAATCTCTTGGTCACAGGCTGCCAAATTGATTGCACAAGCGATAGTGGCTCAACAGAAGTAGCTACTCAACCAATCCGAACCAACGCAAAGTTCCCATCCAGGAATTTGGAAAGTGCAACCTGTCTTGGTGCATAGCCAAAGTAATTCTCGAAGCACCTACAAATACAACCAAAGTAAGCAAGACCGCAATCCAATCCGTCCCACCTGAAACGATTGTCGTGTAATCGCCCATATCCATGGTGACCCAACGCAAATCAGTCATTCCATGCATAAACACCGGCAACCAGACGCTCCCGGTCACGTACATAATCACTGCCATTAAATACCCAAACGCAGCAGCTTCAATTACATGTCCCAGCACATAATTAAAACTCTCGTCGCCATAAAAGAAATTCGTTAAATGCAGCGCTCCGAAAATTACAGCGCTACCAAATAACGCAATTTCCAACCCAAGTCGCTGCATCAGTCCAAAGGTAAATACTCGATCAAAGAATTCCTCATCCAGCCCAATAAATAGCGAAAAGATCATCGCATCGATGGTCGACAGAATAGGGAAGTGGTTTAGCGCTCCATAAATCAACGCAGATGAAGCAAGCAAACTAAACACTCCAAAAACAAACCATTTCGAACGACTTCCGATTCGCAACTTAAATAGAACCAGCGCCTCTGGCACAAGCACCCAAACTGCCACCACCGAAAACGCCATGCTGATTAATCGCGCTACATAAACAGGCAAATTGCTATTTGGATCCCAATCAAAGAACGTGTATTTATGAATCACAAACATTTGCATCGCATGCACAGCCAATAAAATCGCAGCAATCGCCCACGGATTCTTAGTCCTTCTAATGGCACTCAACTTCATGTGGACAACATAAACGCGACCACCGACAAAATATCTATGTTTCTCCACCTAGGGATGTAGCTCAGCGGATAGAGCACTCCCTTGACTACGGAGTTGGTCGCGGGTTCGAATCCCGCCATCCCTAGACAAAACGAAGGGCCTGGATTAGTCACCCAGGCCCTTCGTCACTCCAATGACTACGGAATTAAACAAAGTTTACACAAACCTAACGCCCAATCCCCATCGACCCAATCATCCGCACCGCAAGCATCGACAGCTCACATCGAAAACTTCCAGGCTTAGGCAACACCAGTAAGCGCAGCTCCAAACATTCATTAACCAACTCGCCAACTTCTTCGACGCTACAACCAATCCGACTAGCAAGTTCATAAACAGGCGACTTCGTTCCCGTACTTGCTACTTCGTTATACATGTAAGCAAAATGAATCAGCCTCTTACGCGATTCACGTTTCTCCCAAACAGGCGATGCCTTTGGCGGATCTTCAAATAACTTCGGATCCAACGTGGCGTAGAAATCTTGCCAAATCTCATCCATGCCGGAGTTATCCGGCTTAGCTAAAAAATCGGGCTCCTTCGGCATTCTCTGCCACCCACAAATAAGGCATTGATGAGTCGGGTCAAATCCTGTAACCAAACACCCGCCAACAATGTACTTATCGGGATCATCTGGATTATCTGGATCTGGCATGCCCCAAAGGATTTTTCGAATAGATCCTTTGGTTTTGCACTTAGGGCAGTTTCTGAAGTTCATATTTGAAATATAGAACCGACCACCGACATAAATGTCTTACCTCATTCGTATATTTAAGTCGTGAGCGAACTAGTAAGCATAAGAAATACTTCCGGCACGCCTATCTGGCACGCCACCGTCAACAACGATTCAATCAAATTGGAAATCGAAAGCTACGGCAATGACCCAAATGATCCAGACATTGAATCCCACGAATCAATCCCTGATTCTGAATTCCCTAATATCCGCGAACAATATGGATATCAACCCGATTACCCAATAGCCATAACTCTTCGAGAGTTATCTGACTCTGGCAGGGGAGAAGAGTTTAAAAATTGGGCTGAATCCAACTTAGAGATCAAAGCTGATTTTGTCTGGTGGAGCTTTGATTTTAATTAATGAGCTACTAGGACATTTCGATTATTCTAATATACAGTCTCTCGGCATGGTTTAACTTGCTCGCATATCGAACGAAGATAAGTTTTAAGAACATACATATAAATTCTTCTATTCTGGCCAAGCAAATAACCTCGATTTTCCAGAAAATTCAATAATTTAACCATCCGAGAGGCCAAAATCTATTCTGTTGCACATATTTGTCGCAGGTTGACTTTAGACTCGTCCAATGGCCACTTCAACTAAGACTTCAGCTCCAAAGAAGGCTGCAAACCCCGCCAAAGGGACTAAGTCATTGCGTAAGAAAGCTGCAACTAAATCTTTAAAAAAAGATGCCGCACCTAGTTCTGATATAGATGACGTTTTTGATTCCGTTTCTGATGAGATTCAAATTGAAGTTATCGAACGAGTTGTATCTCCAAGAAACACTCTCAACGCGTTAACTGCCAAAGAGTGGATAACCGAAACAGTTAGCGTTTGGAGGCAAAGGGGCCTTGGACGGGGACATCCAGATACAGCTATTGAAAGGCAACACCCAGCTCCATTTTCATTCACTGATGTTGCAAGGCTTGTGCGTTTTTTTACCAAACCAGGACAAACTGTTTTGGATCCATTTGTAGGTATTGGATCAACACTTAAGGCGGCTGCACTTGAAGGACGGCATGGAATAGGTATCGAACTCGAAAAAGAGTTTGTCAGGCTGACCAAAGAACGCCTTAGATCTGAAGTCATAGAAGTGGATGTTGATCCGACATCCCAGCAGGTTCTACACGGTGATGCCAGAAAAGTAATGTTGTCATTGGACGATGATTCTGTGGATTTAGTTGTTACAAGTCCTCCGTATTGGAACATCCTCCACAAAAAAGATCATAAAGCCATTCAAGAAAGAGAAGCGAAGGGTTTAAAAACTCGCTATAGCGATGCGAAGGCGGATTTGGGAAATATTCCTGTGTACGAAGATTTTCTTGATGAGCTAACGGGCATCCTCGCGCAAGCTAAACGAGTGCTTAAGAAAAACAAATACATGGCCATAATCGTGAGTGATTTTCGTGATGGCAAACGATTGAGGATGTTTCATGCGGATATCGCAATAAGACTTGAAAATGAAGGCTTCGTTCTACAGGGAATAACAATTCTTCACCAAGCCCATAAGAGAGTTTTTCCATATGGCTATCCAGCCTCTTACGTGCCAAATATCCATCACCAATACATTGTCATATTAAGAAATGATCGATTGACGAATGACTAATTGGAAAGCCAACGTACTTGTTTTAGGCGATGTGCTCAACTCACTAAAAACTGTACCAACGGGAAGCGCTCAACTCGTCATAGCGGACCCTCCGTATAACTTAGGGCCAAAATTTGGGAATAAGAAAGAGTGGATTAAGGACGGCGCATGGCAAGAATGGTCCCGAGAATGGCTTACGGAGTGTAAACGTATCCTTTCGGAAGATGGCAACTTATTTGTTTATGGAATACACCACTATATTTGCTATACGCAGGTTGCTTTATATAACTTAGATATGAAATATAGACGACAGATTATTTGGCACTACGAAAATGGTTTCTCTTCTTCGCGTAAAACTCTCGCAACCCACTACGAGCCACTACTTTGGTTCTCAAAAACAGATGATTATTTTTATAAAGAAATACGTGAACCATACAAAAGTACAGAACGACTCAAACATAAAATAACCAAAAACGGGAAAGAGTGGACACCTAATCCAGCCGGTCGCATGGCAGGAGATATTTGGAAATTTCCAACTCTAGCAGGACGTCGTTTTGCAAACGAAAAAGTAGATCACCCAACACAGAAGCCCTTGTCGATCTCTCGACGGATTGTTGAGCATTTCTCCGAATCAGGAAATTTGATAGTGGTGCCCTTTGCAGGCAGTGGAAGTGAATGTGTCGCAGCGGTTGAACTTGGACGCAATTACTGGGGTTGCGAAATAAATGAAAAATATATTGAAATAGCCCGTAAGAGAATTCAAGATTTGGTTATTTTGTAAGTTTTAACTCTTCCATATCAGAATCATTTGCTTCAATTACCTCTTTAAGATTTCTCCAGTACCACTCACTTGACGAACAATTTAATCCGGTCGTGAAGTATTCTTCTAAACTAACCTCTAAGTAAATTAGAAGTTGAAAAATACTAAGTGGAACAATTTTTAGATCTAGCCCAAGATAATTGTGCATATCTTCTATTACTCGGTAAATTTCAGAACGTGAATTAGGTAATTCATCAACAATAAGAATTGGCTTGAGACTGAATACCTCGACAATTCCCTTTGCAATAAGACTGGCGCATCCGCTCAAAATTCTACGAGTGGAATCTAGGGTGTCTCCTCCTATGGCTATTTCAATTGGGAACGCAGCTTTATCAGACTCGACAACTAATTCAAAAGCATCATTTATGTCTCCTTCAATCCGAATTATTGCCTTAAGCCCAGAATTCGTAAAAGCATTACGTACAAATACTTGGACATTTTTACCATTAAAATCTAAATTCAGAAGCTTTGAAGTTGACTCAATCGCAATGTGGACTAAGTCTTTATTAATTTTTTGCCGCTTTTTTAATATTGAAGTTGATCTTTCATATCTAGCAGAGTGGAAATTACTACCAATATTCTTCAATTCGCTATATTCAGAAATAGGAATAAGTTTGGGGTTTAAAACAAGCGCGTTCACCGGACAGGCAACTACACAAAGCCCACATCCACTGCACGATTCTTTGTTAATTTCAATTTCACCTAATTCTTTTTTGAAAATCGACTTCGAGGGACATACGTTGTAATCAGGAAGATTTGATCCCTTTATCAACATTGTCTCTGGCGAAACTAATTCTGCCAATTTAATACACGGAGAATCTGAACACTTCCAGCACGAGTTATGAGGTTCATTCGAAAATACTTCAAAATCTTGTTTTTTTCCAGCAATATCAAAAGGAATGCCTTCAAAGTGGTTTTTATTTGGCAATATGGGTTTCATAGAATGCCACTGAATCCAGCAAGATCTATCTGTTTTGAGGCAACGTTGGAGCAATATTTTTCCAGTATCAGTTCCCAGATTCTCCCAAGCGATACGATGCCCACTCGAATTCCAAAAGCTCTTTCGATCTCATTGATGTGTTTTTCTATTCCAGTTCGCTCAGAAGGGTATGAGTATCCAATCACCAGTGATGACAATGGAGTCATAATAGAATCGCCATCAAGTCTAGAAATAAGCAATTTATTTTCAACTGCCTGTTGTATAGACTTCCAATTAATTGCAGGTGTTTCAGCATACGATTTTATCTCTACTGGGATATTTCCATTTTTCGAGTTGATAATTAGATCGATCCGATTACTAGTGTCACCTAAATTTGACATACGTGCGTCATAGCCTAAAAGTCTGAGAAGTGATTCAACAGTTTTATAAAAAATATTTCCTTTTAAGGCAGTACATCTACTTGCCAGGAAATTTGCCGTATCTTTTATTTCCAACATAGTCATGTTGGGAGTGGAAATTTTGTCCTTGATCCATTCCTCCCATTGGCTTGAGTTAGCTCTTTCGAGATTAATTGGAAATTCATTACGCCCCAATGCGGCAATCCCGGTTTTTTTGATTTGAATTGCGCCTATTGGGCAGACAACTGCACATAATCCACATGAGATACAGGAATCTGAAATTTCAATGCTTGAAGATTCTCCATGAAGTGATATTGCTCCAACGGGGCAAAGCTCAATGACTTGCCCGAAATCATTTTTTGTTGATAGGCATCTCTTCTCTGGACAAAGCAGACAAAAGGCTCCTACTTTTGTTTTATGATTAATCTGGAAGGTGGATTCTTTTAATGGTCCTGCCAATTGGATTAAAGATATTGAACGTGATATTGAAGTGTATTCAGAAATGCTGGGTTTCAATGGCTTCATTATGAATTTTCCATTGCTTTGACTAGTACTTCTTCGCTCTCTTGCAGGCTAGGGTTGTAAATAAGCTTCTCTGGATCATGGATTTTTAGCTCTACTAGCAATTTATTAACTTTATCGTGAGTAAATTCAACTTTTTCAATTATCTCTTGGTCTCTTACTCCGGCCCTGAGTGCCATGGCGTAGTATCCATATTGGGCTAGCCATGCACGTTCTTCAATCGGAATTTGCGCCAACGAGGCGAGTCGCAAGTCCCTGCTTTCTGTAAGTTGTTTAGCTTTGGCTATGCCTCGTTCTGATAACCGGATAACTTTGATTTTTTCTCTACCGGCATAAGTTTCATTTGAATAAACTCCCAAGCCCCACCCTAGGTAATCAGAACTTAAAACTGCAACAGGCAATCTGGTGTAGTTTTCTAAAGTATTGACTTGGAGTTGGTTTGACTCGGCGATTAATTCAACCTCGGCGCTTGCAACATTTTTGTGCTTTGCCCGGAGCTTAAGTATTTTCTTTGCATTGTTTTCAATTACGTCCTCCTGGAGATCGTCCGTAACTGAAAGAACTCCAATAATCATTTCGTCTCTTGTGATTTCACCTCCTAACAGATAGGCAAGTTTCAAAAGTTGAGCGAATGGTCGATGGTTAGTTATACCTACGTTAGTTGTCGAAGGATTTGGGAAAACAGCCGAAATAAAGCTTTCACCAACTAGTCCGTTAGTCTTACTACTACCAGCAAATTGATAATGCATAATCGTGGTCCCTAAAGATGTGACGGAAAAAGTTGAATGGCTGTCTACGCTAGAGCGAATCCAACCAATCATCCGAAACAGCTCGCTATACATTTTTGACTGATTAAAAAGAGGGTCTCTTGTTCTATCCTCTCTTGTAGAAAGTCGTACAGCTTCTTCTCCGTGAGCCCCCATTGAGGACGCTTGAAAGTTTTTAGTCATAATTTTCGTCATGTCATCTAAGTTGAAGTTTTTAGTTTCTGCTTCTGCTGCGATTAATGCGAAGGTAGATACGAATCTGACTAAATCTGACCCAGGATTGGGGAGTCTTAATACGGTCATACTCACCAGGTTACCCCGGGTTTTTCCATAGCGCAGGATATTCAGCTTATAGTTCGTAAGTTTTGAGCCTAAATGCCGCCTATATATAGGAATGACCATTCGCAACAAGTTGAAATGATCGAATTTTCACTCCTAAGTCTTAAATTAATTCCACAGAATGAGAAGAGGTCAAAATGGATTTCTCTGCGGTTATGGATTTTGAAAACGTGCTAGTTAAGGCTATTTCCGCGGCAGACTCTTATTCACAGAGATCGGATTCAATTGTTCACGAACACGCTAACAATGTTGCTCTGAATTCGATGTACGAAAAAACAAATTATGGAGCCGAGCTAATATCGGGTGCACATTCTTATGCACAATCTGGATTTAACGCGTTTCAAACATTAAGACTGGCAGTCCTTCCAAATGGAATGGATCTTAAAAATCCAGATGGCAAAATCCAAGCCAAGTTCACAATTACCGGGGTAGCAGGGTTGTTGAGGCAGTCAATTGAATGTTTGGTTCGAGCGCAGTGGCTATTGGAAGCAAAAGGCGATCGACAGATTGACGAGCGTGGGTATGCATTACTATGGTCCAACTGTATTAATCGATTGAAATATGAGCGAGCACTTGATAGTACCCAGGTTCCTAAGTTCGAAAAACTTAGAGACAAAATTCGGGCCGAAGGTATTTCTTTACAACTGTTCGATACAAGTTCAGCATTTGCAGACTCATATAGTTTGGAGCCTAGAATTAAGATTGCTGATGCAAGTGGATTATTGCGGAATATAGTTACTGATGTGCCACTACCAACCGAACTGACTCAGGTATTTGGGAATGGCTTTAAGAACGCGGAATGGGTTTACATTTGGCTTTCGGGAATTACACATGGCCTCGAATGGTCACACAAAGGTAAGTCTGAATTCGGAATTAATGATGTAGCTGTTTTCTACCGAACCCCAGACTTTCAAAAATTTGCAACTGCTGCTTGTTACGTTCTGCAAATCGGACAAAACATATTCCGACTTGCTTCAAATCCGCTGGAAGTTAATGACCAAATTTAAAAGTAAGTTTCAAATAGCGACTCACATACGTCAGGAAAATGTATGTCTGGCAAAAGAATGTTTTTGAACTTATCGAATATGTTTCAAAAAATCGATAATTTGTAACCAAAATTCGTCATCAAATAACTAAGCCATATTCGAAATATCCAATATACGTCAGAAGTTTCTACGATTTATACAACTATTAACTAAAGCCATGACGAATACTTTCTGCGAAAATTTCGAATGCTATGGGCTGTACATGAAAGAAATAGCGCCAAAAAGAGAATTTCTTTTTGAAATTTCCTTGGTTGTAGTGGATTCCTAGCTTGATATTCAAGAGTACCTATGGATTTCGTAATCGTATTGCAGACGCTCTGATTTAAGGTTTTAAGTCTGTAAATCCACTTTGTTTTCCCAGCGTGTCGTACCCGCTCTATATACTTCATTTTCGAACAAGTGTTCGATACACTAGTTCACGCACAGCCCAAACGAGCCCGTGCCTCCGTCCACAGGAACTTCCCCTAGATCCTCGGACCGTCGCCGGCGTATCGCACCA
>CAZPQX010000008.1:0-25066 GCA_964589445.1 uncultured Candidatus Saccharibacteria bacterium | reverse complement strand
GAGGGAATCGAACCCCCAACTATCCCTTAGGACGGGACTGTTATAATCCATTTAACTATGGCGGCTTTTATGCGGGTCCGTCCTCTAGGATTTGAACCTAGGACCCCGGAGGTATAAGCTCCGTGCTCTAACCAACTGAGCTAAGGACGGATGTAGGCACAGAAAGATACTAACCTTTTTATGCCCAAATTTCAATAATTAACCAACCACTTCAATCCCTATTTGTCCTTTCTTTAAGGTGATGCCGTTTGCTACGAGTATCTGATCAAACTCTTCCCTCTCTATCGTCTCCTTTTCTATAAGCCTTTTTGAAATTATATCTAGAAGGTTTTTGTGTTTAACAAGTACATCTTCTACTTTTTTGTACGCATCTTTCATTATCTTAGAAACCTCTTTGTCTATATTTGCTGCTACTTCTTCAGAATAGTCTCTTTCCTCTATAACCTTGCCAAATACGTTCCTACTTGAGCCGCTCTCAAGCGCTATAGGGCCTATGCTCTCTGACATACCATATTTGGTCACCATGTCCCTAGCGAGGGCTGTAGAGACTTGCAGGTCATTTGAGGCACCAGTGGTGATGTCTCCAAATATAAGCTTCTCGGCACCATATCCACCAAGCGACATTGCTATATCGTCGAGGAACTCATTTCTAGACTGGAGCTTCCTGTCTTCTATTGGAAGTTTAAGTGTGTATCCGGCTGCTCTTCCTCTGCTTATAATTGATATTTTGTGTACTGGGTCTGCATGAGGGAGTACGCTTGCTACAAGAGCATGGCCTGCTTCGTGGTATGCGGTTATTTCCTTCTCTTTTTTAGAAAGTATGTGACTTCTCCTCTCTGGGCCTAGCATCACTTTCTCTATTGATCTTATAAGGTCGAACTGAGAAATTTTGTTGCGATCTTCTCTTGCTGCAAGGATGGCACCTTCGTTCATGAGAGAGTAAAGTTCAGCTCCTGAAAATCCAGGCGTCCTTTCAGCTATCACGGCGAAGTTTACATCTTCTGCTAATGGTTTTTCTTTTGCGTGTATTTTGAGTATATCTTCTCTATCACTCCTGTCAGGCAAATCTATAGTCACTCTTCTGTCGAATCTTCCTGGGCGGAGTATAGCGGGGTCGAGCACATCTGGCCTGTTTGTCGCTGCCATGACCACTATTTTTTCTGTAGGTTCAAAACCGTCCATCTCGACGAGTATTTGGTTTAAAGTTTGCTCTCTTTCGTCATTACCCCCACCAAGACCCCCTCCCCTTATCCTCCCCACAGCATCAAGCTCATCGATAAATATGATTGCAGGCGCAACTTTTTTGGCCATTTGGAAAAGATCTCTTACTCTCGAGGCGCCTATACCTACAAACATTTCTACGAATTCAGATCCTGAGATTGAAAAGAAAGAAACTCTCGCTTCCCCTGCCACTGCTCTAGCAAGCAAAGTTTTTCCTGTGCCTGGTGCACCCATAAGAAGGATGCCTTTCGGTATCCTCGCTCCTATCTCGAAAAACTTTTTAGGATTTTTAAGGAAGTCTACTATTTCAGAAAGTTCTTCTTTGGCTTCCTTACAGCCAGCTACATCTTTAAATGTCACCTTTTGCTTTTGGTCGTCTGGACTTGTGACCTTGGCTCTTGATTGACCGAAACTAAAAGCTTGCATGCCAGCCCCCTTCATCTGCCTAGTCATAAGCCAAATAAAAATCGCTATAAATATTATTGGAAATAGTATAGGAGATAGATTTACAACCCAAAATAAAACTCCCCCTTCTTGGGCCACTGTTATTTTTACTTTAGATAAATTTTCGGCTGTTGCTCCGTAGGCTGACAGTGTCTCGGTGATACTCGAACCTGCTTCTTTTTCTGAGACTTTGATGCTTTGGTCGGTGTAAGTGGCTTCTATAGAATTGCTCTTTACTGTGATTTCCTTCACTTCCCCACTTATTACTGACTGGGCTATCTCAGATATACTTACTTCTTCTTTGTTTGATTTGCCCGAAACTAGTGAATATATGGATATGATGAAAAATATTATTAATATTCCTATTAGTAAATTACTGAAAAAAGAGCCTCCTGGTGTGTTGTTTTCTGTTAGAAATGGGGGTATCCCCCTCTTTTCTTTTTTGTTTTGTTTAGCCATAGTTTGCAAATATTAACACACAAATTGTGTTTTTGGAATTAAGACACAGAAGGCTCCAGGATAAAGAAAAAGCTGGCACTTAAACGATTGCTCGTCTTGGTGCCAGCTCTTGATTTTTGTGACCCAGTCTACATCACGGCAGTTAGATAAACTGTGACTTTGTGAGGGTTTGGGTCGCCAAGCCTTATGGTCACGACATCCTTCCATGCTTCGGCAAGAGCATCCATCTTCTTTTGGACATCTTGCATGTCTTGGAAGTCTTCATTCCAAAACCTGACGGATGTTTCGTATCTACCATACTCGAAGAGGATTTGTATGGCTCTGTGTTGGAACAGCCAATCTTTTAATTCCGTGGGCGCCGCCTCCAAAAGCAAGGCTCTGGTCACGGCATCATCTTCTTGTTGTTTGGCGATTCTGGTCGCCATCTCAAGGGCAAGCGAAGCTCGGAAGCTGACCGAGCTTCCGACTGATCTGGGCATTAATTTAGGTTCCATATCTAAAAATAATATATAATATTATTTTTATCGTGTCAATTTTTGTGGCGCCGCACGAAGAGAAAGAGGTATGTGTGGCATCTCGAAGATCCTGGCTCGTGAAATTTGATCCCGCAGTTACTAAGCATTTTGCTTCAAGTATTCTCAAAATGCTAAGTACTGCTGGACGCGGCTCGCTATCGCAAAGCGATATGCTCCGCCGGTTCGATTCCCACGCAAGCAAAGCAGTTTGCTTGCTCCGTCTCCACTTAAAAAACAAAAGCCCCTTACAGGGCTAATGTTTTAAATAGTGGAGACGGGGGGAATCGAACCCCCGTGCAAACAAGTTTTGAAAATACTTCTACATAGTTTAGTTTGTTTTGTCGCGGCTTGTGCTACGAATTCGACAATCACCCTTTAAACAGACAAAATAGATGAATGCCTAGCCTCTTAGTTTCAAATTACAAACGAGACAAGTTGTAACTCTAGTCCGAATTTATAACAACTCTTTTCTATAACAGACTTCAAGAAAGAGCCGTCCGATTAGCGAGGAGCTTAAGCTCTAGCGTAAGCGAATTGGAAATCATTTGCCGTAAAATACGGAGAAACGATATTCCTAGCAGTGTTTTTTGCACTTGATTTTTCCAACCTTTTTAAGAGTTATTGGAGCTCTACTATGCGTATTTTCAAAGATCTTGGATGTCGATGCCTATCATCCCCTCACAATTTACTTAAGAAGTTTAACTTATTAGCAAATCTTATTCAGTATATTCTTTCAAAAGCACCTGTAACCCGGGAGTGACCAATGTTCATTCTTTGGTCCAAGGCTTTTTCAAGAACATACTGAAACGATTTATAAGATTATAAATCTGTAAACAAACTTTGAGCGGCGGACAGTTATCTCTTAAACTCGCGACGGATTTCTATATCGGTCTCCCTCTCCTTTATCGTGTTTCTTTTATCAAATCTCTTTTTACCTCTCGCTACGCCGATTTCTACCTTCAATTTCCTGCCTTTATTATACACCATTATTGGCACTATTGTCAATCCTTTTTGCTTCTCTATTTCCTTAAGTTCCTTTATTTCCTTCTTAGAAAGCAATATTTTCCTTGATCTTTCGGGGTTGTAGTCGCTTGGGGTGTTGCTTGGTTGAAATGGAGGGATTTGCATATTCATTACAAAAGCCTCGTCGCCTCTTACAATGACATATGAGCCAAGTAAGGAACCTTGGCCTTTCTTTATGGATTTAACTTCAAAACCCAAAAGCTCAATGCCGGCTTCGTATTTTTGGGTGATGTCGTAGTCAAAATATGCTTTTTTGTTGTCTATTAAGGACATGAGCCTATAATACTACAAAAATAAAATTTTTTATTGCTTTTTGCTACCAAACTGACATAATTTTGAAAATGAAATTATTTAATATTTTTAGGCCTAAATTGACCGTGGTAGCCCACAGCGGCACATTCCACGCTGATGACATATTTGCTGTCGCCACTCTTAATTTATGGGCAGAGGAAAATGGCAAAATGATTAAGTTGGTGAGGAGTAGAGACGAAGCAGTGATACAGGGGGCAGATATTGTAGTAGATGTCGGTGCTGTTTATGACCCAAGTAATGACAGGTTTGACCATCATCAAAAAGGAGGGGCTGGAGAAAGAGAAAATGGACTACCCTATGCCTCTTTTGGGATCGTATGGAAACATTATGGAGAAGATATTTGTAAAAAATACTCCATTTCAAAAAAAGTTAATGAAAAAGAGATTTCTAAATTAATAGATGAGAGGCTTGTCTCACCCATAGATGCATACGACAATGGTGTTGTAATTTCTCTTCCAAATCAATTTGGTGTAGCAGAATATAGGATGAGCAATGCTCTATCAAGTTTTAATATATCTTGGATCGAACAGGGTGGTTTGGATACAGACAAACAGTTTAAAAAGGCCCTTTCTTTTGCAAAAGAAATTTTAAAGAGAGAGATGGCTCATGCTGAGGCTGAAATATTAGGTAGTAAAGAAACTCTCTCAGAAATAGAAAAACAAAACTATCCTGAAATATTAATACTTGAAAATCGGGTTGATTGGGAAAGAGAAGTAACTAAACATAAAAACATAAAGATTGTTATTTCTAAAGGTAAAGAAAATTGGTCCGTACAAGTTGCCCGAGAGGATTTTGAGGATTTTAAATCAAATAGGATTGAGTTTCCAAAAAGTTGGCAAGGACTAAGAGATGAGAGTCTAGAAAAAGAAAGTGGTGTCACTGGAGCTATATTTTGTGCTCGAGGAGGCTGGTATGCAAAAGTAAATAGTAAAGAAGCGGCGATTCAATTGGCCCAAAAGGCTTTGGCGTCTAAATAAAATATCTTTGAGGTGTGTAATAAAAAAGACTTGAAACTTTTTCAGTCATATCAAAATAAAAGCACATCTAACCTTGAGAGTGGTTACTTTTTGTTTTTTGGTTCAAGGCTTTTATTTTGATACGACTGAACGGTTTTAGTAGTTATGTTGAACTAATGCAATAAAGTGATATCCTCAGGTTAGGAGGCTCCGTGAGTAGAGTTTTTGAAATTTTTGAGTGTGACTGCCATTGCCACACTGATGGCTCGGTGCACACCGTAGCGTGCTGCGAAACTTGCCCCCTTTGTGGCATGAAAATAAAAAGTGGCTGCATGGAACAACATAAGGCTGTCTGTGAGGAAACATTTACAGAGCAGCTTGTATCAACTTCTGATTGGCCCTACTAGGGCCTTTCTCTTTTACTTCAAACAAGTCCTACCATCTCTCTCGAGATAAGTTTTTTGTTCCACGATGTCGATTACATCCCCCTTTATTTTTATATTGACGGCTAGGCCCGTCCTTACGCTCTCTTCCCAATATTGGTCAAACATAAAGTTGCCAAGTGAGTAGTAGACTGGTACTTCCCTCTTTTCTTTACCCTCGCCTATTTCCAAAACTTCACTTTCTTGTATCACGTGAGGATGAGCACCGATGATGAGGTCGGCCCCGCTTTCAGCGAAAGCTCGGGCCAAGCTTTTTTGATTTGCGTTTGCTTTCACATACTCCTCTCCCCAGTGGGCGAATATTATTACCATTCTCCCTTCCCCTTTTTCTGATTTAATTTTCTCTTCTACACTTTCTTCGCTACCTCCACCAAATTGGTTGTAGGCTATGAAACTCAGTTTATTACCCTTCACATCTTTTCTCAAAATTTCCTCGTCTCCCTCGAGTCCCCCAAAGTACCCTACCCCCACTTCGCTTAAAAGCCTTTTGGTTGATGCTATCCCTTCCTTCCCAAAATTTCCTATATGATTGTTGCCGAGGCTGACTGCCAAAATATTATTTTCTTTAAGTAAATTTGGGACGTTTGTAGGAAATGTAAATCTAAAATTTTCTGGTGCCCCTACGTTGCTCACTATGCTTACCGAAGCGTTTTCTGTCACTGGTCCTTCGAGGTTGCCGACTACCATATCACTACTTTTTAAAAAGTCTCCGATGCATGAAAATACATGAGCTCCATTTTCTCTATATATCGCCTTTCTTATGTGGCGGTCAAAAAACATGTCTCCTACAAATGTGATATTTATTTCCTGTGGTTTGTTTTTGTAAAAAAGAGCCATTGGTATGACCAAAAGTATTAAAAATATTGGTATAAAAACTTTTTTCATATTTTCTTTGAGAGTATTAGCAAGAAATATTTTTACGCTGATTTATCTCTTAGTACTGGAAAAATGTTTTTAAAGCGAGATTCCGCAGGCTGACTGAGCCGAGGACAAGGCAAATTTTTAGCAAAAAATTGCCGTATCGAGCGTAAAAATATTTTTCCAGTACGCAGTTATTAAACATGTTATAAGATGGCATTTTAAACGAACAGTTCTAATGTACCATTTTTCCCCAAAACAAAAACCCTCGCAAAGTTGCAAGTACGGATTCTATTTTGAGACAAAAAACAATGTTTAGAGGAGAGAGATTCTTTAGTCCAGCGTAGCTTTGAACCCTAAGGTTCAAAGCGAAGTTGGAGTAATCTTACTCGCATTATTTTTTATCTAAAGATTCCGCACCCACAACTCTATGAGGGTTTTTACTATTTCGTCCTTTGCTTCGCCAAGCTGTAGCTTTGGCTAAGCCAGGGACTCATCAGTCAGCCGATAAGGCTGAGATAGTCCCGCCCAGTCTGATTCTCATCAGTCTCGGCGGGGTTGAGCATAATCATTAGATTATGCGTAATGGAGGGAAGCCTCCCGATACTCTCTTTCTCGGGGGTTTAATTGGTGGCGGTTCAGCCACCACCCTGGCGACCACCCTGGCGACCGCCATGGCGACCATGGCCCCTATCCAAACCAAACCAAATACTTCTTGCATTTTTAGCTCCATTCTCCCCTTAACCCTGGGGGGCAGGTTTTTCGATCATGGAATTGTTTTCACAACCCCTCTCCCGAACACAAAAATGCTCGGTGAGAGGAATAACGATAGTGTCCCCACTTCGCTCAAAGAGCTACGCGGGATATTTTTCACATCAATCCCTTTCAACCTATTCTTTTATCAAACAACTTCCTTACTCGTTGAGAGGAATCCCTCTCTAGTAAAAGATATTTTATTCTCTCTTTGTGTCTCGCCTTTATTTTATTTGTGGCGGACCTCTTTGAGAGAAGCGGGGGAACGATTTATATATATTTGTTCGTCTTCCTTCCCGCGCTCCTCACAAAGACTTATTTTGTGTAGAAAAAGCGACTAAACCCTTTTTTAGAAGATTTAATCGCTTTTTCTCAAACTTTCGTAGTTTGATGGGGCTTTTTGTTACTTTATATATATTATTTTGGTAACTTTTGCCCACTCACGACTCTCTCCTCTAAAGATTGCCTGCCCCGTGTAAGACTTGTCTTATTTTCGGGGTCTCCGCCTCCTCGGCGAACCTATGGTTTATTTAACTTTTAATAGTATAGCATAGTACGATACTCTTGTCAAGCATTTTACCCCATTTTATCCCTAAAAAGCAACAAAAAATGGCTTAAAATCCTTATTTTAAGCCATTTTTGAAATATCTCGTTTAGACCAGAATACTAGTCTCCATTGATGATTTTCCTAGTTAGTGGGCCTACGCTGCCCACAGGCTCAAGACTATACGCCTTTTGGAGCTTTATGACGGCTGCTTCTGTCTGATTTCTGAAAAATCCAGTAGGTTCAGTGTCCAAATAGCCATTTTCATACAAGTATTGCTGTAGTGTGACCACATCTTCCGAATACACTTTGTTCCCTTTTGCTAGAACTTTGGTTAGTCTAGCTCTCGCTGGCACGACAGTGTTGCTTAACACCTTGGTCCAATACAATTTGGCTTTGGCTGTGCCGCTCTCGTTGAAGTATTCAACTTTGATGACGTGTTTGCCGGCGCTGAGATTTTTTGAGAATTTGTGAACGGCGTCTCTTTCTTGCCATTCGTTAAACGCCAGCTCATTGTCTATCCACACTCTTGCGCCGCCATCTTTTTCTAATACAAATTCGTAGCTGCTGGTCAAAGGTATATCCATGATACTCATCCATTGTGCTGCAAACTTCTGTCCCAAGGCACTACTTATCGGTGTGCTTGTGCCCCAGTCAAAATTTATTCCCATATCAATTTTTAATGTCTCTAGTTTTTTGAAATAGTCTGGTGCCAAATTGTAGCTGTAGTACCAAGCCACCCAAGGTCCTTGCGGCATGGCTACAAATGTTTGTGTCGGGCTCGTCTGCGTGTTTATACCAGAGGCGCTGCCACCTGAGATGTTCGTGTTTGTGATAGACGAAGGAAGGTTTGATGTGTTTGTCGAGGCTCCTATAGATCCCGCTCCTGCACTACCGCCGCTAGAAGCTGGTGTCGGAGTGGAAGGCGGCGCACTCACAGTGAGTGTACCGATTTGGTACCTCTGTCCTTCTGTCGTGTCTGCACTTACTCCGCTGCCTTGAGTAAGGGTTTGCCTCACACCTGTCACAGGGTCATACAAGCCGGCCATTATTTTGTATGTGTCGAAAGGAAGGTTTGCTGGGAGAGTGATGTTTCGGTTGTAAGAAATGGAGTTGTTGCTCCAGAGTGTACTGCTAGTACTAGGTATATGGTCGTCTTGGAAAACAAGCCTTCCAGAGCTATTCACAAAGTGTATAAAGGCAGTATAAGCTTTGTCGGTAGGGCCACCTCTCCAGTTGTAAGTTAGAGATATGTTTTGTCCAGGTGTCGATGTGTTACTTGATAGGCCAACTTTGTTTATGGTAACCGGGTTTGAGGGGGTAGTCTCGACAACCGCTGGTGCTTGTACACATACTATGCGTGCATCAGCCCAGCTCGCATGGTCAGAGCCAAAATCATCGCCACCATTTTGTACTACGAGTTGTAGGGTAGATATATTGCTCAACGGGACATTTATATTTTGAGTGTCGCTTAGGTTTGTCATAAAACCACTGTCAAAAATCTTGGCACCATTGCCAAATACTTGAAACACTACGCTACCTCTCACGTCCACTTCTTCGTCCACTCCTATGCTTGCCATAAAGTTGGTACAAGTTGGTGCTATGCTGTAAGTTAGTTCAGATAAAGCATGGGTACCCAACCCTTTTTGGTAGGTCACACCGTTTAATGTGATGGATAGTCCATCCCCCGCTGCTTCTTCACCATTAGACATGTTTTTTTCATAAGGTCCCCAGCCGTTTATAGCACTTATCGGATCCATATCAGAAAGGTATTTGGTTTCAGTAGTACCTTGGTTTGATGTCGGTATGACTACAGGTGCTGGTATATAAACATGTTCAAGGGCACCAACGTCCAATCTCGAGCCAAAAGGTCTTGCAATATTATTGAAATCAAATGTGAGGTTGAAAGGAATATTGGTTGACCCGGTATCTATCGCAGATGAGCCAGTGATGAGTGAGAAGTCTCCAGAATCAGCATTTTTTACTAAACCTGATGTTTCGATATTGGTGTCTATCACTGTGCCAGTCGGCACGTTATACCTCCTTATATTTGAAGGATTCCCAAAAGTAAGGTTGTTTCTGATGAAAATACTCGTGGCAAACTTATGGTCGATAGCGATGCCTCCATACCAATTTCTTATCTGTGCATTTTTGTAAACTGTATTGTTGAATACATAAATATTTCTAGCTGCTGGGAGTGGGCTTGGTGGATTTGGTCTGCCAGTTAGGCCCCAGTCGTAGACTAGGATACCATCATTGCCGTTTTTGTATACGACGTTGTTGTAAATATAAACTCCGTCCATGTTTCCTGAGCCTTCTGATACCACACCTATCCCATGACCATCATTTCCATAAACTTTGTTGTTGTAAACATGTATATTTCGCATCCAGCCAGGAACTGTTTTGTATGTACCTGGGTAGCCCCAAGTAGAGCCACCAGCATCTATATATATACCGTATCTACAATTGACCATGTCGTGAATGTCGTTTTCATAAACATATGCGTCACTTACTCCTTCTTTTAGGTCTATACCCTCTCCACCGTTTATCGCTTCGAAGCCTACCGATGGCATTGGTCCTGCTGTTAAAGTATTTTTCCTTATGGTTATTCTTTTTACGCCGCTCGCGATGGTTAGGTGTTCGTTATAGCCACCATTCATTTTTACGTTATTAGCCCTTTCTATTCTGTTGCCTTCTACGAGTATGTCGGTGACACACTCGTAGTTACATTCTGCTGGGTCGTTGCCCCAGCTCCGGCCCCACACCGCAATGCCCGACCCGCCAGTATTCCAAGTGTAATTATTTTTCAAATTTATGAATTTTGAGTTTGGTCCCGTTACGATTATGCCTTCACCCGATGTGTTTTGTACTTTAAAACCATTTATCTCAATGTATTGTTTTTGGTTTATCTTTATTCCTGCTCCGTCGATGATGGCGCCCTCCCTGGCTTCGTAGACAATATATGCCGATGCCGTACCAGAATTGGCTGGCACCACGTCTCCTCTATAAATAGCAGCTTTCACTATTACTTTGTCTCCAGCTTTAAGAGTCGAAGCTGCTTTCTGGAGAGTTTTCCATGGGCTAGATTCTGTACCGGAGTTTGTATCGCTCGCTACACTAGAGGCACCATCCACGTAATAGACACTGGCTGCATATACGTCATGAACGTATAAAAAAGTGAAAATTAAAAGTGCCGACAAAAATGCCAGCAATCCAACTTTCTTTAAAGCTTTTTTTATTATCATTTTTATTTATAAATTTTTATATAAAATTTAAGGTCTAAACCTGTGGCTATATTATACTTTAGTGTCGATATGAAAAATTCATTAAAAAATAGAAATATTAAACTGTCATGAAGTTTGGATGAAGCTACTCTGGATGAAATTTTCTAACTTTTAGATTTCGGTCTATAGGAAATAGACTCTAATATGTGTTTTGCTTCTATGTCGGTTGAATTTTCTAGGTCTGCTATCGTGCGGGCTAGTTTTATTATTTTGTGGTAACTCCTAGCAGAGAGGTCTAGTGTTTTGGCCGATTTGTTTAGAATATCTTTTACTTCTTCTCCAATTTTTATTATCGAAACAATGTCGCGCGCAGTCATTTCAGAGTTTGAGCTGATTTTTCTTCCTGCTTTTTCAAATCTTTCTCTTTGTACTTCTCTTGCTCTCTCTACCCTCTTTCTTATATCCGGACTTTCTTTTTTTGTGGATTCTTCGGTCAGTTTTTCGTGATCGACTTTTGAAACTTCTGTCCAAATATCTATACGATCTATTATGGGTCCGGATATTTTTCTCTTGTACCTTTCTATTTGTAGGGGGCTGCATATGCAAGGTTTGCCTTTGATACCAAAGTTGCCACAAGGGCATGGGTTCATGGCTGCTACAAGCAGGAAGTGGGCTGGGAATTTGACTGTGCCTCTGGCTCTAGAAACTGATACCACTCTTTCTTCTAGTGGTTCGCGAAGCGCATCTATTGTTTTGGTTTCAAATTCTGGGAATTCATCCAAGAAGAGCACACCTTTGTGTGAGAGTGTTATTTCTCCTGGGCGCGGGTTGGTCCCTCCCCCAATGAGTGCAACATATGAAGATGTGTGGTGCGGAGAGCGAAAAGGCCTTTCGTGCACTATGTCTTCGCTTAAAGACCCTGTGATTGAGTGTATCTCGGTGACCTCAAGCATTTCCTCAAAGGAAAGTGGAGGTAATATGCCAGAAAGAGCTTTTGCGAGCATGGTCTTTCCTGTGCCCGGTGGTCCATAAAGAGCTATATTGTGCCCTCCTGCAGCCGCTATCTCAAGGGCTCTCTTTGCGGCTTCTTGGCCTTTTATGTCTCCAAGATCAAAGATATTTTCACTTCCCTTTTCTACCTTTGATATTTCTCTGTGTGCTGTAGGTTTTATCTTTTGGTTCCCTTCTCCAAAATGCTCTATTATTTCATTTAAGGTTTCCGCTCCATACACTATTATGCCGTCTATGAGAGACGCTTCCGCTACATTTTCTTTGGGCAGAAAAATTTCTTTAAAGCCTTCTTCTTTGGCTTTGCGTGTAAAAGCAAGGGCACCTTTTATTTTTCTGAGCCTACCATCAAGGGAGAGTTCACCTAAAAATATTTTGCCTTTACTATCAAAAAGCATACTGCCGTCCGCTAAAAGGTATGAGATCGCTATGGCTACATCTAAGGATGACCCTTCTTTTTTTATTTCTGCGGGAGCTAAGGAAATAACAATTTTGTGATTTTTTGACTTTGGAGATTCTAGGCCACTATTTTTTATTGCAGCGCTTATCCTGTCCTTAGCTTCTTCGACTGCTTTGTCACCAAGGCCAACTATAGAAAATGAATGCAGACCCCTTCCAAGGTCTGCTTCAACGTCAACTATGTATGGTTTTAAGAGGCTAGTTTGTGCGCTATGAACTTTAGCGTAGGACATAAAGACAAATTAATCGTTCATGTGAGCTTTGCATGTCCTGGCTGCTGGGTTGGCTTCTAGTCTATCTTCTTCGATTGAGGCACCTGAAATCTCACAAAAACCATAAGTACCTTTTTCTATTTTCTCGAGGGCTGCTTTTATGTCGTTGTATCTGATTTCTAAGTCTTTGAGGATAGCAGTGTTTGTTTCAAACTCTTCTATATTGTCTGCTGTTTCGTTTTCGTCTGCTGAATCCGTGTCTATTTGAGCGGGCTCTGCTTCCCAATCTGCTTTATTGTCGGGGTTTATCCTGCCCACTTCGTTTAGTTGCTTTTCGACAAGGACCAACTCTTCTTCGAGTTTATTTTTAAATAAATTTGTATCTATGTCTTCTCTCATGGTGCTAATGCTACCATAAGTTTTTTATCTTACAAATGGTTTTGATGCAAAAGCTGAAAATATATCAGTCAAAGTTTTTTCGCTGCTTGTTATAACCAGTGTGTTTTTGTTTAGGAATGAATAGTATATTTTTGATACACCCCTATTGTTTGAGAGTATGCGAGCATCTTTGTTTTTTATAATAGCATCCTTCCATACAAATGAAGAATCCGAATTCTCTTGCTGATCAAACATAAAAGAGAGATCTTCCTCTATATTTTTTTCCCATTCAAGCATTCCTGAAAAAGTGGCACCAAAATCAGAAGTTTCAAATATTAGGAAAAGGCCACTTTCTCCATTTGCACCCAATACAAAACTTTTATCAAAATATCTTGTGACTGTCCTTGCGCGTATGTTTAGGAAATCAAAAAGAGAGGAAGAGGTGTTGATCTGGTTTCCTTGGTTGTCAGATATGTTTATTATGCTAATGCCATTTTGTGCACTTAGGTTTTTTATTTCTGTGCCAAAAGATTCAACACTCATGTTTGCGAGCATAATTTCATTGTTGTAGGGAATGATGTCTGTTTTTAGGGAAACTTCCAACTCTTTAGGTGTTGTAATGTAGTCAAATATAAACATGGATGCAAATACACCCGCTATTATAAGGGTGATAGACAATATGATAGCCGTGAAGTTTGCACCAAGATTTTGCCTGTTTGATTTTTCTTGAGGTTCTTCTTGGTTACCCTCCTCTTCTTTTTCTTGTTTGTGTTTTTCTTCAAGTGCGATAGATAAAGTTGATTTGTTTTTATCTTTGATGAATTCAGCCACGTCGCCTTGGTATGTACGAAGAGTTGAAAGTTTGGATTTGGTGTGGAGTGTGTCTATTACTTTACCAAATTCTTCTGTTTTTTTTGGAGAATCTTTATTTTCTTCCATCTTTAACTATTTTTTCTCTATAAAATTTGGATCAGCATCTTTTATAGAGAGTTTTAATCTTCCTTTTTCGTCGATGCCTTTTATTATAACAGGAACTTTCATTCCAGGCTTCAAGTATTCATCAACTTTTTCTATCCTGAATGGTGCAATTTCAGAAATGTGTACAAGACCGTCACTATTTTTACCGAGTTTTACTATTGCACCGAAGTCTGCGACTCTAATCACTTCACCCACAAACCTGTCCCCTGCTTTGTATTCTCTCACTATTTCTTCGATTAACTCTTTAGCTTTATTTGCTCCTACACTTTCACCCGTTATAAAGACGGTACCGTCTTCTTCGATGTCTATTTCGACTAGAGTCTTATCTTTGATTTCGTTTATTACTTTTCCACCAGTTCCTATGACCATACCTATCTGATCTGGTCTTATCTTGATTGAGATTATCCTAGGTGCTTTTGGAGAAAGTTCTTTGCGCGGCTCGCTTATTTCTTTTTCTATACAATCCAAGATTTTTAGTCTTGCTACCTTTGCTTTTTCAAAAGCTTCTTTGAGTACAGGAAGTGGTATGCCATCTACTTTGACATCCATTTGCACAGCAGTCACACCGTCTCGTGTACCTGCAACCTTGAAGTCCATGTCACCATGTTCATCTTCTGGTCCTTGTATGTCGGTTAGTACTTTATACTTTTCTCCTTTCATCATAAGGCCTGAAGCGATACCGGCTACAGGTTTGCTTATAGGTACTCCTGCATCCATGAGTGCTAAGGTGGATGCACAAACAGACCCCATGGAAGTCGAGCCGTTTGAAGCAAGTGCTTCTGAAACTATCCTTATGGTGTAAGGGAAAGTGTCTTTGTTTGGAAGGATTGGGATAAGTGCTTTTTCGGCTAGAGCTCCGTGACCTACCATCCTTCTGTTTGTCACCCCTATCCTCCCCACCTCACCACCTGAAAATGGTGGAAAGTTGTAATGGTGCATAAATCTTTTGTTGACTTGAGTTTCCATGCCGTCTATCACCTGTGAGTCACCAGGTGCGCCAAGTGTGATAGCTGAAAAAATATGTGTGCCTCCTCTGTAGAATATACCTGACCCGTGGAGTATTTTTGAGATACCACCAGCTTTTGCATATAAGTCTCTCAAATCATCAAAACCTCTCCCATCAAACCTCACCCCTTCCTCGATTGCTTTCTTGTGTATCAAATCATTTATCGCTTCGTGGAAAAGGTTTTTTGCCATTCTCTTGTCTGCATCTTTCAAATTTTCATCCAAGAACTTAAACCAGCTTTCTTCTAGGGCATATATTTTTTGCTTTCCTGCCTCACCCATTACTTCTTCTATCCTTGATAGTACTTGGGTCTCAAAAGCATTTTTTAAATCTTCCGCCAATTCCTTCTTTTCTATTTTTGCTTTTTCTTTACCTATTTCTTTTATTATTTGTTGCTGGAATTTTTGTATTCTTTCTATCTCTTCTACGGCCTTTGCCATTGCTTGCATAAGTATTTCTTCGGGTACTTCTTTGCCCCCGACTTCAATCATATTTATAGTGCCATCTTTTCCGCAAGCTATGAGGTCAAATTCATAATTTTCGTCCTCTCTTTCTTTGTAAGAAGGGTTAACCAAAAATTTGTCCTGACCTTTTATTTTACCCACCCTCACTGACGAAACGGGGCCATTCCAAGGTATTTTGGAAGTGCCTAAAGCAAGAGAGGCTGCTACCACTCCAAGTACATCTGGGTCATATTCATCTAGTGAAAGTATTGTGATAACAACCTGCACTTCTTTTCGGAGGTTACTATCAAAAAGCGGTCTTATGGTCCTGTCGACTATCCTCCCTGAAAGTATGGCTTCGTCGCTAGGTCTCCCTTCTCTTCTTATAAACCTTGAGCCGAGTATTTGGCCTGAAGCATAAAATCTCTCCTCGTATTCTACTGAAAGAGGAAAATACTCTAAGTCTTTGTCACCCTTTGACATGACTGCTGTGGCTAAGACTAAAGTGTCCCCCATTCTTAACATTACTGATCCGTGTGCATTTTCGGCTAAATCGTTAAATTCGGCTTCGATCTTTGAGCCGTTTATTTCTAACTCATATTTTTTGCTTTGCATTTTGGCTTTAGCGAACCAATTCTTGAATGTCTCTGTTCCCAAATTTTAGAAGCAGAGATATTCAAAAATTAAAAGGCTCGCAGTTAACTATAATAAAGAGAACATAACATATTTTTATTTTTAAATAAACCAAGAGCGGCGCCGTAAGGCGCCGCTCTTGTGTTTAATTATATTTTCTAAAAAATACTATCTATAATCTACACTTAAGCCCTAGCTACTCCTCTTGATTCTGCGATTGCAGCTGCTACATTTGGAGGCACTACTGCGTAGTGGTCAAACTCAATGTTTGCGCTTCCTCTACCTTCTGTCATTGAGCGGAGTGTAGTCACGTATCCGAAGAGTTCGGATAGAGGTACTTTGGCTCTCACTACTTTGTTGCCACCTCTGTCATCCATACCTTCTATGAGACCTCTCTTAGAAGAAAGGTATCCGGTGACATCACCCATGAATTTTTCAGGCACTACTACCTCAACTTTCATGACTGGTTCAAGGATCACAGGTCTCGCCTTCTTAGCAGCTTCTTGGAATGACTGTGAAGCAGCTATTTTGTAAGCAATTTCTGATGAGTCCACATCGTGGTAAGAACCGAAAGTAAGTTCACAAGAAATATCTGTCATCTTGTAGCCAGCGACGATACCTCTGTCCATAGCTTCTTTAACACCCTTTTCAACTGCTGGTATAAATTCAGCTGGTATAACACCTCCCTTGATAGAATCGATAAATTCGAAACCTTCTTCCCTGTGAATATTCTTTTGTTTCTTGGCACCTTCTACTTCTGGCTCAAGAGGCTTGATATTGATCTTGACGTGACCATATTGACCTTTACCTCCTGTTTGCTTGATGTATTTAGTTTCTGCCTCAGCAGTACCAGTAATGGTCTCTTTGTATGCAACCTGAGGAGCACCTACATTTGCTTCAACATTAAATTCTCTTTTCATTCTGTCTACGATGATGTCGAGGTGCAATTCACCCATACCCATGATGACAGTTTCGCCTGTTTCTGAATCAGATTTGATCCTGAAAGTTGGGTCTTCATCAGAGAGTCTCTTTAGGGCCATACCCATTTTTTCTTGGTCAGCTTTTGTTTTTGGTTCGATACGTAGTGAGATAACTGGCTCTGGGAATACGATTTCTTCGAGTACTATTGGGTTGTTTTCGTCGCAGAAAGTGTGTGATGTTTTAGCATCTTTGAGTCCTACAGCTGCAGCGATTTCTCCTGCAAAAACTTTTTTAACTTCTTCTCTTTTATCTGCTTGTAGTCTTACAATTCTTCCAAGTCTTTCTTTATCACCCGTTGTTACATTGTAGATGTAGGAGCCTGATTCTATTGTTCCTGAGTAAACTCTAAAGAATGTGAGTTGTCCGACGAATGGGTCTGCTTGGAGTTTGAACGCAAGCGCTGCGAAAGGTTCTTCGTCTGATGGGTGTCTCTCTATCTCTTCTCCTGTTCTTGGGTCTATACCCTTTATAGCTGGTATGTCGAGAGGAGAAGGAAGGAAGTCAACTACACCGTCGAGTACGAGCTGAACACCTTTGTTTTTAAGTGCTGATCCACAAAATACAGGGAAAATTTTGTTTTCTATAACTGCTTTTCTTAGAGTATCCTTGAGTACATCTATAGATATCTCCTCCCCTGCCAAATATTTGTTCATTAGGTTTTCGTCATTCTCAACTATTCTTTCTATGAGTTCTGCTCTGTATTTTTCTGCGTCGGCTTTTAGGCTCTCGGGTATAGCTACTTCAACAACGTTATCCCCAAGTTTTCCCTCAAAGTCATAAGCCTTCATCTTGAGTAAATCAATCACACCTTCATGTTTATCTTCTTCTCCTAGGGGTATTTGCATTCTGACCGCTTTCTTTGAAAGTCTTTCTAGGATTGATGCGTAGGATCTTTCGAAATTTGCTCCTGTCCTGTCTAGTTTGTTTATAAAACAAAGACGAGGCACATTTGCTTCTTCTGCATATCTCCAGTTTGTCTCAGACTGAGGCTCTACTCCGGCTACTCCGTCAAAAACACAAACAGCGCCGTCGAGTACGCGCATTGATCTCTTTACTTCAACCGTGAAGTCGATGTGTCCAGGAGTGTCTATGATATTGAAACGACACTTGTTTTCACTTTTATTTCTTTCTTCTGTAGAAAGATATGTGGGTGCCCAAAAACAAGTAACAGCAGCGGCTGTTATGGTGATGCCTCTTTCTCTCTCTTGTTCCATCCAGTCTGTGGTCGTACCACCATCATGCACCTCACCTATTTTGTGTTGGCTGCCTGTGTAGTAGAGGATTCTCTCTGATGTGGTGGTTTTACCTGCATCAATATGAGCAATAATACCGAAGTTCCTAACTTTGTTTAATGGATAGTCCCTGTTCATTTAAATAATTACTAAAATAATAAATAATTATGCAAAATTTTACCCAAACCTATTTTTGGTTTGGTAAAATTACCAAGCGAAGTGAGCAAAGGCTTTGTTTGCATCTGCCATTTTGTGAACGTTTTCACGTTTCTTTACGGCTTCTCCTTCGTTGTTTACGGCAAGCATTATTTCTTCTGCGAGTCTTTCGTGCATAGGTTTGCCTTTTTTGGCTCTTGCAGCGTCAATGATCCATCTCATTGAGAGGTAGCTTCTTCTTTCAGGTCTTACTTCTCTTGGTACTTGATAGTTGGCACCACCGACTCTCCTTGACCTTACTTCCATAGCTGGAGCTGTATTTTTTAGAGCAGATTCAAAAACTTCAATAGGATCTTCTACTTTTGCTTTTTCCTTTATAACTTCCAAAGCACCGTAGACGATTTTTCTTGCGGCGTTTTTCTTACCTCTTTCCATTACGTAGTTTATGAATTTTTCAACTCTTAGGGAGCCGAATTCAACGTCTGGTCTCAGTCTATTTACTCTTTTTATCTTTCTTCTCATGTCTATTATTTACCTTTAGGTTTCTTAACACCGTAAGTTGATCTTGATGTCATCCTCTTGTCTACACCTTGTGCGTCGAGTCTTCCTCTTACTATTGTATATCTAACTCCAATGTCTTTAACTCTTCCTCCTCTAAGCATTACTACTGAGTGTTCTTGTAAGTTGTGACCGATACCTGGGATGTAAGCAGTAACTTCCAAACCATTTGTAAGTCTAACTCTGGCTATCTTTCTGATAGCTGAGTTAGGTTTTCTAGGGGTCTTTGTAGTCACCTTTGTACATACGCCTCTTTTGAAAGGTGAATTATAGACAATAGGCCTATTTTTTATTGTATTAAAACCGCGAGCCAAAGCAGCCGCTTTTGACTTTGCGCGTAGTGTTTTTCTCTTTCTCTTTATTAGTTGGTTTATTGTGGACATCTATGCAAAACCCTTTTTATGGGTCAGTCACTAATCTAATACATTTCTGATTTTATTGCAAATTTTATGATAGTCCAGTGAGAAGGTTGAATAGATAGAATATAAAAGGGTTGAGCACTCTCCATATTATACTTACGAAAATAATGACTAAAATAAGGCCATATTTCTCTATAGAATGGCGTATGCTTTGCATATGGTGGGGCAATAAAGAGAATAATATCTTCGAGCCGTCGAGAGGGGGTATGGGTACTAGGTTAAATATTGCGAGGGTTATGTTTATGATGACTACAAAACTTGCTAGTGAAATAAATGTTTCGTTGAGGTTGAAAGTCTGTGTCCCAAGTCTAATAAATAGCCCAAAAACAATAGCTATAAAAATGTTTGAAATTGGCCCAGCTGCCGCTACGATGGCCTCGCCCCACTTTTGGTTTCTGAGGTTGTAGGGGTTGAATGGTACTGGTTTTGCCCAGCCTATGATAAAACCGCCTAATAAGTAGCCAATCATGGGTACTATGACAGAGCCTATCGGATCAAGGTGAGAAAAAGGGTTTAATGTAAGTCTGCCTTGATATTTTGCCGTAGAATCACCCAAACCTAGAGCAGCGACTCCGTGGGAAACTTCGTGGATGACAACTGACATTATAAGTATCGCGATTATTACTATAAATTCCATATGCTAAGTTTAGAGCTTAAATCTAAAAAAGCAAAGCTTTAAAGGTGGCGTGTTGGACTTTACAATATCTACTTATTCTGCTAGCATTCCTCCTGTTATGGCTAAAGTTTGTAAAATAACAGGAAAATCATCACAAGTTGGGGGTGGCTACTCGAACAGGACTCGTGCTACTCAATTCAACCCAACTGGCATGAAAAGGAAGTATGCAAATCTTCAGAAGAAGCGTATTTTTGTGCCTGAAATTGGTAAAACATTTACACTAAACCTTTCTACTAAAGCAATAAAGACAATCCAGAAAAACGGCGCGTACGCTACACTAAAAAAGGCTGGCATCGTATAAAAATAACTGGTAACTAATCACAGATAACTAAAATAACAAAAAACCCCTTAAATAAGGGTTTTTTGTTATTTAACTTTTAAATTTACCCCGTCGGTTTTGAAAATTATGCGACCTTCGGTCGCGGTGTTTAAGACTTTGACATTATTTTTCTCTAAAATATTGAGCACCTCTTGGTGAGGGTGTCCGTAGCGGTTGTCTTTGCCTGCTGAAATCACAGCGTATTCGGGGTCTACTGCTTTTACGAAAGTCTCACTGGTGGATGTCTTGGAGCCGTGGTGGCCAGCCTTCAGTACATCACTATCTAAATCAACCCCAGAATTAACCAAGTAATCTTCTATATTTAAGGGTGAGTCGCCAGTGAGCAAGAACTCGCTTTCTCCATAAACCAGCCTTGCTACGATAGAAGAATTGTTTGTTTCCATCCCTCTAGGGTCTAAAACGGGAAAGAGGATCTCGAGCATGGCGCCGCTACCTAAATCCACCACCATCCCCTGTCTTGCTTCTATTTTATTTATTTTTTGAATTCTAGTTTCTAACTCCTTATATATAGATGTGTCTGACTCTGTGCCTGGCTCCATAAAAAGCCCCACTTTATACCTAGCGAGTACATCAACTAAGCCCCCTATGTGGTCGGCATCGGGGTGTGTGGCTAAAACAAGATCAATATTTCTATCGTAAAACGGTATTACTTTTGAAATTTCTTGGAGCACACTTCTGTCTGGCCCTCCATCTATAAGTATCTGGTTGCCACTTGGTGATTCTATAAAAATAGAGTCTCCTTGGCCTATATTTAGAAAAGCTACTGTCATCTCCCCCACCCTTCTTTCTTTAAAAGCAATGTATCCTGAAAATGCGGCTAGTAAAAATAGGAATATAAGTATAAAAAGTCGCCACCTTAACTTGGGGTTCATAAGAGAATGATATAATAGCGTCACAACTTATAACAGTTAACTTATAACTATAACCATAATTAAAATGAAAAAATTTGAAGCTAAAAAATTTGATATTCCTAAACTAAAGGGAATTTCGGAGAAGACAATAGAAGAGCATCTAAAGCTTTATGAGGGGTATGTAAAAAATGCCAATTTGATAGGAGAAAAGATGGCAGAACTGGATAGTGAAAAGGAACCATATATTTGTGGGGAACTTTTCCGTCGCTTTAGTTTTGAGTACAACGGCATACGCAATCACGAAATTTATTTTGACTCTCTTTCTGGTGGTGCTGTGGCTTTCAATCAAGAATCAAATTTGGGTAAAAGGTTGGTTGAACTTTTTGGCTCACTTGATAGCTTCAAAAAAGAATTTAAAAATCTGGCGCTTACTAGAGGAATCGGTTGGGCAATACTTTGGTATGACAAAAAAGAAGATAGATTTTTAGCAAACTGGGTTGATGAGCAGCACCTCGGGCAACTTCAAGATTGCTCTCCTATCATCGCTCTCGACATGTGGGAGCACTCGTATGTCGCAGACTACTACCCTAGCGGCAAGAAACAATACATCGAAGATTTTTTTGAAAATTTGAATTGGAGCAAAGTTGAAGAAAATTTTGAGAGAGCTAGTAAGTTTGTTCCGTAATTAGAAAAAATGTTTTTGCTTTGCACGGATATTTTTCTGCTGAAAAATTCCTCGAGCTCGCCTCAGTCAGGCTCGCTAGGCACGCAAAAACATTTTTTCTAATTACTCACCCTAAATCTCCTATAAACAAAAGTAGCTCCGACATACCAAAGCAAAACAATAAAGACAGGCAGGCCGCCTGTCTTTATGTTTGAAAGAGGAAGGCTGCTACCAAACTCTGTCGTAAGTATTATGTATTCACTTAAGAGGTAAGAAATGGTGCCAGGCACCCAACTGATAATATTTCCAAGAAATGGAATAAAACCCAAAATACCAGTTAGGAATCCAAAGAGCATAAGAGTGGGTACTATCGGCAATACCAAAATATTTATAAAAAAAGATACAAGAGAAAAGCTGCCAGACATCCTCACCAAGATTGGCAGGAGGAAAAGCTGCACAGCTAAAGTCGAAGAAGCTATTTCTCTGACACCCCATTTTCGAGGCAATATTTTTGAAATAGTTTTTTGTCTTGAAATATAATTTTCGACAATGGGAGAAAAAAGTATGAGCCCGAGCGTTGCCATAAAAGAAAGCTCGAATGACGGGTCGCTTGTAAGAGTGAGAGGATTCCATAAAAGCATCGCGAACCCTGCGACAAACAATGCACGAAGTGCGTCAGACTCTCTGCCATAATATTTGGCAAGTATGGCGATCGCTGCCATGACTGAAGCACGGATGACGGTGGCACCTAGACCGACCATGATCGCAAAAAGTACTATAGTGAGGAGAGCCAAAGAAAATCTAAGCTTACGCGAATCAATTTTTGACGTGAGCTTTAGTGCCGCATAAATGACTATAGTGATGTTGTATCCAGAGAGCACTATGATGTGTATCAGTCCGACATTTCTAAATTTTTCAAGTAAGTTTTCACCCAGTGAATTTTTGGCTCCAACTAAGATACCCGCAAGAAGAGAGGAGTTGGGTTCGGGTACCACCTTCTCGATATTTTTAACAAAATATTTTTTGATCTTGTAGAGGCTTGAGACTAAAAAATTTTTATCCCCCTCACCTATTTTTGATATCTCTGGTCTATACATCAAAAAATAAATATCATCTTTTTTGAGATAAGAAATATAATCGAACTCTACTCCGTTTTCATTTAGAAAATTTTCGGGTGTTTCAAGGGTACCCGAAACTGAAACTTGGTCACCATACTCAAACTCGGGAAATCTGTCTGCTACTAACAAAACTTTTTGCTTAAAACCTTCACTCGGGGACTCCTCAGAAATGCACGGATATTTTTCTGCTGAAAAATTCCTCGAGCTCGCCTCAGTCAGGCTCGCTAGGCATTTCTGAGGAGTCCCGCTCGTGAACCTTTCAGGGTGAACGATGTAACGAGTTGAAGAGTCCCTAATGTCCGGCTCGTCGAGAACAGTGGATTCAAAAGATATCTCTTTGCCAGAAAAATTTTTTAGATTATCAAGCGACTGATCGTTCGATGTAGTCATCCTAAGCATCCCCAAAATCAGAAACAAAAAAGCGATCAGTACTTTTACTAAACGCTTCTCTTTTCTTAATACGATGAGTAGTGAGAGTGAAATGGTGAGAAGGAGTAAAGTCAGATAAAATCCAACCCAAAAAAAATTTTCAAATAGTATCCCTACACCAAATGAAACTAAATTTACATAAAACATTTTTTAAAATGAAACATTTGTGATCACATAAAAATGGCTTCATTAAGCCATTTTTAATGTTACACGCTTGTTGTCCGCGAAGCTTGTAGCTATTTCGTCACACCTTTCGTTCCACTTATCACCTGAGTGACCTACTACTTTTTTCCATTCAACTTTTCTTTTTGAAGTTTCCTCTAGAAGCAGTAGCCACAGGTCTTTGTTGAGCACATCTTTCTTGTCCTTGGTTTTCCAATTATTTTTTTGCCAGTTGTGTATCCAGAGAGTGATGCCTTTCATTAGGTATTCGGAGTCAGTGTAAATTTCAATTTCTGAATTTTCTTCTGTCGCTTTGAGTGACTCTATGGCAGCTGTCATCTCCATTTTGTTGTTGGTGGTATTTTCTTCCCTACCACCTACTTCTTTTATTTTTTCCTCACTTCCTTCGATGATGACTGCTGCCCAACCTCCAGGCCCGGGGTTGCCTCTTGATGATCCGTCGGTGTAAATTTTAATTTTTTCCATACAAGTATTTTATACAAATAAGTCTACTATTCGCAAACGGATTTCAGAAGTCCCGTTGTAAAAAGATTTTTCAACGTGAGCTACTAGATTTGTCTTTATCCCCTCCTTTAATGCATCTCCAAATTTATCTACGGAGGTGAAAAATGATATCGCTTTTTTGGTGCAGCTACCGTCCCTGAAAGTAATAGTCAGGTGCTCTCTTGCCTTCCCAAACCTGTTTATTTTTTCTGGGATAACGTCTCTAAAAATAAAGAGAGGTTTCAAGTTTTCTACTCCGAAGGGTGCGAGCCTCTCTATCTTTGAAACTGTTTCCGAATTTACATCACTTAGTTTCAACTCACTATCCACCTTTATTTTTTCTGAATTCGAAATTTTATCAGTGAATGCCCCTACAAGAGTTTCTTCTAAGATGTGTATTTTTTCGTAGCTCACCGAGAAGCCTCCAGAAAATTTGTGCCCGCCAAATTCCAAAAATACTTCTTTGCTTCTTTCCATGATTGCCACAAGATCAGTCGAGCCGTTGGACCTACAAGATCCTTTGAGTGCTTCTTCGCCATCTCCACTCGCCTCTTTTGCTCTCCCCCAAATAAAAACTGGTCGGTTGTATTCTTCGGCTATCGAGTTGGCAGCGAGCCCCAAGAGAGACGGTTTCCATTCTGGGTTGCCCAAAACTATCACTGGTTTTTCTCCGAAATTTATTATCCTCTCTCTTATCATTTTTTTGGCCTCTTTGGTGATGCTCGCTACTATCACCTTTCTCTCATTGTTTATGTTGTTGAGATGCAAAACAGAATTTTGTGCGTCTTGCTCTGTTTCGGCTACGAGCAAATCGAAAGCGTCTTTGGGGTGACCCATCCTCGATGCTGCGTTTATCCTAGGAGTCACCATGAAGCCGATGTCGTCTTCAGATAAATTTTCTTTATTTATTTTTAGCATTGATAGAAGTTTGGTAAGCCCCTTCCTTTTTGTTTTTCGGAGTACCCGAAGTCCGAAGTGGCTCAGTGCTCTGTTCTCTCCTACGAGAGGCACCATGTCGGAAAGAGTGGCGATACCTACTAGGTCGAGCAGCCATTTCTCCTTCCCTTCTTCTAACCCGAATCTATTTTTTGAAAGTATCGCTTGGAT
>CAZPQX010000007.1:0-44501 GCA_964589445.1 uncultured Candidatus Saccharibacteria bacterium | reverse complement strand
AGAACCATTCCGAAAACTGTGAGTGTAAGGGCATAAAGGGCAAACACGAAAGTCCATTCGATAAGTGATCTCATCTTACTCACCCTTATCCTCAGAATTTAGATTCACGGATTCAATTTTCACATTTGAGTTTTGCATCGCCTGTGTGAGATCATAAATCAGTGGATAATCGTCATTCTCCCGGAATGTTGGATTTGTTAGTGCGGCATTGAACACCCGCACTAACATCTCCGTAGAAATCGAAATGGTCACTTCGGCATTTGCCATTTCTTATACCCCTTCTTGAGAATAGTTTCTGCCAACTCCCGCACCAAATCACTCTCGTGCCAATCCTCATCAACCTTGTCAAGAGCATGCTTTAGCAGTGCTCTCTTTTGTTCTACAAGGTCGGCGAAGTATTCATCAATTGATCCGACGGCAACGATATACGTTCCGTTCACCTGACTAGCTACTGAGCCAATACGGGAGAATCGACCCTCTGCCTGTTCTTCATTGCTCGGATTCCACTGCCGCTCCAACATCACAAAGTCGGAACAGAATTGGAGATTCAACGATTCACCTGCGGCGAGGGTTGACGCAATCAATACCCTGCACTCTGGCGTCTTAAACTTATCGACTAGTGCTTGACGGTCAATTGCATTCAGATCACTAGTCAATGCGAGCGATGGGGCATAACCGCCCATCTTCAACCATTCGTCAACCTTAGTCCGCACGATTGACGCCACGTCTTTGTGGTGGCAGAAGATAGTAATCTTCCGATCCGTTGACAGAAGGAAATCTGTAACGTGATCAATACATGCCCCGACCTTTGACAGCCCCACAATATGACGCATCTTAGCGAGATACGCCAGAATGTTTGTATAGCTGTCCGCATCTTCACCGTGCTCGGAATAGTAATCTCCAAATTCTTCTACCGTTCGGTCGTATGCCTCTTGTGCCATTTCCGACATGTCGATAAAACTAAACTGTCGGAAAATCTTCGGCAATTCGGGCAGCACTTCCTCACGAGTCTTCCGGAACACGAGATCATACGTATCCGCAAAAAACTGTGCAGGATTCCGAAGTCCCGTCGTCTTCACTCCGTATGCCGATGAGGAATAGTGGGCATACTTCATAATGAAGGATGCGCGCGACGAAAACCGTTCGGGTGACAGCAAATGGAGCACCGGATAGTATTCGTCAATTCTATTCTTGATCGGGGTGCCGGACAGTGCAAAGAAATGTTCCTTACCCTTACACAAACGGAACACAGCCCGCGTGCGTTTTGCTTCAATGTTCTTGATTGTTTGCGCTTCATCCAGAATCACCGTCTTACAGTGCTCAAACTTCTCTGGCCCGATAGACGCAATGCTATCAATTGAAACGATGTAGCACTTCGCACCCGGAAAGATCGGATCATCTCCCGAGAGGATTGGCTGTGTCGGAATGTGCGCGAATCCTACTAACTTTTTGATTTCTCTTAGCCATTGGATGCGCGCACCCGATTTGACCAAACAAACGAATGGCGCTTTGTCAATGTTCTCTGACATCCACCGGAGCGCACAAATCGTTTTCCCCAAACCCATTTCATGCGCGACCAAAAGACGGCCGTGCTGATTCATGAGATCAACGGTTTCCTTCTGGAATGGGAAAAGCTCAACGGTGAATGGGAAACTCGGTTTCTCTTTTGGTAATTCAAGTTCTGTAGAATCGTGTTGAGGGGTGGTCTCAACGGGAGATTTGGTAGAAACCCAATGCCCGCACGAGAGTTTCGTGTAATCTTTCGTCCGCAACATAATCGATTTCTCGACGTTGCATGTATTGCATCGGATTGATTCCATCTCTCGTGATCCCTTCGTTCCACCCTAACAGATAGGCTTTGTCGTTTACATCCAACGGTAAAGAGTGGATGTGCAGCCTGATATCCCTTACGGTTGTTCGTGGTAGAGATTGGAGAAAATCATCAGGGACATACACCATCACCCACTGATATTTCCATCTCTCTTGGATTTTGTGTGCTTTCATACCATATCACACTAGCATGCCTCGTGTCTGTGATAACTCTACGGGCTGATTACCGTAGCACGTCTCTAACTAAAATAGGCGGCCCCATTTGATGAGAATGGGAGCCGCCTACTCTCTCGGTATCAATCTGCCGAGAGTCAGCCTGCCATCCATTGCAGGTTCGGTTATCTTACGGTTATGCGGATACTATGCCTCCGCGTGAGAAGATAACATTCCCCACTGGCCACTTATGACGCATTCAAACTCCGTTCTGGCAGGTCATCACCCCGTCTAAATTGAAATCCGCGCCTCTTGTAATAACCGGCTGAGGCAGTAACCGGCTCGATTGTTTGTCATACTCCCTATGCTATACTCTGTTCACTCTGCGGGTAAATACCCGACTTACGAGGCAGAGTATTTAGTGCGGAGGGGTAGAGCCGACAATCGAAAAATGGCGACCCGGTTTTATTATTGTCGCTTCTCGCATCCAAAACCGGGAAAACGATTACCGGCACGATACTTTGTGCCGTCATTAGAACTCCAACCTACCCCTTATAATTGTTCAACCACCGCTCGAAATCAGACTTCGTGGCCCAAGTAAACTTTTTCCCGAGGTGCTCGTAAAGTCCGTCGGCAGTCAATTTCTTTCCGCCGAGTTTGGCGATTGACGCGAGGTAGTTGAGTGCCGCATCAAACTTTTTCAATTCGTCGGCTGAACGCGCCTCAATCTCTTTCGCCGACGGCATACGACCGTGAAGTGCCATGTATTCCCGGTCGCGCGCCTCAGTATTTCGCTTTGATTTCTCACGCTCCGTCAATTCCGAGAGAGACAACCTCGCGGCTCGTTTCGTCTTGAGGTCGCCAATCAATGATGAGAGTTGCGCGATTTCATCCTCGATGCTCTGGATTGACGCGAGGATTTCGTCGTTGCTCAAATCTTTGATTGCCGTGATTTCATCCACGAACAATCGTTTCCGAAGGTCTAGGATTTCTTGTGCGTTCTCGGGATTGGTCACGGCGGAATCCATTCGGTTAGTGTTCGGTAGATATTCGGATGGTATTCGGTAGATGTTCGGGTGATATTCGGGTGTCGAGTGGTCTTAAGTGCTTGACTCCGCCCGACTTGCCGCTACCCTCACCCCTAGAGACTACAGTATACCACACGTGTCAATGTGGTGGGATTGACACAGTGTCCCCTTTTGAGGACGGTAAGGATTACATGGTTAGGTATGTAGTATCTATATATATACAATATATATATATAAAAACTACACGATTTTTTTCCGGGGTGTGTAACTCTTACACTGTCACCTAGAGTGGACATGTCACCTAGAGTAGACACTCATACCAGAGGGTATCAAGAGATACGAGAGGGGCAGGGTTCCTGTAAGTGCTTTACCTGCTACCAGTTGGCGGCAGGGAGCACCGGGAAACTGCCGAGCGGTGCCCGAAAGACTGCCGAATACCGGCCGAAAGACTCCCGAATGAAATCGAGTGTGTCAGGGGAGCCACACAAAAATTGTTTTGACTTTCGGGGCGAGGTGGGGTATAATGCCCTTGTTAGTCGGGAATGGTTCTCGACTCAAGGTTGTGAGGTGAGTGATGGCGCGAGTTGCAGTCTTCAAGACTCTCCCGGTTGTTGACGGGTCGATGGAAACCGACAAGCTCACGGTGAAGGTCGGCGAGACGGAAACCGAGGTCTCGTATGAGTATTTCGAGCCGGCGAACATCGCCGATGCAATCGAGCACATCGGTGAGGAGGAAGTGCTTGAGCACATTCGGCGTTCGGTGAAGGGCGTTTTCGCCAGCAAGGCGCGTGCGAATGCTCTGGACAATCCGCAGGCGAAGGTCGAGAAGGCCGCGGCAAAGCTCGTCGCTTCTGGCCTGAGCATCGACGACATCAAGGCACTGCTCGACAAGATGTCGGCGTAACACGCAGAAATGCCCACCTCAGAATATCGAGGTGGGCATTTTTGTTTTTAGCGGAGCCAGATGGTTGTATCGACGGTCGTGGCTCTGACTCTCACCACTTCCATTCCGAAGTAATCCGCCCACTCCAGAGCATTTTCCCACGATTGAACGGGCCGAGTCTTCCGCCCGTATGGAGTGGTGTAGACAATCCACAGCATCATTTGCCCCTCCGGTCTGAAATCAGAATCAGAATCCCCATCACAGCGTAGACGGCAATCACAACCAATGCTTCTACCATAGCATGCCCTCGATTACGTCAAGGCATGCCATAATGTGATGCCGCTTCAGCCGCTCGACATTGTTTCGGCCGACAACGATTCCCACCTGCTCGCATCCGAATAATCGACGGTGCTCGGCATTGCGCGACATGAGTTTGAGGAGGCGCGATAGTCTGCGCCTCTCACATCTCAGGAACCTACGGTCAGCATGCGTGAGCTTCACTGCATCATCCTTTCACAACGATTCGCACGTCTGGACACGTTGACCACTTGAGCATCAAGCTCGTGATGCGGGCATCATCGTTGGTTCGGATTTCCCAAACCACTCGGCCTGTTGAAACGCAGAACGCGGTAACGGTCGCCATCCATATCCTCTACAATGAGTAAATGAAGATGCGGATTGATGGATAATAAGTAGTAAACCAATCAATGAGATCGAATGGCATAGAATCGAATTGCTGTCTGGCAATCGTCTTATAGTTGCCATTCGTCATCTCATTGACAGCGAATTGGAATCCGCTATCGGTTGGTCGGATCATCACGCGCGTGATTGTCATACTGTATCCTCCCTCAATCACCCGTCAACATTGACGGTATGGACATCATATCAGAGTGGGGTATGATGTCAACAACTAAATCATGAGAACTACATAAGATTTTTCTAGGGTGTTCGCCCGACGCACGGACGTTAGGGTGAATGACCGAAAAGTTTTTGCGGACGATTCATCCGATCAATGCTGCACTTGATCTGTGTAATTAGAGTCTCATCCGGGCAAGAACCTGTGGAGGGTCCAAATCGATCTACATTTATCGATCTACATTTGAATACATTTAAATATATTTAAATACATTTGAATTAGGGTCCCATATAACCCACACCCAGATGAGCCTCTCCAAACCGCGCTATCCCCAATACCGCCCCTATTGACATATCAATCCGCCCGTGCTATAATCACCACAATGAGGGAGAACTATGTTATTCGATTCTAACGAAGTCCGATCAGTCAATTCAGAATTAGATCGTTTCAAACCCAAGCGCGGTTATCCCAAAGACGGGATTCCTCGGCGGGGGCGCGGGAAGGAATTTGCTCCCGAAATGCGGGTTTTAATTGGAGCTCTCGCAAAGATTTCGGGGCCCACCGCAACAGCGCGCGCATTTGGAACTGATCCTAATCGCGCACTGCTTCATGCTCATGGTAAAGTAAATCAGGGTGATGAGCCTCGTGAGGAACTTGTCGAAGGCATTGATAAAACACTTGCGCCAATCCGGAAATCAGCAATTGAGAAACTCCAGATGGCGCTTGATGCAATTACAGAAGAAAGAATCAATACGACAAAGAGTGTCAAAGACGTATCTGCCGTTGCCTCTAACCTCTCTCGAATCGTTGAGAAGACTGCTCCGATTAAAGAGAAGGCGGCGGTTAACGGCGGAATTGCGGTTCACATCTACCGACCAGAAATGAAGTCGGAAGAAGATTACAAAGTGATTGATGCTTGATCCATCTTTAATCCAATTTAAAGGTGAATCGAGATGAAACCTGTGCGGGACTAGACTGATGGGCATCTAGAGCTCCCGCACAGGTTTCAGTTACGCGAGAGATAATATGCCGTTTGAACTGCAAGACAGCAGATTAGAGTGGAAGCCGCACAAACGACAAGAACACTTTATCCAATTACCCTTCTCAATTTTCGAAGCTCTGTTCGGTGGTGCAGCGGGCGGTGGTAAGTCAGAATTGCTCTTGATGCTGCCGATCTTATATGGGTTCCATAACTACCGCAGGTTCAAAGGTATCTTCCTTCGGAGGACTTTCAGGGAGTTAGAACGGGAAATCATCCCTCGTTCATATGAGTTCTACGAGCCTCTCGGAGCAGAATACAATAAGTCAGACCACTGCTGGACATTTCCAGAACGTGGTCTACTCTTTTTCGGTCATGCCGAAGAAGAAAAGGACATTAGGAAATACGACTCGGATCAGTATAATTATATTGCAATGGACGAATTAACTTCGTTCACAGAGTTCCAATATCTCTTCATGACTCACCGAGCACGATCGGGTGATGTTAACCTGCCAGCAATTGTTAGAGCTGGAACGAACCCAGGAAACATCGGGCATGCTTGGGTCAGGAAGAGATTTGTCGAGCCTAACAAAGAAGGCAATGTAATTATCCGAGATAAAGTCACTGGAACAAAGCGGGTATTCATCAAGTCTCTCTTAACTGATAATACGTATCTGATGAAGAACGATCCCGAATATGGGAATCGTTTATCAGTTCTACCAGAAGCGGAACGAAAAGCTAAGAGGGATGGAGACTGGTGGACATTCTCTGGCCAGATGTTCTCAGATTTCAGGTCCGAGAAATTCGCAGACGAGCCAGAGAATGCACTGCATGTAATCGATCCATTTGAAATTCCCGCGCACTGGCCACGTATTATTGCTGGTGATTGGGGCACGTCAGCAATGACGATTTTCTTGTGGGCTGCAATTTCTCCAGACAACCGTATTTACGTATATCGAGAGTATGCGTGTAACGGGGGTGAGGAGAGTTATCCTCACTTAGATCAAGATGTGAAAGTATCTACTTGGGCAACTGATCTCGCTATTGCATCTGCTGGTGAGACTTATGTTGATGCTGTATTAGATGCTAATGCTTGGGATAAACGAGCGGAGAGCGAGGATTCAATTGCAGAACTTGCGCGCCAGTATTCAGGAATTGATTTCCGTAGGGCAGACAAAGGAGCAGGCTCACGAATTGCAGGACGGGTCTTACTCCAAGAATTGTTCAGATGGAAACCAAAGCCGAAACGAACAACCGACAAACCATACGACCCGGAACTCGCTGACAAAATACTACGATGGCGTGGCGAAGAGGAATATCGAAAATACATCGAGAGCTTCAAAGGGGAGCCCGATGAAACGAATCTCCCACGCATACAGTTTTTCAAAACGTGTCCAGAAGTGATCAGAGTAATTCCCTTATTAGTCAGGGATCAAAGAAATCCTGAGGACACGGCAGAGTTTCCAGGAGATGACCCTTACGATGCTTGCAGATACCTTATCAGGGCAATTTCTAATCTAGGTAAGGTATCAAACAAACGAGATCAGAAAGAGATCATCAAAGCACGAGTGATCGATCAAGCATCTAAAGACATGCACGCATTCTACATGGGAATGCACAGATTAGATGCAAAGCAAAAGTTTGGTGTGAGACATCGTAGGAGATACCACTAATGCCGACATCTTACAACTGGAGGGATCAGGGAGTTAAAGAGGCCAAGCAGGCAAATATGCCTAACTGGCTTAATCAGTTTGAAGATTCGGCAGAAGTGATTCAATCTTTACCAATGCGTGGTCTTGGTTGGCTCGGTTCTAAATTACCAGAAACAGTTAAAAGCACTGCGAAGCACTGGGGAAATAAAGCGGTAGAAAAAGTGGGGCCGGAAAACGTATCTAGGCTGATGCAAGAGTTGAGCACAGCTGGTGATATGATGGATATGGTGAATCCGGTTGTCGGAGCGCCACTGAATATCCCACGCTCCACTCTAAAGATGATGAACGACACCACTATCGGCAGAATTAAGCACGATCCAAATATTCTACCAGCACATAAGGATGAACTGCTTAAAGCGGTGCAGGGCCAGAGAACCACGGCATATTTAGGTGGGCCTAATGGCCTTGCAGTTATTGACGATGCCGCTCCACCCTCTTACATTCATGATTATCTTCCACAGCATAAGAAGATTATTGCTGATACACAGAAGGAAGGGGCATACGGGGCATTTGTTAATGGTGCTATCAGCCCTAATGCTAAAAAAGTATTGAAGGATTATTATATGACCGGCGGTAACGTAACGCGTTCCGCTGGTGATAAACGCGTAAAGATGATTGTTAATCCTCGCAGAATTGATGAAGCTGCTGGAGTCCTTAAAAGTTTGGGTGTAGAGAATATCCCATCAATTGCAAAAGTATATAAACATGAAATCAAACATGCCGCTCAAGATTTAAAAGGTATGGAAGAGGCCATGTCCAGTAATAGATCTAAATATGGTTTTGGCCAGAACCAGAGTAACATGACGTATGGGGAATACCTAGCCCAACCAAATGAAATTGGAGCTAGAATTCAAGAGCGCGGTATTACTCCAAAGGCTGCAAAGAAGTATTTGGAAGATACCGGGATGCCAAGCTCTGGTAATAGGCTAATGGATCGTTATATGGTTGAAATCGCAACCAATGATAAGATTGACATTCCAACTGCATTGAAGTCACTTGAATTCTTGAAAAACTATCTAGCAGCCCACAGAACGAGATCGAGCTACATGAAATTAAATAATCCTAAAGAGTTGCCATCAATTACGGGGTTTATGCAATGATTAAACGATTTGTAGAAGCGCTAGAGCAGCTGGTGCTAGAACTCAGAAGTCTCAATGAGGTATTGAGGTCTGAGACTAGTGAAATTAAAACTGAGCAGAAGACAGAGTTTAAACCGGTTTCGGGTCGAGGAGGGTGGAGAAATGTTGTTTCGCGCGCTCGTGATCGCTACGCTAATCCTAAGCCCGAGCCTGTTGTATTCACAGACAGTAGTCATTAATGCTACCACTGTTGAATTTGAGGCAGCATCAATCGAATACAACAGTGCTACGGCAGTTAAGAACAGTCTAATCCTGCTATTCCCGACTACAGCGGTAGATGGAACTGGTATTCCTACATACAAACTTCCGGCCGGTAAACCTGCTGGTGTCCCAATTGCTAACGGATTTGTTAAGGTTAAGGTTGATATGCCACTTAACTCTATCAATCCGGGGGCGTATAAGGTTTGTATGAAGTTAGTAAATGACTCTGGTGAGAGCCCTTGCAGTGCATTTGCTGGTGAATGGTTCCTAAGACTAGTTGAGCCTACAGCGCCAGTAAATGTTAAGTTGGGGGCATCATGATCGAAGAGCAGACAATTTCAAGAGTTAAAGACGAGCCAGTAGATGAATTCGAAGCTGAGTTCGGGCCAGAGGATGAAACTGAAGAGCCCGATGAAGATGAGATTTTTAAGGTCTTAGATCGAATCTGTAAGGACTCCGACGAAGAAGATAGAGAGACTAGAAATCGTCAGCTTGCTCGGTGGCGGCGGCTTGATTACTTCTGGAAGGGTTATCAGTATCTGATCGAGAACGGGTATAATTTCGAATCGCCCGAACTTAACCCGGAGATGTTTGGTGACGATTATGATGACCTTTACTACACTAAGGTAATCAACATTTTCAAAGCTCACGGTGAGGCGATTATCGCGGCAATGTCAGTAATGGTGCCGCAGGTAACATTCACTCCAGACGATGCTGAGAATCCTAGTGACGTAGATACTGCTAAGGCGTATCGGGATATTTCAAAGCTCATTCAGAAACACAATGACGCTAAACTCCTCGGTGTGCAAGCAGTATACATTCAGTTTACGCAAGGTTTAATTTGCGGTAGGGTTCGATATGACAAGTCATTTAAATATGGCAAAGTCAAAGAACCCAAGATTGAGAATGTAGCATCATACGCATGTCAGCAGTGTGATGCTGATATGACCAAAACAGATAACGGGTTCGTATGCCCTAACTGTGGTGATATTAATGAGCCAAGCACGTCAATCATTGAGCAGGTGGTCGGTTGGACTGAGAGTCCAAAAGGTAGGACACTGATTGACTTGTATGGCCCTATTAATGTTTCGGTGCCGCACTGGTGCAAGAAACAAGATGACATTCCAATCCTCCGACTCGTAGAAGATTGGCATATCACGAGGGCTAAGCAAGAATTTTCAGAGTTCGAAGATAAGATTGACGCTTGGCAAGATCCGGAAGTTGAAGAACAAACAGCACGAGAGGCAGTTGAGTCGGTAGATAATACTCGACTGAAACTCTGCACTGTTAATCAATACTGGATTCGACCACAGAATTATACATTAATTAGTGATCCAAAGATTCGGGCGCGCGTCCTAGAAGAGTATCCAGACGGCGTAAAACTAACTCGGGTCAACGACATTGTGGTTCGTTTAGAGGCCGAGAATCTGGATGATGCATGGACATTATCGAACGATCCGAGGTCTAAGACAATCCACGCTGATCCGACTGGTGCGGCACTAGTCCCGATTCAAGAAGTCTTAAATGAACTATTTAACTTAACACTACAGACAATTGAACAAGCAATTCCCGAGAATTATGCTGATCCAGAAGTGCTTGACTTTGAAGCGTATCGTAAGACTGAGCGTAAGCCCGGTCAGACATTCCCGGCTAAACCGAAGCCCGGTAGAACACTATCTGAATCATTCTACTCTAGTAGAACAGCTACAGTAAGTCAGGAAATTGAAAAGTTTAGTGCTAAGGTTGAACAGCTAGGACAGCTTTCAGTTGGTGCGTTTCCTTCGATTTATGGTGGGCAATTAAGTGGGTCGCGCACGGCATCTGAATATGACATGAGTCGGAAGTCAGCGTTACAGCGACTCTCAACTGCATGGCTAATCTTTACACAGTTCTGGATCAAGTTGGTATCTCGTTCGGTTGTGATGTTTGCAACCAATATGCAGGAAGACGAGAAATATTCGATTCAGGCTGCTAACTCTTATATTAATGTATGGATTAGGAAAGCGCATCTTGATGGTCGAATCGGATCGGTAGAGCCAGAAAGCTCAGAACAGCTACCGACCACGATGGATCAGAAGAAAGAAACGATTATGCAGTTGATGCAGATGGGTTCACCTGAGATCAATCAGGTTCTAATGCATCCTGAGAATCGTAAATTGCTTAAATCAATCGTAGGCATCGAGGAGTTCTATATTCCTGGTGCAAATGATCAGGATAAACAGCTTGAAGAGATTGATATGTTACTCCGATCACAGCCGGTTGACGAACAGCCTACTGTGCCGGCAGATCAAATTGATGATCACTTGATGCACATTCAAGTGTGTAAGGCATTTTTAATTTCAGAGCGAGGTAGAATCATTCGCCTCACTAATCCGAACGGTTATAAAAACGTAGAACTTCATTTACAGATGCACGAGCAATTAGCCTCTGGTCAGAAACAATCTGATCAGCCTATGTCCGGGCCTGGTGAAACGCCAGAAACTGCCGCTACTACTAGTGGAGCGTAACAATGTCAGATGATCTAGAATTGTTTGATTCCTCAGAAGATGAGGTTATTGAAGAAGCTCCGGTTGAAGAAGAATCAACTGGTGAAGAAGAAGTAGAGGAAGCTCCAGTAGAGGAAGAGGAAGAAAAACCTACTGAGGTCAAAGCAGAGGAAGAACCTGAACCGCAGTCACGGTATCCTCGGCCTCCGATGAAAGTTATCAAGGCCAAATACCCCGAACTGTTTAAGGATTTTCCGGCTCTTAAAGATGCAATGTTCCGTGAAGCCGCCTACACTGAGGTATTTCCTACAGTTGAGGACGCGCGCGAAGCTGCATCTAAGAGCATGGTCTTCGACAAATTTGAAGAAGACTTAATGTCTGGTGATGCTGGTAGGTTGGTTGTAGCGCTGGACAAGACTGACCCAGAAGTAGCGCAGAAGTTCATCAATGGATTTCTGCCTTCTCTGCAGAAGTTAAGCAAGGAAGCATATGTTGGTGTGCTTTCACCAGTTATTCAGGGTCTAGTTCGATCCGTGTATAATGAGGGGAAGCGCGTAAATGATTCTAATTTGCAGAATGCTGCATATCATCTTTTGAACTATCTTGGATTTGGGGAAGAGGTATTGACGACGGAACAACGTCCGACAATGCCGCAACCTAATCCGGAACAAGAAAAGTTCAATCGTGAAAGGCAGGAATTTTATCAGGGTCGTTTCATTCAAGCTCGCAATGTTGTAGCCGATGAGACGATGGTTGATACAATGTCTGCAATCAATGAGAGCCTCAAAGTTGTTCGGGGTTCTGATTACATGAAGCAGTCCCTAGCGCGCGACATTTTTGCAGCTGTCGACAAAGCAATGGGGTCTGATGAGAAGCATTTGGGCCTGATGGAGTCGCTCTGGAAACAGGCTGAGCGAACGGGATTTAATCGAGCGTCAGTGGAGAAGATTAAGACTGCGTATATCTCCCGCGCAAATGCTCTAATCCCTGGAATTAGTCGAAAGGTTCGCGAGCAGGCTTTTGGGAAATCGCTAGCTAGTAAAGCCCAAAAGGTTGCCACACCAAAGGCACCTGTAAAATCAGGCGGATCAGGCCGCCAGATTGATTACAGGAAGACAAGTGATGAAGACATCTTTGATGACAAAATCACTTACAGGGAGTAATCATGGCTCTAACTGAGTCGCAGGTTCTAGCTACTGAGCTTGAGAAGGTTGTTTCAAAGATTCCGCAGGCTTTTGAACGTGACGATACATTCTATTCACTAATTGCTAAGACACCGGTTGAGGTTATTTCTAGTCGTGATATGCGTATTCCACTTGAGCTTCGGCCTGGTGGAAACTTCGGGTTCTATAATCCGGATGGTGGTGGTCTCGGTCGTGGTGATGGGCCGACTTTCGACAAGGGTGTGATTTCGGCCGTTCATACCAAGTTCGGTATTGAGTGGACGAAGAAGGCTGAATGGTCAACGGATGATACCCGTAAGTCCGTTCAGAATACCTTCAAGAATCTCATGGCCAAGTCGATGGCTGAATTCCGTCGTAACAACGACTCGCTTTGTATGGGTGCGGGCGACGGTGTTATCGGAACAATCACGAGCGTTTCAAACTCTGGTGGCAAGGATACATATACTTGCACAACGGATGGTTTTGGAACCCGTCTAATGCGTTATGGCCAGTGGGTTGCAGTTTACAATACTGGTCTTACCGCAAACCGGACAATTACTCCGTCGAGCGGTTCTCTTGATGGCATCGCTGGCCAGATCGATTTTATTGATTATGCTGCGAAGCAGGTTCGTATTAAGGGTGCTGCCGGTTCAGTCGTTGCTGGTGATAAGCTAGTTTGGAACGGTCTATCCGGTTCTGGCCCTGTTTCACTTTATGGTGTGCAGTATCACCACTCAAGTGCATCAACCGGAAACTGGCTCGGCCTCGATCGTGCAACTTATCCTGAGGTTCGTGCAACAGAAGTTGCGGCTGGTGGCGCTCTTGCTCTTTCGCATGCTCGTCTTGCGGGAAACAAGAAGGCTGATCGGCTCGGTCGTGATCAGATGGGCAAGGTTCGCGCATTTATGCATCCTTGTCAGCAGCAGGCTTACGAGGAACTTGGCCAGCTAGTTCAGGTAATTAACAAGACTGCCTCAAAGACAGGCCTTGATCTTTACTTCGATGGTCAGCTTCAGATGGCTGGTATGCCTATCGAGAAGCATTTCTCGTGGGACAAGAAGCGTATTGACATCATTGATCCTTCGGATTGGGGTCGTGCGGAACTCAAGGCTCCGGGATTCTATGATGTTGAAGGTCGTAAGATTTTCGAAGTTCGCGACGCAGCAACTGGTGGCGTTGTAACTTCGCAGATCTTTTATCTTGTCGCTTCATGGAACCTCTTTATTAAGAATCCTGCGGCTGGCTGCTATATTAGCGGTCTAACCGTTCCTTCGGGCTACTAATACTGAGGTTTGGGGAGATCAGTTAAACTAGATCTACCGCTCATAGAGAGGGTAGGTTTCCGATCTTATAACTGATCTCCCCAAATAAATCATGACTGATCCAACGGTTAATGAAACCAATAAACGTATAGCTGATCTGTTCGGTCGGGATACAATTTCTGGTATCCCAAAATTCCGGGTAGTTTGGTCAAGTGACCAGACAGAATTTCGCAGGGTTGGTGAAGGCGTAAACTCCAGCATGCAATTAATGCCCAAATACAGTTACAAGCCTGGACGTTGGGTATTAGAAAAATGGATGGAGGGTGGCCACGCTGATTTAGCAAGCCCGGTTAATTATGAACCCATCTGGTTCTTCGAGGATAAGACGGGTAATTACCTATTCCCTGTGGAACGGGCAGTGATCGTCTTAATTCAATGCCTCTTGAACCCGGTTAAACTAACGCCTAGTCAAGTGCTAGATGCAGATGCGAAACAGTTTGAAGCCGAAGTAGCATACTTCTATGATTACTTCGATAACGAACGACCATATCTCGCATCAAAACTAGAAGCTGGCGAAGCAGTCACAGTTGGAGATGTTTCAAAATGCATACCGTAATCTCGTTCTACCCGGCAGAAATCGAACGTAATATGCCCGGTCTTCGTCCATCGGTGTATAAGATTCCAGCATCAGACGGAGTGAATCCTCAGATTCTACACGTTGAAGATGCGGAACAGTTGATCTACGTGCGCGACGGTGACTTTATCCGAAGCTCAACCCCGGCAGAGCAGATTGCTAACGCTATTGTGAACGATCAATTGCGCGCCACAATTCATCGTTCGCATGAGGCGGAACCTGCAGTCTTCACTCTGCCGGGGAAATTGTCTGAGAAAGATATCTTAGACAAGTTTTCTGATTTAGTCAAAGAGAAGCTTTCAAAGCAGATGCAGTGGTTTAAAGTCCTCGTTCGCGAAGCTGACGACGAATGGAAGAAGACACAGCAGCATCGAACAATTACAGATGTTCAGAAGTTTGCTGCTAAGTTTATGCGCCTGAATCGTGAGTGGATTCATCTTGATGCTGATGATCGGGTATATTGTCCAGTTTGTAATCAGGCTACTGTATCAAAGGTAGTATGCACCAACTGCCGGGCAATTCTGAACGAGGTTGAATATAAGAAGTTCAAATTTGCGACGGTGTAACCAATGCCATTGCTAGCCGAAGAGGTATTAGATGAAGCGCGCAATGTGTATCTGAATGATCCTAACGCAGATGTATACGACAATGCGACACTCCTCAGTTATTTAAGTGTTGCTTATGACGAACTCCAGCGGGAGCTAGAGGACAATCAAACGCAACACTTAATTGAGGAATCACTACCAGTCACTGTGACAGCCGGTTCCACATCTTTGACATTGCCTTCGGACTTCATCAGTCCGATTCGGTTGATTGACAGAGACACGGAACAGGAAATTGGTCAAGTCGCTAGCATCTACGGAATTGATTCTCAGGACATCATTGCGGCTTGGGAATACCGAGAGAACGCCATTAATCTAGTTGCACCAACTACGAATAGGTCAGTGCAGCTGTATTACTACAAATCACTGACGCCAATTACATCAATTAGCACAGCTATCCCAATTCTGAATTCTAAGACATTTCTATCGGCTCGCACGGCAGCATTAGCTGCTAGGTTTTTAGGTCGTAATCAAGCTGTAGCATTAGAATGTGATGTAATTGCTGGTGCTGCTAGAACGAAGTTAGTTGGGGTAGCAGTGAAGCAGAATCAAGGATTCCCAACTTCACGTAAACCCTATAACTATAGGAGAGCGTCAAGATGGCCGCTGCGTTAACAATTCTTGCAAAGGTTAATCACAATAATGCTATTGAGGTAGTCGGATCAGTAGCCCTTAGTGGTAGTTACGCTACTGGTGGTGATTCACTACCGATTGCTAACTTTGATGCAAAGACACCCAAGGCACCGTATATGGTGCAGGCAATTGGTAAGGCTGGGTATCATTATGAGTATGATCTGACTAACGCTAAGCTTCTGGTTCGTCAGGGTGTAGCTGCTGGTAGCCCCCTCGCGGAATTAGGCGCGGGTGCTTATCCGGGTGGCGTAACTGGTGATACTATCCGCATTCGTGCTCTGTTTCCTAAGTTTGGGTAAACCATGAGAGAGCACACTCCAATTGCAGTCACAGGCTTCAATGGAGTGTATGATCGGGGGCAGGACGATTCCTGCCCCCAAGATCATTTCATTGACGCTAAGAACGTAAGATTTGATGTAAGTGAAGTATATACCCGAGAGGGTTTATCTCTATCTTTGACAATCCCCAATATTCGTAGGACTCATTCATACAAACGTATGGGTGAGGTTCCCCGTCTGTTAATCCTTAACAGTTCGGGAAGTATCTACGATTCCACGAACCTGGCTTCCCCGATTATTACAATCGCAGGAATGACAGACTTTTCGTGTCTCACCTTCTACAATCGAGCATACATTGCACCGCATAATGGTGTAACGGGTCTTCCCGGCGAATTCCTCTATGTTTACGATGGTTCAACCATTCGTAAAGCTGCAGGATTACGTCCGTCTGGAAGTTCGATGGTTGCCACACAGGGCACATCGGGTCGAATTGAGCCCGGAACACATATCATCGCTGTAGCATACGAGACAGCATCGGGATTCATTACTAAGCCTGGGCCAACGCTATACACTGTTTATGTCGCGCCCGATGATGGATCACTAAATCCGCCGACATATAAAGTTGATATGTCGGGTATCCCCACTGGCCCATCTGGAACCACTAAACGATATTTGCTATCTACTAAATCGGTGGAAGCGAATAGTGGTGGTGACGCTTACGATGGTAACCAGGAGGGATATGAGTTTTTCTTTGTCCCTGATGGAGTCATCAACAACAACGTTGATACCACGCTAACATTAGACTTCTATGATGCTGATCTAATCCAGAGTGCGGATTATCTATTTGATCAGTTGGAAGAAATTCCGGCTCCAATCTTCATTACTCAGTATGCTGGGAGGATGGTTGTTGGTGGTGCGGATACTGCTGAATCAGTGGTTCGTATCTCAAAGAAGAATGACCCGGAATCTTACGACGCAGTTGAGGGATTCGTAACCGTTGATCCTAGTGAGTCTGGATCAGTCAGGGTTGCCACTGAGTTTCGTAACGCACTGTATATGTTTAAATCATTGCGTGCATACGTAACTCAAGATAACCTATCAACTGAGCCTGTATTCTGGGAAGTAATTACAATTGATAAGGGCGTGGGGTCTGAGGTATTTGGAATTTCAACAATTCTAGATGCTAAAGGCACCAGCACTGATAGATTTGTTCTAGCTGATAGATCTGGATTGTTGGTGTTCGATGGATACTTCAATCGACCAGAGCTCACATTCAAGGTTGAGGGTATTTGGAATAGAATCAATAAAGAAGTATTTAGTAAGATTCAAGTTTTGAACGACCCCGTAACACAGTCGCTATACATTCTGTTGCCCCTAGATGGTGCCACTTCTCCAAGTCATGTTCTCTATGGTGATTATTCACTCGGATTAAATCCTACAACGATTAAGTGGTGCCTTTGGTCGTTTCCAGTCGCAATGGTGTCTGGAGTTGTCGATGTCGAGACAAACGGTAATACGTATCTTAGAGTGGCTGGTTTTAGTGGGAACGTCTATAATCTTAGCGGATCGCTTAACGATGACGGCACAGCTATTGAATCATACGTTAAGACAGCGTATCTCAAACTGAATAACGTAGATGTTCACCACTTCAATGAATTATCCCTGAGGGTTAAGGGTAGTGGTAATCTAGTTATTACATTGTATGGGCTAGATGACGTTAATACAAAAGTGTTATCAGACCTGCCACTATCGAGCGCGCCCGGCAAGCTAAAACATAAATGGATTAACTTTGTAAATGAAGCGATTTCCATTAAGCTTAGTGTATCGGCGTTTAATGAGTGGTTCAACTGCGCTGGACTTAATGTATTTGGAATTGAGCAGTGGAAAAATAGGAGGGGGTAATGGCTAATGAGGCTATGCTGAATAACCTAATTCAAGGTATTCAGCAAAAAGACCCTCGCCTATACGATGCGCTCAGGTTAATAATCTCTAATTTACAAAAATTAAACAAAGGACTGGATGATCTAACAGCATCTGAATTACCAGAAGAGTTACAAGCTGTATTTGTTCCAGACATGGATAACGTTCAGGTTGACGTTCAACCTACATTTATCCAATTCAGCTGGTCTAGACCAGATAATGACGATGTTATTGGATATGAGATTCGAAAAGGTGATGTTTGGGAGACTGCTGATTACATTCTCCAAACTGGATCATTAATTGCGCAGATTAATCCGATTGCCTCTGGATCTCATACTTATTTATTCAAGGCTCTAGGTTCTGGTGGTGGCGAAAGTGTTAATGCTTTTGCAGTGTCATTTGTAATTAATTCTCCTGGAATCGTCAGCGCTACAACTAGAATCGTAGACAACAACGTATTAATCATTTGGACTGAACCAACAAGCTCATTCCAAGTCAAGCACTATAAAATTGAAAAAGGCTCTACTCTAATTGGATATCGAGAAGGCACATTTACGGCTATCTTTGAGCAGGTGGCCGGAACTTACACCTATTCAATTACAGCAGTAGATATTGCTGGTAATGCAGGGCCAACAACCAGTCTCACTGCTATTGTCAGCCAGCCACCAGATTACATCTTACAAAGTCAGATTGAATCTGATTTCAGCGGCACTAAAACTAACACATATGTTACAGACATACCAACGCTATTAGCCAATGTGTATAGTGAGACGTGGGCCGCACACTTTACATCCCGTGGTTGGAGCACGATTCAAGATCAGATTAATGCTGGTTACCACTATTATGTTCAGCCTAATCCAGATGTTGGCATATATGAGGAAGTAATTGATTATGGTGCAATTATTTCCAGTGTCATCGTTAACTTAGACTGGACAATCAATCTAATCGTTGGATCTGGTCATAATATTACATGTGAAATTCGAGTATCTGACGATAACGTAACATGGTCTAGTTGGACTACAGCAACGTCACTGTTTGTAGCATCGGTCAGATACTTAAACATTAAACTGACCTTCACAGCGATCAATTAGGAGACACTATGGCACTTCTTGTTCCGAATGTCGGAGAGGAACTGGCGCTAAAGAATTTCCTCAACCATACAGCACCACAAAATCAGGTGATGGATCTTTACACTAATAACATTACTCCAGCTGAGGGTGACACTGCAGCAACTTATACAGCAGCTACGGGTAGTGGATACGCTCAGAAGAGTTTAACTGGTTCATCGTGGACAGTTACAGCGGGCGCGCCCTCAGAAGCTGCATATGCGATGCAGGAATATACTTGGTCAGGCGTTCCCACACCTGCTACTATGTATGGTTACTTTATTCGTCAGGTTACATCTGGCATTCTTATGTGGGCTGAACGATTTACCGGTGCCCCATATACAATTGCGAATGCCTCTGATAAAGTGCAAGTTACCCCGAAGATTACAGCAGACTAGGAGCTACGATGTTTCTAAAAGGTGATTGGGTCACAATCCCACAGGGTTACTCAGCAGAATCTGAACAAATGATGGAAGGTGATCGAGTAGTTGGTATTCTAACGGAACTACTCGACATTGACGAAATGTCAGAAAATGGTAATGTTGTAGTTCGAAGGGTTCCTGGGGCTGTTGTAGATGTGGTGGACAATCAAGCTGGTTTCACACTTAATACGATTGTGTTGCCGGTGGATCAGGTTGCATTTGTAAAACGTCGTGAGTCAGTTCCACCACTCCGTCTAAATACATATATGCCCCATTGGATTCCGCGTGGTGTAAGGATTGGCCTAGCTTAAGAGGGTTTAGATGGCTGATATCTTAACTCGAGATTTTGAGTCATGGTCTGGGTGGTATACATCAAATATTGATGCTAACTCTACCATGACACCGCAGAGCACTACTGCGGCATATGCTGGAACATATGGTTGCCGGGCTTTAATGGCCGGCACTACTGGTTCTAGTAACAACTGTTATGGCAGATTATCTTTTACATCATCGACTAATATCGTAGAAGCCGAAGCCAGAATTAATTTTCAGCAGCTAGGTGGTTCCGGTGGTCTAATTAATGGGCCGCTATGTTTCCGTATTGAATCTCCATTATATAATTACATCTTAAGGATGTATAGTGACTATGGGACATGGAAGCTTCGACTCCGTAGAAAGGACGGCACAAACGGAGATGCAACTTTTACTGCTCCAAGCACTAATACTTGGCATCTAGTAAGACTTACATATGACAATTCAGTAGCTAATCCGGTAGCTAAATTATTTATTGACGGGACTGAGGTAGCGTCGATAACCGATTCAACTAGCGGAACATCTTATACTCCAGGTATCGTTCAATTAGGTTGGACGGAAGATGGTTGGAATACAGATGCTTGTGAAGTATATATTGATGATCTAGTTGTCCGAGATGCTATCAGTTCTAGTAGCACCACGCATACTCACACCGCTACTGGTGGAATGACGTTTGCCGGTAGTGGCGTAATTTCCAAAATTGCTGCTGTAATTGCTGCTGGTGGGTTAACCTTAGCTGGTGCTGGCACTACTCGCTATGTCAAAAGTTACACTGCTTCTGGTGGAGTATCATTAAGCGGTTCCGCGACCATTAGTTTAATTAGAGCTCCTGCTACATCAGGGGGCTTAGTATTTTCTGGCACTCCGTTAGTATCACTTATTAGATCTTTTACACCCACTAACGGATTGAATTTTGCAGGTGCCGCAACAACTTCATTAGTATCGTCTGGAACGATACATAGTCATACTGCCACTGGTGGTTTTACTTTCAGTGGTTCACCTGTATATAGTGTAATTAGAGGTGCGATCGCCACAGGTGGAGTATCGTTTAGTGGCTCTGGTATTGGGTCATATATTCCAGCTGGATTGCCTACTAGGTTATCTCTTACTGAAATCGTATCACTGCAGATCAGATTGGATGTAAAAGAGATCACTGATTCTGGCACAGTAAGTTGTCTAGCTAGTGACAGCGGTGGAACCGTAGTTAATTTCAACAAAGCATTTAGAGATGTCACAGCAATTGTCTTAACTGTTAAACAAACAACAGAGCGAATTGCCATCTACGACTTCGTAGATACGTTAAACCCGACCAGTTTCAAAATCCTGGTCTTCAACACATCAGGCGCACGGGTAAATGAAACCGTGTCTTGGATTGCAAGAGGTATTGGATAATGGCTGACATTAACATTCAAGATATTGTTCGGCGGCTAGGTGAAAAGGAACTTGAGATTATCCAGCTTCGCTCAGAACTTGAGAAGGTAGCTGCTGAACTACAGAAACTACAGGTTCCGAAAGCCACTGTTACTCCAATTGATGGTGGCAAGAAATGAGGGGCTTAGCTGATATTTGTTATCATAAGGGTCAATTGATAACTGTCAGCGAGGATAAGGATGAGCAGGGCAATGGGTTCCTCCATTGCTCTGCACTCCCTAGACCTATTGAACTTGGGCCCGATGCTAATGGATTTGGTAGGTTGTATAGCCTTGGAGATGATTGGTATCTGGGTTACAGGCTAGGACGAGCAGATGGTTACAAAATTAGACTTCTCAAAAATGGTATCAAAATCTTCCAGTCCCTTGAACTTTCTGGAGGAAATTTTCCTACTTGCTTTGGTGATGGTTGTTTTGCCTTTAGTGTTACTAGCCGTAATATGGTGTATATTTATGATCTCAGAACTGAGCATCTATCTGTTGCGCTAAACTCTGCTCCAGGAACTGGACTATCTCGCATCTCCGGTCGTCGAGTGATTACGATTGACGAAGACAACGGGAGATTTCCAGGATTAACCCACGCGCACAGTGTGGATGATCAAGTATTCGTGGCTGAATTACCAAATGGTGGAGTTAGAGCATTCTTAAAGTCTGATCCAAAGACTTATTACGACATGGATGCAGGACTGGTTACTAATTTTCCGAGAGTTGTATCATTACCAGACAATAGCTATGTGGCGATTAGTTGGGGTCACGGTGAAATCCCACTGATTCACGCATTTAGCTTAGAGGATTTAAAGAATCATATTGATACGCCAGTAAGTCCACCGACTAATCCACCGATTCCAGAGGAACCTAACGTGATTCCAGATTATAAGCACGTCGTTCAGGAAGTAGCCAATATGTATCCTGAGGCATTTAAAAATTGCCATAAGGAAAGTCTTGGTGAACTGGCGTATGAATTTGTATATCGTGTAGCACAGCGGCTATACAACATTGATGCGCGATTTGGACTTTGCAATAAGCGCGGCTCCGGTGTTCTTAGCTGGGATGCCGTGACTTTTATGGATGGTAGTGATATTCGAGTGCTGGATATTGTTATTGGTGCTGGTGGATCTAATCCATCAGTGGGGTGGAGTGAGGTTGCGCGTGACGGAGCTCTGTGGGTTAATCCGTTTAGTGTTACAATTCCATCAATTCCGGTTCCGACTCCGACTCCGCCAAGTAATGGTGTGGATCTGATGCAGCTTATGACAAAACTGAATGGTATTGAAAATCTTCTAAACTCAATCCGCAATAAGCAGCTTGAAATGGAAACTAAGATGAATTTCACCTTAGACTCACTTCGAGCTTTTGCTGGTCAGGTAGTTGACAGTTCGCGTGAAGTGTCAGACAAACTTACCAACATTGCAGATCGTAATGAGAAGTTGGCACAATCCACACAAAGTGCTGTAGTAAATCAGTCACAGGCTGTAGCAGCAGTTGTAGAAGCAAAGGCAAACGAAGTAAAGGCGGCTGCAAAATGTCGTTTCCGGTTTTAAAAGAAGGTGATTGCCTTCTATATAGTGGTAAGGGTATCTTTTCTTGGTTAATTAAAATCAAAACTTGGTCTAAATATTCACATGTTGAAGTCTATATCGGTCATGGGCAGTCATTCGCGTCCAGAGACGGAGAAGGTGTAGAAGTTTATTGGATGCGTGGAAATGATTTAGCTATGGTCCTTAGGCCAACTCAGGCCATCAATGTTGAAAATGGTATGGATTTCATTAAAGCCACTTCTGGCCAGAGGTATGATTGGTGGGGTCTGCTCAGATTCTTTACTTTAGGTAAACAGAGCACTAGGAAACAGTTTTGCTCGGAGTTGGCTACTAGATTTTATAATGCTTGTGGATTCTACCCATTTTCTAAGAAGTATGATGCCGATCTTGTGTCACCGGGAATGTTTGCATCGTCAGCAAAATTTAACGTAATTTGGGAGGCACCGGATGGCAAATTGGGATAATCCGACTCTAACATCTACCTACACCGATGTGCTAAATGAGCTTAAAGCTAGAGATGTTGACGCGCTCACACTGCAATATAGTGCCCCAACAAATCTACCAACTGGTGCCATTAAGTGGAATAGAACTGATGACAAATTCCAAGAGTGGGATGGGGCGGCTTTTGTTGATCAGGTATTGTCTATTGCTGGTGGTGGCACTGGCGCTAATACTGCGAGTGGCGCACGAACTTCATTAGGCCTAGGAACTTTAGCTCTCCAGAATTCAAATGCTGTTAATATTACTGGTGGTGTAATTTCTGGTCTTAGTTCTCTTGGTATCAGTGGCAACCTTACTAGCACTGGCAACGGGTCTTTTAGCGGAACATTGAGTGCTGTTGCCGGGGGATCTGTTCCAATTAAAAGTGAGAATGCTGTAATCACCGGTAATTGGGTATTCCCCAATTTAGTGTCTCTGTCTGGTGTGTCTCCAGTATTTAGATTCATTGAGACTGATCAGGCTGTTGATGGTAAGACTTGGGATATTGCTTTAAATGGTGGAGTCCTGCTATTAAAAGTAATGACTGATGCACTAGCAGATGTTCGCTGGTCATTAGGCATTCCAAGAGCTGGATATCTAATTGCATATCAGGGACTTCAAATTGCAGGAAACAATCTCGTAACAGGTGCTATTGCTAGTCCCGGACAAATCGTATATGATGGTAGTGATTCTATTACACGGCATTATACTGGTGATGGCACTGGTTATAAGTGGGCAATTTCTAAACGTTCTGGTAGCACGACAACTGACCTGTTCAGAGTCAGTGAGACTGGAACGACAGTAAACATCACTGGCACAATGGCTGTTAGTGGTGCAGTTTCCCTCTCAGCCAATTTAACAGTAACTGGGGATTTTTCTTGTTCGGGTTCATTAACTCTTGGTGGTAATGTTAGTGTTACAGGCACTCTGGGTGTTGTTGGTATTTTAACATTATCATCTAAGTTAGTAACTCCTGCAGGTTCTGGTGGGAGTGCTGGAACTCGCGCAATTCAAATTAGTAGTGATGCTGGTATTGGAATGTATTCTCCTGGGGCCGGCAGGTTAGTTATTGGCACGGATCTAGATGCTGGTGTTGGGGTGATTCAAAATTATCTGGATTTATATAGCACGGGATTTACTTATGATTGCGCTGGCACCACTCGATTAGTTTATAATAACGCTGCTGGAACGTTTACATTTAGTGCAGAAATTGTTAGCCGCAGTGCGTATCCTGGAACTGATAATACATGGAGTTGCGGTAAGAGTGGTAATCGTTGGACAGCTGTTTACGCGGTTAATGGCACGATTCAGACTTCTGATGAGCGGTCAAAGCATATCAAATCGGGGTTCAATTACGGTCTAGATTTCATTCGTAACCTTACGCCGATTGAGTATGATTGGATTAGCGCTCCAACAGGCAAAACGAAGTTAGGGCTTGGGGCGCGCGCGATTCACTCAATGTATCCTGAGCTCGATATGGTTAATACCGGTATGGTCGGGAGTGACTCAGAGTTGGTGTTTGGTCTAAATTATAGTGAACTTATCGCTCCTATCGTTCAGGCAATTAAGGATCTAGCTGTTAGGATGGACAAGCATGGTATTGTGTAAAAGTGGTGTAGTCTTCGGGGGATTCACTCCCGCTTTAATTAGAATTATCCAAGTGCTCCTTGAGCTCCAAGAGGCTGAACCGGAGCTCAAGTTTGTAATTACGTCTGCTTCTGATGGGCAACATATGGATAACTCTAAACATTACACATTTGAGGCATTGGATGTTCGATCTAAAACATTCCCCCCGGACAAAAAACAGGAAATTTATAAACGTCTTAAAGTCATGCTCGGCGTTAAGTTCACGGTTCTTCTTGAACATCTTGGTCAACCAAACGAACACTACCACATTCAAGCCAAACGCGGGATTCGCAGTCCTAGAAATTAAACTTGGAATCCTCGCTATAGGATTGGTGGTATTCGCTCAAACGTTACCACCTGAATTGACGCAGCTTAAATGGGCGATAGACCAAAGCGCGCTCCTGGGTTTAGTTCTGATTCTCTTATACTTTTACCGTCAAGATCACAAACAGAATATGGAAAAGTTGACCGCCATTATACATAAGTTTGAGGATTTAATTGAAACAAATGCTAAAAATGCGGTCTTGCAGGCTGAGAGTTCTAAGAGAATGGCGCGCGCACTTGAAAGATTAGGTGTAATTGATGAGGGTGCAGATTCGTGAGTTTCAACTCACTGACTTGACTGATATAAATAAGATAGCAGCACAACACGAATTTGAGATGCCTGACCGTAAACACATTATCACCGAAGCAACAATGGTTAATAGCGGTGATATTGTTGGTTACGGTCAGGTTAAGTTAATCCCAGAAGCAATTATGGTTATTGACAAAACAATGCCCACTAAAATCAGGGTTGAGTGTTTAAGACAGTTACACGAGCAAGCAATTTTTGGTGCGGTTTCTAGTGGGTATGACCAGTTACATGGATTTATCACTGATCCGGCATTTGCCGCTATTATGCAAAAACATTACGGCTACGATGTATGTCGTGGTCAAGCACTTGTGTTGAATCTGTAGAGGGATAGATGGCTAAAGGTGATAAAGGCAGGATTCAGAGTAACATTAATACGCAGCAAGCTAATACTAATCAGCAGTATAATCAACTTTATCAGCAGCAACAACAGGATCGGGCTAGTGTTAACCCTATGCAGGCAGAGGAAAGGGCTAACTTAAATGCGAAATATAATCAATTGTATGATACTCGTGGGATTAGTGCTGACGATGCTGCTCGGCTTAGAGGAATTACTGGCCCCTACACTTACGAAAGTGGTTCTTCTAGTTCTGGTTCTTCTAGCTCTGGTGGGGATTCTGGTGGAGGAACTAGTAGTCCCGCGGCTCCAACGAACCCGTTATTCTCACGGTCTGAGAACGTTTTCCAAGATTTTGCAAATACCGGCGGCGTTAACTACGGTGCTCTTACAGAGTCTCTTGGAGGGTATCGAGAACTTTCCGGCAAAGATGGCGGATATGATCCGACACGATTAGCAAATATTAACTCTAGCCTAGGCGGACTCCGTGACATTGCTAAGACTGGCGGTTATTCTGAAAGCGGTGTTGCAAATATCCGTGGAGATATTTCTGGTTTACGCGGTATCGGAGCAAATGGTGGTTTCGATCCGGCGACATTAGGTCGGGTGCAGGGTGATATTTCTAAGATGCGCGGTTTTGGCGAGACTGGTGGCTTCGATCAGGCTCGACTAGATCAGATTAACAGGACTATCGGTCAGGCTGACGAATTCGCGCGCACGGGTGGTATTTCTGCTCAGGACATGGCTCGACTCCGGGATCCTGGGTATGAAGAATTCGCTAATACTGGTGGGTATTCGGGGCAAGATCGTGCTAATATTCGCGCGCGGGCTACAGCACCAATCAATGCTCTGAGGAATCAGAATGTTGCTGATATGAATCGTATGTCCGCCATTCAGGGAGGTTATAATCCCGGTGGTGCGGCAGCGATGGCTAAAATGATGCGTGGTTCTAGTCAGGCAATGAGTGATGCCGCGCTCAATGCTGAAACTGGAATTATGGACAAGGTTAATCAGGGTCGCCAATTTGGTATTCAGGGTCGTGCGGGCCAGGAAATGGGAATTCAGAATCTCCTGAGTTCCAATAAACTTGGAGGCATGAATCTAGCTGGCAGCCTCGGAATGAATCTTGGTAGTGCTCAAGCATCAAATAGAATTGCCGCTACTCAAGCTGCTGGTGAGGCTGATGCATCACTTGCTAATACTATTGCACAGAATCGGATGGCGGGACTTGGAGCATCTGGTGCAATGGAACGTGGTCTAGAACAAGATCTAACTGGTAATCGAATGTCAGCACTTGAACGTTCGGCTACTGGTGAGATGGGATTGCAGTCAGATATTAATCAGACCCGGCTTTCCGGTCTTAAGGGTATTACTGATACTACTGGTCAGGCTGAGGGAATGGTTCAGCAAGGTAGAATGCAGGGTGCCCAAGGCTTAATGTCAGTTGATGAAGCTCGTGCACAGGAAGCCGCACGACAGGCATCAATTTCTGCAATGAATGCTGCTAATGCAAATGCTGCTGATCAAGCTCGTGCGGCCGATAATCTTGCTAATAGGCAGCTTGCTTCTGCTAACGAACGATTCCTAATCGAAACTGGTTTAGGCGCACAGCAAGGTGCATTATCGGGACTAGGCGGATTATATACTTCACAGCCTGGATACTCTGGTGCAATTGATAACCGACTAGCTGGATTAGTTGGTAATCAGGCTGGAGCAAATCAGGGTTATATTGGACAGCAAACTCAAGCCGCACAACTCCCTTCATGGTTCGATAGAACAATGCAAGGTTTGGGTGCTGCTGGATCTCTTGTTGGAGCATTTTCTGGTGGTGGTGCTGTAAGGCCACCGACAAGTAGTGGATACACAGCTTACCAGAATCCAAGTCTGTTGCAGGGAGGATTCTAATGCCTAATTTCTTTGATATGCAGCATTGGGCAGATACAAGTCCTGATATGTTCCAACAACCTCAGGATAATGAAACTAATTTATTTCGACTATTTAATCGCTTTACCCCTAAGAATGATGCTATGAGTGCTTACCAGCAACATCTGGATGCTATGCCAACTCGGGATCAATATGCTCCATCAAAACTTCGTCGAATTCTAGCTGGTGCGAGCGGATTCGGTGTGGGTTGGCGGAATCCAGAAGCTGGCATGAAACTTACTGAGTCTATTATTGATCAGCCATTTAATCGGGCTACCGATGATTGGAAGCAGAAGGGTTCTGTTCTTGGTGCTAAGGCAGAAGCCGAGCAGAGCTATAATCAGAATGAAGCCGCACGGATGAAGTCGCTTCTAGATTATTGGGGCAAAGACGCTGAAACACAGCGTAAGACTAAATTGGATGAACTGAATATCCTGAAGACTGGTGCTGAGATTAAACAAATCGAAACTAACATTAAACGTGGTAAACTGATTGAGGTTGGCCCCTCTAATAAAACTGGTAATATGATGTATCGGGATCGAGATACAAACGAAATTGTCGAAGTTCCGATGAATTATAATCTGCAAGAGGAAATTAAAATCAAATCTGAACCTACTCTGACGGGTATCAAGATGCGAGAGCAGGGAGCTAATTCCCGTAATGCCGCATCTAATGCTACCAGTGTGCGTATTGCAGAGTTGGGTCAGACCGGAGCCAATACCCGTAATGCTACAGATAACATGTTTAAGCACCTATTTGGCGGTGATTCTAATGACCGATCAGTTCAGCGTCCCACAAGTTATACTGATCTGACTGCTGGAGATAATCTTGCAATTAAGCGACTTCTAATGATTGAGCCGAAATTCAAGAATGCCTTTGAAGATGGACGGTTCAATCTTGAAGGCGATGAAGCTACACTATTTTTGAGCCAGCTTAACATGGTTAGACAGAGCATGAATTTACCGCCAATCGGGTTTAATCAAGCTATTGGTCAAGCTCGTCAACAGACTACTTCTAGTGGTAAGTTTGTAGGTGGCAGGGTGCAGTAATGCCTAAATACCGATACTCAGATGGCAGTGATACAATCGAATTTGATTGGCCTCAAGATCCAACGGATAGTGAAATTGAGGCACAGTTCAATCTCAAGCGTTCTGGCTTTGGTAACAAGGCTAAGAAACTCTGGGATATGGCTAATGAACCTATTTTTAATCAGCCGCAACAGTGGGGAAAAGAATTCGCAGATAGGGCTAGTCAGCCTAAACTGTGGGATTCTAAAGCCACAGCAATGTTGCGTGGATTTGGTGCGGGTGCTGTCGAGGGTGTCGGGAATCTAGTGTCTGGTTTTACATCACCAATGGGTCTAGCGTCACTTGTAGCTAGACCTTTCACTACGCCGGCTAAAGTAATTGGAGCATTGTCGGTTGGTGGCGGATTGAATCGAATTCGTGAAGGTGATGTTACAGGCGGCAGTATGGAAGCTTTAATGGGGGCGCTAGGTATGGCCCCCGCTAAAGCTAAAGTGCCGCAACCTAAACCAGTGCTAGATTTACCACAACCCAAAGTTGGCACTCCAGATTTACCAATGTTTTTGGATCGTCCAGTAAAACCAGCCCCGGTGTTAGGGCCAGAAGTGCAGAAATTGTTACCAGCTGGACGTGAAATTAAAGCTTTACCAGAAATTGATGTTCGAGAGTTATTTGCTAACAAGGAATATCCAAGGGTAGTGGAACACCCACAACCCAAGAAGCCAAATCCAGCTAGATTTATCGCATCTGAAAATCAAGTAGCTATCAATCAACAGTATCCGTATGATTCTACTGTGTTACCTCTAGATGCTATTAAGAGTTTAGGAATTTCCAAGACTGGTGGCAAATCACAGCCAACAGGGGCGATTCCGAAAATCCGTCAAACTAAAGACAAGGCACCGATGACGGATGCTCTAGCCGGTGAAGTTGTGAATCTAGAGGCGGATGAGATTCTTAGGATTTCCACAAAAGAACTGTCAAAAATATTTGATACTGAGGAAAAGTTTAACATTTTTAAAGGTATCTGGGCTAACGATGTTCAAGCCAATCCCGGTGCTAGGACACCAGATCAGTTAAAACAACTAGTAAAAGATGCGGCAGCTAAAGCTAAACAGAAGATTTTTGAAATGGAAAATGGAGAGATTTATACCGGCCCCGGTGACTTAACTCCAGAGCAATTTAGATCCCTAGAGGGATTATTAAAACAGCATATTGAAGCTGGTGGCAAGAATGGGTATACGGCTACATCCATTATTCCACCACCTAAAGCGGAGTTTGGTCCCGGATATCAAACTAAGATTGTTCGACCACCCGGAATGTTTAAGGGTGAGGATGGTAAATGGGGCGCGATTGAATCTCTACCAGAAGATCAGTGGACTAAATCTAGGACGGTAGAGAAACCTAAAGAAGTTGTGCCACCCACTGAACGTTTACGACAGTGGATTGGTGGCCGGCAGAGCGCGACGCAGGTTTCAGGTATCATCACTAAGAAACATTTTGAGAAGTTTGATGCAGAACCAGAAGCATTCGACCGTATCCAGCGTGGCGACCCTGCGTTTGCTGAGGTGAAAGCTTATTTCAATACTAAGTTGGCACAGTTGAAAGACACTGGTATTGAGATGGGCGAGCAGAAAAACTACCTTCCGCAGCTATGGAATGAAAGTCCGGAAGAAGTAGCTGCTATTTTTGCGAAACATGATAAAGCCGTCAAGGAACTTGAATTATTAGAGCTTAAGAATCTATCGCCAGAAGAACAAAAGAATCGACGACTAACTTTAAAGCCATCATTCAGCCTAGAGAAGACAATCGAAACATATAAAATTGGTAAGAAACTAGGATTAACTCCAAGGTTTGAAAAAGTCAGTGACTTGATGGCATGGTATGAGGAATACGCAAATAAGACGATTGAAGATCGGTTGATGTATAATTACCTTAAAGAAAACAATTTGATTAAACCCACCCAAGCTGCACCAAAAAATTGGGTGGCACTCAACTCAGAAGTATTCCCGTCGATTCTTGGGTCTAAGGAAGGTAAACCGGGTCAGACATTCTCAGCGCCACGAGATATTGGTGGTATCATCAATAATTATCTAGTAACACAACCAGCGAACACTGTGATGCGGTGGCTGGATAAAGCTGCTGACGTTAAGGACGTAGCTAAGAACATTATGTTGACTGGCGGTGTTCCGAATACTGGATTGAACGCGCACGGATTCAATATCCTCCGTCGCGCAATCACATCTCCTATGTTTAGTATGGGAGATAAAGTCCAAGTCGCCAAAGACATGGTATTTTCTAAGCGTGCTAATGCCCGATTTGCTAAATATGAACAGTATCTTGATCAAGCTGTTCGTGATGGTTTAACTCTATCAGCTGAGGGATTCTCAAAGACTGGTTCCCCAACTGAGCATATCTTTAAGAATGCTCAAAGCCGACCAGTTAAGATGTTTGAAAAAGCTCTAGCTGTGCAGGAGAAATGGCTGAGCGACCCTCTGTTTAAGGATATTATTCCTACTGTAAAAATGGAATACTATCTTAAGCTCAAGGACAAAGTGGGTGGCATCAAGGCTGCTCAAATGACTAATGAGCGGTTTGGTGGGATTAACACTGAACAGCTATTTCGAGATCGAAGTGTTCAGACTTTGATGAGGGCCGCACTACTGGCACCAGATTGGCTGGAGACTAACTTTAAGCTTGCTAAGGGTAGTCTAACATCATTTAAAGATCCAGAGAATCCAGCGTCAAAACAGTATATGGCGGCTGTGAAAGCTTCAATTGGTTTGATGTTGGCAGAGCAAGTAGCATCCGAGGCCGGACTATTTGGAAATCAGGGTAGTTCTGGTATTCGAGACGTAGCCGAAGGTAAGTCGGAATCCCGAGTATTCACAATTCCGCTTGGTAAAGATAAACGCGGTAAGGAAGTAGCAGTTAATCCTGCAGGAACAGCTGAGGATTGGCTTCGAATTCCCATCGCAATTCTACTATCTTTGAAATCCGGGAATCCGCTATCTGAGGTGGGTAACGTTGCGTATAATCGAATGAATCCTGTAGCGCAGAAGGTTGGTAACGTTCTCTCAAATCAGGATTGGCAGGGGAATGAACTTGCTGGTAAGACCAAATATGGTGAGGAAATTCCCACTGCTCAAGGTGTTGCTAATTTCACAAACGAATTGTTACCACTAATTACTACTGCTTACATGGGCCAATTCGCTAAATACGTGGCTGATCGAATGACTGAACCAGACCCACGAAATAGGGTAAATGCGCCAGAAGCACTATTCCGTGGGCTTGAATTTCCAGTGCGGTATTATGGTGCGCCCCGAAGGAAAACTAAAGGGCCATTTGATGTGAAGTTCTAAATACAACGGGGCTGACTTCGATGTTTTGAGGTCAGCCCCATTTTTATGCCCGATTGTAAGCGTCAACAAATGCAGGAACTAATTGGTAGAATACAGCTTTTCCCTCTTTAATAACTTCGACTGCATTTGCTTCTGTTAACGTCTCGATAATTCGATTCAAGTCTGATGAGTCAACATTGCCCCATTCCTTTCTCAGAATCTGAGTTCTAGTGAGCCTACAATCTGGCGACTGCATTAACCTCTGCACGATGATAGCTGTCTTAGGTGCTAGCTCAGATTTACCTTGATGCATTGTTGCTTTATTTGCAAGGCTTACACCCGATAAACAGAGCTCCATGGATTTGATCATTTGTTCTTCCGTAATGATGAGATCTAGATTATCAGACATTGATAAGTTAATAGCCACTTTTAGAATCCGATCATTTAAACGTTCAGCTGTGCCTGTTTTATCTTCAATGTCTTGCATGGCAAATTCTTTATACCAGTCACGATATACTTTCTTCGCCCCTGCATCTAACTTGATCTCGCCTTTAACTTGTGATACTTCTCTGAGATATGGTAGAAACTCTTTCATATCAAATGGAATTTCGGGCGGGTCTAATAGATCGTTGATTCTACTTTTCTTGTCCTCAACGACCAAGATCGTTCTAGCAATAAACCCACCCATCATAGATACCGCACTAACGACATCATCAAAGTGCGCGGGATTACTAGCACTTAACAGGGTTACACACGGCCTTTCTAGTTTATCCGTCCCGCCCTGCTTCAACGTGTTTTTCCATCCACCTTCATGATAATGTCCATCTTGTAAGTCTGTCAAGAGTGTCATTGCGGCATCATCTTTTACCAATGATGCTGAGAATTCAGTTGACACAATGAAGGCATTCGCGTCTTTTAAGATTCTACCATCTGACAGATTTTGAACTTCACCTAAAGCTTTAACGATAGCTTGAATCGAAGCGCGACCATAGATAACTTTGGTGACTTCCAACGCTTCAACCAGATTTTTAGCGATGGCTACGGGCGCGCTCTTTCTCAAACCAGACTTGCCAATCAAAAGAACATACATATTTGGATAAAGCTTATATAAGTGTTTATTGAGCCATATGTTATTTCGGATAACAGCCGATATTACCGATAGTCCAGACCAATAGAAATATGATCTAGGACTTTCTGCTTCTCTGGTTGCCTCCATAAAACGGTCAAGCCATGACATAGCTCCATCCGATTTCCGTAGTGAAGTAAATCTTTGTGCATCCTGTTGACCTCAGCCAGCGATAACACGTTTCGCATGGCATGGATATTTTGGGCTTACCTTGTCGATTCAAACGGATATTGATGACTTCAAACTTATCCGTTGTAAGTAATCCCACCGCCCGTTTGTATGCTAGTAACTCTGAGTGTAGTTTGGCTGTTGGTTTATACCCGTATCGTTTGTCTGGCTCGTGTGTCCTGTTTGTTGCCCACTCTACAATCTTGTTACGCTGAACAATGAACGTCCAGTGCATTTTATGGTCAAATTCCGGATGCTTTGAGAGTTCCCTTGATGCTACTGACAAGGCCTGCGTTAGCAATTTGGTCTGCATATTTTTTCAAACTCTTCATCTCTATCCAATTATCACCAACTTCTGCCTCTGCTGGAATTACCAACATCCCGCGAGGCATAGAACAAAGACTGAAATCAATTGGCGTTTCTAAATGCTTTTTAACCATAGCAGCATATCGGTGATAATCATTTTTAGGAACTTGACACAGCATAGCATCATGAAATTCTAATAGGATTTGTAGGTCAGGATCTTCAATCAACGACAGACGCATCGCACGCTTTACCTGATCACCAACTGTGCTCTGTGGTAACTGTGCAAATCCCTCACGATGGAGATTGTCATCCATGCGACCTAAGAACGTGCGCTTCCTACCAAACGGATTAACAAGCACTCGCGTCTCTTCGATAATTTCGATGATCTCTTTGTGGAATACACCCCTGATTTTAGGTGCGCGCTTGTGAAAATTCTCCAGAATGATATAAGCCTTCCACTCTGAGACTGACAAGTCAATCCCATACTTCTTAGCACTCGTGTTGATTTCCATCATTAGGCGGCGTTTCTTCATGTCGTAATTGCCGCCGTTGCGCGCACACTTTCCAATGTGTCTTTCAGAGCTACCCTTTGGTGCCTGCGATGGATCGATCGACAAACACCACCCGGCTGTAATTGAATGAACGTCTTTACCACTATTGAATAGCTCTAATGTTTCTTCATCATTCGATAGATGCGCAACGATTCGAGGTTCCGCTTGCGATAAATCGACCTCCAAGAATACCATTCCTTCGTCAGGAATAAACATCGACCGCAAATCCGCACCAATATCGCCATGTTTTGTCATCGTTTGCAGTGCGAGTCCGATTTCTGTCGGCCGCACTGGAGGCTTCATTACTGCTGTTGATGTTCGCCCAGACTCGGTTCCACAAATTCGAATAGAAGTCCGCATTCTGCCGTCATAATCAGTCTCGGCTTCGAGATAAGTCCCGATCGTTTTAGATACCTTGCGTAACTTGAGAAGAGCTTCGATAAAAACTCGCTGTTCAGGTTTCTTACAGTGGTTTCCAAGTAAGGCAAAGAGAGTATCCTCATCCGTCCCTTCACGCCTCGGTAAGCGGAGAACATCATATAATACAAGAGCCATTTGTTTTGGAGATCGAGGATTAAACTTGTCAATTCCGTAGGGCGAGAGGATTTGAGTAAGGATATTTTCAAGCTGTTGTTCTTGACCACGATATTTTGCGAGAAGTTTTGCTCGTTGTTCAGAGTCAACTCGGAACCCCCGTCTCTCCATTGCAGTATAGATGTTATGCAACGGCTGGACGTGATTGAAATGGAAGTCTAACAATCCCTCGGCTTCAAGTTGTTTCATCTGATCAAGGAATACTTCCATCTGCACAACACAGTCCTTCGCATTATAAAGGAGTAAGTCCTCAATCTTATCTTTCTTCGGGTTGAACTCTTTCCCTTCGTCCTTGTGGTAAGGTTCATTGCTATGAATTGTCTGCAGAAAGCCTAACCGTTTGGGTAACTCAGGGGATAGAGTATGACCCATCATCATTGTGTCTGCATACAGCTTGAAAGGTAGACCTAACAGACGAAGTTTCTCTTGATCGAACTTGGCGTTCTGTGCTACGATCTTAATATCCTTGTCGAAGAACTCAGCTAAGAACTTCCAGATATATCCCAGTTCAGCTTTAGGCATCTTAGTGATTTCAATATCCCAAATCCTGTTGAATAGGGGTATCGAAATACCATGATGAATTGTAGAAGCCAAACCAACACAAACTGGAAATGAGTGAATTGTCTCAATGTCAACTACATGGTATGGCTGATTCTTATGGGTGTAGAGATAAGTATTTACATCGGCACTTGATCGTGCGATCTGTAGTTGCCTAGGGGTATAATTGAATTCCCTAGTCCACTGTTCCTTCTCAGCTTTTTCAATATCAAACTGCATCACAAACTTCCAGAAATACGGCACCGCATCTCTAAAGAATTGTTCAGGATGAAATGTGGGAACTACTTTGGGGTAACCCTTACGACTCTGAATAACAGACCCGCGCCAATCCATCAACTTATTCTTACCTGTTAATTCAGTCAGTGCCCGCTCACCAAGAACTAGAATTACATTTGGCTTAAGTTCTTGGATCACATCCCACGTTCGTTTGATAGCTGCATGGTGCGCGTCCGTCAACTCAACTGGCTTTCTAGATTTCTTTGTGGGTAATGGGTCATTGAACGGAAGAAATGAAAGATAATAATAGTCGTTAGGTTGATCCAACATTGATCGAAGGAAACCACCTGACCCACCTGAAAATAGTTTACCGTGTTTCAGATCTTCGATTGTGGGGCACCACGTCAGAATCATTAACTTCGGGTTGTTCGGACCGTGACCTAGCACATTCTCCCCCACACGCAGCATATCCTGCAATATCAATCCAATGATCTAGTTTGTCTGGTGAAGTGGCAAGCCTTGAATGCTTCATCAAGCTCATCATTGCCGCTACATCAACAGCTTTTACAATGACGTCCCAGCCAAGTGATCGAAGGTAAATTGTCCAATACTGAGCAATAGTCCCAAAGTTAGATTCTGGTGAACCATAATTAACATTACGATCAACCATTACAGCAATACCGGCTGACTTAAGAATAACTTCCCTCACGGAAATAGTTTTTTCTTGAGTTCCAGGTAAAGATGTTGATGGGTCGTTATACCCACGAACTTTCGATGATTCGCCCATTCGCCTACCTCACATACGGGTTCGATGATTGTTCCGTTTTCAGGGACTAGACAATTACACAACTTTGTTACTACGTCAATTGGAACTTCGATGATTCTGGAGATCAGACTGTTAGACATTACGAAATTACCAGATGGGGATAATACCGTAGCGCCACCCTTACGTGCTACAATTACTGGTGTGATCTCATTTGTAAGTGATGCTAGTTCTAGCTTGGGCGCGACTCTGTGATAATAAAAGACAGAGGATACATGAAATCCGAGAGACTTGAGATATGGAATATACTGGCGCATCTTAAACTGGCCAGTGAAAAATACCAGCCATGAATCAGGGCGCCCTAACTGAAATAGATGATGCCCTACGTCCGGATACGCTTCTAATTGTGAGTCATGAATTACAGTTAGGTGCGCCTCACCATGATACTTCCGTAATTCTCTGTTAGGGTTAGTGTTGAAGTAGAGTTTCACATCCTCATCAGACGAAAACGTGTCGCCGTCGGAGAGGTGATTACGATAATGTAGAACGCGCGCGAGTTCATATGCTTTTGATCTCGCATTAAGATGACTTACTTGATCGTAATACTTCCACAACAACTGATACTCAAACAACAACGCTGTGGAAATTCCTAGTGCTCTGGCTATTTCGATTTTCTTTTGGCCTTTTAACTCCTGTAGCTTCGCAGCTACTTCATGAATCTGATCCTGCCATCGCATTTAAATCCTCCATATTACCCTTCATGTCTCCCAGAAATCCTGATACCTTCTTTGTAGTATTTGTCTCGTCTTACCCACCCTGCCTGATACCCACGCTTGTATGCTAAATCATACAATTGAATCGCGCTCATGCCACCTAAAATAAGTGATTTAACTGCCGAGGTTCTCGATCTATTGAGAACCCCGACAGACGCTTTACGCGCATGTTGCATCCTTTTCTTACCTTCGTTCGGATGCGTTTTAAAATAATACTTAGTAGCGCAAGACGGCGAACATGTTACTTGATTATGATCCCAAGGGTGGTAATAACAACGACAGAATCTACACCTGTTCGTCGTCTTTAATCTCGGCATAGTCTAGGTCTTCATCGTCCTCGTCATCATCGTCGTCATCTTCATCATCTTCAAATTCATCTTCATCAATTTCTGCCGGCCCATCGTTTTCCTCGATGGGATCAATCAATTCTTCAACCGGAACTTCGACGGACGTTTCCTTATTTTCCACGGCGCACTCCTTGATTGGAACTGTGTAGTTAGTTGAATGAACGTTGATCATTTGGCCGTTAATATCCAAACCGTTTGGGAAATTAGGGTGGGTAGATTTACCCATTTAATACTTTCCAGACAAAGCGATACTTGCGTTCGCAGTCATCACACATTCACGAAGCTTACGAATTGCGACAGTCTGATCCGCACTTACTGGCGTTTCTTCAAGAAGCACATGAGCAAACTTGCGGGCGGCCTCGCGAATTCGTTCATACTGTTCGGCCTGGCCAATTGACGGAGCGTGGTATGCAAAAATATCTTCTACGTCCATTTTGCTGATGGGCATTTGTCTCTCCTAAACTCTACCTAATTCATAAATTAGAGCAGGTTTGTTTGTCCGGCTACGACAAACCTGCAAAACGTAGACCCTATAACTTTACTAATGTGGGAAGTAAAGTTTATACCGGACTATTCCCTAACGAGTGCTAGGGAATTAGAGAGGCCGGAAGTCGGAAACGTCGTTCCGCATCTTCCCCTCATACATACGGTTGTTATTGTAAACCTGTAGCTTGCGACCCTTGAGAGCCGCAGGATCGAATGATCCACCGTCCTCATCGAACTTGCCACCGCAAGCTTCGACGAACGGAACCATCATTCCGATGGCCTTCTCTGAGAATGTGCGCGTGAGTTCGCCACCCTCAAACGGCCCCGAAAGAATCCGGAACGTGTAAACATAATTCGTTGAGCCATCCGTCTTTGCGGCCTTCTCATCGAAGTCAATCACTTCGACGGGATACCAGTCACAATCGTAAGTCCGGCCCTTGATGAGATCGCTCTTTGTTACCTTGATCATTGCCACTGTGAGTGTCCTTTGTTTGTTTGTTTGTGTTGTTGTGGTTTGGGTTTTAATTACTGTAGGCGGCCCTCTGTTTTTTGTCATAGTGTTATTTACTTCTTCGGCATGAATACAATCTCGCCGGTCTTATCATCTTCAACCGCTACTTCTTGCCGTTGAATCTTATCCTCGGAATCAATTGACTTGAGGTAATCGTCACGATTTGGGATTGCTCCCTTGATGAGTTGATAGAAATACTTCTTTGGGTCGCGCTCGTAATTCGTGAAGATGAGTTCGTCTGGAAGATCCAACCCAGTGCGCGCAAAATCGAATCCTGTGTGTCGAGTCTGACATACAAACTCTGGGCGTCCATCAAAGCCGGGTCGAACATAGGTATGCCATACCTCGTCAAAATAGCTCGGAATCTTTGACCCGACTTTCTTACCACCAGTCAACAGACTTCGTGAGTGGATTGTCTTACCCGATTTCATTTCCTTATCTTCACTCGTGATTACGTGCGCCACCAGAATTGTATTGATGTTATGATTCTGGTAGATCAAACGCATCAGAGTGATCGTCTCTGTTAGGATTGCAGATTCATCACCATATTCTTGCATCCCTGCAATCTTGATAGATCCTACTGTGCGCCCCGTTGACCCCTTGATATTAATGGCATCCCGAATTGAGATGTCGGCATACGTTGTCAATGGGTCGAGGATAATTGTCTTATACACCGGACGGCGTGAATTATACTGCCTTTCCAGTTCCTTCTTTACCATTTCAAATCCCGTCGGCTGAATAACCTCAATTTCTTTCAGTCGCTGTGGATCATTTTGAAAGTAAAGTTGAAGTGCCTTAGCTCTAAAGTCACAATCAAAGAGTAGAATCGGGGTAGGGAAAGAGCACGCAATTGGAGTCTTTCCCGTCCCCGGATCTCCCTTGATTAGAACGTTAAAGCTGGTCGAGGGATCGAACTCGCTCAGTTTCATTCTCGTCCTCAGTTACTCTGACGTTGATTGATTTAATCTTTCCACCAGTGCTGTTCACTATTTGAAGGATACGATTCGTGATTGAATTTACGTTAAAAGGCAACTTCGGGGGTGTAAGATTCAACCTTATTGTCAGTCTCATTTAGCCACTCCAATTCAACTTCCCACAGTGTCATATCAAGCTTAGTAATGATTGATTGAACCATGCCTTCGGTCAAACACTTATGCTTGGCACTGTGATACCCGAGCTTATTAGTCAGTGTCATGTTAATCAACTTCATGGTTTAAGCTCCCTTTCAATCTTGGCCCGTTCATACTGAGCCAGGCGGATGTATTTCGTCAGAACCATAACCCACCTATAAGCGGAGTCCGGTTGGTTATATTGAATACACTTAACTACTTCAAGCCTAGACCTCTCAGCCCCACGAATAGCTTCTTCATATATGAGAAAATTCATTGTGACCTCAAATCTCTAATCAAATCTTCATAGCTTTTTTCAGGTTCTACTTTGTCGCCTTCAACGTCGTCGAGCCAAGCGAGATCCCCTTTGAATTTTTCCCGCACAACAGACAACTTACTGACATCTTTTGATTCCTGCACCTTAGGATCCAGTGGTGGTCGCAACTTCTTTGATCCAGATTTAGAGTTGGTGCAGTTGTCACAATGCGGACGAGCCAATTCCAAATGCTTCTGCTTAATGACGAAAACATCACCACACCTCCAACACTCAGCTAATTTACCAGTGATTAATGCTGGTGAAATATAGTGAGTGCAGCCGGGCTTCTCACATTTGTAAACGATATAAGTTTTAGATAGCTTCGTCCTCTTGTATTTATGGTGGCATTTTTGTCTCATCTCTTTCTTCTTTCTACGGCTACTCTAGGGGCAACTCTGCCCAAAACACAGGTGAACCAAACACAAACTCATCTCCTTCAATATTGATAACATGTTGGATATCTGTTACTACCAGACGACCATCTATACGACTATGAAACTTTCTCGGACTATATGTTCCCCAAGCATATCGACCTTCTTGTGACTCTTCGGGAAAACAAAACAGCACAAACTTATCTCTTGTCGGTTTAATCTTGTTAAAATCATTCCAGTTTAAGGTAATCGAGTCCATGAAATCTTCTCCGCTGATCCGATTGAATAGCTGTCGCCATTAACCGTGTAACCTAAGTAACCATCGTCAGTGTAGAAGCATGCCCAAGCATAACGATTGTCACTCTTGTCGTCATTCACTAGGTCATCATCAAATCGAAACAGAACATACTCATCTTGCTTGGGTTGAATTTTGTGAATATCATACCAGACTAGTGATTGACTTGATGCATTGTCAATCTTCTGGTTCAGTTCGATTACCTGTTGAATGAGTCGCGCTCGATCAGAGATTAACTTGCCAACATTAATTTCCAAAGTAATCACCCCACTCTAAAGACTCTTCAAATTCTGAGTTTTCAACTTCTCTCTCCCGTTCGAATTCTTCTTTACATTCTGGACACATCATTTCATCCAGACATACTAAAAGCTTAGGCACAATTTCTTGGCACATTGGGCAGAGTTTTATGTATGGCATAGCTCACTCCGCATCTCGCTTCATCGGATCCCACTTCTCACCAATCACATACTCCCGCTTTGACAAGAATTCTCTGGCGTCCGGTGTTGCAGAACAGAGAGTTTGAAAGATGCAACCTGAATACTTGTCGCAGCTAGTGTAATTAGGTGGGAATGTTCCAGTTGTTAATGCGTTAACAATTGAGATTGACGCATTAACCGTTTCATTTTCCCACTCATTGATCAATGCATCCGGGTATGATTTGAGGTCGCGCGCGTGTTTCTCAGCTGGAGATAGTGACGTCTGGAATCCAATCTTATTCACAATGAAGTGATTGATTCCGAGCGCCCAGCAATACCCCATAAACTGATTCGACAAACTAGAAATCTTGTAGTTCCGACTGCTAGTCTTGTGGTCGATTGCGATAATGCCGATGTGTGGTGCATCGACTACAAGATCAATGATACCCTCATAGAACAGTTCAATCGAATCTACAACAGTCTCAACGTCACCAGTGTGCTCTATTCCATCAGAGTTGAAAGTAAACGGTCCTTCAACAATTGCGAGCTCACGTGAGAACGTTTCCTCTACTGCAATCGGGCGCCACCCATCGTTCTGATGGTGATCGAGATTTTCTTTACATGCACCGAACACTGAGATGATTTCATCTTTTGATAGGTCTGGCTTCTCAGTTTCAAGGTGCTTGAGCGCCTTCTCTTTACCAGCTTCAAAGCAAATCTTGTGGTCGCGCTCTCCATTCTTACGTGCGAGATAATAACCTCGCATAATCTCATGAGCAAGTGCACCTTTGGTGAGTGCTGGAGCTTTCGACTTGGGCCTGAGATGCTGGAGATTATAATACTTCATCTTCCTGTTACAAGCTAGGAAGTTATTCAGAATCTGGCTGTCGATTGCTAGCTTCATTGCCCTCACCCCATCCGATTGAAGTTCCACGCTTGTCAAAAGATTCTTTCGAGAAGTAATCAGTGATGACTGAGATTGGTGAAGCTTGTTCTAGCACATCATACAACTCTGAGATTACCCGACCTCTACTACCTGTTGTGGATTCATGCTTTAGTGCTTTCAGGAATCTTTCCTTCTGCTCTTCCGTAATTGTCAGATAGATGTTCATTTCTTTTCCTCCTGTGCGAGCACCGCGGCGACACGGGCACACAGCGATTCAGGGTCGTCGTCGTCGGTGATGTAGCCGAGATTCGCCAGAACCTCATGGCACTCCCGCAGCACCCGGTGGGCCTCGGCGAGATATTCGCGCGTGTTCAGCAGCGCGTGCTCGGCGCTGCACAGTGGGCAGCCGTCCTCGTCGTGCCCATCTCGACATCCCCACGCGATCAGCCGATGCTGGGCGGCAGCAAGCACGCCCTGCGTCAGTTTCAGATCGGCGCGCAGCGCATCACGCTCGGCCTGTGCAAGCACGGCGCGTTGTTCCCACCGCTCGCGGCTGTCCCTCAGCGCACAGATAGACATCTCACACGCGGCCCGATACTCGCGTTCGTTCCGCTCTGCCGCATCCCGCTCGGCGAGGGCAGCGTCTCGCTGGCCGGCCACAGTGCCAAGCAAGACCGTGTCGTCTTCGTTGGCCTGCCGCAGCGCATCACGCTCACCAATTAGATTGGAAATTACGTTATCAGAATCTCTAACATCTTTCAGGGTCTTTTCAAACCATTTGATTGCATTATCACAATTGTCTACATTAGTTTGATAATCTTTAAGTAATTGACGGCAAGTCGAACTCGATTCACCATACTCTTGGTCAAGCTGTTCCTGAGTATAATATTGAAACTGTCGCTTAGCCCTAGCAAAATTATCCTGGGCATTACCGAGTCTATTGCGTAAAGCTTCCTTAATGACAAGTTCAGGACTGATCATCTTACACCTCTTCAAAATTATCGGCGAAATACTGTGCGGCAACTAGCCACTTATCGGCGTGGTTCTTTGGGTTACGCGCAATCATATCCCCAATTTTGGGTGACCCATTCGCACGATCAACTTCACTTACTGAGATTTGATTCATGTTATCTGTAGGTTCCCAGGGCTTTAGCTCCGCGATTTGCTTTCTACGATATTCCCTGTAGTGCATAATCAGTCTCCCTCTAATAAAACTAGCCGACCCCATTATTTTGAGGTCGGCTAGTTATCATCTACCGTTCGCTCTCTACCTGTTAGCGGTGATGAATTTCGCTATACAGTTATGGGGCGAAAAGCATTTATAATCTCACTGGCAGTGTAAAAGTATCTCATTGGCTAACCCCCAACAACCTGTGAAATAATGTAACGGCGCGGCTTACGTGCATACTGCCGAATCTGTTCGATCGTGAGCTCTTTACCACGCAATTCGCGCGGAAGAACGATCGGAATCTCAGTGATTGAACGTGCGTGACACGAAATGAAATTGGGGAGGACTCCGATTACATCGTGACCCTGAATCACTTTGTAGTCTGAAACATAATCGAGGATTGTGACTGGCTGTTCCTGCTTTACCAGCCCGATTTCATAGATGTAATCGACCAGTGCCTTCTGCTTTGTGACGATAATCACGGCTACTCTCTCTTTGAATTGACTTGCGTTTAATTGACTTGCGCTTTTACTAAGTGATATTACCAGTCCGCGTTTGTTCTGACTTCAAGTTCCCGCTGAATTGCGTCGCGCACTTCCGGCGTCAACCTTGAATTCTCAAAGTCTGGCATTTTGAGAATCTCTTGCAGATGGTCACTCGATAACTCAACTACCCTCTTACGAGTTCCCTCTCTATCTGTCCAGTAGAAGTGTCCATTCTCAATGTCGGGCTGAACACCTTTACGTTCCCAAATCAAAGCGTAAACTGCCTTGACTCCGGTAACCCCCACCTTACGATACTTTGTTACCAGTTCTACTGCTGTCTCACCCATCGGTAGAATGGAATCGTCACTATAAACAACGACTGACTTAGCAGTTTGTAGATCCTTTTTATTTCCCACAGTCTTCCTATCGTAATAATACTGCAGGAGTTCATAAGCCTTGGAATACTTGGATGCCCTGAGCTCGATGTTGTTGAATTCACCTACCACAATCTGATTATGCTGCTTTGCGAGATCAATCAATCTGTCAACAGCATGCTCAATCGTAGTGCCCAAACTAAATTCCATTCGCTTAGTCATCACTTAACCCTTTTTCATCCAGATAGATACAAACAAACCAATGAGACTGTAAGCCATTAGCACTATTGATAACACGAGATTACTGTCATCAGCAATGTCCCACCCCAATCGGAATGCTGACATTAGTGACATCCCGCTACTCACGCTCGGTTTTGGTCATCATTGAATTTACCAGTCATGATGTCGTGTCCCATTGACAGCATAATTACAGCATAGATAATCCCTCCGAGATATTGAAAAAATATCGTGTCGGTATCCAATAGCAGGATACCGACACAACCTAGAATGAATCTAATGAACGCCGACAGCATCGTCATTCACCAGTCTTGCCGCAACGTATTGTAGAGTAGATTCATCTTTGCATCGTCTGGCAAACTATCGAGCAAATCACGAAATGCATGTGATAGTGCATTTGCAGCAGCGACAGCGCCATATTCCTTAATGCTCTGTTCCAGAAGAGCATCAATGTTTTGAAGCACTGTTTCAGAATTCTTCAAAACTTGCTCAATCGGGAGCCGGCATTTTTCACACAT
>CAZPQX010000006.1:0-52085 GCA_964589445.1 uncultured Candidatus Saccharibacteria bacterium | reverse complement strand
ACCGTACCGTAAACCGACACAGGTAGTCAGGTCGAGAAGACCAAGGCGAACGAGTGAGATGTCCCCAAGGAACTCGGCAAAAAAGCGGCCGTACCTTCGGTATAAGGCCTGCCCCTAGCAATAGGGGCCGCAGCTAAAGTATCCCTGGCGACTGTTTATCAAAAACACAGCTCCCTGCGAACTCGTAAGAGGATGTATAGGGGGTGACACTTGACCAATGCCAGAAGGTCAAACAATGGCGGTTCATACCATAAGTGAGCGTGACTCAGGTCGTGCCCAGTTTGGTGTGAGCTGACTATTGTAAGCCCTGGTGAATGTCGGCAATAACTATAATTGTCCTAAGGTTTTCCGTGTGCAATTTAATTTTTTTGAATTCGTACGGAAAAGGACTGGGACAGTTATAGGTGATAAGCAGTTTGACATAAGAGTTATTTAGAGACAGTAAAAAGTTAATTACACAAAGAAGCTACCTGCACTATAGTAATGTAGTGCTAGTCCAAATACGGTTAACAAGCGCACCAACACCGTACACCCAATTCAGATTTTGAAGGGTGAAGATAGAGTCCAACTTGGAGGAATAGTTGAGCGAAATTCCTTGTCTGGTAAGTTCAGACGCGCACGAATAGTGTAACGACTGGGGAACTGTCTCGGGGACTCGCTCGGTGAAAATACAATACCGGTGAAGATGCCGGTTACCTGCAGTTAGACGAAAAGACCCCGGAAGCTTTACTGCAACTTGGTATTGAGGATATGTTTGGACTGCGTAGCATAGGTGGGAGACTTTGATGTGCCGCTCTCGGGTGGCGCGGAGTCGTCAGTGAAATACCACTCTTTCTTGACATATTTTCTAACCTCGACGGTCAAAACGGCGAGGGACAGTGCCTGGTGGGCAGTTTTAGTGGGGCGCTATCCTCCTAAAGAGTAACGGAGGAGCCTATTAAGGTCAGCTAGCCGTGAATGGAAACCATGGCGATAGTGTATAGGCACAAGCTGGCTTAACTGCAAGACGTCAGTGTCAAGCAGATGCGAAAGCAGAGCTAAATGAACCGATAGTCCGCGTTAGACGCGGCTAAAGATTATCTGACAAAAGCTACTCCGGGGATAACAGGCTGGTTCCGCCTAAGCGTCCAGAGCGACGGCGGAGTTCGGCACCTCGATGTCGGCTCATCTTATCCTGGGGCTGGAGAAGGTCCCAAGGGTTTGGCTGTTCGCCAATTAAAAAGATACGCGAGCTGGGTTCAGACCGTTAAGAAGGTCAATTTTTATCAAATAATATTGTTTCGAAAAGCACGAAATTTTTCTGCTGAAAAATTTCTCCGTACGGCGCCGTCGCGCCTGCCGAGGCTTTTCTCAACAAATTATTTGACTCAAATTGTATTTTTAGCAGTCTGAATCCCTTCGAAGTTTGTTATAAGTTTTTTCGTTTTAAAATCTAAACAAGTTATATTTATTATTTCTTGATTTAGTATAAAAGCCTCGAATTGTACGAGGTCTCAATATCCATATTGAGAATAGAACCAATCGAATCACGGCGGTGCCGCGTAGCTCCAAAAGAGCGAAGTGGTATCAAACTGACTAATATCGGTGAAGTCCTTCGACACTTTGTGTCTCAGGATAATACCGAGGGAACTCCGTAAAATTTGCTATGCAAATCACGTGGGCCCGTAGAGACTAATCGTCAGTAGTTTGTTTTCTTTTGTAACAGGAGTGGTTGCGGACGAAAATTGAGGTAACAAAAACTCCTCACGCAATACTCCTTCTGTTACAGAAGAAGACAAACGAAGCTATAGTCCATTGCACATAGTAATATGTGGTAACAAGCGTGAGACAGGTTGGTCTCCTATCTACTGCAGGCGTTGATTCTTGAAGGGATTTGCTCCTAGTACGAGAGGACCGGAGTGAACTGACCTCTGGTGTACCTGCTGTTTTGCCAAAAGCATCGCAGGGTAGCTAAGTCGGGAAAGGATAACCTCTGAAAGCATCTAAGAGGGAAGCCCACCCTAAGATAAGGAATCGTTATGAGAATCGTGAGAGATGATCACGTTGATAGGCTCTAGGTGTAATCACAGTAATGTGTTCAGCCGAGGAGTACTAATTTTCCATTTTTTCAAGCTTCTCTATTGGTAGAGAAGGAAGTTCGTCACAATCTATCCTGCCTTTTAAGACCAAACAAAATTTAATTCTTTGAATGTTGTTCATTTTGTAATGCGGGGACATAGTTCAAATGGTTAGAACGCTGGCCTTTCACGCTTGAGGTTGTCGGTTCGAGTCCGGCTGTTCCCGCCACCCAAACTTTTGTTTGGGTCAGCATTCAAGGAATTAAATTAAAAGTTGAGCATTGTGTTTTGGTGACTTAACGCGAGGGTCACACCCGTTCTCATTCCGAACACGGAAGTTAAGCCTCGTAGTGCCGATGGTACTCGAAAGGGGAGAGTAGGTAGTCGCCAGAACAGAGTTCTCAACTTTTTTGTTTATTTATTTTTGATTAATTTATCAGGGGTAGGATATGTTCTTCAAAAATCACTTCTATCCCTTGAAACAATTTTTTCTTTAGAGGTTCAAGGATTTTTTCCGTACATATCCTACCCCCCTTACCAGTAGTCATCCTTTTTGTGTGGGTCAAATTGGGATATACTTATAATATGAATGACTGGGCCTCCAGAAGAAAAAATTTTTATCTAATTCTAATAGTATTTTTTCTTTCAGCTATTACTTTTTATTTTTTCTGGAAGTTTTGGTATACAGCACCAACTTGTTTTGATAATTTAAAAAATGGTGACGAGACTGGTATTGATTGTGGTGGATCATGCTCTTTGGTTTGTAAAAGCGGGGCTATAGCTCCTATAGTCAGATGGGACCCGCGTATTTTTGAAATAGAAAACGGAGTCTGGAGCGCTGTTATTTATGTAGAAAATCCAAACATAGAAAGTTTTGCATCATACTTTCCTTATAAATTTACTGTTTATGATGACCAAAATAATATTTTGGCTGAAAGAGAAGGTGCTACTATTTTACCGAGAAATAAAACAGTCGGAATATTTGAGGGGGGCATTTTGATACCCAATGGTAAAAAACCAAGAAGAACTGTTTTTGAACAGGGCAAAAACATAGTTTGGAAAAGAGTGGGCGACGTAGCTTCAGACATATCTGTGACACACACCCCCCTTCTTCGACTCACCACTTCACCGAGAGTGGAGGCAGTCATAAAAAATAATGATTTAAATAGTGTTCAAAATATAGAGCTCGTGGCCGTGGTCTTTGATAGTAAAGATAATGCAGTCGCGACTTCGAGGACATTTATAGAGGAGATAAAGGGCGACTCTTCTTCTGAAGTTTTCTTTACTTGGCCAAAACCTTTTGACTTAGGTGAAATAGCTTGTGAGCAGCCTTCAAACGTGGTGCTTGCGATAGACAGGTCTGGCTCGATGGCTTCTATTTCCAAAATTCCTACTGAGCCGTTAGATAGTGTGAAGCTTGCTGCCAAGTATTTCCTCAGCCAATTAAAAGAGGGTGATTCTGTTTCTTTAGTTTCTTTTGCAAACGATGCTTTTGTTGAGTTACCCCTTTCTATTGATTTTACTTCTGTATCAAAAGCCATAGAAGATATTTTTATACACGAAGACGGTACTCAATATACCAATATAGCCGACGCTATAGCGCAGTCTGCTGGCGTGCTTGCTTCTTCTTCTGACTCATTAAGGCAGAGTGTGCTCGTGTTGCTCACAGACGGTATAGCCAATAAGCCCTCAGCACCAAAATCAAAAGGCGAAGCTGATGATATCGCGTACGCCGAAAAGGCTGCTCTCGATGCATCAAATATATTAAAGTCTAGTGGCACAAAAGTTTATACTATAGGTTTGGGTGAGGGGATAGACGAAGACTTTTTAAAGTCAGTTGCTTCTTCTCCAGAAAATTTCTTCAATTCTCCTTCGACCACCACTCTCACTAGTGTCTATGAGAAAGTCTCATCTTCTATTTGCAAAGAGCTTCCCTCTAGGATAGAAATAACCTATAAGGTTTTTGGTAAAGAGCAGCAATGATTTTAGACTTTTTAAAAAATATAGGCCGATCTGTAGATTGGCTCATGTTTGGTGCTATTGTTTTTATATCAATAGCGGGTATTTTGACGATGAATTCCTTTGGGGGTGAGAATGGTTTTTTTGAAAGACAGATAATATGGCTCTCTGTTTCAAGTATCACTCTTTTTGTGGTTAGTACTATTGATTGGAGGTTCTTGAGAAGGAGTGAGTTTGTGATGATAATATTTGGAATATCTTGTTTTCTTTTACTCCTACTCTTCTTGCTTGGTTCGGTATACAAAGGAGCACAAAGCTGGTTCAACCTAGGGTCTTTTGCTTTTCAACCTGTAGATTTTGTAAAAATATCAGTGATATTGCTGTTGGCTAAATATTTTAGCCGTAGGCATGTGGAGATTAGGGATGTGAGACACATAGTGGTTTCTGGTTTTTATGCTTTTATAGCTTTTATTCTTGTTTTCCTTCAACCAGACTTTGGTTCTGCAATAATAATATTTTTAATATGGTTTTCAATGATTCTTTTTTCTGGAGTTTCTAAAAAACATTTAGCATTTATTTTTTCTTCAGGATTAATTATCGCTATGGCACTTTGGTTTTTTGTTTTTCAGGATTACCAAAAAGCCAGGATAGTCTCCTTTGTTGACCCCATGTCTGATCTTTCTGGTGCTGGCTATAATGCATACCAATCTACCATAGCAGTAGGGTCAGGTGAGATTTTTGGTAAAGGCCTGGGGCTAGGTAGTCAATCAAAGCTAAAGTTCCTTCCCGAATATGAGACTGACTTTATTTTTGCAGCATTCAGTGAAGAGTGGGGATTTGTTGGTGTGATCATAATTTTTACTTTGTACGGGATTGTATTTTGGAAGCTTGTCGATATATCAAAGAGAGGTAGCTCAAATTTCGAAACCTTTTATGGTCTTGGTCTTGGTGCTTTTTTACTCTCACATTTTTTAGTTAACGTGGGGATGAATATTGGACTTATGCCTATCACAGGTATCACCCTCCCTTTTATGAGTTATGGAGGCAGTCACTTACTTGCCGAGTTTGCAGCGGTAGGCATCCTTATGAGCCACAGGAAACTTACCCGGTCTGCAGATAGAACCGAGGCAAAAAACGAAATCGTCGGTGTGGTGTAGAGAAATTAGTTTGATTGATTGTATACCTTGGTAGTTTCAGAAATCATCTTGTCTAAACTGAAAAAGTCAGTGACTGTTTTTTTGATTTCCTTACCAAACTCTTTTTGCTTTTCTGGATGGTCGAGGATGTAGGAAATGGCTTCTGAAAGCTCCTTAACGTTTCTTGGGTGTACTAAAATACCGTTTTTCATATCCTTTATTATTTCTGGTATTCCTCCAGCCGAAGTGGATATAACAGGTAGGCCCAAAGATCCTGCTTCAAGTATTGCAAATGGCAAATTTTCGTTCCTAGAAGGGAAGAGGAATATATCAGCTCCGCTAAGTAATTTTTTGGCATCTAAAATAAAACCTAAAAGGGAAACATCATTTTTCAAACCATTTGCTTCTATCAAGTTTTCAAGTTTGTGTCTTTCCTCGCCTTCTCCAATCACACAGTAAAGTATTTTTTCTTTTTTCTCTTTAGGTAATAGGGCTATTGCTTTTATGGCTATATCGATGCCTTTATTGTCGTGGAGTTCTGATATGGACACAAAAACTTTTCTATTGCTATTTGTCGGGTCTAAGATTTCCCTAGCTTCTTTTTTCACAATAGGTCTAAATGTGTGTATACCATTGTGTATAACCAGTATTTTATTTTTTATAAAAGGTAGCCAAGCAATGTCATTTTTTGTTTTTTCGGATACCGCTATTGTCTTACCAGATAGGAGCACTGTGACATAGTGACCCAAGAGAAATATCAGTTTTGATTTGTTTGACCGAGTGCTTTCATTAAAAGCCCAGCCGTGTGCTGTAAAAAGAGTGAGTGGTATCGTGTACGGTGTGCTGTATTCGAATAAGTTTAATAGTCTAAGATATAAAACCGCAAGTACACCGAGCAAGCCTATTTTGGATGAGTTTAAATGGATAACGTCTGGCCGGTCCTCTCTAATTATTCTTACTAACTCTCTAATAGTTTTTAAGTCTTTTTTGAAATTTATTTCTCTTTCTGAAGATTCGAGTTCGAGTGTGCGGATATTTTTTTCTGAGAGTTTGTCCACGAGAGTCCTGCCTTCTTTTGTACCGCAAGCTACCACTACTTCAAAATCTTTTTTGGGTAGGTTGGTAGCTAGATCGAAGACGTATTTTTGAGCCCCTCCAAAGTTGCCTTTGGTAATGCAAAAAAGTACTTTTTTCTTTGAAATTTCCATTATATTTTATTTTCCCATAAATTGACTAACTTTTCAATTATATGTATTATTGTGTTTACAATGACTATATCGCGCAAAAGGGAAACCGCAATCTTGTTTGTTGCTGATGTACTTATATTATACTTTTCTGTTTGGTTAACACTATTTTTACGTTATTTCGAGCTTCCTACTCTAGATGTTTGGAATGTCCACTTCTTGCCATTTTCTATAATAATAGCCGTGTGGATTTTGGTATTTTTTATTTCAGGACTTTATGAGAAGCATACTCTGATAATAAAATCACGACTACCGTCTACTGTATTTAATGCTCAGATGGCAAACGCATTTCTTGCCGTTCTTTTCTTTTATTTTATCCCTTATTTTGGTATTGCTCCAAAGACAAATCTATTTATATATCTTGTCGTATCTTCCTTCTTTGTTTTGGTGTGGAGGATATACGGAGACAAGTTTTTTAGTTCTTTAAAGAAAGAGAAGGGTCTACTGATTGGTAGTGGTAATGAAATGAAAGAGCTCCTAGAGGAGGTCAATGGTAACTCAAGATATAGTCTTGAATTTGTTTCCTCAATAGATTTAGATAAGGTTGATGGTTTGGATTTCCAAGAAGAAATATTACAGAGGATTTATTCAGAAGAGATACATATCATAGCTATTGACCTTAAGAATGAGAAGGTTGAACCTATATTGCCTCAGTTGTACAACCTCATTTTCTCAAATGTTAAATTCATAGATATGTATAAGATCTATGAAGATATATTTGACTCGGTACCGCTTTCTCTCGTAAGGTACAATTGGTTTTTGGAAAATATTTCTACTGAGAGTAGGACTACTTATGATGCACTCAAAAGGATAATGGACGTCTGTCTGTCTATTTTGGTCGGAATTGTTTCTTTGATTTTTTATCCTCTTGTAGCGATTGCTATAAAATTAGAAGATGGTGGGCCTGTGTTTTTTGAACATAACCGTATTGGTCAAAATAATAAAATAATAAATACCAAAAAATTCCGAAGCATGAGTGTCCATAATGAGCTAGACGGTCTTTCTAAAGATTCACATATTACAAAGGTTGGTGGCTTAATAAGAAAATTACGAATCGATGAGTTGCCACAAATATGGAGTGTCATAAAAGGGGACATGTCTCTCATTGGACCTAGGCCCGAGGTGCCTTCTCTTGTGAAGCAGTATGAGAGTCAGATTTCATTTTATAATATTAGACACCTTATCAAGCCTGGGCTTTCTGGTTGGGCTCAGCTCTATCATACTGATCCTCCAAAATCTGTGGCGGATGAAGAGAGGACTCGAAGGAAGCTTTCTTATGATCTTTATTACATTAAAAATCGTTCTTTTATGCTTGATCTAAAAATAGCTCTCAAGACTATAAAGGCTTTGCTTTCGAGGAGTGGTGTGTGATAGGATAGCTAAAATGAATAAGTACAGATTTTGGTCAATTATAATACTTGCTGCTTCAGTTTGGGCAGTATTTTATATGTGGAGTGGTTATAAAACGGGAGAAAATGCTGCCGGATTTAACCTTGGATTAGACCTGTCTGGGGGTACACATCTTATCTATCAGGCAGACATTTCCCAAGTAGAACCATCTTCTGTTTCTGATGCTATGCAATCTCTTAAAAATACCATAGAGAGAAGAGTTAATCTTTTTGGTGTAGCTGAGCCGCTGGTGCAGGTTGAACAAGGAGGTGCCTTGGGAAATGAGAATGACCAGAGACTTATAGTTGAGCTCCCAGGGGTTACAAATGTTGAAGAGGCGGTCAAAAGAATAGGTGAGACTCCTCTTTTAGAGTTCAGGCTTCTAAATGAAGAGAGTGGTGAATTTTTGCCAACAAATCTATCCGGAAGGCAGCTTGAAAAGGCAGACATGAGATTTAATCAAAATAATGTAAATAGCGCACCTGTAATCGGACTCAATTTTAATAGTGAGGGTGAAGATCTTTTTGCAAAAATCACAAGAGACAATGTTGGTAAGGTGCTCGGAATTTTCCTTGATGGTAATTTGATACAAGCTCCTTACATAAGAGAGGAGGTTAGTGGGGGACAAGCAGTGATAACTGGAGATTTTACAGTGGACGAAGCAAAGAGTGTGGTGAGGGATTTGAACTACGGTGCTCTACCTATGCCTATAAATCTTGTAAGTACAGAAACCGTAGGATCTACTTTGGGAAGTGAAGCTTTGAGCAAGGGTATAGTCTCAGGTGTTTCTGGTCTCTTGCTCGTGGCCTTATTTATGATCCTTTGGTATAGGATCCCAGGACTTATCGCATCAGTTGCTCTTTCTGTATATGTTATTTTGATGTTACTTCTCTTTAAGGTTATACCAGTCACTTTGACAGCTGCTGGAATAGCCGGATTTATAATATCGATAGGTATGGCCATAGATGCAAATATTATAATTTTCGAGAGAATGAAAGAGGAGAAGAGAGGGGGTCATGGAAACGAAGTTGCTGTGAAGAACGCATTTGTCCATGCGTGGACAGCCATAAGAGACGGCCAACTCACCACTCTTTTTAGTGCAGTAATACTTTTTTGGTTCGGTACATCTAGCATTGAAGGTTTCGCTCTTGTCTTGGGGCTCGGTACAGTAGTGTCAATTTGGACTTCTATGGTAGTGTCTAAATTATTTATGTATAGTGTTTACACAAAATAAAATGTTTGCAGTAAAATACAGAAAAATATTTTTTATTATCTCTTCTATAATGGTGGGGATTTGTTTCCTATCTATCTTTATTTTTGGTTTCAATTTTGGCACTGACTTTAATGGGGGTACTATAATTGAGGTTAAGTACGATAATGCTGTACCAACAAAAAGTGTTTTGGAGAGTCAGATTTTAAATCTTGATTTCGGGGATGCTTCTGTTCGAAGTTCTGGGCAGAATGGATATATCATAAGGATGAGAAACTTGGATTCTAATGAGCAGGAGCTCATCAAAGAATCTTTGTCTGTTGATGGAGAATATTCTTTTAATCTAGAGAGGTTAAATTCTGTGGGGCCTTTGATAGGGGAGGAACTCAAAGATAAAGCTCTCATTGCTATCGCTGCTGTTATATTTATAACAATACTTTATATCGCTTACGCTTTTCGTGGGGTTTCAAAACCTGTTTCTTCTTGGAATTATGGGCTTGTTTCTATAGTAGCTTTGATCCACGATATCACCATACCTGCTGGCGCAGCTGTCATAGCAGGAAAATTTTTTGGTGTAGAAATAGACGCACTCTTTATCACAGCACTCCTTTCTCTTCTTGGTTATTCTATAAATGACACAATTATAATTTTCGATAGGGTGAGAGATAATTTGCAGATAAATAAAGATAAGAATAACCATGAGTCATTCGAACACACAGTGGGTAAAAGTCTTTCTCAGACTTACGGCAGATCTATCAACACCTCGCTTACTGTATTTATAGTGCTTATTGCTCTGTATATATTTGCAGTGCCTTCCATAAAATTCTTTATACTGACTCTCATAATAGGTACTGTAGCCGGGTCTTACTCTTCTATATTCCTCGCAGCACCTCTCCTCGTCACTTTGAATAATAGGAAGAATAAATAACTCACAAAAGCCCCTTCTATTGAGTTATTAGTCTTTTCCACAATTTTTTATTTTGGAGCCAATGATATATACTTTTTACTATGCGAAATACTTTTAACATATCTTTCGGTTTCTGGATTCTCGTACTCCCATTTTTAGGTATACCCATATTTTGGAAGACTTTGTTAATTTGCTCTTCAGGATTGCTACTTATACTAGTAGGTGTTGGACCTTCTCTTTTAAATGCTTTAAAAGAGAAACCAAAAATTCAAAAGAAAAAAATAGCAATGGCTCCGCAAGCTCCTCTAGAATCCCCAGTTATTTCTTCTCAAGATATTGAAAAAGAGAAAACAAAAAAAGATATACAAGAACCTCTTGTTTGATTTTTAAAATAATTAAAAATGGAAAAAGCTTTCAAAATAATAGGTCTCTGTTTGGGAGGGGCTCTCATAGTCTCATTTGTATACTCTTTTAATATGGAAAGTGAGTCTCACTATGGTCTGGCTTCGAGTGAGCAAGAAACTTTTGTTATCAAAGAAAAGATAAAACATGTGGATACACCGGTTCCTTTAAAGGCTGTATACATGACACAGTGTGTGGCTGGGAGAAAAGATTTAAGGGAAAATCTTGTTAAGTTTATTGAAGAAACTGAAGTAAATGGCATTGTTATAGACATAAAAGACTACACAGGAACAGTTGCTTTTGATACTGGGGTTAAGCTTGTAGATGATATTGGCGGATCCGGTAGTGGGTGTAGGGCTCTTGATATGAAGGAGTTTGTTGAATATTTACATAGTAAAGATATATACGTGATAGGGAGGGTGACTGTATTTCAGGATCCTCTTTATACTAAGTTGAAACCAGAAGCTGCTGTAAAAAGGAAGAGTGACGGAGGTATTTGGAAGGATGGCAAGGGTCTTTCTTTTATTGATGTGGGCTCAAGGGACGCTTGGGATTATACCTTAAGTATAGCCAAAGCTTCTCATGACATTGGTTTTGATGAAATAAATTTTGACTATATAAGGTTTCCTTCGGACGGCAACATGAAAGATATAGATTTTACTCACACAGGCTCCACCACCAAAAGGGAAATGCTCAGACAATTTTTTGAATACCTAGACAAAAATTTGGCAGATACAAAAATGGTCACATCCGCTGATATTTTTGGTATGACTACTACAAATACGGATGACTTGGGTATAGGGCAGGTGCTTGAAAACGCGCTCCTATATTTTGATTATGTAGGACCTATGGTTTATCCATCTCACTACCCATCAAAGTTTAATGGTTGGCCTGATCCCAACAAAGTACCTTATGAAATAATAAAGTTTAGTATGGATTCTGCTGCTGTTAGAGCTGAGCTTCTAAAAAAAGAAGTGGTTAGTAAAATGTATACAACCACAGCTTCTAGTACTGAAAAAATAAAAACCAGCACCTATAATGAAAGGATTGAAAAGAGATTGGGCAAGAAGCAGCTCCGTCCTTGGCTTCAAGACTTTGATTACCCTGTCAAATATACTCCTCAGATGGTCCGTGCTCAGATACAGGCAACTTATGACGCAGGATTAACAAGTTGGATGATGTGGGACCCAAGCAATACTTATACCAGGAGTGCTTATTTTTCAGAATAAACATTGGTTGCTAAAAATTTTATGTCGCAGCTTTTTTGGTGTTATAATAAAATTGAATGGATAACTCTAATAAAATCACATACTTTGCTGAGACAGATGCTAGGGGCAATAAAGTAAAATTTGGTATCAAAGATGAAGACAGGCTTCGCCATGTCTATTCTATTGGTAAGACAGGAATGGGTAAGTCAACCATGCTTGAAAACATGGCTATCCAAGATATCCAAAATGGTAATGGCATGGCCTTCCTCGACCCACACGGCAAGACAGCGGACCTCCTGCTCGACTATGTACCAGAACATAGGATAAAAGATGTAATATACTTTGCTCCTTTTGATACCGAGTACCCAATATCTTTCAATGTGATGGAAGATGTCGGGCCTGAGAGGCGACATCTTGTGGTGGCTGGGCTCATGAGTGCATTTGAAAAAATATGGGTAGACGCTTGGTCTGCCAGGATGGCATATATCTTACAAAACACACTAGCAGCCCTCCTTGAGTACCCTGGAGCTACTATGCTCGGTATAAACAGGATGCTTACCGACAAGGTGTATAGGAATGAGGTGGTTGAAAATGTGAAGGATCCAACCACCAAATCTTTTTGGACAGAAGAATTTGCAAAATATACAGAAAGATTTGCCGCTGAAGCTACTCCTGCTATACAAAACAAAGTGGGTCAGTTTACCTCAAACCCTCTTATCAGGAATATTGTAGGTCAACCAAAGTCTTCTTTCGACATAAGAAAAGTAATGGATGAAAAAAAGATTTTGATTGTGAACCTTTCTAAAGGTCTCGTAGGTGAAAACAATGCAAACCTTCTCGGTTCAATGATCGTGACCAAGATATACCTTGCGGCCATGTCGAGAGCAGATGTGGCACCTCAGGATCTCAAAAAACTACCAAATTTCTATCTTTATGTAGACGAGTTTCAGTCTTTTGCAAACAAGAGTTTTGCCGATATTCTTTCGGAGTCTAGGAAATACAAACTCTCTCTAAATATTACACACCAATATATCGAACAAATGGCTGAAGAAGTGAGGTCTGCCGTTTTTGGAAACGTGGGTACGCTCATTTCTTTCCGTGTGGGATCTTTTGATGCTGAAGTCTTGGAGAAAGAATTTGCACCAATCTTTACCGCAGAAGATATAGTAAATTTAGGATTTGTTCAGATATATTTGAAGCTTATGATAGACGGTGTGGCTAGTCAGCCATTTTCTGCTACCACACTTGCTCCTATAAAAAAACCTGAACGGTCTTGTAGGGCAGAGGTACTTTTCAATTCAAGGCAGAATTTTGCTTTCCCTCGGGATCAGGTTCAAAGTACAATAACCAAGTGGCACGAACCTATAGTTAAAAATCAAGAAAGAAGACAAGATAAACCGATAGATGCTAAGCCGTACACTGAACCAAAAAAAGAATTTATAAAAAATTATTCTGAAAGAGAGCCTCAGCAAAATGATCTTAAAAAAGATTTACCTAAACAAATGGATAAACCGTTGGATGTAAGAGTTGAAGATAAAGAGCCCAAGAAAAATATATTGGCAGATGCGATAGCTCAAGCTGTGAAGGAAAAGCAAAATACAGAGGTAAAAGAAGTTGTAGATATAAAACCAGAGCCTAAACCGATTTCCCTAAACCAGCTTAAGGTAGATGATAAGAAAAAGGATAAGTCTGGCAAACCTGAAAACATAAATGCACTCAAGGAAGCATTGCAAAAAGTAACTAGTAACCAGGGCCCAGTGTCTAAGGAGGAGAAACATGAGGTTAAAAAAGAAGATTCTCCTAAGAATCAAAATTTCAATTCAAATCACAATAAGGAAGATAAGGGGTATACGAAAGCACCCAATGTTTCAAATGAAGTCCCAGAAGAAATTCTAAGGAAAATTCTCAAAGGAGAATAACTTTTGTATGTGACTTTATAAATTGGCTCAAATAAAGGTTTTTTGTTAACATCAAACTTGTGCAGAAACCCAAAAAAATAATAATATTTTCTGTAACTTATTTCCCAAATTTGGTTGGGGGAGATGTGGTGGCTGTGAAAGAAATAACAGATAGGTTGCCCGAACATGAATTTGAATTTCATCTTTTGACTTTGAGATTTGATAAGAATTTACCCAAAGAAGAAAAAATTGGAAATGTGCATGTGTATCGTTTGGGGTTCGTAGGAGAAGTGAAAGGAGCCGCTGATTCATATCGTTTTCCTCTTCATTATAATAAATACCTTTTTACGGTGATTGCTCCTATTAAGGCCTTTTTTCTTCATAGAAAAATAAGGTTTGATTTGTCTTGGTCTATCATGGCAAATTACGCAGGATTTGCTGCACTATTTTTTAAACTTTTAAAACCCAAAATACCTTTCCTTCTTACTCTCCAAGAGGGTGACCCTTTCGAGCATTCAAAGAGGAGGGTGGGAATTTTGTTTCCTCTTTTCAAAATGATATTTACTCGGGCAGATAGCATACAGGCCATATCAAAATATTTGGCTGATTGGGGGAGGGACATGGGGCATAAGGGCGAGGTTCATATCGTTCCAAACGGAGTTGATATAAAAAGATTTGATATAGAGATTTCAAAATTGGAAAGGTTAAAAATAAGGCAGGAAATTGGTTTGGGTGAGGGTGAGATTGCTCTTGTGACTACTTCGCGCCTCGTGGTCAAAAACGGGGTTGGAGATGTAATCAGCGCACTACCAATGCTCCCACCAAATATAAAGTTTGTTATCTTTGGAGAAGGCGAACTTAAGGAAAATCTTATATCTAAAATATCAAGTCTTGGAATGCAAAGTAGGGTAGTTTGGGGTGGCTTCCTCTCGCATAAAGAAATGCCAAAATATTTGAAAGCTTGCGACATATTTATCCGCCCTTCGCTTTCAGAAGGATTTGGCAACTCATTTATCGAGGCAATGGCAGCGAGGTTGCCTGTCATTGCTACTCCAGTTGGTGGCATCCCAGAATTTTTACAGGACCCCACTTCGCCCTACGGGCTTCGCGGGGCAGGTGCTCAGACTGGCTATTTTTGTGAGCCAAATAACCCAGAGAGTATAGCGAAGACAGTAAAGAGAGTGATAGATGACGTCGGTACAAATAGGGTAGTAGACAATGCCTACAAAATGGTAAAGGAAAAGTATGATTGGGATTTGATTGCAGAAAGGATGAAAAAGGTATTTAATGCTCTTATAAAATAATGAAAATTTTAGTAACAGGGGCAGCAGGGGCAATAGGTTCACATCTTTGTGAGCGCCTTTTGTCTTTGGGGCACAAGGTTATAGGTATAGATTCCCTTACACCATATTACAATCCAGAAATTAAAAAGATAAATATACAAGATGTTGAAAATAAAGGGGGTAATGTTTATATACTAGATTTAGTAAAGGATAATTTTAAACATTTACTTGATGGGGTGGAGGTTGTTTTTCATATGGCAGCTCAGCCCGGTATATCAAGCGCTACATCTTTTGATGAATACTTAAATAACAATATAGTCGCGACTCACAAAATACTGGAAGAAGTAAAATGTTTACCTAGTTTAAAAATATTTATCCACGCTTCCACTTCTTCTATATATGGCAAAGAAGCCAAGGGTTCTGAGGAAAGTGAACCAAAACCAACTTCTCATTATGGTGTGACAAAATTGGCAGCTGAGCAGCTCGCCATGTCTTACTACAGAGAAAGTGGATTGCCGGTTACAGTTTTAAGATTTTTTTCTGTTTATGGAGAGAGAGAAAGACCAGAGAAGCTTTATCACAAACTTATAAAAGCCATACACGAAGACAAAGAGTTTCCATTATTTGAAGGAGCAAGGGACCATGTCAGAAGCTTTACTTATATAAGAGATATTATCGATGGTTGTATTTTAGTTTTGGAAAATTTTGAAAAAGCCAAAGGGGAAATATTTAATCTTGGCAATGATAAAACTCTAACCACAGGTGAAGGTATTGATTTAATAGAAAAAATAATTGGCAAGAAGGCAAAGTTCATCATTTTACCCAAGAGGGCAGGCGATCAAAAGGAAACCGCTGCAGACATAACAAAGATGAGGAAATTCTTTGGTTATGAACCGAAAGTTTCTTTGGAGGAAGGGTTGTTAAATCAGGTACGCTGGTATTCTGACAAAATACACGGCAAAATAAAGTAATGAAAATACTTATAACCACTGGCATATATCCACCGAAGATCGGGGGTCCTGCTCAATATGCAAAAAATCTTAAAGAAGAGTTTTTAAAAATGGGGCACTCTGTCTCAGTAAAGACTTTTACTATTGAGGACAAGTTGCCGACCGGAGTCAGGCATCTTTTCTTTTTATTCAAAACAATACCTAGTTTTTTATCTGCTGATAAAATATTTACTCTCGATACTTTTAGTGTGGGCTTCCCAACTGTTTTGCTCGGATTTCTTTTTAGGAAAAAGGTAGTGATAAGAACAGGGGGAGATTTCCTTTGGGAGAGGTATGTAGAAAGGACTTCAAAGAAAGTTTTATTCAGGCAATTTTATAAAACAGAGAAAGAAAATTTCACTTTTTACGAAAAGATAATATTTCAAATAAATAAGTTTACTGTAAATAAGTGTTACAAAGTCATATTTAGTACTGATTGGCAGAGAGATATATTTATATATGCTTACGAAATGGAAAAGACAAAAACCATAATCGTAGAAAATTATTATGGGGCCAAAGAGGAGAGTGTTGGTTTTGAGGATCAGACTTTTGTCGCATCTGCGAGAAATCTCGTGTGGAAAAATTTCGATGTGTTAGAAAATGTTTTTAAAAAGTTTAGAGAAGAATACAGTCAAACAAAGCTTTTTACGGAGAATCTCAAGTATGCAGATTTTATGGAAAAAATCAGAAGAAGTTATGCCGTAGTGCTCGTCTCTATAGGAGACATAAGTCCCAATATGATACTCGACGCTATAAGGCTCAATAAACCATTTATATGTACCAAGGAAATAGGTATTTATAACAGGATAAAGTCTTGTGGAATATATGTTGATCCGTTAAATGAGCAGGAGATATTGGGTGCTTTAAGGGCAATTATGGATTTAGAAGTTTATAAAACAGAAAAGAAAAAGGTACAGGATTTCAACTTTACTCACAGCTGGCAAGAGATAGCACAAGAGTTTTTAAATATAAAATAGTATGTTTTTGATATCTATTGGCAACGATAGGAAAATCTTTGAAGAGGGAAGTTCTGTAAGGAACCGCCAAGTTGAATATGGCAATCTTTTTGACGCAACACACATGATTATTTGGAATGAGGTGTCTCGTGGCGCACTTGGAAACACTTCAATCGCAAGCAATGTTTTTGTTTATCCTACCAATTCAAAAAACAAATTATTTTATATTTTAGACACTTTAAAAATAGTTGCTTCTATTTTAAAAAAGGCTGATAGTAAGAGGCGAGATTTTATTGTCACCACCCAAGATCCTTTTGAAAGCGGTTTGGTTGGTGTTATTTGTAAAATTTTATTTGGTATTCACTTACATGTTCAGCTGCATACAGATTTTGCAAATAAATATTTTCTAAAGCATTCTTTTTTAAATAAAATCAGGTTTTTGATTGCTCAAGTAGTCTTACCTTTTGCTGACTCCGTGAGGTGTGTTTCTTTGAAGGCTTCATATGGAGTCATGGGTATTGTAAAATCTTTTTCTATTTTACCAATAAGGCAGGAGTTTAATGTCGCTCCCTCTAAACAAGAAAAAGAATTTAAAGGCAGAGTGTTGATGGTCTGTCGTTTAGAAAGGGAGAAAAATATAGAAACAGCTCTCAAAGCTTTTTCCATGATTTGTAAAGATTTTAAAGATGCCATTTTTACTATTGTGGGTGATGGCTCTCGAAGAAAGAATTTGGAGTTTATAGCTAAGAGCTTGGGTGTGGAAGACAGGGTAAAATTTGCCGGGTGGTCTAATGATACAAGTAACTTTTATCAAAATACGGATATTTATATATCCACTTCTTTATATGAAGGTTATGGTTTATCTACCATGGAAGCGGCTTTAAGCGGATTGCCCTTAGTTCTTTCTGACGCTGGTATAGCAAAAGAATTTTTTGACGGTAAGGGTGCTTTTGTTTGCGAGCCTGATGATAATAAACAATTTTACTCAGCACTCAATTATCTGTTTGCTAATCCAGAACTCAGAAAAAGGATGTCCCTAGACTCTAAAAAGTCTGCAGAGGCCAATCTTATAAGTCATCAAAAGTATCTAGAACTCTACAAGTCTTCTATAGAAGGTGCTTACAATTCAAAAATTAAAAAAAGCTTTTTAGGTAGACTTCTCGTCTTTTTGATTTCTATTATAGAGAGTAATAAAATTGTTAGATTTATTATAGCTGGCGGTAGTGTAGCCCTAAGTCAAATACTATTTCTTTATATACTGACCGAATTTTTTGATTTATGGTATTTACTCTCATCCACCTTCTCTTTTGTTTATGCTGTGATTGCTAGTTTTATACTACAAAAATATTGGGCATTTAGGGACAAGAGTAAGGAGGGTATTGTTTCTCAATTCATAAAATTTATAATTGTTGGATTTATCGGTATATTTATAAACACAGTATCAATGTATTTTTGGGTTGATATAGTAGGGATTTGGTATGTGGTGAGTCAGTTTATAACTGGATTTATAATTGCAGTTATTAATTTTCTTATATATAAGTTTTTTATATTCAATAAATAAATGAAGCTTTTGGTCATAACACAAAAAGTAGATAAAAATGATCCAATACTCGGTTTTTTTCATAATTGGGTTTTAAAACTTGCTCCAAATTTTGAAAAAATAAATGTGATTTGTTTGGGCACGGGAGAATATGATTTGCCAGAAAATGTAAAAGTTTATTCTCTGGGCAAGGATGCTTTTACAAATCCTGACTTCTACCTCGCAGCTCGTCTCAAATATGTTTGGAAATTTTATAAATATATTTGGGGTTTGAGAAATGAATACGATGCTGTGTTTGTACATATGAACCAGGAATATGTAATTTTGGGGTGGAAGTTTTGGAAACTCTCGGGTAAAAAAATATTTTTATGGAGAAATCATCCAAGGGGCAATTTTTTTACAGATATCGCATCTTTGGTTTCAGAAAAAGTTTTTTATACTTCCCCAAAGTCTTATACGGCTAAATTTAAGAATAGTGTTTTGATGCCAGTCGGCATAGATACAGAAAAATTTAAACCACAAAGTGAGAATAAGAAAAGAAACTCAATTTTGTCTCTAGGAAGGATTTCGCCGATTAAAAATATCGATAAGCTTGTAGAATCAGCTGTTTTGCTTGATCAAGGGAATGTAGATTTCTGCTTGGATATAGTGGGGGACCCAGTAAATCCTGAAGACGCTCAGTATCTCGATATGTTGAATAAAAAATCAGAAATTTTGATGACAAAGGGAAAGGTAAATTTTCTGAAAGCAGTTAGTCAAGAAGGGGCAGTAAGGTTGTACCAAACACACGAGATATTTGTAAACCTCACACCTTCTGGAAGTATGGATAAAACAATTTTAGAAGCGATTTGCTGCGGCTGTGTGCCTGTTGTTTCTAATGAATATTATAAAGATATGGAATCAGTTATTTTTACAAGTAATTCTCTTAAAGATATCGTTCAAAATTTAGACACCATCCTTACCAAAAAGCCAAATATTGATGTGGCTCCATTAAGACAACATGTGGTTGAAAATCATGGATTAAATGCTTTAATTGGTAAGTTGGTGAAGGAGATAAAAAATGTATAAAAATAAAAGTGTTAGTGTGGTGATACCCACATACAACGAGGCAGGGAGTATAAAGTCTGTGATAGAAGGCTTTTTTGATACTGGTTTAGTGGATGAGGTTGTGGTGGTAGATAATAATTCTATAGGCAACACAAAAGAAGAGGTTTTGAAGACTAGTGCCACTATCGTGCATGAGGTAAAGCAGGGTTATGGCTACGCTATAATGCGCGGACTTATAGAAGCAAAAGGTGATCTGGTAGTTATGACAGAAGCAGATGGGACTTTCCTCCCTGGGGATATCGAAAAACTCCTTGCTTATAGTGGCGAGTTTGATGCGATATTGGGTACTAGGACATCGCGCTCTGCCATATGGTCAGGAGCCTTTATGCCTTTCCCTGTAAGGTTTGGTAATTGGCTTTGGGCGAAGATAGTCGAGGTTCTCTTTAATGGACCAGTGCTTACAGATGTCGGCTGCACTTACAAGTTGATAAACAGGAATTTGCTTCAAGAAATAAAAGGTTATTTCAAGTATTCGAAAGGAGATGGTACATTTAGTCCGGAGCTCATGATATGGCTCCTGAAGAAGAATAAAAATATTATTGAGATACCTTTAATTTATAAGCAGAGGGTGGGTAAGTCTGGTTATACAGGCAGCATCTGGAAGGCTGCTAAATTGGGATTAAAAATGTTGCCACTTATATTTAAATATAAAATTATAAAGATATGAAAAGTTTTATATTTAAATATAAGTACGAAATAATATCTTTCATAATATCTTTTACATCTGTCCTGGCCGTATTTTTCATGAGTGATCTAAGGTTTTCAAATGATGATCAATTTATTCTATACAGGTATATAGATAATATTTCTGAAGGAAAAGGCTTTGTTTATAACGAAGGTGAAAAAATACTTGGTTCAACGACTCCTTTATTTACGCTTCTAGCTGCATTATTTAGTTATATTTTTAGTTTTGAGCCTCATACTTCTGTTGTTTTTATAAATATAATATCAATATCAGTATCTTCTATATTTTTCTTTAAAATAGTAGAGAAGTATACAAGTAGTAGGTTCGCAATTTTTTCAGTTCTAGTTTTTACCTTTAATATGTCCAAGGTTGTTTCTGAAGGTATGGAAAGCTCCCTTTTTATTCTTACCGTACTTGGTTTTTTATACTTTTTAATAAGCAAGAAAAATTATACCGCTGCAGTATTTCTGGCCCTCTCAATACTTACAAGGCCTGACGCTGGTATTATAGCCATGCTTGCGCTGATTTATTGGATTAGAAACGAAGGTTTTTTGAGGGCTATAAAATTTTCAATTGTAACTGCGCTTACAGTATTGCCTTGGATTTTATTTTCTACTTATTATTTTGGATCCTTTATACCTCAATCGCTAATCGCCAAGTTGCATACTGAAGACATTGTAAACCAGTCAGACATACAAGCATTGAAGGTCCAGTTGTCCCACCTAAGTAGAATTTATTGGGGCAAATTCTTTGATTATGAAAGAATATTTTTACAAGTTTTATTTAATTTAATACCATTCTTAGGCTTATTTATTTTGGGCTTATGGAAAAAAGTAAATAAAGAAAATTGGATAATTTTCTTAATCCCTGTTTTATATTTTATTTCCTTTAGTTATTCAAACCCAGTAATGTTCCCCTGGTACACTACTCAAATTGAACCTTTCTGGATGCTCGGCTCTCTGTTTGGGTTATTTTTTATACTCGAAAAAATTAAGTGGTCCTATTTTAGAGTGGTAATTCTTCTATTTGTGATTATTGGTCCAACTTGGTTTTTTGCAGATTTGCTTACTACAGAAAAACAAGGATCTAAAATGTCACTTTTTGATATCGGTTATTTTCTCAAAGAAAATGTTAGGGAGGGTGAAAGAGTCGGGGTAAATAATATAGGAATTATAGGGTATACAAGTAAGGCTTATATTGTTGATTTTTTTGGTTTAGTAAACGAAGACTCGTATGCATTTTATCCGGTTACCGATTGCGCCGATAGAAGTATTCAATACATCATACCTCCAAATCTAATAAGGCATTTTGAGCCGGAGTGGCTCGTACTTAGTGGGGAAACAGAACTGACTCCTTGCTTCAAAGATAGTAAATGGTTCAAAGATAATTATTCTTTGATTTACAGTAAGGCGGGTTTTGTTTACAGAAAAATAGATGCATAAACTTAATTATTTTAGCGAAGTAGATTTTTCAAAGATAAGTGGACATACAATATTTTTGGATATTGATGGGACTATAGTGCCTGATGGCGAGACAGATATTTCAAAAGAATCAGTTCAAAAAATTAAATTAATTGCACAAAATAATCATGTTTATTTTTGTTCAAATGGATCACCAGAACTAGCTAAAAGTTTTTCCCTTGTAACTGGTTGTGATTATTTTGAATGCAGAAAACCAATAACTACACCCTTTAAAAAGGTTTTGAATACAGCCAAATTTAAAGATGTTTTAGTTGTGGGTGATAAGTATAGTACAGACGGATTACTTGCAAAGTTTTTGGGAGCTAGGTTTTTAAGAGTTGAACGTCTTTTGAATACTAAAGAATCGAAATTTATAAAATTTACATATTTTGTTGATAATATAGTTTATAAAACTTTCCCCATGATTGAATTAATTAGACCTTGGCAATGGCCTAAAAACTTTTTAGTTTTTGCACCACTATTTTTTGCCCTGAAGGCTTTCGATTTTCAATCTCTATATAATGTTTTTCTAGCATTTTTAGCTTTTTGTTTTGCATCAAGTACTTGCTATGTTTTGAATGATTTAAAAGATGTGGAGCAGGATAGGTTGCATTTATCAAAGATGAATAGGCCGATCGCAGCCGGGGTTATTAGTAAAAAAACCGCACTTAAAATATCTGTTCTTACATTTATAATCACTGCTATTTTTGTATACTCAGTGCCTAGTATTTTTCCTATAATATTATTATATTTTATTTTAAACCTAGCCTACTCTTTTGGTTTAAAACACATAGCAGTTGTCGATATTGTTATTGTTTCTATTTTTTATATATTACGAGTTGTTACTGGAGGACTAGCTGCAGTAGTTCCAATTTCTCCCTGGATTATAACCTGTGTATTTTTTGGATCCTTATTTGTTATAGTCGGTAAAAGAAAATCTGAGCATGTGCAAGAGAAAAGGCGAATCGTATTGGATCAGTATTCGGACAAGGCACTTGATTTAATGCTAGGTATTTCAGCCAGCCTCGCAGTCGTGTCCTATCTAATGTGGAGTATTACAGGTCATGTACACTACCTGACATACTCCACAGTTTTTGTAGTTTTCTCTCTATTTAGGATATTAAATACTATTTATACACACCCAAACAAGACAGAATCTCCGGAGCTTTTAGTTTTTAAAGATATATCGATATTAACATCTTTTGTTATGTGGTTATTATATGTATTTGTTATATTTTATTTAATTTAAATATATTTTTATGAAGGTATTTATAACTGGTGGTTCGGGTTTTTTGGGGATAAATATGACTCGCTTTCTTTTGGATAGGGGGCACGAAGTTGTTTCTTATGACTTACTACCTTTTGATTATCCAGAAAAAGATAAAATAAAATGGATTGTAGGGGATATAAGAAATCCAAAATTTTTGACTGATAGCATGAGCGGCTGTGATGTCGTTATACATATGGCGGCTGCTTTGCCTTTGTATAGCGCAGAAGATATTAGGACAACTGATATAGATGGCACTAGAAATGTTTGTGAGGCGGCTTTACAAAACAATATAAAAAGAGTCGTTCACATCTCTTCTACTGCTGTTTATGGAATACCAGACCATCACCCACTTAGCGAGACAGACAAGTTGGATGGAGTAGGTGAGTATGGTAAAGCCAAAATTGCAGCCGAACAGATTTGTTTGGAATATAGAAAGAAGGGGATAGTAGTCCCAATACTCAGACCAAAATCTTTTATAGGACCAGAGCGTCTTGGGGTGTTTGCTCTTTTTTATGATTGGGCTTCTACTGGACATGGCTTTCCCATGATAGGAAGTGGTAACAATAGGTATCAGCTTATGGATGTTGAGGACTTTTGTGAAGGTATATATCTTGCAATGACTCTAGGAGAAGAAAAGGTAAATGATGTATTTAACTTCGGAGCAAAACAATTTACTACCATGAAAGAAGACTATCAGGCAGTTTTAGATAGGGCAGGGTTTAATAAAAAAATAAGTGGCTTTCCTGCTTGGCCAATGATATGGACCTTAAGGTTTCTAGAATTGCTAAGGCTCTCACCGCTCTATAAGTGGGTATATGAGACAGCAAGTAAAGATAGTTTTGTTTCTATAGAGAAGGCCGAACATGTGCTCGATTGGAAGCCGAAGTTTTCAAACAAAGATGCTCTTGTGCGGAACTATGAATGGTATCTAGCCCATATAAATGAGTTTGAAGGAAGGTCTGGTGTGAATCACCGAGTGCCTTGGAAGCAAGGTGTCCTCGCTCTTGCAAAAGTATTTTTTTAGTGGTGTTTTTTGTTTAATTCTGATATAACCTAATTAGGTAATTATGAAAAAAATAGCATTGTTTGTGGCTACGCTTGGCATCGGTACTCGGATGCCCTTTATGGGCACTGTCGGGAGTGTCTTGTCGTTACCTGTTTGTTTTGTGGCAGTCGAGGTTTCTCGTCAAAGTGGAAACATTGGTTGGATTGCTTATCTCACTGTCACTCTACTAGTCTTCGTGATAGGCATTATCAGTGTTCCGATCGCTGAGAAAATGCTTGGCCCCAGGTTAGATCCTCATGGGAAGGTCAGAGAGCATGACCAGAATCAGATAGCAATTGACGAAACCCTGGGCATGTTAATTACGGCCGCCCCCCTTCTTTTCTTTGAAGGAAATGCTCTCTTCTATGTCCTAGTCCTCTTGTTGTTTAGGATTTTCGACATTATCAAAATATGGCCAACAAGAATTTTTGATAGGATGGAGTCGGCTTGGGGAGTGATGCTGGACGATGCTGTGGCTGGTACATATGCGGCTATTTGTGTTTTTGGGGCAATAAAGTTTCTGTTCTAATTTTTTGTCTCACCAGCACATCTTTGCAACGAGGATCGTCCTCGTTGCTTTTGTTTCTATATTATTAAATCTCTTTTTTAAAAACAAAAAGGGCCGGATCCTTTCAGATCCAGCCCTTGATCATGTGGTGGAGGCGGGATAGCCTCTCCCAGAAGATATAGAACGTCGAGTTTCTTACTTGTCGGTGCGCATTGCCTGGCGAGTAGGGGACTTGTCCAGGGTCAAGGATTCCAATCACCTCAAATCCTATTTTCTCTGCCACCCACTTGCAACGCATGGCGTGCAGTGGATGAGCGAGGATCAATATCCTGACAGCCCCAACTTCTTTTTTCAAAAACTGGAAATATTCCCGTGTGTTGATGTATCCGCCGGGCTTCCCAACGACAACTGCATTTTGGGAGAGCTCAGAGAACTCCCATTGGAGCCCAAGTTCGCATCCGAGCAAGCCCTGGTACTCGAGAGACTTGTTGGCAAGAGCTTGGTTGCTTGGGTTCAGGTGGTCCCCTAAGTTTATTGTGCCAAACGGCACAAGGCAAATGATCGCCCTGTCTCCCACGATATCCGAAGTGCTTGTGTACTGGGGTTTGCCCCAGTAACAAAAAATCCTTAGTAGTTTCATGCCTATTCCTTTATTGGCTGGTGAGGATTTATCCTCTCTAGTATTCTTTGGAAGGGCTTCACTTTATAAACAGCTCCAAAGAACATGTTGAAGGCGAGCCAGACATCCCAATACTTCTGGAAGATCATGGGGTTGTCTGGATCGGCGGCTTTCCTGCCGTCCACCGAAACAAAACACAGCTCTACCGCCTTTCTAATCTTAATTATATCATATATTGGTAATTTATGCAATAGTTAAAAAACATCAACTTCAAAATATTTTTGCTATTATGTAATTTAAAATAAATGAATCCTGTTTGTAAAATATGCCAAGGTGATTCTAAATTTCTTTTGAACAAAGACAATTTTGATTTATATAAGTGTGATGTGTGTAAATTGGTTTTTGTACACCCGATACCCGAGGCTCAAAATTTGGCCGATGAACTTTACTCTTATGAATCCGGGTATATGTCCAATCGCGCAAGGCAGGACTTATCCAAAGACAAAGAGCAAGGTAGGGTCGCTATTATTTTCGATGAATTTCAAAGATATATACCAAATGGTTTGATGCTTGATGTTGGTTCGGGCAATGGTCAGATGATGTATTGGGCAAAAAATAGAGGTATTAGAAGTAAAGGAGTTGAACTTAATCGTCGTACAGTGGAGAGGGCAAGGGAGTATGGATTTGAAGTTTATAACGGTTTTTTAGAACAGGCACCTTTTGATAAAAAAAGTTTTGATTATGCATTTTTGGGGGAGATCATAGAACATGTAACTGACCCAAGAGATTTCGTGCGTATTTGTGGTGAATTTTTAAAAGACGGAGGTCTTTTGGGTATAACTACTCCAAATATTGATTGTCCTTGGTCACGCACCACTTTTCTGTATTATAAAATATTCGGTATTCCGTGGTCTTCAGTTACTCCTCCGTATCATCTAAATCAATTCAATTCTGATAATCTAGATTTACTTATGAAGCAGGAGGGTTTTGATGTTTTGGTAACTAAATTTTTAAGGATACCACCTCTGAAGTATGAACTCGGCATGCTCCATTTGATCAAGAGATATAAAAATTCAAAAAAGATTACAGACCTTATTTTTGCTCTATTTTCTTTTGGTTTGTATACTGTCACTCATTTATTTTTCAAAATTTTACACCCAATATGGAATAAGGATTTTCAGATGGTCAAGGTTTATAAAAAAGTGTAACCATTGTAGTATTTGAATCATGAAGGATTTTATAGAGAGGAATTATCTTTGGTTGGTAGGCTTGATTTTTATCATTTTCTTAGCCCTTAGATTGGGTGGAGTAACCATACCCTACCATCAAGATGAGTATAAGTGGCCTCTTTATGCAGAAGAGAAGGTTTTTGCGCCAGGCTCAATACCACACCCACCACTCACTGAATTTATATACAGGATAGTAGGACAGAAGATAGGTTTGGATAATTTTAGGTTAATTCCTCTTACATTCAGTATTGCTAACTTTTTTCTGTTGGCATACTTGTCCAAAATTATTTTTGATAAGAGAACTTCTCTTATATCTTTACTTTTATTTTCCATTTCTTATTTCTCTGTTTTAGCTTCCCTTATGGTTGATGTGGATGGGGCAGTGATGGTTTTCTTCTTGCTTCTTATGATGACTGGGTACATGAAGCTTAGAGCCGGAAGCTTTGATTTTAAGGGTGGCGATTGGAAATGGTTGGTAGTTTTGGTAGTAGCTGCCATTCTCGGCTTTTTAGTGAAGGTAAGTTTCTTTATTGGAATATCTGCGGTTATACTAGATTTTGCAATTGAAAAAAGATTTTTTGATAACAAAAAAAGATTAATAAAATTTGGCCTATATACTCTAGGTGTAATAGCCTTTCTGACGGTAGTACTTTTAGGTGTTAAGTTTATCTTTCCTTATTTTGATTTATCTAAGGCTTTAAAATACTGGGAGCATTTTGCAAGGTTTAAGGATAGGGGATGGCTCCAGATATTGATACAGGGTGTAAAGTCACTTTTCTATCTATCCCCTTTATTAATATTGCCACCTCTTTTTTCCAATAAAGAAACGATTAATAAATTGAGACCTTTTTCTTTATTTGTTGTTATTGGTCTGGTCTTTTATTTTATACTTTTTGATTTCTCAGTTGGTGCTCTTGATAGGTATCTCGCCTTTCTTATTGTGCCCCTAGTTATTTTGTCAGCTAAAGTTTTTGATCAATTTGTTGGGAATGGTGAAAAAATAAAAAAATCTGACCTTGTGTTTGTTGTAGTCTCTTCAGTACTAGTTTTTGCAATACAGTTTGCTAATCATTTTGTTCCCTATGTTTATCCAAAAACAGATTGGATTAATCGGGTATTTGATCTAAAGTGGAACTTTCTATATCCATTTAGTGGCGGGTCTGGTCCTCTGCCTTTTTATGTTTCCTTTCTTTTTATCGGTATTATTTGGGGTGTTTGTTTATTATTTGTTTTGGTCGCAAAGATTGATAAAGGTTTTATAAAGAGGAGTTTATTTATAGTTGCTTTTTTGGGTATTTTATACAATTTTGTTTTTATAGAAGAATATCAGGTTGGTAAAATAAATGGTTCAGCAAGGTTTCTTGTTGATGACTTGAGTTCTTATATTAAATCAAATAAAAATATAAAGGACGTACTAGTTTATAATGATAATGGCGGATTCAATATATACAGGATGGGAAAATATGAGCGTAGGATTTATGCAGTACCAGATTTTGCAGACACCTATATTCCTATTTTCCAAAAATTTCAAGGCCATATTATGCTTGTAAATATCCCTAGGTTTAATCCAGAAAGCTTGTATGGTAACTATTTTGCCTCTTGTGAGATTGTTTATGAAAAGGAGTCTGTTTATATAGGGGCTGCTGTATTAAATTGTGGAAAATAAATCAAAAAAAATTTTGTTTCTTATAAATAAACTTGGTGTTGGTGGCGCTGAGCGGGTTTTTGTAAATGATATAAATGCATTAAATAGAATGGGTTTTGATGTTTATCTAGCGACCCTTTTTGGAAGAGAGGAAGATCAGACTATGCTTTCTGAAGTTAATATTCCGAATCAGAATATATTCCATATAAATTCAAAAAATATTAAAGATTTTTCTTTATACAAGAAATTAATAAGCATATTAAAGGATGAGAAAATAGATAAAATAATATCAACTTTAAATGAGGCCAATCTTGTAGCAAGATTAGTTAATTTATGGCTACCTAAATTAAAAGTTTTTATTAGAGAGGCAAATGTGGCAGGTCCTAAGCCTGTTAAATTTAAATTTTTGGATATTTTATTAAACTTATTTGTAATAAAAATAATTTGTGTTTCGGAAGAAGTGAGAAAGTCTTTACAAAAATATCAACCATTTTATAAAAATAAGATGGTTGTATTGATGAATGGTGTTTTTGTGCCTAATGTAAAAAAGAATTATGACTCTTCTGGTAAGGTAGTTAAAATTTTGAATGTGGGTAGTTTAAATCCAAAAAAAGGACAAATTCATTTTGTAGAGGCTCTGGGAAAAATAAAAAAAGAAGGCATAGCTTTCGAGGCTTCTATATATGGAAAGGGTATAGAGGAGTCCAATTTAAAAAACAGAATTATTGAAATGGGTTTAGAGAACGATATTAGTATAAAGTCTCCGGTACCTCAAGCTCAATTGAGCAAAGAGTACTTGGAGGCAGATATTTTTGTACTCTCTTCTTTGTGGGAGGGCTGTCCAAATGTCTTGCTTGAAGCTATGGCACACGGCACGGCGATTGTCTCTACTGACGTAAGTGGTGCTCGAGATATAGTAGTTGATGGTGAGAGCGGTTTTATTGTACCCATCAAGGATGTTGATCTTATGAGTAGGAGGATCATGGAACTTGCAAAGGACACTAGTTTAAGGGAGACTTTTGGTATTGATGCCAAGAATAGGATTTTGCATGAATACTCAATAGATAAACATGTAAAAAGGCTGATAAATTTTATTTATGAAGAAGCTTGCTGACAAAGAATATTGGGATTCTATATATAAGAAAAAAGTAGTTAAAAAAAGCGCTACTAATTCTAAATTATTTATTTTAAAAAATTTTTTAAAAAAAATCTCAAGAGATTATACAAATAGTTTTATATGGGAATATTTACTTCCTAAATTTTTAACTATAGATAATTCAAAAAAAATAATAGAAATAGGTTGTGCTCCTGGTAAGTATTTGATCGAATTCAATAAAAAGTTTGGTTACCAGCCTTTTGGTGTTGAGTACTCTAAAGAGGGTGTTGAGATTGCAAGATCCAATTTTATAGAATACGGTATAAACTCTTCAAATGTTATTGAGGTTGATTTTTTTGATACTCAATTCCATAAAGAAAACGCTAGTCAGTATGATGTCGTATTTTCTCGGGGTTTTATAGAACATTTTGATGATCCTAAAAAAGTAGTTGACATGCACCTAAGCCTCCTCAAAAAAGGTGGTCTGTTGGTTATACTCATTCCAAATTTAAATGGTGTAAATAAATTTTTAGCCAAATTTTTAAATATTGATTCCTATAAACTTCATAACACTTCTATAATGAATGCCGATGGTTTCTCGAAACTCTTTGATAACTCTTTGGTAAATATAGAATATTGTGGGCCAGTGGGATTTTTTAGTTGGGGTTTGTTTAATACTAATTCAAAAATAAAATATATATTTTATAGAATAATGCTTCTTATTCAAAGACCAATAGATTTTTTATGGAGGACATTTTTCTCTCACAAACATCTTTCTAGTTGGTATTCAAGCCCTTATCTTTTGTATATAGGGGTGAAAAAATGATAGCATGAGTGTTATGCAAAATTTTAAGTTTTTTTTAAGGCCTATTTGGAACTCTAGATATGTAATAAGGCTGAGGGGTTATATTTTTGATTTTGTAGAATTTTTAACAAATTACTCTGATGAAAGGAGGAGGTTTAGAGAAAATACTGGGTACGAACTTAATTTAGCAAATCCTAAGACTTTTAGTGAGCATCTTGTTTGGAAGAAAATACATGACAGGAATCCAGTCCTCCCTATATTGGCTGATAAATATAGGATTCGTGGTTATGTAAAAACAAAACTTGGTGACAGTGTCGAAAAATATTTAATTCCTTTGTTGTGGCATGGCGAGGATCCTTCCCAAATACCATTTGATAAGCTAAATGGAGAATATATAATAAAATCCAATCACAATTCAGGACCTCACTTTATTGTTGAAAATGGAAAAGTTCCGGATAGACAAAAAATAATAAAAAGCCTAAAACAACAATTGTCTATTCCTTACGGATTATTTAAGCACGAATGGGCTTATAGAAAGATTAAACCAAGGCAGGTCGTGATTGAGAGATTACTGCGAGACGATGGTGGTAATATACCAAAAGATTATAAATTTCACATGATAGGAGGGGAATGTGCTTTTATACAAGTTGATTTTGATAGGTTTATCGATCACTCTAGAACTTTATATGATAAAGAATGGAATTATCTGCCGGCTACTTTAAAATTCAAACAAGGTAGGGAGGAGCTTAGGCCTAGGAATCTTGAAGAAATGTTATTGCTCGCAAGTCGACTATCAAAAGATTTTGATTATGTAAGGATAGATTTATATGCCTTCGGAGATAAAATATACTTAGGAGAAATGACCCATTACCCAGGGTCTGGTATGGAAAAATTTGATCCTATTGATTTTGATTATGAATTAGGAAGATTATGGAAGAAGTAATAAGTAAAAAAATTTCTATAATTGAGACGGCGTCGGATTATCCGGTTTTTCCTTATGATGACCAAAAATTTAAGGATGATTTATTGAAGGTTTTAGAAAATTTGGGTCTAGATCCCCAAAATCCTTTTGGTAAATATGTCAAAAAAGGCGATGTTGTACTAATAAAGCCAAATTGGGTTAGAGATTTTAACCCCAGAGGAGATTTTGAATCTCTTGTTACTCATACATCCATTATAAAAAACATTATGGATTTTTTGGCAGTTGCTCTTGATGGTAAGGGTACTATTGTAATAGGTGATGCACCTCTTCAGAATTGTAATTTTGATAGACTTATTAAGCTTGTTAGGGTGGAAGAAATAAAAAAAATATTTTGCAATCAATATCCAGAAATAGAGGTTCTTATTGAAGATTGGAGGATTACCACAATGAAAAGTAGTAGTTCATCAGATGTCGCAGCTCAGGTACAAAAAATGTCAGAAGATGAGGCTGTCGGTAAGGAATATACCCTAGTAGATTTAAAAGAAAAAAGTTTTTTGGAAGAAATATCAGACAGGGCTGATCTTTTTAGAGTAACTAAATACAAACCAAGTTTACTCAAAAAACATCACCACAAAGGTAAGCATGAATATTTAGTTACCAAGAGGATTTTTGAGGCTAGCCTAATAATTAATATTCCCAAATTAAAAACACACATAAAAGCTGGTCTAACTGGAGCACTCAAAAATTTAGTGGGCATAAATGGCCATAAAGAATTTTTGCCACACCACATGAAGGGTTCGGCTGAAGAGGGTGGCGATAATTACAAGTATAAGAACTATTTGAGGAGTAAATACGAAGATTTATATGATTATTTGTGGGAAAATTTTAATACTATTTCTGTTTGGAAGAGAAAGATTTTAATTAGATTGGTTAGGACTTTAGAGTCATTATCAATTATGTTTGGAAGGGAAGGCATAACTGCTGGAAGTTGGTATGGTAATGATACTATTTGGAGGACTACTTTAGATTTGAACCATATACTTTATTTTGAAGGGAATCCTAAAAAAGTGATAAATATAGTAGACGCTATAATATCAGGAGAAGGAGAAGGTCCTTTGGAGCCAGTTTCGAAAAAAACAGGAATTATTATCGCTGGAGAAAATCCGGCAATAGTTGACTCAGTAATAGCAAAAATCATTGGTTACGATATTGATAAGGTAAAAACCGTAAATAATGCTATTAATGATTCAAAATCAAAATTTACAGTAAATAAGCTAGATGATTTAAACGTAGACTGGTATAAGGGTGGGGCGCTAAACACACTTAAAATAAAAGATATAACTAGTAAATATTTTAAAAAACCAAGATATTGGAGATAGTTATGAATTTAAGTATATTAATACCCACATACAATAGATCAAAGTTGCTAAAAAGATGTTTGCAAAGTGTTTTAATTCAACTGGGTAGTTTTGAGGTTGTTATAGTAGATGACGCCTCAACTGATGACACTGAAGAAACTGTCCTGAGTTTTGTTGACAGCAGGATTGTGTATATAAAGCAGGCACATAATCAGGGTGTCAATTCTGCTAGGAATAAAGGAATCCTAAATTCCAAAAAAGAATGGATATTTTGTCTTGATGATGACGATGAACTAATCCCAGAATCAATTAAAGTTATAGAGTCTAGAATATCTGAGATGCCTTTGGAGTATAATGTTGCATATTTCAACTCAAAAATAATTAGAGAAGAAAAAACTTTCATTGGTGGCTTTCAGTTTGGGGGAGGAATTAATTTTTTTGATCCAAGCTATGAGCAAACAATGACCAAATTTAATTTAAAGGGAGATTGCAAGCCAGCTTTTAGGAGAATTTTGTTTGATAATCAAAAATATAAATTTCCAGAAACAATTAACGGTTTTGAATCATACACGATGAATTTATTGGCTAGAGATAAAAAAGGTCTAAGATATTTTAATGAGATCGTAACCTTGATACATCAAGAAAATTTTTTAACTGATAGGTTGAGTATAAAAGCTCCAAAGAAAAACCCGTGGCCTTTGTTTGTACTTCATTTAAGGCAAATACCCCAACATTTATCGTTTTATATTAAAAACCCTCTATTTTTTTATGAAAAAATTAAAACAATGATAAAACTTTTTATAAGATCTATTATTGCTTTATTGGGAGTTAGGTTCTAGATTTTTCTCTAATCCATAACTAAGCGCAAGTGAAAAACCATTACCTATAATCCTGCTTGCTATAAGTCCCCATATACCAAAAATATATGTTCCTATTATCATAATGCCGATATTAAATACCGGGTTTATTAGATTGTAGGTATATATTTTGTTTGATCGCGAAGCGAACATAAAAGAAATAGCAAAGCTTGTTGTTGTAGATATCGCTGCAGCTATTACATAAAATTGAGAATATAAAACAGATTCGGTGTACGCAGGGAATAAAACTTTATAAGTTAATGGGGCAAGCATTATGTAAATTAATGAAAATACTAATGAAAATATAAAAAGTTTTAATATTTTTTTACCCAATTCTGACCTTAACTCTTCTTTGTTCCTGGTGGACATTTTAGGTAATGCTATAGTAGAAATTGGTCTTATGAGGCTCATAAATTTCTCGGGTACATTTGAAGCAAAGGCATAGATTGCCAAATTTGATGCACCTAAGAGATTAAAAACTATTACGTTGTCTATATGTAGAGATATTAAGGGTAGTACGCTTGAAAGACTAAGTTTTTTACCATAACTAATGGAATCATTATCCTCATCATTGTTTGAAACAGATTTTTTAGATACTCTTAAGTAAATAAAAAGATTGATAATTAATGAAACTGAAAAATTTACAAAAACCAAGGTGATTGTTTGTGGAAACTTTAATATACAAACAAACATCAATAAATAATAGAAACCATTGTAGATTTGTCCAAAAATAAAAGTTTTTTTGAAATCTTTTTTACCAGAGAGAAAAGCAGACCATGTATTTAAGGCGCTTGCCAAAGGCATAAATATCGCTACTGCTATTAGGGAGTATGAGAGTGTTGTGTTGTTGTTTATAAAATAATATATGGATGCGGTGATGCCTGCTAGAAATGGAATAATAGAGTATTTAAGTTGAACCATAACTGATTTTTTGAATACACCCTCATAACCTCTTGCTACAGCTTGTATTACGGCTGCGTTCATTCCCGTGAGCGTTAGTGTGCCTATTATGGATGCAAAAGATATGAGAAATTGGTAGTTACCATAAATGTCTTTACTTATATACCTCGCAAATGCAACTGAAATTGCTAGAGATAGCATACTGGAAATTAGTGTGTTTAGGTTTAGCCAAAAACTATTTTTAACAAGATACACCATGTCTGTTTTTGTGTAGCGTTCGGTATGGCGAAGAAGGCTTACAATTTTTGTTTTTATTGCTTCCATTTTATTCTCAATTTAACCATTTATTTACTTTAGTTTCAATTTAATTGAATTTTGATATAATCCTGATTATGTCAAACAAATTACTTAAATATGTTATTTATGGAGGCCTTTTTGCGGTCCCATTTGTCCCTTTTATTATTGATACTTCACTTTTCTTCCCGTTTATCACAGGTAAGGCTTTTGTTTTTAGGACCATAGTTTTGATTATCGCGGCCTGCTATGCGGTACTAGCTATAAGGGATGAGTCCTATAGACCAAAACTATCGTGGGTCTCTGCTTCTCTCTTGGTGTTTATGCTTGTAATAGGTCTCGCTGATATTTTTGCGGTAAACCCATTCAAAGCTTTTTGGAGCAATTTTGAAAGAATGGAAGGCTTTGTCGCTCTTATACATTTCTTCTTGTATTTCTTGGTTCTTTCTTCTGTATTAAAAACTCAAGAAATATGGAATAAACTTCTTGCTACTACAGTAGGTGCCTCTTTTATAATGTCTATTTACTCTCTGTTTCAAATTGCAGGTAAGATAGCGATAAATCAAGGAGGTGTGAGAGTTGATGGTACTTTAGGTAATGCGGCATATCTTGGTATATATATGGTCTTCCATATTTTCTTTGCCTTCCTTCTGTTTTTCAGATCTAAATATACGTGGCAGAAGGCCCTACTTAGTTTGTCTATTGTTTTAAATTTGATCGTTCTTTACTATACCGCTACTAGGGGAGCGATACTCGGGCTCATCGGGGGCACGTTTATAAGTTTCTTGTTTCTTGTTTTTAAATCTGAAAAGGGAGACAAAATAAGGAAATTTGCTTTGGGTGGGGCCATTGCTTTGGTTGTGGCTTTGGGATTGTTTACTCTAATCAAAAATACTTCTTTTGTACAAAGCAGCCCAGTATTAAGTAGGTTTGCTGAACTTAGCCTTTCAGAATTTAAAAAGCAGGGTAGGTATTATGTTTGGCCTATGGCTATAAAGGGTTTTGTAGAAAGACCAATACTTGGATGGGGGCAAGAAGGTTTTAATTTTGTTTTCAACAAATATTATGACCCACGGATGTACACTCAGGAGCCCTGGTTTGATAGAGCGCACAATACTTTTTTGGATTGGTTGGTGGCTGGTGGTGTGCCTGGGCTGGCTTCTTATCTGCTCATACTTTTTTCTGTGGTTGCTTATGTATTTAAGGCTAATGAAAGTTTCTTAACTAAAGAAGATAAGGCTGTAGTGTTTGGATTGCTTTCTGCTTATATGTTCAACAACCTCTTTGTCTTTGATCAGATATCTAGTTATATACTTTTCTTCACGCTCCTATCTTATGTGCATTCACATGCACCGGAGGTACAATTGGGTGTTTGGCAAAAAATATCAAACAAGGCTAAAAATATTTTTGCTAAAGAGCAACACAAGCCAATATTTGAATCTATAATACTCGTCTTGCTTGTAGCATCACTTTATTTTGTTGTATTCGTCCCTTGGAGACATAATAATAATTTGCTTGCTGTGCTCAGATTAAACAACGAGGGTAAGATCGGTAATATTGAAGATTATACAAAACCAATAAAAGATAAATCACTAGGTTTTTCTGAAAGTTTGGAACATGTTTCTCAAACAGCAATTTCTATTGCTGCAACTGACGCACCTGAAGAATTTAAAAAGAGTTTGTTTGCTGAGCTCGATGCTGCTTTCACTACTTATATAGAAGAAGTTCCAAATGATGCAAGATATAGATTGTTTTATGGAATGTTTCTCTCTAGGTATGGTTGGTATGGTAGAGCTGTTGATCAGCTACAGAAAGCTACTGAACTTTCTCCAAATAAACAGACTATATATTTCGAGCTAGCCAACAATCTTATTTTAGACAATAAGCCGCAAGAGGCGTTAGAGGTCTCACAAAAAGCTTATGAGCTAGAACCTTCTTTTGTTGAGGCTCGTATGGTGTACGGCATAGTCGCCGGTATCACAGGAAATAGGCAGCTTTCTGAAGAAATATTTTCTGGAGTAGAAGAATCAAGGCTTATTTTTGACGATAGATATATGAGTGCGCTTGTTTCTTTCGGTGAGACACAAAAAATAATTGATCTTGCAAAGAGGAGGATAGAGCTTGACCCAAGCAATTTACAACACAGGATCACTCTTACGGCTGCATATCTAAATGCATCAAGAAGACAGGACGCAATATATACAATAGAAGAAATAATAAAAATTGACCCAACTTTCAAAGAAAGGGGAGACTACTACATAGCCGAGATAAGAGCTGGTAGGAATCCATAATTAAAATTTAAAGTTAAAAAATAAAAATCCCAAAAATAAAATTGGGATTTTTTTATTTTTATAAGTAAATTAATTTATAAAAAATTTTTAGAAATTTTATTTTTACTTTAAATTTAATTTTTTTAAAGTAAAAAACAAAAATAAAAAATAATTTTAATAAAAATATTTTTTTAGTTATCCACAATTTTTGTGAAAAAAATATTTACTTAAATTTTTTTTAGCGAGATAATTACATCAAGGTCGATCGTCACAATATTTTATAAAAAATTGTGACATGTTCCAAAATATTTTTATAACTTTTTGGAACAAGCGCGCTTAAAAAATAATCTAGTCCCTATCCCGAGGCTCTGCTAAGGGAGAAGGATCTCCAAAAAAATGGCAGCAAAAAAAGCTAAGAAAGCAACAAAGAAGGCAGCACCAAAGAAGAAGACAACAAAGAAAGCAAGAGCATAGTCTTCATTGTTTCTTAAAACGAAAATTCTCGAGAATTTATTCTCGAGAATTTTTGTTTTGTTTAAATTTGAAATCAGTTTTTTTTGTCTCAAAATCATGCTAAAGTGACTGTATTATGTCATTTTTGGATAAAATATTTGGAGATTCAAGTGAGCGATATATAAAGGAAATAAAGCCTATTTTGGCTAAGGTAAATGAGCTAGAAAACACAATTTCTACTTTAAAAAACGAGGATTTCCCGGCTAGAACGGAACTTCTTAAAGAAAGGATTATAAAAGGAGAAAATCTGGATGATATTTTGCCAGAAGCTTTTGCTCTTGTGAGAGAAGCGTCTAAAAGGACTTTGGGCCAAAGGCATTTTGATGTACAAATCCTTGGAGGCATCGTCATGCATAGAGGAGGTATCGCAGAGATGAGGACTGGAGAAGGTAAGACTTTGGTAGCCACCCTTCCTGTGTACTTGAATGCTCTTGAAGGAAAAGGGGTGCACGTCGTCACTGTAAATGATTATCTTTCAATGAGAGACGCTGCATGGATGGGGCAGATTTATAATTTTCTAGGGCTAAAAGTTTCAGTCATTGCTCACGAAAAAAGTTTTTTGTATGACGAAAGTTTTAAAGACGATACAAAAGTTATAAGCGAGGAGGAAAAAGATAAAGAAAGAGACGAAAAAGGTTCTTATCATATAGTGCATGAGTTTTTGAAGCCTGTAAGTAGGATCGAAGCCTACGAGGCTGATATTACTTATGGGACAAATAGTGAATTTGGTTTTGATTATCTCCGTGACAATCTTGAATATGAATACGGAAAGGTAAGACAGAAACAACATAATTTTGCTGTTGTGGATGAGATAGACTCCATACTCATAGATGAGGCTCGTACCCCTCTTATTATTTCTGCTCCAGCAGGTGAGAGTGATTCTTTTTACAGACAATTTGCATCAGTTGCAGAGCAGCTTCAAAATGATGTTGATTATACTGTGGACGAAAAACTTCACTCTGCTCTTCTGACTGAAGAAGGGATAGAAAGAGTAGAAAAAATCCTAGGGTTACAAAATTTATATGCAGAAGGTGGGGTAAAGACTATTCACCATCTCGAAACTGCTATAAAGGCGAAGGCCCTTTACTACAAGGATAAAGAATATGTGGTGAGGGACGGTCAAATTATAATAGTTGACCCTTATACAGGGAGGCTTCAGCCAGGCAGGAGGTGGTCAGAGGGTTTGCACCAAGCTATCGAAGCTAAAGAGGGTGTAAATATCCAAAAAGAATCAAAAACTTTTGCATCAATCACATACCAAAATTATTTCAGAATGTACAAAAAACTATCTGGAATGACAGGTACGGCTCTTACATCTGCAGAGGAATTTTACAAAGTTTACGGACTCAATACAGTCTCTATTCCTACAAATAGATCTGTCCAAAGAATAGACAGGGATGATTTGATATTCCAAACAGAGAAAGGCAAGCTCACAGCGATAGCAAGGAAGGTTAAGGAACTTCAAAAAAATGGGCAGCCAGTACTTATCGGTACTATTTCCATAGAAAAAAATGAGCTTCTTTCTGAATACTTACGAACCGAAGGTGTAAAGTTTGAAATGCTTAATGCCAAAAATCACGAAAGAGAAGGTGAGATAGTCGCTGAAGCGGGGAGAGAAGGTGCTGTAACTATTGCTACAAATATGGCGGGGAGAGGAGTCGACATCAAGCTCGGAGGAGTACCATTTTCAGAAGAAAAATATGAGAGAGTCAAAAATTTGGGCGGACTTTTTGTTATGGGCACCGAGAGACATGATGCAAGAAGAATAGACAATCAACTCCGCGGAAGGTCTGGACGCCAGGGAGACCCAGGAGAAACTCAATTTTTTGTCTCGATGGAGGACCATATAATGAGGGTTTTTGCGACTGATACAGTGAAATCTATGATGGGTCGCCTTGGTATACCCGAAGATGAACCAATACAAAATAGACTCATTAGCAGGTCTCTCGAGAGTGCTCAGAGCAAGATAGAGGGTCTCAATTTTGACGCCAGAAAACATGTGCTTGAATATGATGATGTTTTGAGTCTGCAGAGAAAGACTTTTTACGAGAGAAGGAGAAGTGTTTTGATGTCAGAAGAAGATAGGGAAGTAAAAAATGTGAAGCTCCAAGTATTTGATATGTACTGGACTGAACACCTTGAAACTATGGACTACCTGAGGAGGTCTATAAATTTGCGTGCATATGGCCAAAAAGATCCACTTGTTGAATACAAGAGGGAAGGTCTCCAGTTGTTTAAACAAATGGAAGAGTCTATAAAAATGACAATCGAAGAAAATCTGCAGAAGCTTGCTGAAGCACAAAAAATTTCAGGAGAGCAGTCTCTTATCCAAAAAGAGGCTGAAAAAATCACCGCTTCTTTCTCTTCTTCTCCGGTTGCTGTGTCAAATGCTGGTGAAAATAAAAACGTAGGCAGGAATGACCCTTGCTGGTGTGGTTCTGGCAAAAAATACAAAAAGTGCCATGGCAAAGATTTATAAAAATAAAGGCTTTACTTCAGGTTTTGAAAGTCTTATAGATTTTATCGAATTTACTCACGAGTTCAGGGAAATTTATAGGGTTGCAAGGGCTCCATATGCAGATAGATACGAAAATGACGTTGAACATAGCTATCAACTCGCTATGGTGGCGTGGTATCTAATAGATAGTGAAAAGCTTAAGTTGGATAAAAATCTTTGTCTTATATACTCATTGGCCCACGATCTCGTAGAGGTCTATGCAGGCGACACTTATTTTATTGAAGCCAAAAAAGTTGAGTCCAAACACAAAAGAGAAAAAGAGGCCCTTGTTAAAATAAAGAAAAGATTTCCAAAGTTTAAGTCCCTCATAAAAACTATAGAAAACTATGAAAAGAGATTAGATGATGAAAGTAAGTTTGTTTATGCTCTTGATAAAATAATTCCTCCAATTCAAGGGTATTTAGAAAAAGGGAAACTCTGGCACGAAAAAGACCTTTCTTTTTCGGATGTACTAAAAAATAAAAACCCAAAGATTGCTCTCTCTAAGCCAGTAGATAAGTACTGGCAAGAACTTTTAAAAGATCTTACTAAAAATAAGAAAAAATTATTTCCAAAAATATGAGTGAAATAAAGCTACAAGTAGGAGTTAAGATGTTTCTTAGAAACAAAGAAGGTAAATTTTTATTGGTAAGAAGGAATCCTGAAAAATATGCAGGCGCAAATGGCAACTGGGACATTGTGGGCGGCAGGATAACACCCGGGACTAAACTTATAGAAAATTTAAAGAGGGAAGTAAGAGAGGAAACCCAGCTCGAGATTATTTCTGAACCAAAACTTTTGCATGCTCAAGATATTATTCCAAATATAGAAAGGCACATAGTCAGGCTTTCTTATGTTGGTGATACAGGAGGCAAGCCAGTTTTAGATATATCTGAAAATACTGAGTATAAGTGGCTTTCTGTTGAGGAAATAAAAAAACAGAGTGACCTTGATATTTATGTTAGAGAAATTATAGATTTGGGTCTGCTTAAATAAAATGGATAAAATTTATCCTCTAGAAAAGTTTTTTATTTATTTTTCTCCTTATACTGCTCATGCTATTGAAATAGACGGCACTGTTTTTCCTACTGTCGAGCATGCCTATCAGTGCCAAAGATATACTGATCCTAAAATAATCGAAGAAATAAGAAGTGCTAAAAGTCCTGTAAAGGCGTGGGAAATTTCTAGTAAATATAAACATCTTCAAATCCAAGAATTTAAAGACGAAAACTATAAGCTGGAAGTGATGAAAAAGCTTATGAAGCTCAAGGCGGATCAACACGAAGAAGTCAGAAAAGCTCTCCTAGATTCTCTGGATTTAAAAATTGTAAAACATATCACCACTTATCCTCCTGGGGATGGATTTTGGGATGATGGCGAAGATGGTACTGGGCTAAATCATATGGGTCGTATGTGGATGGAAATTAGGGATGAGTTAAGGTGACTTTTTTCTAAATCAGTAGTATATTCATCACCATGAACCATGACATGGGAAAAGTTCTTGATCTGGTGGCGCATTTCCAGATTGAAGCCCAAAAGATAATGCGGTACGAGAAAAACCCTTTTGTAGATGGAGACAGTATTGCCGAGCACTTGGCTCGAGCGGCACGCCTCTTGGTCTATATCACGCCTGACCTCAAACGGGAATTTCCGGACCAGCCTGGGCTTGTAGAAGGAATTTTCTCTTGCCTTCTGGTCCATGACGACGATGAGATAATCGCTGGTTTTGATATCCCGACTGCCGTCAAAGTTCACAACGAGAATGATGGTGAAGAGGTTGAGCAGTTCACCAGAGCCGTATCTGGCCTACCTGCTCACATCCGTGAATTTCTCATCGAGCGCTTTAGTTCTTTCAGAAAACGAGATACTCTGGCAGCCAAGATTGCTAAGGCTCTCGACAATATCACTGGCAACCAGTTGGTGATCGAGCAGAGGGTTGGCCTTATCAATCCGGACTCGGCTCGATTCTGCATTGAGTACGCTGAGAAGGTCGGGGGTATTTCCGAGACTATCGATGCGCTCGTGAGGGCTCAGATTGAGCAAGTCATTAATGGTAGAAGCGAGCTTTTGAGTAATAAAGTAAGGCTGGAGGAGATTCGAGATTCTCTTGGTCTTACGGATACGCAAAAACTTAAGGAACTTTTAGCCATCGATGTTATGGCTCATACCCTCGACAAGTCGAAGGTCTATGCTCCAATCGACCATCTGTAGCTTGTGTCATTTCTTTGAGATTTGGCTGACTACAGTTGGCCTTTTCTTTTATTTAAATTTACGGCAGAATGCACACAATTATGTATCCTAGGCATTACACCATAGACCATTACTTAAAAAAGGTCAGATCTCATATAGAGCCTTATGTAGAAGAAATTTTGGGAAAAGAAATCATTATTTTCCCGGGGGTTATGTCCCCAAAATATGACAGGTCTTCTAGGATAATGATTTCTCTGATGCCTACTCAGGAAGGAAAAGATGTATTGGAAATTGGTTGTGGAACGGGGATAATCTCTTTATTTTGTTTTTTTTCAAAGGGCTAAATCTATAATTTGTGTGGATATAAACGAGGAGGCGGTAAAAAATACTGAAGCCAATTTTCAAAAATATGAGATTAAAAATGGAACAGTTTTTATTTCTAATTTATTTGAAAAAGTAGGCGATAAAAAATTCGATACGATAATTTTCAACGCTCCATATCACGGAAACAAAGCGGAGGACACACTAGAGCTCGGTACTTCTGATTATAAATATCAAACTCTCCAGAAATTTTTTAAAGAAGCAGGTAGTTATCTAAAAGAAAGTGGTCATGTAATACTTGGGTTTGCCAATACGAGTGATAATATTTTGCTTAAAAAATTGATTACTAAAAATGGGTTTCAAATTGAAGAAATGCTTACTCAAGAAAATGGTGATTGGGTTAAGTATTTATATATTATAAATAGATAATTTTTAAATTTTGAGTAATTTACCTTAAAATGGAACTAAGTCAAAGCTAGTATTAAACTCTAGATAATATAAAATTAAATATATGGAAGGGCACAGTTTAGAAATTGATAAAAAGGAAAACATAGATGTTTTTTTAAATTCATCAGAAATAGTGGTTAATCCTGATAGTGGTCTGGCTATGGTTGTGATCAAGCCAGATGCCTTTAAAAAACGAGAGTCGATTGTTAAGAGATTAGAAAATTCAGGCCTCTATATTGTTAGTAGTATTTCTAGAAGGTTACCAGAGAATTTTGTACTTGGTGCAATGTACAACAACTTACCAAAAAGCATAGCAGAACAAACATTAAAACATTTCAACGAAGGTGAGTCTGAAATATTGTTAGTCAAAGGAGGAAATAACTTAATTGATAATTTGGTATCCTTAACTGGGGACAAAACTAACCCTAGTGAATGTAAGGAAGAGAGTATAAGGTATTTATTTGGGGAACATTTTGGAAGAGATACGGATGATGGTAAAACCTATTTTAGAAATGCTATTCACAGAGCCAGAAACGAAAAAGAACAAAAAGATGATTTAGAAAAATTTAGACATATCATTTAGTAAAAAGATGAATACTAAAGAAATCGAATGTCGTTTTTTAGAAGTAGATATAGAAAAGCTGAAAGGTAAATTAGCTGATCTTGGTGCCCATGATGAGGGTGAAAATCTTATAGAGGAAACTGTTATTTATGACAAAGATCTAAAATGGAGAGATGACCAGAGGTTTGTTCGTATAAGGAAGGTGGGAGATAAAACGAGGCTGACTTACAAAGATCAAAAAGTTCAGACTGTAGATGGTACTTTTGAAATAGAATTTGAAATTGAGGACTATCAAAAAGCAGAGTTACTTTTTGAAAAAATAGGGTTATGGCCTTATAGACACCAACAAAAAAAGAGGCATGCTTTTAAGCTTAATGGCGTATCTATAGATATTGATTCTTGGCCAATGATTCCTCCATATGTAGAACTAGAGGGGGAATCGGAAGAAGATTTAAAAAAGGTTGCCAAATTGCTTGGTCTTGAATGGGAAAAGGCCGATTTCCACAATGCTCGCTGGGTTATTGAAAATGTATACAATATTCCAGTTAGTACATTTAGATATTACAAATTTGATAGATGTGAATAATTTTATATGCCCAAAAGATCAGTCGAAAAAATACATCACTTTAATTGTGAAAAGTGCCAAAAGTGGTGGTCGGTAGGGGATGCACCAGTAAAAAAGAAAAACTGGTTTTGTCCTTGGTGTGGTAATCTTAATGTATATAAAAAATGATCGAAACACTTGTTCAGTTTTTACAGCAACACATTTTGCCTCTTGGAGCACTAGGTGTTTTTTTGGCTAGTGTCACCGAAGAGGTGATCGCCCCTATTCCATCAGCACTGATCATGACAATGTCGGGTTTTATTTTTGTGCCCGAAGGAATTTCTATTATTTCTATTTCAAAGCTTGTCTTTATCGTTGCTTTGCCTGCAGCTCTTGGTGTCACCTTAGGTTCTTATACAATTTATTTTATTGCAAGGTTTGGAGGTAGATTGGTTATCGAAAGATTTGGTAAGTATGTAGGCTTATATCTTGCAGATATAGAAAAAATGGAACAAAAAATGTCTGGTACAAGGAGAGATGAATATATAATATCTCTGGCTAGGGTCATGCCTTTCGTGCCGTCTGTTGCTGTATCAGCATTTTGCGGGATCATAGAGATGAATATTTTTAAATATTTTTACATCACACTTGCGGGTACTTTTGTGAGAGGGCTCATCCTTGGAGGCTTAGGTTGGCAGGTGGGTAATGTATATGAAAAGTATGCCACTTTGATTCAGGGGCTTGAAAAATGGATACTCTTATCCACTATCTTGGGATTAATGATTTTTGTTGTGATAAAATATAGCAAACGCGGGAAGTGATTTTATCTCGCTATGTTATGCCTAAAAGAACAATACAACTTTCATTTTTTATAGTCTTAACTCTATTACTTTTTGTACTTTCATTTTTTATACTCAAGCCGTATCTTGGTATAGTTTTCCTTGCTACAGTGCTCTCTGTTATTTTTTATCCAGTCTATCAAAACTTAAGCCTTCTTTTTAAAGGAAGAAAGAGTCTTGCAGCTATTTCGACTCTTCTTGTCATAGTTTTTGTAATCGTGATACCTGTGACTTTTATCGTGGGTGTAGTATTTAATCAGGCTATAGATTTGTACAACGCAATCGCTTTTGGAGAAAATTCTTATAATATAGCAGCTGTAAATGAGCTGGTTTCTTCGACAGTGGGCAACTATTTTTTAAATGATGCTAGTTTTACTATCAACCTGCAAGATTATTTGAAAGATGTTTTGGGTTGGATAATAAGTCACTTTGACTCATTTTTTGCTGCAGTCTTCAAGGGTGTTTTGGGTTTCTTCCTTATGCTTCTTTCTATCTACTACATACTTAGAAACTCTGAAAAAATAAAAAACCAGATAGTTTTGTGGAGTCCTTTGCCTGATAATTATGATGAAGAAATACTTCTAGCTCTCAAGTCTTCCATCGATGCTATATTTAGGGGTAGATTTTTGGTTTCTGTGGCACAAGGATTTTTTATAAGTGTAGGTTTCCTTATATTTGGAGTACCTGATTTTGTTTTGTGGGGGTTTGTAGGCAGCATCGCTTCTTTGATACCGGTACTTGGTACTTCTATTATCACACTACCTGCTGTTATTTATCTCTTCTTAAATGGCAACACGGGGGCTGGTATAGGTTTACTTATTTGGGCTGCAGTCGCTATAGGTTTCGTCGATGATTTGCTCACCTTCTTTGTTATGAAGGGTAAAACAAAGATTCACCCGCTCGTGATACTGCTTTCTATATTAGGAGGCATGCGATTTTTTGGCCCAATAGGTTTTATAGCTGGGCCAGTGGCGGTAAGTGCATTCATCGCTCTTGCTCGCATATACCCATTCCTTATGTATAAAGGTGAAATCCCTAATGAAACTTCTTAAAAAATATGAAAGAAGGTCTGCCTAATGTTTTGATGTTCGGTTGGGAGTTTCCTCCTTACAATAGTGGGGGGCTTGGTGTTGCGTGTGAGGGGCTTTCAAAAGCCCTTTCGTCTTCAGGTGTACCCCTCACTTTTGTTTTGCCAATGAAAGTCCCAATAAAAGCTAGTTGGTGTAATTTTGTTTTTGCCAATGAGTCCGTGTCTGTATCAGAAGAGGAAGTAAAAAAACTTTTCTCTGGATATCAGAGTCATGCCGTGGTCTCGACTGGTATAAAAAGATATGGTTTGCCCGAATATGTCTCGGGTGGTCTCGTAGAGAGGGTAAGGGCTTATGCAAAAAAGGCTCCAGCTATAGCTAAAGCCAATATGCATTCTGTGATACATGCGCATGATTGGCTCACTTTTCCTGCCGGCATCGCTGCTAAAGAAGTTTCTGGCAAACCACTCGTGGCACATATACATGCGACGGAGTTTGATAGGAGTGGAAGCGACAGTGTTAACAGAGAAATATTTAATATAGAGAGAGAAGGGTTCAGGCAGGCTGATATGGTGGTGGCTGTCTCGGGCAGGACCAGGGAAAAGGTGATAGAGAAGTACGGCATTAGTCCAAATAAAGTGCAGGTGGTACACAATGGTATAGAATTTTCAAACAATACTTCTCTCTCAGAAGGCAATCTCGAATCATTAAAGAAAAATGGCAATTCGATAGTGCTTTTTGTCGGGCGTATCACTCTCCAAAAAGGTCCAGATTATTTCGTCGATATGGCAGAGAAGATACTCATGTATGAACCCAAAACATTTTTCGTTGTTTCGGGTAGTGGTGATATGGAAGGGGAAATGATAAGACGTGTCGCTGCAAAAGGGCTTTCAAATAAATTTATCTTTTGTGGATTTTTGAGAGGGGACGAGCTTGCCAAGGTCTACAAGGCCGCTGATATATTCGTGATGCCTTCAGTATCGGAGCCGTTTGGCCTCGTGCCGCTCGAAGCCATGATTTCAGATGTGCCGGTTTTGGTGTCTAAAGAGTCGGGTGTGAGCGAAGTCATCTCTTCTGCCCTAAAGTCTCATTTTTGGGATATTGACGATATGGCTGATAAGGTGGTCTCGGTGCTTAGGCATAAAAAACTAAAAGGGCACCTTTCTATAAATGGCAAAAGTGAAGTAAAAGGTATCCACTGGAAAAAGGCTGCGGACTCGCTACTCTCGTTATATAATTCTCTAGACAATGCCTTCGGTATGTTTCTACTTCCAAGTTCACCAACCCCTACGCGTACGTAAGTACAGAGTTTTTGATGTGGGTAAAGATAGCCCGTACTTCAATGATGCGAGTGGTACCAGCCTAGATAATAAAGCTATAGTCGAAAAGGTAGCCAAAAAATGCTACTTGCCAGCCAACGCCACCCTCCTCGAAAATATAAAAAACCATCCTGATTTCAAGGCAAGTTTTAGTATTTCTGGCATTGCCCTCGAGCAGTTCGAAAGATTTTACCCGGAAGTGATAGATTCTTTCAAAAGGCTTGTAGATACAGGAAATGTAGAGATACTTTCTGAGACATACTACCACTCACTTTCGTCTATATATTCCAAAGAAGAGTTTGAAACTCAGGTGCGTATGCACAGGAAAAAGGTCAAAGATCTTTTTGGGGTGACTCCTACTGTTTTCCGCAATACTGAACTTATATATTCAAACGAAATAGCCAAGATGGCAGAAGATATGGGCTACACTGCCATTCTCGCCGAAGGCGCTGATCATGTTTTAGGTTGGAGGAGCCCTACATTTCTTTACAAACCTACCGGTACTTCCAATATCAAACTCCTACTCAAGCACTACAGGCTTTCCGACGATATCGCCTTCCGGTTTAGTTCGAGAGAGTGGAAAGAGTTTCCACTTACCGCACCCAAGTTTGCTGACTGGGTGGAGTCACACAATGGTAATGGGGATGTGATAAACCTTTTTATGGACTATGAGACATTTGGCGAGCATCAGTGGGAAGACACAGGTATTTTCGAATTCTTGCGTCACTTGCCAAAAGAAATTTTAAGTAAAAAAGATAGTAGATTTGTGACCCCGAGAGAAGCTGCTCTCATGTACGACGCAAAGGCCGAGCTCGACGTACCTTACTATGTTTCCTGGGCAGACACAGAGAGGGACCTATCTGCTTGGAGGTCAAACGATTTGCAAAATGAAGCTTTGGACGCCATATATGAATTGGGTAAGGAAATAGTCCATGTGGATGATCCACGGCTCCTTGAAGATTGGAGGAGGCTCCAAACTAGCGACCACTTCTACTACATGTGCACCAAATGGTGGAGTGATGGCGATGTACACAAATACTTTTCTCCCTACGAGTCACCTTACGAAGCATTTATTGCATACATGAATGTGATTCAAGATATGAGACTACGCCTCGAGGAAGCCAAGAGAAGGGAAGCACACGGGATAACAATAAGAAGGGTAAAACCGCTAAGATTTAGCGACTCCTAGGTATCCACAGGTTGGGGTTGCAATATTGCACATATTTGGTATAATACTAACAGTGTTCAACCAGAGTCATTGCCCCTTATTCTTCGGGGGACTCCCGATGATTTTGGTTGCTCCTTTGTAGAAGTGCCACCCCGTCCCTCGTGGGTGGCCTTTTTTTATCCACACTTTTCACTTGACTTTAAATATGGGTTGGGTATAATAAATTCTGGAAACGCTTGACCAACTCGACCCTACTCCAATGACCCCGCGGCCTGTAACAACCGCGGGGTCTCCTCTTTTTTATTGTGATATAATTACTTTGGTGCGTATTTCTCCTCCTTTGCTCACGGACGAGCCTCCTAGTAGACTCGTCCTATTTTTATGATATAATTAGTATGACAGAATCCAAAAACTCTTCTCGGATTCTTATTCGTGTAGGGCGAGACCTTTATGGACTCGCCCTTATTTTTTTATTAAAAATATAAAAGCAAAAAGCGCCGCCTCCCTCCCGAGGCTGCGCTTTGATTTGTGCTACCGGTCTACCCGACGGCACGATTACTGGTTTACGCCGCTCAAAAGTCTTCACTTTCTGTACGACGTTCGATACACATTCTTCAAGGTCCTGTTTTGTGGCTGTTGGCCACACCGTTGCTGAGTATTCGCTCACCGCGAATACCTCTCCCTGCCGCGGGTCGTTCAAGATTCTCCAATAGGAGACTTGTATATCCAAGGGGGAATTCTTGCCCGCTCGTCTTGAGAGGATAAAAACCAGACGGCCGTCCGGTCCTATCCATCCGTTTAACCCGGAAGCGGGTATCGCTTTTTTGAGACTTTCCCGAAGGTGTTGAATCGTCGGGTCGTCTTTTTGTGGGGAGTACGCTTTGATGTACACCCCGGGTTTCATTTTGCTTGGCTCGATTCTCTCGAGTAGTTGGGCCCATCCCGAGAACGCCAGGCATAAAACCAAAAGCAGTCTCGTGATCATCGTGATCACCTCCTTCCTAAATCTAGCTACATTGTTATACAAAAGCAGTGAAAAGTCAATCAGGTGGGGATAGCGGCCTTTCATTAAGTGTTCATCCTAAATATGTAGGATGGATGTTATATAAAGCGAAATAAAAGTGCCAGAACCTAAATTGAATAAAAAAATCATATTTTTTGTTGTTAGCACTTTGCTAATTTATATTTTTATCTCCATTTTTTCTGGGTCTGCCCACGGGCAAGAGAGAAGTGCCACTATCGTGGCACTTGGGGATAGTGTCACTTTGGGTACCGGAGCTACCTCGGGCCAGGGTTATGTGAATGTGCTCGAAAGGAGGATTGGTCAGCCAATAATAAATGCAGGAGTGAGTGGGGACACTACTGCGAGCGCTCTCGCGAGGCTCGATAGGGACGTGATAAGTAGAAACCCGGATGTTGTCATTGTATTTTTGGGAGGCAACGACATACTTCGTGGTGTTTCAAATGGGGTAATGTTTGAAAATTTGAGACTGATAATAGAGAGGATACAAGACAGTGGAGCAGAGGTGGTGCTCGTCGGAGTGCATGGCTCGGTATTCCTCTCTGACCTAGAAGATGACTATAGAAACTTGGCTCTTTCGACTGGGGCTCACTATGTGCCCGGAGCGTTTGTAGGTATTTTGGGTAACCCGCTTTTGATGAGTGACTTGGTGCATCCAAACAACGCAGGGCATGAGCTTATAGCAGAGCGTATCCTCCCTGTTCTTCAAGATGCCTTGCGAGACGTGCCCGGGCAAGCACTTACAGTTGTTTGCGAAGCTGACAGGGAGACTGCTTTTGTTGGTCAAAGTGTCAGGTGGTCACTTAGTGTGACAGGAGGAGAGGGGAACTATAGATACATTTGGGTGGGAGCGGATGGACTTGTAAGTTCGAGCTCTAGTATCACTAAAACTTACGAAACTGTGGGTACAAAAAATGCTGAAGTGAGTGTCACTTCGGGAAATGAAACAAGAAATATTTCTTGTCCTTCGGTAAATGTGGTGCCGCCGGTGGTGGTCGGCGGGTGCTCTGTTACTGCTTCGTATGACACAAGTCGCGGTTATAGAGTGAGATGGAGCACAGATGTGCAATCTTTTGGTGTTTCTACTACTACAAATTATGAATGGTCTCCTAGTGGGGGAGATAGCATCGATAACACTGATAACAATCAGCAGTCTATAGAAAGGGTTTACACGCAAGGTGGGCTTAAGATTGCTACAGTGAGAGCCGGGGTAGGGAGCGAAAGTTTGACTCTTGTTTGCAGTGTCGATTTGCCAGATTTTGATCCAAATGAAAATGTAGAAAACAGTAATGACAATATCGGCGGGTCTTGTCTGGCTAGTGTTTCTGGTATGAAAGTGTATTGGTCTGCCTCTCAATATGGCGGGAGAAATGACAATGATTTTGACAATTATAACGACGATAGGTTTTTGTGGTCTGGGACTGATGGCCTTTCTGCCACTTCTTCAAACTTTGAATGGATATATACGAAAGAAGGCGTAAAGAGAGCGAGTGTGGTCATGGGTGAAGGCGGGGAGCAAATCACTTTCAATTGTGAGGCTAAAGTGGCAAAAGTACCTGAAAATGTGAGTGGCTGCTTCATTGCCACTGCGGCTTTTGGCACTGATATGGAAAGCGAGGTTGTAGTCTTGAGGAAGTTTAGGGACCAAAAACTTTTGACCAATAGTCTCGGCAAAAAGTTTGTCGCTCTTTATTACAAGACAAGTCCGCCTGTGGCTGATTTTATAAGAGAGAGGAGTAACTTAAGGGCTTTGGTCAGGGCGTCGCTCAAGCCTTTGATTTTTGTGTCGAGGCTTACCGTGGGCGGTTAGCTAAGGTGATTACAATGTACATAAAGTATTGACTACAAAAAATTTTTACATGTGTTATATTATGATTCGTACGAAATACGGGCCCTTAGCTTAGTTGGTAGAGCGCCTCATTTGCAATGAGGAGGTCATCGGTTCAAATCCGATAGGGTCCACAAAATAAGAAGCGGAGCGACTATATTTTGTGAGGGTCCTAATGTCGAGTAAGTACGAGACAGAAGGGGTCCACAACATTTACTTTTTATATTTTTATGATATAAATTTGGCATGTTCTTTGGAAATAGATTTATGGGAGAAAAAATTCTCCCGGTCAACTTAGGAAAAGAGGATGCCCACATCCTCTTATTCCCAATTTCTTTTTTTAATGCCCATGTGGTGGCTCAGGCCATCGCAAACGAGTGCAACATTCCCGTCCTATGGGATGAGGGGTGGAAAAGGAGGGTGGCGAGCCCTCAGAAGAAATAGTCGCCCTTCGGGGCGGCTTTCTTTTTGTATTTTCTTAACTATTCACTTTTTTTATTTTTGTGATATAAATTTGGGTATGTTCTTTCCAGTAGCTGATAATTTTCAGCAACAGCGGATGTATTTTGCTGTAGCTTGTTTTGTTTTGCTTCTCCTCATCTTCCTTTTGGCAAAGAGGTATTTTTGCCCGGAGTGCAAACATTTCGCACTGCAATACAAAAAATTTGGCTGCAGGAGTGAGTATGGTGGTGGGCCAATCTGGTCTCGCCACAGGAGGTGTGGCAACTGTAAACGTGAGTGGTATTACAGCAAAAGAGGCGTATTTGGGTTTGAGTTTGGTTGGATGCCACAACACAGAAGCGGCTTCTGGGCCGACGATGAATAACCCGCCCCACGGCGGCAGACAAGATCTGCCAGCACGAAGGGCGGGTTTTGTTTTTGTTAAATTTTATTTTTTTACTTCTTTCCTAAAGTTTTTTTGAGAATATGACCGAGAAAATCTTTTATATTTGAGCCGATGGCCGCGAGGGATTTGGGGATGAGTGAGTGCTCGGTGAGGCCGGGGAGGGAATTGGTTTCTAAAATATAAATACCTCTCTTGGGGTGGACGATGAAATCAGAACGAGAGTAGTGGCGGAGCCCAAGGGCTTTGTGGGCTTGTTTCGATAGCTCTCTTATTTGATCCATTTCTTCTTGTGAAAAGTTGCCAGGGCAAATCTCTTCTGTACCCTTATCACCATATTTGGCTTTATAATCAAAAAATTCGTTTCCATGTCTTATCTCTATCGGTAGCAATGCATAGTGTTCTTCATTTCTAAAACCTTCTACCACTCCACAAGTCGCTTCTTTACCCTTTATAAATTCTTCGACTATGATTTGAGGAGAATATCTACCTGCTGCAACTATCGCTTCTTCGAGTTCGGGGAGTGAGTGGGCGAGGTACACCCCAATAGAAGATCCTGCGGAGGCTGGCTTTACAATAAAAGGGCCTACGAGGTTTTCATAAACTTCTTTTATTTTTTGTCTTGAGAGTTCTTCTGTGTTTATTGTTATTGAAACAGGTGTTTTGATGCCATGAGAAGAATATATTTTTTTGCTCATCGCTTTGTTCATCGAAAG
>CAZPQX010000005.1:0-55721 GCA_964589445.1 uncultured Candidatus Saccharibacteria bacterium | reverse complement strand
ATTTCTCCTTCCCTTCTTCTAACCCGAATCTATTTTTTGAAAGTATCGCTTGGATGAGTTTCCAGACTACTCCCGTGCCGCAAAGTATTTTTTCTGGATACTTCGAGTCTTCCCTTTTTGGGTTGATGACGGCGTGAGCTTTTGGTAGTTTCTGGTCGGGCTTGCCCCGCGGAGTTGAATTTGATTCAACGAAGTGGGGTTCATGGTGGTCGGTGATGATCACATCCATACCACAATCCTTTGCGTGCTCAGTGAGGGCGATATCTCTGATGCCGCAATCGATAGTGATGAGGAGTGTGGCGCCAGAATTTTTAAGTTGGTCTATCCCCTCTTTGTTTAACCCGTAGCCCTCGTTGTGCCTGTCTGGTATGTAGTTTTCAAAATTGGTAAACCCAATAAGTTTAAAAAAGTCGTGGAGAAGAGCTCCGCCTGGGATACCGTCTGCATCGTAGTCGCTCCAAATGGCTACCCTCTCATTTTTTTCTATTGCTTCCAAAATCCTTCCCACCCCCTTCTCCATGTCGGGAAGTAAAAATGGGTCGTGGAGATGTAGGTCAAAATCAGGATTTAAGAAAAATTCCGCCTCTTTCTTGGTTTCGATACCCCTGTTTTTTAGAAGTGTAGCTGTAAGGGTGTCGTATTCGCTTAATTCACTCGCCTCATCAATATTTACAGGCACCTCATAGTTTTTGGACATAAGGAAGATGATAGCATAAACCGTCTATAAGCTCAGATAAACAAAAAACCGACCTAGCCACTAATGGCCGGTCGGTTATGGGTAGTGTTACTCGTCCCACGTATCTTGAATGCGCTTCAGGAGACTTTTGGTGTTTGGCCAAAATCTCTCTGATGTTTGTCGTCGATGAGCCAGTCTCTTTTTCCTGCTGTCCCACCTCCAGTCTTTGTCATCTTTCGGAAACAGAGTCCTGGGGTTGATATCAGCCTCTCTCAGAGCTTGTGTAATCCGCTCGAGCATGAGGTCAATTCTCGCCCAAGATCGTTTTTGCTGATCCCTCGTAAGAAAGAAAAATGAACCGTGACAAATGTCATGCTTTACTTCGTCATAACACGTGCCATCTTCCTCGTGAATGAACCAGCTTAAGTATTGGTAGGTTTTGATTGGGTTGTTCATAGCTCTCCCAGCTCGAGATCGTAATCCCAAACTGGAGAGCTCTACTACACGAACTTCTTGCCTTGCAATGGTGGCGCTGCCCCGATGCCCGTCTCAACCTTACACATAGTGCGAGCTTCGACGTCTCGGTTCAACTCCGTCCGAACCTTCTCCAACTTCTCACGAACTGCAACTGCAACTTCGTTCTGGCCCAGCCACCGTCTCAGGAACTCAGAGAGTCCTTCGTCGGTAAGAGAACCTTGTTCATACTTTGCGAAATACGGTTTGAGAGCTTCCGGAATCGGAGGCCCTTCGATTTTGCGAACATTTTTCATTGCGCATTCTCCTTGTGTTGAATTGTCTGTAATAATCATACCTATTTTTTGAATAAATGTCAAGATAATTTATATCAACAATATATCTTTACAAAAATACTGTTTATTTTATTATATAAAAATAGTATAAATATTTATGACAAATAAAGTTATCAAAAAAGATTTTGATAGATGGAATGAAAGTAAGAAAAAAGCTAATGATAATAAAGGTTATTTACCTCTATATCATGAGCGTGAAATACGTTGGTGTAGACTTGGTGTAAATATCGGCTTTGAGCAAGATGGTACAGGAAAAGATTTCTCACGACCAGTCCTTATTTTAAAAGGCTTTAGTCGTCATGTTTGCCTAGTTTTGCCCCTAACAACTTCTATAAAGAAAAATACTTATAATATTTCTATAGGGAAAATTGATGGTAAAAAAGCATCAGTTATAATTTCACAAATTCGCCTTATAGATACTCGTAGATTAGACCAATTTATATTATTTTTAGATAAAAAATTATTTGAAGATATAAGAAAATCCGTCAAAGATTTACTTTAACGGATTTTCAATGTATTTCTCCCCGCAAAGCGGGGCCGGCCCGAAGGCATTTGTAATCACAATTATATCAAACCAAACATGTATGTCAAATGAAGATACTAACAAAACAATAAAACAGCTTAGGGAAATAGGTTTAAAACAAAATGAGGCAGAAATATACTTATTTTTGCTACAAAATGGTATTTCTACTCCCCCACAAATCGCTAAGGGTACAAATATTGCAAGGACCAACTGCTATAACATCTTGAAATCTTTACAAGAAAAAGATGTGGTAGATCTGGTGGAAAAAGGTAAAAGGGATGCTTATGTCGCTAGGGATCCAGAGTCCCTCAAATTAAGCTTAGAACGACGACTTGAAAGTGTAGAAAGGGTTTTACCTGATTTGAGAGCTAGATATGTCACCCAAAAAAACAAGCCTGGTTTTAGATTTTTTGACGGGTGGCAGGAAGTAAAAAATATTTACGATTTGACTTTAGAATCACAAGAAGTTTATGCCGTCGGATCTACAGAAAGGTTGCTTGGTTTAGATCCGGAATTTTTTGAGAATTATGTAAAAAGGGTTGCGAAAAATGGTATAAAATTCAATGACCTTCTAACTTTTTCTTCACAAACAAAGTCGGGTCCTCTCATAAATAAACTTACTACTAACCTATACTCAACTTGTTTTATACCCGAAAAATATGGAGAAAATCTTACGGATATATTGATTTGGGGAGACAATATTGCACTTATTACTTTAGAAGAACCTATTTTTGGAACTGTTATTACTAGTAAACCCCTGGCCGATACTTTCCGTACAATACTAAATGTACTTAGAGATATGCTGTCTATTAAATAATCTTGTCGGGGTGCCGAGAATCGAACTCGGGTCTCACGCTCCCAAAGCGTGCATACTACCGCTGTACTACACCCCGTCTTTATTTTCCTAACAAGCTTATCACAAAATTATATTTTGTATAACCCTAATCTTGGCTACCCTTCTCTCCATGTCTAGAAAGACACAGTAAAGATCTAACTGCCATTCTGGCTCTTGATTTTTGCTTTGTCCTGCCGAAGCTTTACGCGAAGGAGGATATTTCTCTAAAAGAAAGGTTTGTATTGCTCTACCCAAGCATTGTATCTTCCAAGGGTGCATATTGTCCTCTGGCTTATAGTGGTTTATCTCTTGCTCAAAATGGCCGCCAAAACTTGTCCTACTGACTGTCTTGACCTCTATAAAATGCACTTTTTTGTCTTTTAATGCCACTATATCCAGTTCACCCCATTTCTTCCTGTAGTTCCTGCATATGATATTAAACCCTTTTTTAATAAGGAAATTTGATGCTATATCCTCCCCTTTTTTGCCTATTTCGTTGTGCTTTGCCACTTGTTTTTGTGGAAAATTAACAGACTCGTGCATCAAACTGTGTATAATAGACTGTCTCTAAAAAACCCTTATTTTAAGCCATATTCGTATTTTGGTGACCTTGACTTATACCCAGTGTCCCCAAGGTTATCCACAGTTTTGTTGATAAATAAGAGTTACTATACAACAAAGACATTATACCACTTTAAAGTATTGGATAACGGACTAATTTGTTTAAATATTTTTATGTGATAAATTGTATACATCGCGATCATGGTTTAGTGGTAGAACACGTCCTTGCCAAGGATGAGACGGGAGTTCGATTCTCCCTGGTCGCACAAAAAGGAACGGAGTAAGCGTTTGTATTCTATTTTGATTATTTCATGATACTATTGGCTTATGCGCCCGTGGTGAAATGGATATCACAGCGGTCTTCGGAACCGTTATTCTGGGTTCGAGTCCTGGCGGGCGCACCCGTAAAAATACTTTGCTTCGCTCCGTATTCACGGGTAAGCAGTGGGTAATAAAATGAAAGCCAAAATAGAAAAATTTGATATACCTGAAAATGTTTCCCATGTAACAAATACACTCAAAAATGCAGGTTTTGAGGCTTATTTGGTTGGTGGCTGTGTCAGAGACCTTTTTATGGGGCGTAAACCAAAAGATTGGGATGTGACTACGAATGCAACTCCGGAGCAGATAATACCCTTATTTCAAAAGACTTTTTATGAAAATAGCTTTGGTACGGTAGCCATAGTGGATGAAAATGTTTCAGATGAAACCCTGAAAATCATAGAGATTACTCCTTATAGGATTGAAGGCACTTACTCTGATTTTAGGAGGCCAGACACTGTTGAATTTAGCCAAAATATACTAGACGACCTCAAAAGAAGGGATTTTACTATAAACTCCATAGCATATGACCCTGAAAATGCTGAGATAATAGACCCTTTTGGAGGGGTGGTTGATTTACATAAGGGTATTATAAAAGCTGTTGGGAGCCCGATAGAGCGTTTTTCTGAGGATGGTTTGAGGATTATAAGGGCTGTTAGGTTCCATGTGGAACTAGACTTCCCTATTGACCCTGAGACAGAGAAAGCAATTCTTGAAAAAGGTTATGTTTTAGGAGAAGTTTCAAAAGAAAGAGTCCGGGATGAGTTTACAAAAATAATCATGTCTTCGAGGCCTATGAATGGCCTTATAATGGCTCAAAAGCTTGGTTTATTGCACCATATTATGCCAGAACTCGAAGATGCTATAGGAATAGAGCAAAGAGGAGTTCATATTTATGATGTCTGGACTCACCTATTAAAAAGCTTACAGCATGCCGCAGACAAGGGTTATCCGTTACATGTGAGACTAGCTGCCCTACTCCATGATATAGCAAAGCCAGAAACAAGAAGATTCGATAAAGATAGTAATAGCTATACTTTTTACGGGCATGAGGTGGTTGGTTCACATGTAACTAGGAAAATACTTCAAAATCTTAAGTTTTCACGTGAAACTATAGACAAAGTAACCAAATTGGTTAGGTGGCATATGTTTTTTTCTGATACTGAGTCAATAACACCTTCAGCGGTAAGGAGGCTCGTTGCTAATGTCGGCAAGGATAATGTTTGGGATTTGATGAATGTAAGGGTTTGTGACCGTATAGGTACAGGTAGGCCAAAGGAACAGCCATATAGACTCAGAAAGTATCAATCTATGATAGAGGAGGTGATGAGGGACCCAGTTTCCGTAAATATGCTCAAAGTTGATGGTAATAAAATAATGGAAATTTTGAGTATTAAACCCGGACCAAAAATAGGAAATATATTAAATGCACTTATGGAAGAAGTCCTCGAAGATCCTAAATTAAATACAGAAGAATATTTGTTAAAAAGGGTAGGGGAGCTAAACCTTCTTTCTGAAGAAGAGTTAAAAAACATTGCAAATAAAGGCAAAGATAAGCTTAAAAGTCAGGAAGAAGAAGAGCTTAATCAAATAAGACAAAAGTATAAAGTCACATAAAAGACAGTTATCCACAACTTGTCCTTTACACTTTTCATATAAGACATTATCCTTATATCAGACGCTGATATTTTTTAAAAGAAGAAGTATTTATAATCAGCAATTAGTTCATTGTTTTGTTTCGGGTCTGTGCCCGTGCTCGGTCCGCGATAGTAGTTCGTTGAAAAAAGAAGATTTGGTTGATAAACAAGCAAAGTAGTTTATATATTCTCATCGTATTTTTAAAAAATGGAATATGATAACCCAAGAAGCTTGCGATAATCGCGCGTTCGACTGAATCTCTCTTTAACTCGGCTCCGCTTTTGTACATAACTTTTCCTCCAGTTGTGTTTAAGAGCGGGGCCGGGAATCAGTTCTTTGCGCCACTAGTTGGCGCCAAACCGCCAAGAAATAGCGAATCTCCACTCGCTTTGACTGGGCGGTTTTTTGTTTGGCTAGAAATCAACACTTTTATTATTAAAAAATTACAAAAAGCTATATAATACTTAAATTATTGGTTATTTGATTTAGTTATGAAGTTTCTTCACACGATAAATTTTATATTGCTTGTAGTGGGTGGTCTCAATTGGGGCCTTGAAGTTTTTGGTTTTGGGGTTGAAAGATTTATAGGTTCGAGTATCGCAAACATTGTTTATATTCTCGTTGCGCTTGCTGCAATCATCGAACTATTTACACACAAGGACTATTGCAAACATTGTGAGGTGAAAGGCTCTACTACTATGCAGTCTATGTAGGGTAGTGGGATAAAGATAAACAAAAAGCCTTACTTAGTAAGGCTTTTTGTTTATCTTTAAGAATTTTTATTTGAGTTCTAATACGATAGGGCAGTGGTCGGAGCCTTGGGTATCAGGCAGTATTGTTGAAGATTTTATGTGAGGCATCATCTCTTTATTTGCAAAGAAGTAGTCTATACGCCACCCTATATTTCTCTCTCTTGATTTGGCAAAGTGACTCCACCAGGTGTAATAGCCATTTCCTTCTGGAGTGAAATGTCTAAAAGTATCAACAAATCCTGACTTTATCATGTTGTCTACTCCGAGCCTTTCTTCTTTTGTAAAACCATGTTCTCCCTCGTTTTGTTTGGGGTTTGCAAGGTCTTCTTCTGTGTGTGCGACATTTAAATCTCCACAAAAAATAACACTCTTTTTATTTTTTAATACTGAAATGTATTCCAAAAATGCCGGATCCCAATATTTGTGACGAAGGGGGAGTCGACTCAAATCACCTTTTGAGTTTGGAGTATATACGTTGACCAAATAAAAATCTTTGAATTCGGCTGTCAAAACTCTGCCTTCTTTGCTCGGGTCGCCATAGCTATCTTCTGCTAACTTATATTTATCACAAATATCAGTAGGGAAGCCAAGGAGGACACTTAAGGGTTTGATTTTGCTAAAAATAGCTGTGCCACTGTAGCCTGCCTTTTCTGCACTATTCCAATATTCTTCGTATTCGGGCAAATCAACCTCGCTTTGGTTTTGCTTTGCTTTTGTTTCTTGTAGACACAGTATATCTGGCTTGTATTTTTCTATAAAAGGTACAAGTAGGCCTTTTTTGTGAATTGCTCTTATGCCATTTACGTTCCAAGATATTATTTTCATAAGGAAAATATTAACACAAAAAAGCCGGCGCTATACGCCGGCTTTTTTGTGAGTTGGTGGGGAAGTGTACCTACTGTGCCTGCATCTCTGCTTGGATTGCAGCGGCTCCTTGGTCTAAGTTGTTTACATCGGTAGCATTTAGATCTGCCTCTATGGAGTTTAGGTCGTCAGAATTACCCTGTTGCATAAGAGAATTCGTAACAGGATCACCTTCTTCTTGTATCTCAGGAATATATCTGTTTTGATTTGACCTCTCTTTTAGGAAGTAAAGACCGCCTATTATTATGAGGGCCAGTATGATGATGACTGAGATAAGAGGGCCGATAGATTTTTTCTCCTCTTGTATTGGGTTTTGTGCAGGCATTTGGCTTGGATTGAAAGTGTCCATTTTGTTTTTATTTTAGTATCTAATTTATTAATTTGAAGTTGTGGTCGAAGCTGTAGTCGTGGCTCTAATCTGAACTTTTTTTAGGCTGTTTATAACTTCTACTAGACTCTCGTGTGCTTTTTTGATATCCCCTTTAGCTTTCTCTATCTGATTTTTAAGAGAATCAAATTCGTCTTTTATTTCGGCTGTGGTTGAAGCTTCGGTCGAGATGAGAGTTTGGATTTCAAGTTCTACTCCAGAAGTACTTATTTTTGCTGTTTCAAGCTGTGTTTTGGCTACCGCCATAAGCTCTTTGGCTTTCGTGGTATCACCACCCTCGGCTTCTATTTTTGCTATTCTTGAATCAATTCTTTGTGCAAGAGTGTCGAGTCTTTCAATGGCCGCATTAAATCTTTTTATTACATTTTGAGTAAATGAGCCTATTCTTTCTTTTATTACACCCACAGCGTTTGACCTCCTTTCTTCAACTTCATTTTTTATATTTTGCTTTCTTTCTTCTATTTGAGCTTTTATTGTATCTTTCTTTTCATCTATCTCATCTTTTTTTGCATCAATTTCAGCCTTCATTGTCTCTCTTTTTGCTTCTATCTCTGCTTTCATTGACTCCCTCTTTTGTTCGAGTTCTTTCTTTCTAAGCTCAAGGTCTTCTCTTGCTTTTATCCTTGCTTCAGATTCTACTTTAGCATTACCACTATTAACACCCGCACTCGCTTTTACTTCTACCGAAACATCATCATTGGCACTTGAAACAAATGGTGTAAACACCATAGATGCAAGTATTGTTGCTAAAAATAACTTATTTTTCATTGTTTAGAATTAATTTTTAAACCAAAACCGGACATCTACATTGTAGTATGTCCGGCTTCTTTTTTAAAGAGGATAAAGAATATTTAGAAAATATTCTTTATTTTGAATATTTGGATTTGTATATAGAAAGGCTCTCTTCAAACGCTTTCTCAGCCGCTTCTTTTCCTTGGAAACCAGTGACTTCGACGTGTTTGTTTTGAAGCTTTTTGTAGGTAGAGTAGAAGTGTTCCATTTCTTTGAGTGTGTGTTTGTTAAGGTCGGCGATATCTTTGACGTGTTCCCATCTTGGGTCGTCTGTAGGGACTGATATCACTTTGTCGTCGCCTTCGCCGCCGTCTATCATGTTCATGATACCTACTGGTCTAGCACGTACCAAAACCCCAGGGAGAAGAGGGTAAGTGGTGAGGACTATGACATCGAGAGGGTCGTTGTCGTGCCAGAGGCTCTGGGGCACGAAGCCGTAGTCAAAAGGGAAGTCTTGAGCCGTGTGCATGGCACGGTCGAGAGCAATGAGGCCAGTTTTCTTGTCTACTTCATATTTGTTTTTGGAACCTTTATTGATCTCGATGATGACATTCATCTCTTCCTTATTGCCTGGGTCAATTTCGTGCCACAAATTCATAAATTTAATTTAGATTACTTATAAGTTATTAGATAATAGAAAATTTTGTAATAAAAAGCAAAGATAATTTATATAAAAAAGAAGGTCCCACCGCAGGTGCAGTGGGACCTAGGAAGTTATTCGGCGTCCTTCTTCCGTCGGAATACGATGATTCCGAGGAAGACGGCTGCGAGAACGGCGCAGACGATGCGGGTCAGACCCGCGTGGGGGGTGGCTCCCCAGAGTAGGGCGACCATGCTCACTTTCTCGCCCATTTCCGGCATGATGGCGATTGCCACCACCGCGACGAAACCTGCCATGATGGCGTATTCGATCAGATCCTGGCCGCTAGTGTCGGCCAGGAGTTTTTTTAGTGTTTTTTGCATGTACAAACTCCTGTTTATAATTATAGCATGTTTATATAAAAAATGCAAGTGAAAGGGGTGGTTTATGGGTAGTGGGTAAAGTGGTTTGGGTAAAACAAAAACACTGCAAAGCCGTAAGGCTTCGCAGTGTTTTTGTTTTTGACTGTATTTTTTATTCTGACTTTTCTTCCTTTGTTTCTTCTACACTTTCAGCCATTGTTTCATCGTTTGATTTTTCTGTTTCTGGCGCCACTTCTTCTACTGTTTCATCTTTTATTTCTTCCGCCTGAGCAACTTCCTCACCTTCTGCTTCTGCAAGCTCATCACCCTTGACTGACTTGATGTCTATCCTCCATCCGGTAAGTTTGGCTGCGAGTCTTACGTTTTGACCACCTTTGCCTATTGCAAGTGACTGTTGGTCTTCAGAAACTACCACTGCAGCCTCATGTTTGTCCTCGTTTGTTTCGACAGAAATGACTTTGGCAGGGGAGAGTGCGTCTTCGATAAATTCTTGTAAGTTTTCTGACCATTCTATGACATCTATTTTTTCTCCTCCAAGTTCGCTTGTGACAGTAGCTACTCTCACACCTCTTTGTCCCACGAGGGAACCTACTGGGTCTATGTAACTATCGTTTGATGCCACAGCCACTTTTGATCGGGAACCTGGCTCCCTAGCCACACTCTTTATTTCTATTGTATTGTTTACAAGCTCAGGAACTTCGTTTTCAAAAAGCTTGATAAGGAACTTTGGGTGAGACCTTGAAAGGCGAAGGACTACACCCTTTGGGCCGTCTTCCACTTTGTATAGGTAGCTCCTCACTCTTTCTCCTTGGCTAAATCTCTCTCCGGGTATTTGCTCCTCGTATGAGAGTATGCCCACAGCACGGCCCACATCTATAAAGATATTACCTCTTTCAATTCTCTGTACTGTACCTGTGATTATTTCTCCTTCTCTTGCTCCGAATTCTTTTATGACAGACTCCCTTTCAGCTTCTCTTATCTTCTGCATAATGACCTGTTTTGCTGTCTGGCTAGCGATACGTCCATAATCACCCTTTGTTTCTATAGGGAAAATCATCTCGTCACCTATTTCAGCGTCTTTTTTCATCCTCTTGGCATCTTCTATCAAAATATGATGTTCAGGATTGAAAAGGACTCTCTCGTCATTGTCTGCCTCAGCTGTCTCCAGAGCTTTTTCGAGGGATTCTTTGTCTAAGAATACTTTTGATTCATCGACTACTATCTTTACCTGGCTCATCTCTACTTCGCCTGTCTTTATATCAAATTTGGCCTTTATTATTTGGCCTCTCTTGCCATATTCCTTCCTGTAGGCAGTCGCCAAAGCAAGCTCGATTGCTTCGAGAACTTTTTCTTTTGCTATACCTCTCTCTTCTTTTAGTTGGTCGAGAACAGAATTTATCACTTTTAGATCAAACATTTTATTGTTTTTAATAAGCGAAGCGACAAAAATATCACCCCACACTAATTTTGCTAATAACTTGTTTCAAAAAATTGTTATGACAATTTTTTATTTTCAAATATTACTGAATTTTTTCCGTGTAATTCGTGCCGTTTTGGCGGCAAAATTAGGGCGGGGTTATTAAAATATAGTCGCTATGCTCCTTATTTTAATAAAAAAATCCGCTTTCGGGCGGAATTTCTCTCGTTCAGTATTGAATATATTATATACACAAATCACCAAATAAGTCAAATCGCCAATTTTCCCTTTGATTTAGTGTCGTACTGCTTTATAATTTTGTTTATGAATGAAGAAAATTCTCTCACACCAGAACAAAGAGCTACTAAAGAAGTAGAAGGAGTAGAAAACAGTTTTTTAGAGAGGGGATTGCCTAATTTGCCACATGACTTGAAGGCAGAGCTTTTAGCTAGGAAAACAGAACAATATAGAGATGAAGGATTTGTACCTGAGCAAATAGATTCCCCACAGGATACTGAGCCCCAACCTGAAATAGGGGCGGTACAACCAGAAATTGGTGTGATACGAAATGAAGCACAAGGGCCAGGTGTCTTGCCTAAAGAAGAAAGTGCGGGTAGTGAGGGGGAAGGTTTTGTGTGGACAAATGAAGAAGAGGATTGGGACAGGCTAAGTTCCTTAAGAAAACTTTCTGTAAATGTAGATTTGAAATTAAAGAATGGTGAAGAGGTAACTGAAGAAGAAAAACGGCAAGTTGAAGAATACAAAGGCTTTAAGCAGTATTTGGCTGGGCAAATAAGAAAATCTAAAGAAGCAACTCTTTCCCCAGATACGAGTCCACTAAGAAGGTCTTATTTGGAGGAAGAAATAAATGATTCTATTTTCAGAAATTTGGTTTCTAGTGAAAATGATATATATGTTAATGAGTTAAAAAGACTGAACAATAAAAATGAAATTTTAGATAAAGGTATTGAAGCAGCCAAGTCTTTGCTCGGTACCAAAGCTGTAAAATGGTATTTGGGTCTTTCTAAAAATCAGAGAAGGGCTTTTAGTTTTGGTGTTGGTGGTATGGCGGGGCTAACTTTCGGTGCCTCTGTGGCTCCTGGTATGGTAGGTGCTGCTACTTATCTTGCTTGGAGGGCAGCAAGATTTGGTGTTTCAGGTCTCTTGAGTAGCAAGGCTTCTGAATGGGCAAATAAGAAATGGAGTCTTGATCAGCTAGAAGAAGAAAAGAATAAGTCAATTGAAGAATTGAAAAATTCTGGTCTTTCTATAGAAGAACAGTCTAAGGGTTTAAAAGATATAGAGGCCAATTTCAAAAAAGCAAAAATAATAATTTCTGCCAAAAAAATTGGTACTACTATAGCGGCGGGTGCAGGAGCCGGCATGCTTACTGGTTTGGCTGAGGGTCTCACCACTACAGTGAGTGCTTCTGCAAATGTCACCGGAGTGGCGCCAGGTATCAGAGGTACTGTAACAGAATCAGTTCCAAGACCCACAGTAGTTGAGCCAGCTATTGAAGGTGGAAAAAATTTAAATATTCAGGAACTTTTTAGTGATGAGAGTGTGCTTAAGCAGGAAGTCGCCCCAGGTGACTCGATGTGGAAGCTTTTGGGAAACACTGTAGAAAAAAGTAAACTTTTTGAAAAACTTACTGGTCCCGAAATAGTGGTTGAGGCCAAAAAGGATTTTATACTCAGTAATCTTATAAATGAAAATAATTTGGCAAGTGGGGGGCCTTTGAAAGTCGGAGATAAAGTAGATTTCACAAAGGTTTTTGAGGATAATGGAAAAATAGAAAAGCTCTTTGAAAAGGCAGAGGGTATTTCTGATGAAAATGTAATAAATATTCGGATAAATAATGAAAAAATAGAAGCATGGCTCACTGACCCAGTAAATAAAGGGAAGGCTTTAACTCCAGATGTTGTAAAAGAGATATTGCAAAAGAAGGTTGAACTAAGAGATGTTTCGTATTTTGATTCACAAAGTATTCAAAAACCAATACAAATTGAAACAAAAAGTTTGGATGAGTCTATCTCGCAGGCCAAATTAGAAGAGCCTAATTTAAATAGCCTACAGCAAAATGTTGCAAATACTCTAGATAAAAGTGAGAAATTAGTTACTGGTTTAAACGATGGCAATTTGAAAGTGGCTAGTGAATCCAAAATTATAGATAATATCAGTTTCCAAGAAAATGAGGTCTCCGATGAAATGGAGGTTGCCTCTCAAGCTGGTATAGCATCGGTGGGGGCAAAAGTTGCAAATATTGATGATTATAGAAATGGAGGAATCAGGAGTATGCAAAGCGACTCTAAGAAACTTGTGGCCGGGATAGTCTCAAATGAGAAAATAGAAGAGCATTTGAAAATTGATGTCAATAATATATATGGAAAGAAGGGGATTTTGGGAATAGGCAAGGTCGACGGGGTCAATACACCTGAATGGAAAGAAATTTCGGAGCAAAATGCAGCTAAGGTTATTGGTTTTTATGCAAAACCAGAGAATTCAGACCTGCCTAAAAAGATAATAGAAAAGCTTTCGGTTTCTCAGCAACATAGGAACCTGGTTGAATATGTAGATCTTTTGAGGGGTGAGGCCAGGTCTGCAGCCGCTGGCTTTGTGGGTATGGTTGGATCTGATGTGGCTCCTTATAATAATGAAAGTGTAGTTGAGTACCTAAGGCGTTTAGGCAAATTTATAATGGAGCATCCAAAAGTTGAGATCCCGAATGGTACTTCTGGTATGAGTAGGGCTGCTTAATGCTTATAAACAAAAATAGGCTGTAAAGTTTGGAATAAAAAAGTTAAAATTTTAAAACAATGGATCCCGTAATACAAAATGGCATAGAAAAGCTTTTTCAATAGAATCAAATCAAAATGTCGATAATAATGATAATTACAAATATAATAAATGAAGTGGCGGCTTTTCAAAAAAGCAATGCCATTTTGAATTAACGGGATGGATCAGGATTTAAAGAAAAAAATAACTACCGATTTCGGCCTTACGGCTATGGATCCAGACGAACAAGAGAGAATGATAGAAAAGATAGGCAATCTTTTGTTTGAGTCAGTGGTGGAGAGGTCTCTTGAGGGGATGGACGAGGGTACTATGAATGAATTTGATGAGACTATATCAAACGCTGGTGAAGATTATCAAAAAGTAATTACTTTCTTAAAAGGGAAAGTGCAGGGTTTTGATATGATAGTAAAAGATGAAATGTCCCGACTAAAAAGGGCTACAGTAGGCATTTTTACATAAAGGTATAACTACACAAAATAGTGCTTTAGATATTGACACACTTTTTTTATTTGCTACTATTTGCTTTATTGACAAAAAGGGCGGCTTTGGTGTCGCGCGATTATTTATAAATTTATTTTAATTAAAAAATATGGCAGAAGCTTTTGATCGTTCTAAACCACACGTAAACGTTGGAACAATAGGACACGTTGACCACGGTAAGACAACTTTGACAGCATCTATCCTGAGAGTACTTGATTTGAACAAGGACGCAGGCTTCGGTGCTAGAGTTGAGGAAATAGGTAATATTGATAATGCGCCAGAGGAAAAGGCAAGAGGAATAACAATTGCCCTCCACCACAGCGAATATTGGTCTCCAAAGAGACACTATGCTCACATAGACGCTCCAGGACACGCAGACTACATTAAGAACATGATCACAGGTGCCGCTCAGATGGACGGTGCAATACTCGTGGTAGCTGCTACAGACGGTGTGATGCCACAGACAAGAGAACACATCCTTCTTGCTTACCAGGTTGGTGTGCCTAAGATAGTTGTATTCCTAAACAAATGCGACATGGTGCCTGATGCTGATCTTATAGACCTAGTTGAAGAGGAAATAAGAGAACTCCTAACAAAGAACCACTACGATGGTGCAAATACTCCAATAATAAGAGGTTCTGGTCTTAAGGCTCTTGAAGCTAAAGACGCTAGTGATGAATGGGCTCAGAAAGTTCTTGAACTTATCAAGACAGTTGACTCTTACATCCCAGACCCAGTGAGAGACCTAGATAAGCCATTCCTCATGCCAGTTGAAGACATTTTCTCAATTGAAGGAAGAGGAACAGTGGTAACAGGTAAGATAGAAAGAGGTATTGTAAAGGTGGGTGAAGAAGTTGAAATAATCGGTCTTAAAGACGCCCAGAAGACAACAGTGACTGGAATTGAAATGTTCAACAAGCAGCTCAATGAAGGACAGGCCGGAGACAACGCAGGTATCCTCCTAAGAGGTCTCAAGAAAGAGGACATACACAGAGGACAGGTGCTCGCAAAGACAGGCACAGTGACTCCTCACACTGATTTCGAAGCTGAAGTTTACATCCTTAAGAAGGAAGAAGGTGGTAGACACACTCCATTCTTCACTGGTTACAAACCTCAGTTCTATATCAGAACAACAGATGTTACAGGAGAGGTGACACTAGCAGAAGGTGTGGAAATGGTTATGCCAGGTGACACAGCAACATTTAAAGTCAAACTCGTTGCTCCTGTCGCTCTCGAAGAAAAGCAAAAGTTTGCTATTAGAGAGGGTGGAAAGACAGTGGGTGCGGGAGTTGTAACAAAAATAAACGCCTAACGGCAAAATAAGCTAAATAAGCTAAAAAAATGACAGAAGGCACATTAAAAAAAGAAAAAGGAAAGAAGACTGCGAAAAAGGATGATGCAGTATCAAAGCTCAGGATAAGAGTAATGGCTTATGAATATAAGATACTCGATGTTTCTGTAAAGCAAATACTTGATACTGCTGTAAGGCACGATGCACAAATACTGGGTCCTATTCCTCTTCCTACAGAAATAAAGAAGTACACTGTAAACAGAGCTCCGTTTGTTTATAAGAACGCGAGAGAACAGTTCGAAATGAGGGTCCACAGAAGGCTTATTGATATAATAAATCCTTCTCCAAAGATAATGGACGCTCTCACAAATCTCTCGTTGCCTTCTGGAGTAAATGTAGAAGTAAAGATAATCTAGTCTTTAAAAAAACATTAAAAACAAAATCCGCTACCTAAAAAGTAGCGGATTTTGTTTTTAGCACTTGCATTTTTATTCAATGTTTGGTAGCTTATTCATGCCTCTTATGGCGTTTTTTGTATGAAATTTATACTCGCAAAAAAAATAAATATGACCCAGACTTTCAGTGATAACGGAGTTGTTTCTCCGGCTACTCTTTTGGAAGCCTCTCCTATGTTTGTTTCTCAGATAAAGACCAAAGAAAAGGATGGGTATTTTGCATTACAGGTTGGATCTGGTAAGAGATCTGAAAAGAATACTCCTAAGCCTCTAAAGGGACATTTGAAGGAATTGCCTAGACCTAGCGTAATCAAAGAATTTAAGGCAGATGAATCAGAAATCTCAAAATTTAATGTTGGTGACTCTATAACAATAGAATCTTTTGCAGTGGGAGACAAAATAGCGATCTCAGGACTTACAAAAGGAAAGGGTTTCCAGGGTGTAGTCAAAAGACACGGTTTCCATGGAGGTCCAAGGTCTCATGGTCAGAAGCACTCTGAGAGAGAGCCAGGATCAATCGGCGGTGGAGGAAGAGACGGAGGAAGGGTTGCTAAGGGTAAGAGAATGGCAGGTAGAGATGGTGGCGAAAGGATCACTGTAAGAAATCTTAGGATTTTAAATATTGATAGTGCAAACAATACTGTACTTGTTTCAGGGGCTGTCCCAGGAAGAAGAGGTACTGTCCTCGAAATAAGGGGTTAATTATAAAAAGATGGAAGCAAAAGTTTACAACAACCAAGGAAAAGAAGTATCTTCGATAAAACTACCGGAAGAGGTGTTTGGTGCTCCTTGGAATGACACCTTAGTTCATCAAGTGGCTGTTTCTATGACAGCCAATGAAAGGACCCCTATTGCTCACACAAAGAACCGTGGCGAGGTTTCGGGTACTGGTAAGAAGCCATGGAAGCAGAAGGGTACAGGAAGGGCTAGACACGGCTCAAGGAGAAGCCCAATATGGGTTGGTGGAGGTGTTTCTCATGGTCCAAGGAAAGATAGGGACTACTCAAAGAAAATAAACAAAAAGATGAAAGTCGGAGCTCTTTTCAGTGTCCTTTCAAAAAAGATGAAAGATGGAGAGCTCGTCTTGGTGGATAATATTTCTTTTGCTTCTCCAAAAACAAGAGATGCTAAGTCCGTGATAAGCTCACTTTCAAAAGTGAAGGATTTTGCTGGACTAAGCAAGAGAAAGAACGCTGCTTTCCTCGCTTTGCCTACCAAGGATGAAAATGTATCAAAGAGTTTTAGGAACTTTGGTAATCTTGAGGTGGGAGATCTTAAGGATTTGAATGTTGTAGATCTTTTGAATCATAAGTATTTGATACTGACAAACCCAGAGGATTCTATAAAAATGCTTTCTTCAAGAAAAAAATAATTTAATAAAATGGCAGAAAAAAACCTAAAAGAAAAATACGCAAATGTCCTCTTGAGGCCCAGGATCACTGAAAAAGCAAACACTCTTGCAAACGGTAGTAATGTGCATGCTTTTGAAATCGCTTCTTCTGCTACTAAAGATCAGGTTGCAGGCGCGATGAGTGCTTTTTATAAAGTTACTCCTATAAAAATAAACATTGTTAGGAATCCTTCAAAGGCCGTTTTTGTTAGAGGTAAGAAGGGCGTAAAGAGTGGAGTTAAAAAGGCTTATGTTTATCTAAAAGAAGGAGATAAGATTGAATAATTACCATGGCTATAAAAACTTTCAAACCAACATCTAAATCAAGAAGACACATCACTGTTGTCGGATATAAAGGTGTGATCACAACAAACACTCCTTTCAAGGCTCTGACTCGTGGCGTAAAGAGAGCTGTAGGAAGAAATAACGTAGGAAGGATAACAGTTAGACACAAAGGAGGTGGACACAAGAGACTTCTTAGAGATATTGATTTTAAATACGAAAAACTAGGAGTGCCTTACAAGATAGTTTCTGTGGAGTACGATCCAAACAGGACAGGATTTATCGGCCTTGCTGTTTATAAAGATGGGGAGAAGAGATATGTACTCATACCTAAAAATATAAAGGTTGGTGATGAGCTTGTCACTTCTATAGATGCTGAAGTAAAGCAGGGCAACAGAATGCAGCTCAAAAACATTCCAATAGGTGCATTTGTTTACAACGTTGAAATCAAACCTAATGGTGGCGCAAAGGTAGCTAGGTCTGCAGGTAACTACGTGCAGGTGATAGCTAAGGACGCAGGCATGGTAGATTTGAAGATGCCTTCAAGTGAAGTTAGAAAAGTAAAAGAGACTTGTTTTGCAAGCATAGGAGAGGTTTCAAACGAAGAAAAGAGACTTGAAAACTTTGGAAAGGCCGGTAGATCAAGATGGAAGGGTATAAGACCTACAGTGAGAGGTACAGCCATGAACCCAGTAGATCACCCACACGGTGGAGGTGAAGGAAGACAAGGTAGAGGAAGGAGAAGAGCTATTTCTCTATGGGGTAAACCAACAGGTAAGGGTCAGAAGTCTAGAAGGTCTAAGAAATATTCTAATAAGTATATAGTAAGTAGAAGAAAGGTAGGAAAACAAAGATAATCTCAAAGTAAACCTTTTCCAAATTTGTAGGGAATAAAACAAAAAACATGAACAAAGTTATATCACCAGTAAACATAGAAGAAAGAAAGAAACTCGACTTGAGGTCTGGGGATACTGTTAAAGTTACCCAAAAAATAATTGAAAAAGACAAGAAGACGGGCAAGCTCAAAACAAGACTTCAGGTTTTTGAGGGTCTAATACTTTCTGTAAAGCATGGTAAGGAGGCTGGAGGTACTTTCACGGTTAGAAAGGTTGCATCTGGTGTAGGAGTAGAGAGAATTTTCCCTATATATTCTCCAAATATAGAAAAAGTAGAAGTAATAAGAAGATCAAAGGTTAGAAGAGCAAAACTCTACCATATAAGAGATAAGGCGGCTAAAGAGATCAGAAGACAGATGAGAAATATACGTGATTTGCCAGAAATTGAAGAAGTAAAGTCAGAAGGAGAGGCTCCAAAGGAAGAAGCTGAAAAAACAGAAGAAACTCCAAAAGAATAAAAATCAAAAACACCCAAATAGCGGGTGTTTTTGATTGGCTTTGAAATATTGGAAAAATCTATTATAATCGGCTCTATTGCGCAGGTGTTGGAATTGGTAGACAAGCACGCTTGAGGTGCGTGTGCCGCAAGGCGTGGGAGTTCAAGTCTCCCTCTGCGCACTAAATAAATATCTTCATCTTCAACAGTTTTTGTTTTTTAGCATTGTTTAAAGATGCTAAAATTTAATTGAAAGTGTTGAGCTTTAAGTACATAAGAAAAACTTTAATTGTTAGAGCAATATCTTTTGCTTTAGTCTTGGCAGTGTTTGTGTTGCAGGTACCCGTGGATGTGGCACTTGCTTTCAGTATCCCGCTTACTAGTAAGAGTGATGAGATGCACCCAAATAATATTGGTGTAGTCACCATGTTGGGTGGGGAAGGTGAAACTACTAAACTGGAGTGGCAGAACACAGGCAGTCTCTGGGGTAAAGACGTGGCTAAAAAAGCTACAGCTCTAGATTTCAATACTCAAAATTCTGCATACCTCAAAGTCTCAAAAGAAATTATAAAACAAGAAGTTGGATCTAAAGAATGGGGAGAAGGTGTTGATTTAACAGAAACTTCTTTAGAAGAAGTAGTCTCTGGTGTGAATTTAAGAGAGGTAGCTGAAGAAGAAAGCCAAGTTGGTGATGTGGAGATTCTTTTAGAAAATGAAGAGGTGACCAATGATGCTGTGGAAGAGCCTGTAGCAGAAGAAGTAATAATCGAGCCTACTGAGGAGATAGTGCCTAAAGAAGTGGCGCCTGAAGCTATGGTTCCAGAAAATAGTAGTTCTATAATCGAAGAAACTGTAAGTTTTTTGAAAAAAATTATTCCTGTAGCTCATGCACAAGAAGAAACTTCTGGTTTTTTGATTGAAAAGGAATCTCCTATTTTTTTAAATTCAGAGTACCTGGAATTTTCTGGTTTTTCTTTTGATAAAAACTCTAAAAGTTCAACAAGTACTATATCTGGTGCTGAACTAAAAATTTCGATGTCCGGAGCTATGGTGGAGGGTGCGTTTCTCGTGGTCGAGTATTCCAAAGATGGAAGCAGTTGGGGCACTCTTAAAGAAATACAAATGGGTACGACTGATTTTTTGGCAAACACTGTCTCTCTCAAGTTGCCCGCTGAACTCGTTGGTTCGCTCGGTGATGTGAAGTTTAGGCTTTCTTATAAATACCCAGAAAATTTAGACTCACAAGAGATTTTGTTGTTTGTTGATTCACTTTGGTTGCAAACTTTCCATAGTTTTATCAATCTAAATATTCCTCTAAATAATTTTGATAATGAGCTTATATTAGCTAGTGAAGAGAAAGAAGTGTCTTCACTCGAGATGACTACTCGTACTGCAAAAATGGTGGTGCCAGGGACTTTGGAGCAGCCATTTTTGTTTGGAGATCCGGCAAGTCTTTCGGAACAGTTGGTTATAAGTCCAATAGCTGAAAATGCGGAGAGTAGGGTAGTGAGGGAATCAGGCTTTCTAACCTATGAAAATGCTTACACAAACACCAATCTAAGATATGAGACAACCGAAAATGGCTTGAAAGAGTATATTGATCTTGTCGAAAAAAATCACCCTGCAGAATTTAAATACAATGCAAACCTGTCTGATTTTGATGTCGTGCAGGTCTCGGACACGGAAATAAATTTGTATAAAAAAGGTAAGGGCGAAAATCCTCTTTTCAAACTTTACACTATAAAGGCTCCTGTGATGTATGACAGTAGCGGCAATACTTCTTCGGCTATTGTGCTTAGTAGCGAAGGTGGTGTCATAAAGGTCATACCTGATAGCGTGTGGCTCTCTACTGCTACTTACCCAGTTGTCGTAGACCCAACTGTCGAGGTTTCTGTTTTGAATGTTCACTCTCATCCAGCAGAAGGCGATATGTGGGAAGTTGATTTTACTACTGTAGGCGTCGCAGACCTCACTATCACACCCGCTGACCAGGCAACCATAGATGAGGACGAATTTGTATCTTTGTTTTGTGGTAGTGAGGATAGGACAGAGGGAGCTCAAATCCTTTCAGGCGATGTGATCTATTATCCAAATTGGTCATGTGAAGATATAGCAACGGTGAGTCATATGACACTCGTAGCCGGAAACCATCATTTAAATTTCCAGTTTGGAGATGCATTCTCAGAAGCATTTAATGCTGCTTATGTTTGGGACGGTGGAGGGCTCGATGCGCTATGGAGCAATGGAGACAACTGGTCAAGTAACATCACGCCAACCTCGGGTGACACAGTGACTTTCAACAACACTTGCGTTACAAATTGTAACCCCGTGATAGCGGCCAACACTTCTGTGCTCGGTATAACTATGGCGGCTAATTATACAGGGACTATCACATTAAATGATGGGTTTACTTTGACTATAGGTACAAGCGGATTTTCTCAATCAGCAGGAACATTTAATGGGGGGACAGGCACGACTACTATCTCAGGAGGATTTACTATTTCAGGTGGAACCTTCAACGCCGCTTCCACAACAGAGTTTAATGGTAATAGCACGACTATAAATATAAATTCTACTCAAGATTTTTATAATCTTATTATGAACTCCAACTCTATAGCCTCTAAGACTATAAGTAGTGGTGATATTTTGGTTGTGAATGGTACTTTGTATTTGAGTCGAGGAAATGTTTCTACTGGTACCATTCAAGCCAAGGGAAATATAATCCAGGCCTCAATCATGGAAGGTTCTAGTGCAGTCATCGACTTTGCCAATGACTCACTTTCCCAAACTTGGACTGTAAACGGAGGCACAGGACCCATAATAAGGCTAGATAGCGCGGCGGATGCAAATGACAGTATAGTCCTAAACACTCACGCTGGTTTTAATGGTGCGACAGTAACATCTGCCTTTGTGGGAACTATACCAATAGTAAATTCTGGTAATTATGATTTGACGTTTGGTACTGGGGGGTATACACAGGCAGCAGGAACATTTAATGGGGGGACAGGCACCACGACGTTTTCTGGTATTTTTACTATATCTGGTGGCACATTTAACTCAGCTACCAATACGCGATTTACAGGTCTAAGTCATACTCTGGATGTTAATCAAAGCCAAACTTTTTATAATCTAACATTTCATCCAAACGGAGGATCGGGTAAGACGATTGCGGCCGGGGATACATTTATTGTTTTGAATGAACTAAATATTAACGATGGTTTTTTGCATAACCCAGGAGTGGTGGAAGCGCGCGGCAATGTCACAATCGCAAGTGCATTTGATGGCGGTACCACAGATTTGAGGTTTACAGGATCATCTACTTCAGGCATGCTTAATCAAAATTTTACAGTACCGCCTTACTTGTTTGATGGTGATGTGACAGTAAATAAAAGTGAAGGGGAAGTCACTTTACTCTCTAGTCTTTTTATGAATGCTGCCAATCAGGACCTGATCATTTCATCGGGTACATTAAACTTGAATGGTAATAATCTTTCTGCGACAGGTACTTCAAATACAATAAGAGGCCAAGGTGGAACTCTAAAAATGATTGGTTCTGAAACGATAACTGCGATAAGTGTATACCCAACTTTCACTTCTACTTCAACGGTTGAATATTATGGAACATCGGGTACTTACACTCTAAAAGACTATACGTATGGCGGACTTAGGATTTCTGGTAGTGGAGGTACTTTTGAGCCAGCATCTTCGACATTAAATGTCTTTGGCGATTTCACTTTAAGCAACGGTATATTTAATGCTTCAAATACTACCAATGTGTATGGTAACTGGGTAAGGACCGGCGGTACATTTACTCATAACAATAATTTGGTCAGCCTTATCGGAGGGAATCAAACTATTTCTGGATCCAATACTTTTTATAATCTAACTAAGAGTACATCTACTTCTTTTACTCTAACTTTTGCGAATGGTACTACCCAAACAATTTTAAATACCTTAACCTTGCAGGGAAGTAGTGGGCAATTGCTAAATTTGCGTAGCGGCAGCAGCGGTAGTTATTGGTATATTGACCCTCAAGGTACAAGAACTTTGAGTTATATCAATGTTAAAGATTCTTACAATAACAACATCACTGCGATAGATACAACTGGCGGGAACAATACAAGCTCTGGTAATAATATAAACTGGGATTTTGGGGAGTCTTTTGGGCAGGCTGATTATAGGTGGTATCAAAACGCTGATTCACTTTCACTCACCACACCTTTGTCTGGGCAAAATTCACTACTAACAGTTTCTTCTCTATCAAATCCTTTGCGTTTAAGGATGAATCTACTTGTGAGTGGTAGTGATCTATCTGATCTGAGTCAGAGTTTTAGGTTGCAAGTATCCAATCTTTCTTCTGGTGGTTGGCAGAACATAGAGTCTACAAGTACGCTTTCTTTTTATAATAACCCATCTTTATCTTCTGGAACCACTCTTTCAAGTTTGCTTCTCACCACATCAAATGCTACAGGTACTTATGAAGAAATAAACCCTTCAGGATATAATCCGTTTCTTGTCGCTGCCGGGCAGTTGTTTGAGTTCGACTTTTCTTTAAGTCCTTCTGGTTTACTGAGCGGAATGACTTATTTTTTTAGGATGGTATTGTCTAACGGCAACCCTCTAGATTCTTATAGTAGTTATGCTCAACTTGTTTATGATCCAAATTCAAACCCAAACCCACCCTCAGCTCTTGGCCCTGTTGCTTTGGTAAACGGATCTTGGGGTAACGACAACACTCCTACTCTATTTTTCACAATTACAGATCCTGATGTGTCCGACACAGTGAGGTACCATGTAGCCATAGATGATAGTGCAGATTTTTCTTCGCCTATAGCTACATCTACATCAGCTCTTATTTCACAAGGGTTGTTTGGTTACTATTCTACCAGCAGTATTCCTGACGGAGCTTATTATTGGAGGGTATCGGCCTCTGATAACAACGGTGCAGCTTCGGCAACTACGACGGCAAATTCAGGTGGTGTAGCCTTTCGTGTTGATACTATTGATCCCAATATTGGAACCCCTTCTGTTGTTTCGGTAACCTCATCTTCTGTTACCCTTACGATAACTGGTGCATCTGATGATCATGCAGGGCTTGCTTCTTCTCCTTATACGTTTAAAAACGTGACGACAGATACAACCTCTGGCGCCACCTCTACAGATACATGGACATTTTCTTCTCTTTCTCCTTCAACATCATATTCGTTTTATGTGATGATTTCTGATGCGGCAGGTAATTCCGTAAATACAATAACCATATCTACCGTGACATCAGCTGGTTCTCAGTCTGGTGGGGGGTCGGGGGGCTCTTCGAGTGGAAGAGGCTCTGGAGGTGGCGAAGCTGCTGTTCCTCCGGTTGTTACTCCTCCTTCAACAACTCCGCCAATTGTTGAAGCTCCAAGTGGTCCTGGGGGTGGTGGCGAGAGTGTTTCTCCGGAAGGAAGTGGAGAGTCTGTTGGTGGCTCTGGCGGTACAACAAACTCAGGCTCCGGATCCTCTAGTGGTGTGGGGAGTGGCACTAGGGCGCCTTCTAGTTCATCACCAGCAATTTCTGAAATTATAGAAAATATATCAGATACTATTGCTTCTATTTCGGATAAGATCTTAAACGAAACAACCAACCTGGGTAAAGATTATTTCAATAATATTAATTCAGTCCAAAGAAGATTGATTAACTTTACTGTATATAGCGTAGATTCTGTAAAAAGTTTGAGAGAATATATTCCTGAAGACGAAGTCAGAGTAGGGATAGGTTCTACCGCGATTGCACCTTTTGTTTTGGCTGTTCAATACTCTATAAGTAAAGGTGGTTTGATGGTCAGTATAAGTAATATGCGTGATTTGTGGCTTACTTTAGTAAGTCTAATGCAGGGATTGCTCACTTCTCTCGGGCTTAGAAAGAGGAGAAGATTTTGGGGTACTGTGTATGATGCTGTAAACAAACAAGGTATCGATCCTGCTATAGTCGAGCTTGTGGATGCCAAGACTATGCTTGTAGTAGAGAAAAGTATAACTGACCTTTTTGGACGCTTCGGGTTCCTTGATAGGCCAGGGACTTATATGATCAGATCTTCAAAAACTCACTACAAATTTCCTTCTGAAATAGTTAAGGGTTATGTCGATGGTGCTTTCAATAATGTTTATCATGGGGAAGAATTTGAAGTGCTTGATGTCAAAGATGTGATAGCTCCAAATATACCAATGGATCCAGTAGAAAAAGATTGGAATCAGGAAGAAAAGGCTAGAAGTGGTGCGGGTAAGTTGAATGCAAAACTTGAGTATTTTGTCACTTGGCTACTCAAAATATTATTCTGGGGAGGTTTCGTAATAATATTTATTTTGCTCATAAATAATCCTTCAGTTATAAATATTATTTTTGCTGTAGTTTATACATTACTTGCTTGGTTAAATAAATACATTCCAGACCCACATTTGTCTGGAAGGATAGTGAGTTCAGAGCTTGCTACAGAAAATCTGCTTCTAGAACTTAGGCATGAGTCGATGCGGGAGATTGTGGTCGCAAAGACTGTGACAGATAAAAACGGCAGATTTTTCCTGAAGTGTGCACCTGGGCAATACCTTCTCGGTATAAAGAGTATTGGGGATAGTACAAATACTCTAATAAAAGAATTTAAGGTTAAGGTGGGTAGTGAAATGATAATAAATAAGGTTTTTGAGATTTAAAAATAAAAAAATAAAGTGTCAACTTTAACTTACTTCTATAGCTTGCTAGCATAATTGAACTAGTAGTTAAATAACAAAAATGGCTTTATTTACAGGCAAAGGGGACAATGGCACAACAAAAGTTTTTGGTTGTAATCAGCGTATTTCGAAGAGCTCTGCTATAGCAGAAGCACTTGGGAGCTTAGACGAAATAAACTCATTTTTGGGTCTTTGTAAGACTCAGGCAAATCACCTCGGGTTTAGCTTGGGGCCAGAGAAACTATCTAAAATAGTTCATGATATTCAGAAAAATCTTTTTATCATCCAGGCAGAGCTGGCTGGCGCAGACAAAACTATCGAAGAGAGGAAGGTGAAAGACGCTGAAGATATCATAAACACAATAGAAAAAACATTGCCGCCTATCAAATCTTTCTTTATTTCTGGAGCGTCTCCTTTTATCACTCGCGAGCAGCTTGGGGGAGCGGGCCTTGGTAGCATCTTCGATATCGCCCGTACTATCGCGAGGAGGGCAGAGAGGAGGGTGGTGGCTGTACACGAAGAACAGATAAATAAAACTCTTTTTGAAAGTGATTTTCCTTCTCAACAGGATGAAATTGAGAAACCAAAGGTTATAAGTTCTCAAACTTTGGCCTACCTCAATAGGCTTTCTAGTATCCTTTATGCTTTGGCTAGATATTCAAACCATTTGGCTGGTATCGAAGAAGAAGCTCCGGATTATCGATAAATCTGGAAAAATTCATATTTTTGTGTAATTATGGGTGCTATTGGTGGTACTAGCTCAACTGGTTAGAGCGCCGCTCTGTGGAAGCGGAGGTTATGGGTTCAACTCCCATGTATCACCCCAAGAAAGAATTAGGTGAGCGAAAGCGGCATTTCGTGCCTCAGCTGTAAGGTATTTCTGTAGTTCCAACCGACGATATTCAGCTTCAAGCTCTGGATATGCTTTTTCTATTGGAACAAACCAATCGTTGGCTTTAATCCTCACTATTTGGTCCTTTATTGAAAAGTTCCAACCGAGTGCGGAGAAGATCTCTCGCTTCCTCTCCAAGGTCCCAGAATTAAAGTTTTCTCTGGCATAGCAGGCAAAGCTAAATGCCTTTTCGATGAGCTCTAGCCACTTATCGGCTCGGTTCTCAGTGTTTCGGAGATTGCTCTTAAGCTTTGTTATTTTATCTTTCAATCCATCACGCTCTTTTACGAAGGTCTCATCATCAATTAATTCTCGGTAACGCATCTTTGTAAGAGCATCAATTTCTTTTTGAGTTTCGGCGACTGCTTTATGCTGTGTTTCGTAGACCTTGGTTCGGTCCTCAATCTCTTTATTATTTTCTCTATTCAAAATCTCAAGAGCCCAGTCTTTGAATTTGGGTAAGATGGTATATCGTTCAAGTTCAATATCAACCTGGTCCTCTAACTGTTTAAGAGTAACGGGGCTTCTTTGAGTACACTTAGTGCCTTTCTTACGACGGGTACAGTTGTAGTAAACATATTTCTCAAAGGTGTTTGTTTTCTTAACAAACTTTATCTTTTCACTTGCGGTGTACATCGAACCACATTCTTCACAGTAAATAAGGCCGGTATAAGCAAATTCATGGGTCTTTGCTCGAGGCTTACCATTACGACCCATAAGAGCCTGGACCCGATCATACTCCTCAAGGCTAATCATGGGCTTATGGTTGCCCTTATACAGCTTGCCGGACCACTCAAACATGCCGGTGTAGAAGATATTGGTGAACATCTTATAAATCACGCTGCTGGCGAGTTCACCGCCACCACCTCGTTTAGTTTTTGCAGTTCTAAAACCCCACTTATCATTCGCAATCTTTAAAATCTGTGGAGGAGTATAGTTGCCGGTAAGCATCATGTCCCACATCTTGCGGACCAAATCAAAACGCTCTTTATCCCCGATAATTATATGCTCAAGTTTGTCATTTAAATATCCGATAGGAGCACGAGAGGGTAGCCAACCTCGATCAGCTTTCCCAACCATTCCACGCATACTGTTTTTCTTAAGATCAATGATGAATTGATTTGCCATTCCGCTTTCAACACTAAAAAGGAGAACGTTATCGTCAGGTAAGTACTGGCGATCAATCGTCTGAATACATTTTAAAACTCCTTGCTGCAACATCCAACTGAGAGCTCCGCTATCAACTGGGTTTCGAGAAAGTCGATTTAGTTGCCAACAAAGAATGCCGTCAGCTTCGCCTCGCTGAATGCGTTTGAGCATGTCATCGAAGACTGGTCGGCAATAAGGCTTCTTGGCAGATTTAGCTTCTGTCAGAACTTCTTTAATAGTGATTCCTAGGCTGTTTGCCAGCTCCTTTAGGCGGTTCACTTGATCGTCGATAGACTGAACCTGCCTGTCCTCACTTTCAGAGGATTTTCTGGCGTATATGAAGAGTGTTCTTGGTGTAGTTTGGTTCATGGTAATTTATCCTGCACTGCCTGCACTTATATCCTCATCCCTAATGTTATTTAAGTAAAGAGGATTTGTGAGTTCTTCCGCTTTATTCCGCTCTATTTCGTCTAACTCCGTTTTTTCACCGTTTTTTAACGGTTGGATGTTATCAGAATTGATATCATCTCCTGACCGTTTTTCCACCGCTATTTCGGACTCAATGTTATCAAAATTGATATCATTCGTTTCCCGTAATTTACCCGTATTTACGGGATTCCTCTGATCCTGCATTTCTCCCGTACTTACAGGTGCATTATTATCCCTATTTTGCCCTAATTTTCCCTTGTTGTCAGGCCTGTGCCAGGGCGGAACCCAAGTATTGCTAGAACCCTCTGGAATAGCAACTCTCTGTGGCTTTTTGTTTATTCTCATCTGGTCAGCCATGGACTTTATTTGGTTATTTAACTCTTTAGGAGAGTTATTATTTAGGTTAGTTAGAGTATCAATTTCACTGCTTTTTACTGAATTATCATCGGGTTTGATATCATTATTTCTTGATTTTTGATATCTTCCTTTCCAATTTGATAGCTTAATACGCGGCGAGTTTTCATCCAAAGATTTCCAAAAGATCGAGCTTTGAAATGCATAGAGATTGGACCTGCCAAAACCATGTTGGCCTCTTTGGACAATAATAATTCCATGATCTTCAAGAATCTGAATAGCTTTGCTTATGCTGGTCGGATTTTTCTCGCCAGTAAATTTCAGCAGTCGTTTGATGCTTGGAAAAGCTCCTTGAGTTTCAGTGTTGCAATGCCTTAAGAGAACATTCAAAACGGCACCACAAAGTCTGGGGAGCTTCGCTACATACCAACCATCAACATACTCGTTGTCTACAAAATAACGAGTTGGTTTATCTTTTGGGCGTAGCCGATCGAAGGGAATATCACGCAAGAGGCTTGTTGCTCTCATTCTCTTGCGTTCCTTCCACGAATTGAGGTCTGGTTTCCAGTTCATCTTGGGTAATTCTTTTGATTAATAAAGGGAGTGTAGATTCTCTATGCTTCTGAATCTTTTCAAATTGCTCTTTGGTCATCGGCCGATAGATAGCAGACATAAGCCGCACAAGTTTGATGCCTTGCTCGTAGGCTTGCTCAGCACTTATTTCCTTCCCGAACTCACTTCGGTAGAGTGCCTGAAACTTTTTAATGTCTACATCGGTCAAGACCATGGCTATTCCGAGTAGAGCTTATTCTTGAGTGCTTTAATGCTGTCAAAGAACGACCGAGCTTTGACTTTCAGTTGGTCTGAAAAATATTGATTGGCATAGCTATCAATTTCTGCCTCTCGTTTGAATACGAAAAGAGCCTTGCGAGGATCGTCTCGGTCCAAGCGGATAAGCTTGTACCCAAGGCACATGAGTGCCGCCGATACTCCAAGGTCATAGGTTGTGAACACATCAGGTCCATCAGCTTCGGGCTGGGACCAACTCCGTTTTTTAATCATGAGTAATATTGTTAGTTATTAATTAATGCTCTAAACAAAAAAGCCAAAGCATTACGCTCTGACTTTATTCGTCCGAAGGAGAAAGGTGGACGGAACGATTATGGGTTTAGTGTGGGTTCAATGTGATCAGGTAATCAGCTTGTAGCCCAAGCCTTTAATATTCTTGATGATGTCCTTATTTTTAGCTTTCTTGGCTGGAAGGATACCAAGTACCTCTTTAATATTTCTGATTACAAAAGTGAGGTTACGTTTAGTCGTTTTAGATACAGATTCTCCAAGGATGTCAGTGTAGGTAACCTGATGGTTCTTGGCAGTGGCGAGCTTGAGAAGGGTCTCGAACTCCTGACTCTTTGGGTTAAAGATAGCCTCAACCTCATTCAGGCGGACTGCAGCAGTGACTTTATCGATGGAGAGGGTATTGGTCCCAATTTCTATTGTAATGACATCGGTATCAGTCTTATTTTCATTTAAATAATTGGCAAAGGTGCTTATAACCCAAAAACTAACCGCTTTACCAATAATGTTTAGATCACCGATAAGGCCTTCTTGCTCGAGTTTTTTCAAAATAAGAATCTGTTCTTTTACTGTGAGAGAAGGTTGATCATTGAGCTGTAACTTCAAAATGCCAGCAGGACTTATCAGAGCTCTTTCGTGGATTAAAACCTTGATGAATTGTATCTTCTGGACCGGCGTCATTGTAATAGTAATTTGATACAAATCTACAACGAATTTTGCTTTTCTCCAATAGCGTGTTTACTGGTTTGACAGTCTATACCCCTAGGGGGTATTATGTATGTATATGAGACAAGATATCAAAACAAAAGCTATTCGTCGATTAAAAATTGTTGAGGGACAGATTAGGGGCCTCCAGAAAATGGTTGAGGATGAGAAGTATTGTATCGACATTATTACTCAAGCTTCGGCTATTAAAGAGGCACTTACTGGAATTGAGGGCCTGGTTCTTGAAAATCATCTTTCTACGCATGTTGTTCACCAAATGAAGCATGGTAGCGAAAAGAAAGCTGTCGATGAGATTCTTAAGGTTTATAAGCTCAAGCGCAAATAAAAATATGAATCATCCCACTAAAACATACAGAGTAAAAGGAATGCATTGCGCTTCTTGCGCTGGCATTATTGAGAAGACCTTCAAGAAGACTGAGGGAGTCCATTCTGCTGAAGTAAATTATGGGACCGAAAAAGCGAAGGTTGTCTTTGATGAATCAAAAACAAGTGCGCAGGAGCTTTCAAAGAAAATAGAGCCACTTGGCTACTCCTTGGCTCTGGACCAAGAAATGTCACATGACCATGGTAGTCAATCAGCAGAAGCGATGGGTATGTCGGCAGATGAACATGCGGCACATCTGGGACTCAATCAGTCCAAGAAAGAGAAGCTTGCTGAAGTTGCTGATATGCGAACAAAATTATTCTCTGCCATTCCTCTTGCAATTTTCGCAGCACTCGTTATGGGATGGGATATTCTCGCTCAATACAAGGCGGTTCCTGAAATGAGCTATACGATCAAAGAATTTATCCACCATCTTCTTCCGATACTAGCTACATATATCCTGTTTGTTGTCGGTAAACCATACCTCATGGGTTTTTATCGATTCCTTAGATACGGCAAGGCAAACATGGATACGCTTATCGGTATTGGAACCACTGCCGCATTTTTATATAGCTTTGCTGTCACTGCTTTTGAAGAAGCTCTACGTCCATTTATAAACGTGGACTACCAATACTATGATGTCACGATTGTGGTTATTACTTTTATAGCCCTTGGCAAATATCTTGAAGCTCGATCGAAAATTAAGACGGGTGATGCCATAGAAAAACTCCTCAATCTTCAAGCTAAAACAGCTTTGGTCATTCGTGATGGAAAGGAAGTAGAAATTTCAGTGAATGAGGTGAAGCACGGCGACCTTATTATCGTTAAGCCAGGCGCAAAGATTCCTGTAGACGGTGTTATTACTGAAGGTTCCTCATTTATCGATGAGTCCATGGTTACCGGAGAGCCGATGCCTGCTCAGAAGAAAATCGGAGACAGTGTCGTATCCGGAACCATAAACACAAGCGGTTCATTTACTTTCAAGGCCACCAAGGTTGGATCCGAAACGCTTCTTGCTCAGATCATCAAGATGGTTGAAGACGCTCAAGGCAGCAAGGCCCCGATTCAAGCACTAGCAGATAAGATATCAGCAGTCTTCGTGCCTATAGTTTTAGTAATTGCATTTCTCACTCTTGGCGCATGGCTTATCTTTGGCTCACAGTACCTAGGATTCTCCCAAGCTCTCTCATTCGGTCTGGTTTCATTTGTCGGTATTCTCGTGATCGCATGTCCCTGTGCTCTTGGTCTTGCAACACCTACGGCCATTATCGTAGGAGTCGGTAAGGGGGCTAAGGAAGGCATACTTATCAAAGATGCGGCAACTCTGGAGAAGCTCCATAAAGTAAATACTGTTGTTGTTGATAAAACAGGGACCATCACCAAAGGAAAACCAACTCTTGTTGATATACAAAATCTTTCTGATTTAAAAGATGAGGAATTGGTATCAATTCTCGCTTCACTTGAGAAAAAATCAGAACATCCAATTGCTCATGCAATTGTAAATTACGCACAAGAGAAAAATATTTCCACATCAGATATTTCAAATTTTGAGGGCATACAAGGCAAAGGTCTAAAGGGAATAGTGAAAGGTACTGAATACTTTGTCGGCAACGCTAAGCTCGTTAGTGATCTTAAGGTTTCCTTTGACGCAACAAAACTTAATGAATTTACTTCCCAAGGTAAAACACCAGTTATCCTTGCTACTAAAGAAAAGGTCCTCGGCTTTGTCATGGTGGCTGATGAAATTAAAGCAGAGTCGGTCGAGGCAGTAAAAAATCTTCATGCCCTGGGTATAAAAGTGGTTATGCTCACTGGTGATGATGAAAAGGCTGCCAAGTACATTGCCTCTCTTGTGGGAATTGATGATGTTGTCGCCCACGTTCTGCCACAGGATAAGCTCGAAAAAATAAAAGAGCTACAGTCACAAGGTCGAGTGGTTGCCATGGCAGGTGATGGCGTGAACGACGCTCCAGCGCTTGCTCAAGCGGATGTAGGTATTGCCATGGGGACTGGAACAGATGTGGCGATTGAGTCGGCTGGTATAACACTTCTCGGCGGAGATATCTCTAAGCTCGTAAAAGCTATCAAGCTCTCGAAGATCACTATGCGTGGGATTAAGCAGAATCTATTCTGGGCGTTTATCTATAACATCGTTGGTATACCGCTTGCAGCAGGAGCCCTATATCCAGTCTTCGGTTGGCTTTTAAATCCCGTCTTTGCTGGATTTGCCATGGCCATGTCTTCGGTATCGGTTGTATCAAATTCACTTCGCATTAAAGCCAAAAAACTATAATGAAAAAACTCCTCTCATTACTAATAATCACAAGTGTCCTAGTAATAGGGGTGTTTGGTTTTACCTCGATGAATCATGGGACCAATCACACTACCGGTTGTATTGCCTCAGCCGTAGACAATACGCCATGTCCGGAAAACATCGCAGCAATGTCGGTCCACCATATACAGGCATTCGTTTCATCCTTCAGCGTGATCCCGTCAATTCCGTTTATCTTTCTGCTCGCATTTCTTTTGGCAGTATTTCTCAGCATAGGATTCGTTTATATAAAACGACAGGATTCGCTCTTAGCTAATCTTGCATTTTGGCGAATTCAGCACGATCCTGAACGTGCTCTCACTCGCCCAAGGGAAATTACTCGCTGGCTTTCTCTATTTGAAAACAGTCCTTCGATGCATAGAATTTTCATTATCAATTCTAATCTCATAAATCTATGCAAACAAAAAAGTCTAAGGAAAATAAAAAACATAAAACTATCGATCCAGAAGTGGCATTCGATCTTGTCTGCGGAATGGAGCTTGATGCAGACGGCATTAAGGCAACTGCAGACTACAAAGGTAAGACCTATTACTTTTGTGCTATCCACTGCAAGAATCACTTTACAGCCGATCCTGTGAAGTATGCCGGAGAGTAACTCATTAATCTAACTACAAAAATATGAACAACCAAAACAACAAAATATTATACGGAATCGGCGGAATTGTTATCGGAATTCTTCTTGTCTCAGTGCTCACTCCAATGTTTCGATATGGTGGATACGGAATGATGAACTGGAGAAGTAACTCCGTATCGGACCAGAGAGTGAGTGGAAACACTCAGGTGGCCGGTACAATCGACAAGCACTTCATCGAGCAGATGATCCCTCACCATGATGGAGCTATCGCTATGGCAAAACTCGCCCTCCAAAAGGCTAAGCGTCCCGAGATTAAAACCTTGGCTACAGCTATCATTGCAGCTCAGACAGCGGAGATTCAAAGCATGAACGGCTGGTATCAGGACTGGTTCGGAAGTACTGTTCCGAAGGTAAGTACCGGAATGATGGGTGGAGGCATGATGTCACAGAGCGGAATGCACATGGGCGGACAGGAAGATATGACTGCACTAGAAAATGCATCTGATTTTGACAAAGCCTTTATCGAAGAAATGATCCCACATCACCAGTTGGCGATCATGATGGCAAATATGCTTCAGTCAGGGACCAACCGACCTGAGATGCAGCAGCTCGCAAAGAACATCATCTCATCTCAATCAAAAGAAATTCAGCAAATGCAGGCTTGGTATACCCAGTGGTACAAATAAACTTATTAAAAAATAATTAAACATAAAAATATATGAAAATATCAAAAGTAATGCATGTAGGAAGTGTTATCACAGGTTTTGTTGGAGTAATAGTATTTATAGGAACACTCATCGGCGGTGGCGACAATCTAGTGTTTGGAATTACAAAAATGGATGCATTAGCGTGTTCTGCGATTCTTATCCTTATCGCCACATGGCTTCAGATTGCAACCATCCATCACATGATGCTTGAGAAAAAAGGAGAGGTTATATAACCCAGAGAAGTATTATCAATTATGAAAACACTTACCTTTCACGTACATGGCATGCACTGCAATGCTTGTGTGCTTATGACCGAGAGCGAGCTTGGGGACCTACCCAATATCACTCACGTTAAATCGAGTCTTAAAAATCATTCGGTAGAAGTTACCGGAGACTTCGGTGATAAGACACAGGAGCAGATTGCAGAAGAACTTACTATCCCACTAAAGCCTCATGGCTACACTGTTTCGGTTGAAAAACAGCAGCACAATGCTAAATGGGGAGACTTCAAGATTGCGGTCCCGATTGCACTCGGATTCGCTGTGCTTTTCGTGGTGTTACAAAAAATGGGAATCGTTAATCTTGTTAGCGCTGGCAACGTAACATACGGCACAGCATTCGTTATCGGTATAATTGCGTCACTTTCAACATGCATGGCAGTTGTTGGTGGATTGGTCCTCTCGATGTCTGCAACGTTTGCCAAAGAAGGTGACAAGATAAAACCTCAACTCATGTTCCATGGGGGCCGTATTGCCTCATTCTTTATTCTTGGTGGAGTGATAGGTGCAATAGGATCGGCATTCACGCTCAACACCTCGGCAACATTTATCCTGAGCCTGATTATCGGTATCGTCATGCTTATTCTCGGTATCAATCTTCTCGACACATTCCACTGGGCCAAGAAACTCCAGCCATCGATGCCGAAGTTCATCGCAAAACATGCTCATGGTGTGTCGAAGTTAAATCACACCCTTACTCCGCTTCTAGTTGGTGTTGCAACATTCTTTCTGCCTTGCGGATTCACTCAATCGATGCAACTCTATACGCTCACAACAGGGAGTTTCCTCACTGGAGGATTGACAATGCTTGCTTTCGCACTTGGTACACTGCCGGTCCTGGCTCTTATCAGCTTCAGCTCATTCAGTATTCAAAAGAGTTCCAAAGCCGGAGTCTTCTTCAAGACAGCCGGACTGATCGTGATCATGTTCGCACTCTTCAATCTTATTAATAGCTTGGTCGTGATTGGGGTTATTCCGCCAGTCTTTAACTTCTAGTATAATTCCAATTATGAAAGCAACTATTATTTCAGTCATAGTAGCGGTAGTCCTCATCGGTGGGGCGTTTCTACTTGCCAAAGGTGGAAATGACACCAGTCAGGTAGCAAATGCAAACAATGTCAGTATTGTTGATGGAAAGCAGATCATCGAGATAAGTGCTAAAGGTGGCTATCAACCACGAAAGAGCATTGCTAAAGCAGGTATACCGACAGTCATTCGATTCAATACAAAAGGAACCTTTGATTGCTCATCATCGGTCCGCATTCCAAGTATCGGTATAAGCAAATCGCTTCCACAGACAGGATCAACAGATATCGATATTGGAACTCAGAAAGTAGTAATCCTTCAGGGAACATGCGGAATGGGTATGTATCCGTTTGAGGTGGAGTTTCAGAGCTAGTTTTTGATTAAGAAGACTTAGGATGAAACGAGTGTAAATTCTCAATGTGCTGAGAGGGTGTGATATCTGCGGTTTGGCAAACATATGAAAGCTTCCCAAGTATCAAATGAAGATTTTCTTCTGACAGTTTTGCGTCGGTATGTTTTTGAATGCATCCCACAATTTCTTCTGAGTGGACAACATTCTCAATTGGCTCTGTCTTGAATTCACATGAGTCAGTAAATACAACTATGCTTCGGAAAGCATTCTCTGGAATAGACGGCATAAGTAACTTGAGAGACATAATATGGGACCAGTTTTGTCGTATAGGATTCTGAAATTGGAATTTGTTCTTTCCGCCAGGCAATGACTGAGTCCAATTATCTTGGTCCTTGTTGCCAAATATCCATCCTTTGTAATCCTTACTCTCGATTACGAAGATACCGAACTTTGATACAACCAAGTGGTCAATCTGAGACGATCCGTTGTGATCCGAAGGGATGGTTAGGTTATTGAAGATAAAATAGTCTTTATAGCTCAAACCCTCAGCGAGGATATGTGCAATTTCTTGTTCTCCGTCAGTGAGTCCATCCATATAGCATTTGCAACCATGCTTCTCACTGTTCACAGCTGCAACTTGGTCCTTACTTGCACCAGCTGGGATGTATAGATTATTAGAGATCGGACTTTTAGACCGGTTTTTAATTTTCCTGATTACCCAAACAATACCGCCAAGTATCAGACCCCAGACAAGTATCTTTCCTAGTATTCCTATAAAATTGCCAGATGTGATTGATGATATGGACCCGAGAAGAATAAATGCAGCTCCGATAATAAAGATCCCTTTTAATGGTTCGAAGGGTTGGCTGTAATTCCCGTAACGTCGTCGTCGGTAATAATATGGTTTTCGATAATTGCGGTAGTAGCTCATTGATTATTCTTGTTAAGACAATTATAACCGAAATCAGACAAATAGACTTAAATCAGAAACCTTTATATAAAAGCAAAAATATGGTAAAACAATGGAAAATATCATGACTCTAATAAAACAATTAATATTACAAACAATTGAACAAAATGATGGTCATTGTGACTGGAAAATAATTAAACCGAAAGTTGGTGCATATCACTTCGCACATAAGATCTCAATTCCAACGGATAAACAGATAACACATCAAGCTTATTTACTTGAGCAGGCTGGAGCTGTAGAGCGGATTGTAGAAATGCCAGTAGGTATTTTCTACAGAATTACTCCATGGGGCCACGCACTACTTGGGCCGTTACATAAAAGGATTGGTTATTTTCTCCTCTATAAAAAGAACAACCTCTTTGCTCTTAGTGCCTTAGTTATATCAATCATCTCTTTAATTTTTTCAATACTTAAATGAGGAGAGTAATTATCATACATCGCTGGGAGGGAGGATCACATGACGACTGGCGTCCATGGCTTAAATCTGAACTTGAAAAGATTGGGTATGAAGTACTCGTACCTGATATGCCGGATACCAATACACCGGTGATTGAAAAATGGGTTTCAAAAATAAAAGAGGTTGTTGGTGAACCAGACGGAGACACTTATTTCATAGGACATTCAATTGGCTGCCAAGCCATTCTTAGATATTTGCAAACTGTAGATACTCCAGTAGGCGGAGCGGTGTTTGTGGCAGGTTGGTTTAATCTCAGTAACTTGGAATCTGATGAAGTAAAAGAAATTGCTAAGCCATGGATAGAAATGCCTATGGATATTGATAAGTTAAGGACTATCCTACACCGATCTACATTACTCATTTCTGACAATGATCCTTATGGTTACTTCGAGGAAAATAAGCAGAAGTTTGGAATGTTAAAGTCCGAAATGAAAATTATCCACAATGGAGGACACCTTACGGCAGAAGATGGGTATTCTGAATTTCCACAGATCATCTCTGAATTGAAAAATATTGTAATAAAGCAATATTTCCAAATCACAACTGACAGAATGTTTACAGCCTTGGAGTCTTTTCATCTATGGAAAAAGATGAATATGCTAATGAATATAAATGAGGTTGGTCCGGAAGTTGCACAGAAGAATGTCGATATTTTTAGGAAGCACTGGGATTTCTTCCATCCAGTTATGGCAGGGGCTTATAAGATGTTTATTATTGATCTCTCAATCTTTTTCGATGCTGAAAAATATGAGGATACGTTTTCACTGCACAAGCTCGTTGAATCTATAAAAGAAAGCATTAGCGAATCTGAATATAAAGACCTACTTCAAAAAATAAAAGATATAAAGAAAAAACATGGACCAGCAATTAACCTCCTTCTTACCTTAAGAAATAGTGATGTTGCTCATCAGAAGATGGAGAAGAAAAAGCGCCTTATCATCTATAAAGAGATTGAGGATTTATTTATTGGTGTTCAAGAAATCCTCAATCTTTTGAGCAAATACTTTAATGGAGCCTATACCATGTGGGATCATGTAGGTAAAAATGTCGAGCATGGGACCGAGTGGGTAATGGAAAATTTGGAAAGGGGAGAAAAGGATAGATTAAAAGAGATCGAGGAAAAGTATAAAGTTGATCTGGGTGCTTAAGCGAAACCAATAGATAAGCGTTCTTTTTTGCACTTATTTGCCCTAAATTGCCCTATTTCGCCCTAAACCCGCCCTAAACTCGCTGATTTCCCCTAACCGCTCCTAGGCCATTAAGAGCCAAAAAGAGCCAAAATTACCCAAGAACTGCTATACTTTGCATGTCAGGAATGTAGATCGTCGCATCATTCCTTTTCTCAAATATAGTTCTAACTTCCTCTACGACGGCACCCAAAAATAAAGAACAAAATGAGTAGCATTTTGTGAGTATATTTTTGGAGTAGATACATGGGATGTTGAAAGCCGGACTGAATGTAATGAAGGAGGCGGGGTCGCGGAAATTTATGAGCAAAGCGAATAAATTATCTGTGACCAACTCCCATGTATCACCCACGAAATTTTAATGAGCGAAGCGATTATAAAATTTCAGTGTCCTCGGCAAAGCGAAGGGCAAGAAATTTAAGACATTTGATTTTAAAAATACTCGTGGGGCGCCGAGTTCTTTTTTATAAAAATGTAAAAAGGGTTTCGGTATGTGGTATATTTTTTGTATGAAAAAAATGGCTATTGTTTTGAGTTTTTTGGTGCTCGCTCCGTCTTTTTTGTATGCGCAGACAAATGAGCTAGTTCAAGACAAACAAGAAGTGGTGTTAGCTAAGGTAGTCGAGATAGTCTCCGAAGAAGAGAGAAATATTCCTGGAACGGAAAGAGAAGTAGTTTATCAAACTATAAAAGCAGAAATCCTCGAAGGGGAAATAGTAGGGAGAGTAGTTGAGATACAAGATGATTATCTAAATCTAAAAGTAGGGGAGAAATTTTATGTTTTGCATACTGTAGACTGGCAGGATGGCAGCGAGTATTTTGGGGTGCAAGAAAAGTACAGATTGCCGCCACTAATTTTTTTGGTATTACTTTTTGTAGGTCTCGTAGTGGTTTTTGGTAGGTCTCAGGGTATAAGAGGACTCCTTAGTTTAATAGGAAGTTTTGTACTTATAATTTTCGTGCTTTTACCAGGTATTCTCAAGGGATATTCTCCTATCTCTCTTACTATAGCTGTTTCTTCATTCATAATAATATTTGGTTCTTATGTGACTCATGGTTTTAATAAGGTGACATCAGCCGCTGTGGTAGGTATGGTCACTACTGTGTTGGTGACGGGACTCCTCGCTTTTTTTGTAGTTAAAGCAACTCATCTTACAGGATATGAATCTGAAGAGGCGATTTATCTAACCTTTAATTCTGGAGGGCAAATAGATATAGTAGGTCTACTTTTTGGGGGGATAATGATAGGCCTTCTCGGTGCCTTATATGATGCGGCTATAGGTCAAGCCGTAGCCGTCGAAGAGCTTTCACATATAGCTCCAAATGTAAGTAAAAAGAAAATTTATGAGCGAGCTATGAGGATGGGCAGGGAGCACATCGGTGCTCTCGTGGATACTTTGGCTATTGCTTATGTGGGCACCTCGCTGCCACTCCTCCTTCTTTTTTATCAATCTGCAAGTGAACACTATTTGGTAACTTTAAACAGGGAAATATTTGCCACAGAGATAGTGAGGACGATGGTGGGGAGCATTGGGCTTATATTTACTGTGCCGATCACGACTATCGTAGCCGTAGCTATGCTTAAAAAAGATAATACCAATAATCTAGATATTTCTGTCGTTGAGGAACAAGAAAAAAGAATAGAAAATATTTCTGGGCACATGCACTCTCATTGATTTATTGTTTATAAATATCTTATAATCTAAGAATGCTTTCTAATATAGATTTAAAGATAATCGCATTTTGTAGAAAAATGTTTGTGCCGTTTGCCCGGTTTGCCTTATTTATCGTATTTTTCTGGTTTGGTTTTCTTAAGGTTATAGGCGAGAGCCCAGCGAGTGGGTTGGTCCAAAATTTATTTGAGAGGACAATTCCAATAATAGAATTTTCTAGTTTCATTATTCTTTTCGGGCTTTTTGAGTGTCTCATAGGTGTTTTATTTATTATCCCAAAAACTGAAAGGGTTGTTATACCTCTTCTTTTTATTCATATGATAACTACCGCCGGGCCTCTCTTTCTTCTTACTTCAGAAACATGGAATGGTTTTTTGATACCCACTCTTGAAGGGCAATATATAATCAAAAATTTGGTCATTATAGCTACAGCAATCGGAATGGCTTCAAATCTTAAGCCTATTAAATAATCCACAATATAAGATTTAGCTTTATTTTTTTGTGTTACAATTTTTTTAAACAAATAACTGATAAAATATGGAACCATCACACGAAGACTACAAGTCAATGCTCACCGAAATAATCCAGAAGCAGGTTGTTATACTAGGTCCTCAGATAGCTGTCTTGAAGGCTAGGAATGTCCCAGGGCTTCAAGTAAATGATAGTGGTGTAGTGACTGAAGTAGGTGGCAATGAGCAGGTCGTCCTTCAAAAACTCATAGATGAATACGTCTCTCTTTCCGGTGAGATAGTTAAAAATGCTGTAAATTCGATATTCCAAAAATATCCTTCTATTAAAACTGACATAAAATAAGATGAAAAATCTAAAGTTTTTAGCAACATTTATTACGCCCTACCTCTTTCCTATAGCTGTAATTGCTCAAAGTAGAGAAAATGCAGCCTCTGGAGACGGTATAATTTATGCTTCTATATTTGCAGGTGACTTCTCTCTGCTTCTATCTATTGTCATAGGTGTAGTCGCTACCTTTTTTGTGTTTAGAGCAGCTTCTAGGATGGGTGGAGGGCTCTTTGGATCTGTTTTGAACTTCATAGCCGGAGGAATGGTCTTTGTTGTCCTTGGTAGTGTTTCGATATTTTTGGAAAACTGGTTCCCAGACGCTTGGTTTGGAGTTATAAATACAGCCCTTTTTGCTACAGGATATATATTGATGGTGGTCGGAGCAAACAAGCTTCTGAAGGGTATAATGACTACTTAATATGGATTTGGCGCTTATATTAGGCGCTGTATTGTTTTTCTTTCTTTTTATTTCTTCTTTTCTTTTTGCCATCAATACCAAATCTTCTCTCAAGAAAGTTGAAGATGAGATTGAAAAGGAGAGGGAGGAGTCAGGACGTAGACTATACGAACTCGCAATACTTAAAGAAATCGGTGAAAGGACCGGCTATTCTCTTGATGTTGAAGAAATATTGCAGATCATAACAGGGTCGCTAAGGCAGTTTATCGAATATAGTGCAGTGTCTTACGCAGTCATCGTCCCTGAAAAGCTAAAAATAAAAACACACGTCGAGGAGTCGGTAGGGGATATTTTTATGCAGGACCTAAAGGAAAAGATGATAAGTTCTCTCTCTGCTATAACAGACAAAAAGTTTACAGATTCGATGGTGGATGAAATGGTTTCTGGAGCGATACTTTTACCTGAGTCTCCTAAAAAAGTCGGCTCTCTTTTCAATATCCCACTTGTTATTAGCGGCTCTGTCGCGGGTGTCCTTACTGTTGCTCACTCAAAGGAAGGTTTGTACAAAGAGGCAGATATGAATATTTTGTACAAAATAACAGGGCAAGCTTCAAAAGCCGTATCAAGGCTTCAGGAAGTGGTGGATATGGAAAAGGGAAAACTAAATGCCATGGTGCTCAGTATGGGGGACGGTATTTTGATGGTGGATAGTGAATACAGGGTCATAGTAGCTAACCCTTCTGTTAGAAGGATAATAAATTACACAGAGAAAAAAGGTGAGGAGATAGATATATTTAATTTTGTGCATGCTTTAGGAGGCAAGTTTGATGTGCACGGCAAACTAAAAGAGGCTATTGTCAAAAAAATTTCTTTTATATCTGAGAGAATAAATATAAATGATACATTTTTTGAAATCGGAGTTTATCCAGTTTCTCACCCCACACTAAGGGGTGGAGAGAAGAATTTGGGCGGGGTAGTTGTGTTCCATGATATAAGCAAAGATATAGAGCTCGAGAGGGTGAGGGAGGAATTTACTTCAATGATAGTGCACGAGCTACGCTCACCACTCGATGGTATAAAGAAAATAATGGAACTTATTTTCTCTGGCAATATCGTGGCAAGCTCACCTCAGTTTAATGAATACCTAAAGATGGCCCATCAGAGCTCGGCTTCAATGCTGGAACTCGTAAATGATATACTCGACCTTTCTAAACTTCAGGCCGGTAAGTTTGAAATTCAAAAAGAGAAATCAAGTATAAAAGATATTATAGACAACAGGATAGCTTTTTATAAAATATCTGCTGACTCGAGGAAGGTTTTAATGGATAAATATTTTGATAAAAATTTGCCTGAGTTTGCTGATTTTGATCCTCAGGCATTAAAACAGGTGTTAAATAATTTCATATCCAATGCTTTGAAGTTTACCTCTGCCGGAGGATCTGTGATCGTCTCTGCTTTTGTAGCGGGAGCTGATAGCTATTGGCCAACCATTGATGCTACCAAATACCCATCTTTTCCATTAAAAAACGATATTTCTTTAGACAAAAAAACTTTGTGTGTTGTGGTGACCGATACTGGTATGGGTATACCCGACAAAAACCTTAAAGAACTCTTCCATACATACAAGCAGGCTAAAATATCTCCTGTAAATAAAGACGAAAAGGGTACCGGCCTAGGGCTCGTGATAGCTAAAGGTATAACTGAAGCGCATAATGGCAAAGTGGGAGCTGTATCTAAAGAGGGTAAAGGTAGTAGCTTTTTCTTTACTATCCCTTTAAGTTAGTGCTAAAATGGATATTAGCGATTAGGTTATTTTGCTCTGTTAAATTTGTAACCATTCGTTAATTTATTCGTTATTTCGTATATTATGAAAAAGATTTTGGTTATAGATGACGATCAGTTTTTTTGTAAAACTCTAGAAGCTGCTCTTCCTAAAGAAAAGTACACTCTAGTACAAGCAGAAGACGGTGAGGTAGGACTCCAGAAACTAAAAGATGAAAAACCAGATCTTGTGGTGCTTGACCTTATGATGCCAAAAGTTGACGGAGGTGCATTTCTTAAAAAACTAAACGAATCAGAAAATTTACCAAAAGTTCCTGTGCTGGTTTCTTCCAATCTTTCAAGTGTAAAGAAAATCAGTGATGTGATGGCTATGGGGGCAGTCGGGTATGTTATCAAGTCTGATGAAAGTCTCGAGTCTATCGTACAAGATATAGAAAGAATTTTAGGGGATAGCAAAAACTAGGATTAAAATATTTTTGCTATAAAAGTCCCGGCGTAAACAACAATTATGTTGCTGGGTATAAGTCCGAAGATTGTTCCTATTATGTATTCCTGTGCACTTATCCTAGAAACACCCATTAAAATATTTAATACATTGAAAGGCATTGGCATGATGCGTAAAATCATTATGTCCCAAATGGCGCCACCATCTTCTAGGCGTTTGTTGTAGTCGTCGAGTTTTTTCATATAACTCTTTTGCAAAACACCTTCTACCCAGTGTCTGCCTAATTTTCTAGATATAAAAAACATAAGTACTGCACTCAGTATACCGCCTATGGTGGTGTAAATAATTCCGTATTTAAAACCAAAAAATATTCCGGCTGCGGCCATGAATGGGGTAGAGGGTATAAACATTGAGCCGGCTACGAATAGCAGAATAAATACTAAGGGAGCCCAAATGCCAAAACTGTCTATCACAGAACGGAATTCCTCCAGCGAGATATTGTCTTTAAAAATATAGTAAACAATCAGCGCTGCGATAATCGCAAGAATGAAAAATACAAAGATTACTTCTCTCAGCTTTTGCCATTTACCATTATTTCCCATGATAAAAGGATAGCATATTTTATTTTAAGATTTGACAGTAAACATGATATAGTTTCGGGCATGGCAGAGATTTTGTATGGCGCTCCGGTGAGGGAGAAAATAAAGGCGGATTTGATAAAAAGGATTACAGGCTTAGAGAAAAAGCCTGTTTTGGCTATCGTGCAGGTCGGAGACAGGCCCGACTCAAATATTTATATAAGAAATAAGATAACGTTTGGCGAGGAGGTGGGAGTGGGGGTGGTGCTCAAAAAGTTTGATGTGGCTATAGAAGAAGGCAAGTTGATTGAAGAAATCCAAAAATTAAACGAAGATCAAAATGTGAATGGGATCATAGTGCAGTTGCCACTTCCGTATGGTTTTAATACAGAAAAGTTATTAGAAAGCATATCTAAAAATAAAGATGCCGATGGTTTAGTGGGGTCGGGTGCAGAAGGTGAGACCGTTGTGACCCCAGCTACTGCACGCGCGGTGATGGCTCTTTTAGACTTTCATAAAATAGAAATAAAGGGTAAAAAAGCAGTGGTAATAGGCAGGTCTAGGCTAGCTGGTGGACCTATAGCTAACTCTTTGAGGCGATCTGGGGCGGAGGTGACAGTTTGCCACCGAGAAACTATAAACACTACTCAAATCTGTAGTGGAGCAGATATCGTGATTTCTGCGGCCGGGCAGCCTGGTTTGGTCACCAAAGATTATGTAAATTCCCGGCAAGTGGTGGTTGATGTAGGGATCAATAAAGTGTCTATTGGAGAGTCAGGAAAAACAAAACTAGTGGGCGATGTGGCTTTTGACGAAGTCGAGCCTATTGTCACCTCCATCACTCCTGTGCCAGGTGGGGTGGGGCCGCTTACTGTCGCTTGCCTTTTTGAGAACTTACTTGATTTGTGTTAAAATTACTTTTGTTAAAAGCTAATTTACTAAACATGCTTGATCAATTTTTTGGACAGGGAGAGGGAAAGAGAATCGCAAAGTGGGTTTCTTTTTCCCTTATGTTTTTCGTTGCGTTTCTTTTGGTAAAAATAATAACTGATCTCAAGAGACTTCCTGGAGCAGGGGATGAAGTCTATCCTCAGTCTACTATAACTGTAAATGGTAAGGGTGAGGCCTATGCTATACCTGATGTAGCTTCTTTTAGCTTTTCTGTGACAGAGCTTGCAAATACGGTGGCAGAAGCACAGCAAAAACTTGACCAGAAAATAGAAAAAGGTCTTGCTGCTGTAAAGGAAGCTGGTGTCGAGGATAAGGACATAAAGACAATAAGCTATAATGTTTATCCAAAGTATGAATGGGAGCAGGCTTACTGTGTGCAGGTAGTTGGGGTCGTTTGTCCTTCTGGTAAAAATGTATTAAATGGCTACGAAGTAAGTCAGACTATAGAGGTGAAAGTAAGGGAAATAGAAAAGGCTGCTGACCTTGTCACCAAGGTTGGTGCAGCTGATGTAAGCAATATCGGTAGCCTACAGTTTACTGTCGACAACAGAGAAGAGTTTGTGGCACAGGCTCGTGAAGAGGCTATAAACAAAGCTAAGGAACAGGCTAAGGTACTAGCAAAACAGCTTGGAGTGCGCCTCGGTAAAATCATGTATTTCAACGACAATACAAGTATGCCTATGCCTTATTACGCTGAGGGTATGGGTGGTGATATGAGATCTATGTCTGCGGCTCCTGCGAAGGCTATCCTTCCTGAAGGTGAGTCTAAAATCACTGCTGATATAAGCATTACTTATGAGCTTAAATAGGTTTGACAAGGGATTTCTTTCCTGTATAATAAGGTCAACAATTTAATAGAAAAACCCCGAAAGGGGTTTTTTGATATAATTAAAATATATGGGATTGATTAACTATTTAAAGGAGACTCAGGGTGAACTTAGCCACGTAAATTGGCCTACAAAAAGGCAGTCAATTATTTTTTCTGTTGTGGTGGTAGTCGTGTCAGTTTTTGTTTCTTTGTTCTTGGGACTATTTGACCTCGTCTTTTCAAGACTTCTAAATTTGTTTATTTAATCTAAAACTTATAAAAGTACATGTCTAAACAACAAATACAAAAAGGTAGGAACTGGTATGCTATACATACCTATTCTGGCTACGAAAATACAGTGATGAGGAACTTGAAGCAGAGGATTGAGTCTTTGGGAATGGAGGATAAAATTTTTAACGTTATAGTACCCACCGAAAAGAAAATAAAGGTGAAGGGCAATAAAAGAATAGAAGAGGAAGAAAAAATCTATCCTGGTTATATCTTGGTAGACATGATAGTGACTGATGATTCTTGGTATGTAGTGAGGAATACTCCTCGTGTGACTGGCTTCGTTGGCTCGGGAGTATTCCCAGTGCCTCTAGATCAAAAAGAGGTTGACGAGCTCTTCTCAAGGATGAATTCTGATAAGGTAAAGCACAATATCGACCTCTCTGTTGATGATGCTGTAAAGATTGCAGACGGTCCATTTAAGGATTTGGAAGGCAAGGTGGGTGAAGTGGACGAAAATAGGGGTAAGGTGAAGGTGCTCGTGGCTATGTTTGGTAGGGAAACACCAGTAGAGCTCGACTTCCTGCAAGTCAAAAAGATTTAAGGAGTAAAGCAACTGGTTTAGATATCCAATTGCAAAAACAATATAATTATAGTAGTGTAAGACCGTTACAATATGGCAAAGAAAATAACCAAAAAAATAAAGCTCGTTATCACAGCCGGCAAGGCAACTCCTGCGCCTCCTGTTGGTACTGCCCTAGGTCCTGCTGGTATCAACATTGGTGAATTCGTAAAGCAATTCAACGATGCTACCAAAGAAATGTCAGGTCCAGTACCTGCTGAAATCAATGTCTACGAAGACAGGACCTTCGACTTCGTTCTCAAGACTCCTCCTGCTTCAAGTCTTATACTCAAGGCAATAGGTGTGGAGAAAGGTTCAGGCAAGGCTCCTAGCAAGGTGGGTACTATCACAAGGAAGCAACTCGAAGAAATAGCAAATGTGAAGATGGTAGACCTCAATGCAAACGACCTCGACGCCGCAGTCAAGATAATCGCTGGGCAGTGCAGGTCTATGGGCGTTGAAGTGAAATAGGCAACTTCAACGAACCGGAGGCTGTCTGAGCCGAGGTAGGCCCGGGCAAATTTTTAGCAAAAAATTATGCCTGGGTGGAGGTGAAGGGATAAAATAAAATATAAATCAAAAAACAAAAAGACTTGTAAAGCAAGTCTTTTTGTTTTGTTTAAAAAATGTATGCTTTGTTTGGAGGAAGGAGTTTTTAGATGAAAATCGGTCTAGACTTTGATGGGGTTATTGTAGACTCTCCAATATGGAAGCCTGTGATTTCGGAGCGCCTATTCGGTGTAAGGCCCGATCTCAGGTTTTGCTCTCGAGCTAGTCTTAATGAGAGTGGGCTAAGCGAGGCACAGTATGAAGCAGTAAAGGATGAACTTTACAGCGGCAGCTACCAGTTTAAGCCCGTTGATGGTGCAGTTCACCACATCCAGGCACTCATTTCTAATGGATGTACCCTGAAAGTTGTTACGGCTCGGACTGGCGTGCATCTCGATAGAGCTGCTCAACTTCTCGAGTTGTACGGTTTACCCCTCTCGATCGAAGGTGTGGGGTATGGAGTTTCCAAAGAAGCCGCTTGTCTCGGTCTTGATGTGTTTGTTGATGATGATGTGGATAAGATAATCCCACTCATCGGCAAGGTGCCGCATCTGTGCCTCTTTTCTTGGCCGTTTAACGAAAGTGAAAGCGTACCGAGCGGGGTGGTGAGAGTCTCTTCGTGGTGGGAGTTGTATAACCATATCCGGTACGAGATATGAATCGCCAGATCTTTCAACTAAAAGGGGCGCCAGAATGGCAGCCCCTTTGCTTTTTTATTTCAAATCTGTAATCTTTAGAAAGACGAGGTCAAGATTATGAAAATTTTACGCTATGAATTAATGCCAGAAGATGAATTTCTGGCCAAACTGAGACAGGTGAGACTGAGGGGGTTTGGTAACTACAAGGTTTACCAGGACGCCCAATTACAGTTTCGCCATATCGTAGATACGGATGTTCTCACACCCCCTCAACGATACGTGTTGAAGCCTGGTGTGAATAAAATCTTGGAAATCGAGAAGGTTTTTCGTGAGGAATTTGGTATCGATGTATTCAATCTCAGGGGGGCTCTCATGTTTTGGCCTGAGGGTTCTGATCCTGAGAAAGATGCACCTATACCATTCTTGCCGCCGGTGGTGGAATTGTCGCAGGAGGCCACAGGCCCGATAGATCTCATTAACGACGGTATGCACCGGGTTTGGGCAGCAAGGAAGCTGGGGAGTCCTGTCAATATTGTTCACGTCTCCGGCGTCCCTACCGAATATCCGTATTACGCTTATCCATGGCCGGGAGGGTTTGGTGCTGTGGAAGAAATTGACGAACTCTCAGGTGAATATCAGAAAAAAGAATACCGGAACCCTCAGAACTACAAGGCGTTGTTTCGGATGTTCAACGAAATTTTCCCAGGAGTCCAGGAGGCGCGCAACCAGACCAACCCAGTACACATCAAGGAGTAGTCACAAAAACAGCGGGGATCCAACTTTTCGGGTCCCCGCTTTTCTTTTATAAATAAAAAATGCTACCCTTGGGCAAGAAAGGAACACTTGATGCATATTAGACGTCCTTCTTGGGATGAAATGTTTATGCTCCATGCGATTCTTGCTGGGGTAAGATCTTCCTGTTTAATTCGCCGTGTTGGGGCCGTGCTCGTGAAAGATAGGCGTATCATTGCTTCTGGGTATAATGGGGCCCCTCCTGAGGTTACGACTTGTCTTGAAAAAGGAGAATGCTTCTATCAGCGCCTAGCCCATGATGACGCTGAAAAGGGTGTAGGCACATTCGCAATCCTCAAAGAGGAGAGGAAATCTTTTTGTACTGCTATCCACGCTGAGAAGAATGCGCTGAACCAGTGTTCGTTGCATGGAATCTCTGCAGTAGGAGCTGTTCTTTACGTCACAAATTTCCCTTGTCCTGGGTGTGTGCGAGATTCAATTATTCCCAACAAGGTCTCAAAGATTGTGGTTTGGAAGGAATATTTACAGAATAAGCTTTTGACCCACGATGAGTATTCTCTCTCCAACAATTGGCTTGGCCAAGCAGGGGTGAGGGTGTGCAAGATGGACTTCTCGCGGGAGAGAATCGAAGAAGTGTTCTCCCTTGCTCTTTCAGTCGGTGATCGAACCGCATACCGTTTCGTTGCTCCGGCACTTTTGCCCCCTGAGTCTTAGGCTCAGGGGCGCATTGTTATACGTCGCTCAAAGTGGTATAAAACTTGGCAGGAGAACATTGAAATGAAATTCGAAGCTCGGTATTTTGGAGAGCGCCTGACTCTCGTAAATCCCGAAGGGGATGTAGGAGTAGTTACTCTCTGGTCAAAAGTGGAGTCTGCTCTCAAAGTTTTAGGAGAAGCGGGTGTAGATATGTCTCAACAGGGTTCCCGAGTCGCAGTGGTGGCAAATTTGTATGGCAATGGATTGCAGCAAATGCTACGCAACCTCTTGTGGAACCCTCAGATACGTCACATTTTGGTTGTGGGGAAAAATCTTTCTGGGTCTAGGGAGTGGCTTACAAACTTCTTTTCTCAGGGATTGGAAGAGGTTGATTTCTTGGGAGCCCGCTCTTTCAGGATCTTGGGTACGAGCAGGAATATTGATGGAGGGATTTGGCCTCGTCAATTTTCTTCTTCGCCTCAATTTACCTTGTTGGGAGATGTGGGAGATCCAAAAACAAAGGAGTCGATCTCGGCATTCTTTGCAGCTCTGCCAGATCGCGTCACAGAAGAGTATAAAAGGGTGGAACCTCCACCAATCCCAGAGCCGGCCGTGACGAGGTTCCCTTCTGAACCTCGGTCTCACACAATTGTACGGTCTACGCCAATGGAAGCTTGGAGCGAATTAATCTTCCGTCTCTATAGATTCGGTTACAGGACTCAGGTATCGAAAAAAACTGGTCCAGAAACTCGAATCGAGCTTCTCAATACGCACGTGGTTATCCAGAGCCCGATGGAAGAGCTAGACGAAGTTCTTAAGGGGTATGGATTCAGTTTGGCAAAATTCAAAGACTATCAGGAAAGATTCCTAGAGCCTCTGAAACCTGAGGATATCGACTACACTTACGGCAATCGTCTGAGAGGGTACTTTGAATCTCATGGCGCAATCGTAGACTCACCGGGGGTTGTTGCAGAAAGGTTAAAGATTACCCCTAATTCCCGCCACTGCTATATATCCCTTTGGGATAATCGAAGAGATTTGCCCGAAGGTACCAAGTGTCCGTGTTTTGTCTCTGCTTTCTTTCGTGATTTCGACGGTCATTTGAATCTGACTGCCACGTTTAGAACTCACAATGCTATGGATGCGTGGCCAGAAAACGTCTACGGATTGATTGCTCTTCAGAGATTTGTGGCAGAAAGATCTGGCCTTGTTCCGGGTCCTATTACTGTTATCAGTCACTCGATAAGCATCGACCCCTCTGCTCTTGAGAACGCAAAAAGAATTGCGGAGGGGAAAAAGACTGACCAGGTCTTCGATCGGGTTACGGGTAAGTTTGGTCCTCGGATGGACGAGAACGGAGCTTTTACGGTTACGTTCGACAGGTCCAGCTGGGAACTGGTGGTGGAACACTCCTTTAATGGGGTGAAGATCGGAGAATATAGGGGTGCAACGTCTGAAGAAGTTGAGCTTCAACTTTCTCGAGATTTCGCACTCTCGGACATATCCCATGCTCTTTATTTGGGTAGGGAACTCGCTCGCAAAGAATCGATGATGAAGTCTGAGAGGGCAAAGAATTCACAAGAAAAATCCGCCGCACCATGATGGTGTGGCGGTTCTTTTTTTTGAAAAAAGATATATACTGCTAAATAATGAAAGACACACAAATAAAAAAACTAATTGATGCGGAGAAGAAGAGACAAAAAAGCGTTATAAATCTGATTGCTTCTGAAAACTATGTTTCTAAAGACGTGCTTGAGGCTTTAGGTAGTGAGCTTACCAACAAGTACGCAGAAGGTTACCCTGGCAAAAGGTATTATGGCGGGCAAACTTTTGTAGATAAAATAGAAGACTTGGCTAAAGAGAGAGCACTCAAGCTTTTTGGCCTCACTTCCAAATGGAGCGTCAATGTGCAGCCACTTTCGGGGAGCCCAGCTAACTTGGCTGTGTATCTGGGCTTGGTGCCGAAGGATAGTAAGATAATGGGTATGTCACTCGATCACGGCGGGCACCTCACTCACGGTCACAAAGTCTCAGCTACAGGAAAGTTTTGGGAACAGGTAGCGTATGGAGTTGATAAAGATACAGAGCAGATAAACTATGAAGAAATAAAACAAATTGCGGAAAAGGAAAAGCCAAACCTCATCGTCGCCGGCTTCACTGCATATCCTCGTATTGTGGATTTTAAAAAGTTTAGAGAGATAGCTGATAGTGTAGGGGCGCTCCTCATGGTAGATATGTCGCACTTCGCGGGGCTAGTGGCGGGGAAGGCATACCCATCTCCATTTCCTTGTGCACATATCGTGACTACTACTGTCCACAAGACCCTCCGCGGCCCACGCTCTGCCATGATTTTCTCGAGAAACGATGTGACTATCAAAAATGCAAAAGGGGAAGACAAAAATATTTCTGAGCTGATAGACAAAGCCGTATTCCCAGGTCTTCAGGGCGGCCCACACCTCAACCAAATAGCTGCTGTGGCTGTGGCGCTCAAGGAGGCAAATACGCCGGCTTTCCAAAAATATGCAAAGCAGGTGGTTAAAAATGCCAACGTGCTCGCAAGTGAACTTTCAAAACTCGGGTGGAGGATTATCTCGGGAGGCACTGATAGTCACTTGGTGTTAGTCGATACAATGTCACAAGGAGTCACAGGAAAGGATGCGAGTGACAAGCTCGAAAAGGTTGGGATAATAGTAAACAAAAACACAATACCAAATGAGACAAGGAGCCCGATGGACCCATCGGGTATCAGGCTCGGGAGCGCAGCTGAAACTACAAGAGGCAAAAAAGAGAAGGATTTTATAAATATCGCAAGGAAGATAGATTTAGTTTTAAGAAAGGGAGCAAAAAGTGGAACTAAAAATTAAAAAAATAAATAAAGAAGCAAAAATTCCAAAATACGCCACAGCAGGTGACGCTGGACTCGATTTGTTTGCTTTGGAAGAAGTAGTCCTAAACCCTAGAGAGTTTGTGGCTGTGTCGACTGGAGTCGCTTTGGAAATTCCTCATGGATATGTGGGGTTAGTTTGGGACAAAAGTGGCCTTGCGATTATGCATGGTTTAAAAACTTTGGGCGGGGTGGTGGATGCTGGCTATAGGGGTGAGGTCAAAGTCGGGATGATAAATTTATCTGGTAAAGAATATAAAATAGAAAAAGGTCACAAAGTCGCACAGATGCTTATACAAAAAGTTGAGCACCCAGAAATCATAGAAGTAGAGGAGCTTTCAGAAACGGAGAGAGGAGAGGGTGGGTTTGGTAGTACAGGAAAATAGTATAAAATTTTAAAATGATAGGAAAACCCAAGAGAAAAATTGCTATGACCGATTTGGAGACGAGCGGGGATGTGCCTCTGGTGCACGAGATACTTGAGATTGGGCTTGTGGTTTTTGACCCTGAAACTTTTGAGGTAGTGGACAGGTGGGAAACCAAAGTAAAACCAGAGCATATAGAGACGGCAGTACAGGCCGCTATTGATTACAACGGATACAGAGAAGAAGATTGGCAAGATGCTATGAGTCTTGGAGATGCAATAAAAATTTATGGAGAGAAAACAAAAGATTGTGTTTTTTGTGCTTACAATGTGAGCTTTGATTGGGGGTTTATAAACCAAGCTTTTTTCAAGGCAGGAATAGAAAACCCAATGAGTACCAGAGCAAACCATGACCGCCTCGACTCACTCTCTATCGCTTGGGAAAGGGGGCTCAAAAATCAGAAAAGCTGGAGCCTCAAGAGCGCTTGTGAGCTTTTTGGTATCGAGCCAGAGCCCGAGCCACATAGTGCACTAAACGGCGCAGAGACAAGCTACAAACTTTTCAAAAAACTTTCGGAATAGAAAGACCTTTAAACTAATGGTATAAATAAGGCAATGGAAATAAAGGAAAAAATTGAAAAGTGGGTGAAGGAAACTTTAGGGGCGGAGAGTGTCGTCTTGGTGCACCCAAAGGAAATCGAGAAGGGAGATTTTGCTTTGATCATAAATGGTCCGGAAGCGAGGAGCGATTTTGAGAAACTAAATGCAAACAAAATACCTGAAGTTGAAAAGGTAGAGTTTGCCGCCCCAAGATTTATAAATATTTTTCTCTCCAAACAATTTTTTGCTGATTCGATAAAGGAAATAAATAATCAGGGTGATAGTTTTGGAAATAGTAGTTTACTTAAAGGGGGTAAGATAATCGTTGAATACACAAACACAAATGTGTTGAAACCGCTGCATATTGGGCACTTGATGGGCAATGTGATTGGGCAGGCGGTATCAAACATATTAGAAACAACCGGATCAGAAATAAAGAGAAATACATACCAGGGCGACGTCGGGCTACACATCGCGAAGGCTGTATGGGGCATACAGAAAAGGGGTGGCATAACAGATGGTGCTCTGAGAGAGAAAGTTGATTATGTGGGAGAGGCTTATGCACTTGGCGCAAATGCTTATGAAGATGATGAAGGGTCCCAGGAGGAAATAAAAATATTGAATAAAAAAATATTTGAAAAGAGCGACGAAGAAATCAATAAAATATATGAATGGGGAAGGAAGGTAAGCCTAGATCATTTTGAAGAGTTGTATAAAAAGCTTAATACAAAATTTGATTTCTACTTTTTTGAAAGTGAGGTTTCCGAAGATGCTGTAAAAATAGTGAGGGAATTTTTGGCTAAAGGTGTGTTTGAAGAGAGCGAAGGAGCAATAATTTTTAGAGGAGAGAATTATGATAAAAAATTGCACACACGAGTCTTTCTTACCAAAGAAGGTTTGCCTCTCTACGAAGCTAAAGATGTGGCTCATGCTATAAGAAAATATAGTACCTATAAAGCGGACAAATCAATAATAGTTACTGCCAATGAGCAGGATAGTTATTTTAAGGTGATGCTCAAAGCGCTCGGGCAGATAAACCCCGATATTGCAGACAAAACTCTACATCTGTCTCATGGTATTTTAAAGTTATCTACGGGAAAGATGTCTAGCAGAAAAGGCAATGTCATAACTGGAGAAAATTTAATAAGTGATGTCGAGGAGCTTGTAAAAGAAAGGTTAAAGGATAGAGAATACTCGGGAGAAGAAAAAAAGGAAATTGCGGAAGTGGTGGCGATTGCTGCTATAAAATACTCGATACTAAGGCAGGCGATAGGGGGAGATATAATTTTTGATTTTGAAAAGTCGATTTCGTTTGAAGGGGACAGTGGTCCGTATCTGCAGTACACGGCAGTGAGGGCAAAATCTGTTTTGGAGAAAGCTGAGCCTTCAAAAAAAACCTCAGGCATTCTTGCTTCGCTCGTAAGTGTATTTTTAAAGGGCGGAATTAAGCAATCAGAAAATTGGGAAACAAAGGAAGTTGAGAAATTGTTATATCGTTTCCCGGAAGTTGTGGAGAGGTCTGCTAAGGAATATGCTCCGCACCACTTGGTCACCTACCTCACCGAGCTCGCTTCTTCTTTCAATAGCTTTTATGGGAATGAAAAGATAATCGACGAAGGCGACTCTTCCTCTGCTTACAAAATAGCCATCACAAGAGCTATCTATCACACACTTAAAAATGGCTTGAACTTACTCGCTATCAAAGTACCAAAAAAGATGTAAAATATAATTATGTTGGATTTCTTTGGACTCTTTATAATGCTCGCTGGGTTTGTGATAGGCCTAGGCGCTGTCACAGTGATTGATTTGCACGGCTTTTTTGGTATGAACTCTGCTTACTGGACAGAGGCTACTATACGCACTCACAAGATAACCAAACCGCTCATTTGGATAGGAATATTTTTTGTGGTAATAGGCGGCAGTATTTTCTATCGCAATTCTGATTTCACTGTACTTATAAAGTTTCAATCAATTTTGACTTTGCTACTTATTGTAAACGGTATATTTTTGAGTTTCTATGTTAGTCCGCGCCTCCTCGAGAGAGAGTCAGAAGGCAGGTCGCGCGAGATACTGCCCGCATCTTTGCAGAGAAAAATCGCAGTGAGTTTCGTCTTTTCGGTTTTGGGTTGGTGGGGCTCTCTCATATCGCTCGTTTGGTATCTAGTCAATATTCCTTAAAATGAAAAAGCAGATTACATACAGCGATAATTTTCAGAAAGGTTACAAGTATCTTATTACTGAGCCAGAGGGTAAGAATTTTGATAAAAGATTTAAGCCTGATCTCACCCCCAAGCAAATGCTCAAAATCGGCGTCTTTGGTGGCGCGTATTTCATCGGCGTCAAAGGTCTTGTGCCTAAAGATTTGCCTGAGGATTGGTTTAAGGGAGTTAAACTTTCAAAGACAGGTGAAAAAAATGATGAGCTAAACTTCTTTAAAGTCGGGGCAAGTCAGCCACTTTCTATCTGGCAGAAGAAGGGTTGGATACACCCTCAAGATCCGCATGGGTGGTTCGAGTGGTATTGTAGGTATTACCTCGGTCGCCGTAGCGAAGATGATGAAAGGCAAATCAAGAGGTGGGTGGCTATGAAAAGACATTTGGCACAGGTGGCTAAAAACTGTAGGGTAGGCGACCTCGCATGCCGCCCCATCCAACGCCAGGCCTTGCTCCATTGGGGGTATGATAGTAGGAAGGTTTAAATTAGTATTTTAATAAATAAAAATATGGAAATAAATTATTTTGCGGTGCTTGTGTGTGGTGTGCTCGCTATGGTGCTCGGGTACATTTGGTACGGACCTCTTTTTGGTAAGAAATG
>CAZPQX010000004.1:0-81893 GCA_964589445.1 uncultured Candidatus Saccharibacteria bacterium | reverse complement strand
ACTCGTTCGCCTTGGTCTTCTCGACCTGACTACCTGTGTCGGTTTACGGTACGGTCTGTTTTTACCTAGCCTTAGAAGTTTTTCTTGGAAGCGTGCTTTGCAAACTCTTCATGGCCGAGGCCACAAATTGCCATACTGCTTGAGGCGAAATTAAATTCAGCTTTCCGGATTTTCCTGGAAAACACTCTTACAGCACAGACATCAAATCCAATAATGTGCTTTGCATACTACACTCCGTCACTCCATCGAAATAAAAACAGGTGCAGGAATATTAACCTGCTGTCCATCGGGTGCGACTTTCGTCATTCCCTTAGGCCCGACTAACCCTTCCCTGATCAACATCGGAAAGGAAACCTTAGTCTTTCGGCGGGCAGGGATTTCACCTGCCTTGTGGTTACTTGTGCCAACATTCTTACTTCCGCACGCTCCAGTATGGGTCACCCCTTTACCTTCACAGCAGAGCGGAATATTCTCCTACCGCTTGTAACTATCGAAATAATTACAAACCCTCAGTTTCGGTACATAGCTTAGCCCCGATTATCTTCGGCGCATAATCTCTGAATGAGTGAGCTGTTACGCTTTCTTTAAATGATGGCTGCTTCTAAGCCAACATCCTCATTGTCCGAGAAATTTCACCGCCTTAAGCGCACTTAGCTATGATTTAGGGACCTTAAATTGAGATCAAGGGCTGTTTCCCTTTTGACGAACGGAGCTTAGCCCCCGCCGTCTAACTGCCGCGCTTTTAACTTGTGGTATTCGGAGTTTGATAGGTTTAGCGAGATTGCTCCCTGTCCAAACCTTCCAGTGCTCTACCCCCACAAGGAACACGCGACGCGAACCCAAAAGCTCTTTCGGAGAAAACCAGCTATTACCAGGTTCGATTAGCTTTTCACTCCTTACCACAGGTCATCCAAACGCGTTGAACGACGAACTGGTTCGGGCCTCCATCCCGCTTTCGCGGGACTTCACCCTGCCCATGGCAAGCTCACCTGGCTTCGGGTCTGATGTAAGAGACTATATACGCGCTATTCACGCTCGCTTTCACTATGCCTAACGTGGGTCTACCACTTCGGCAGCCGCTTACATCAACTCGTTGGCTCATTCTTCAATAGGCACGCCATGACGGACCTTGCGGCCCGCTCTGACTCCTTGTAGGCATATGGTTTCAGGTCTATTTCACTGCCCTCACCGGGCTACTTTTCACCTTTCCCTCACGGTACTAGTTCACTATCGGTCTAAAGAGATATTTAGCCTTGCCGGTTAGTCCCGGCAGATTCCCCCGAGCTTTTCGTGTCTCGAGGTACTCAAGAACAGAGACAAGAAAGACTATTTGTTTTCGACTACGCGGCTATAACGCTCTGGGGCTCTTCTTTCCAGAAGATTCTTCTAACAAATAATTTTTTTACTTTCCTTGTATAAATACAACGTCTCTGCCTTACAACCCCCACACACTCACTTTGTCATCGTTGCATTGTGTTTTTATAAAATTTCATCACATATCCGATTGATTACAGAATTTTATATTTCTGCAAAAAATCAAAGATGCAACAAAACACAATGACAAAGTGAGTGTGTGGGTTTGGGCTCCTGCGCTTTCGCTCGCCGCTACTTACGCAATGCTTTTTAGTTTCTTTTCCTCCTGGTACTGAAATGTTTTACTTCCCAGGGTGAGCACTCTCTTGCGAGAGTATCCAAGTCAAGCTTGGATGAGTTTCCTCATTCGGAGATCTTCGGATCAAAGGTTGCTAGGCACCTCCCCGAAGCATATCGTCGCCACGCCACGTCCTTCATCGCTCTCTTTAGCCAAGGCATCCACCATACGCCCTTAAATTTTCCAAGCCTACCCTATTGGCGGCAAAGGAAAATTCATCATTCTATCCTGCCTTTTAAGACCAAACTTAAAAGGCAATTTGTCCTATCGCTGTGTTGAACAGCATAGGACCTTACCTTACTCCCGTAAAATCTTTAATAAATTAAAGGTCACGGGATTTTGTCCACTTACAACAAACAAAGACCCCTCCGACTCGCTCCGCTCACTTAGGGCTAACCCTTAGAGAACAAAGTCTATCGAAAAGCGATGTTGCAGTGGCTTTTATTTGTCAAAATTCTCTCATTCCGAACTTGAAATCTTCTCTACCGCCGGGAAACTAGCATTTATTGCAGGTCTCTCGGCGATCCAGAAACGAAACAAAAAAGCTTCCTTTCGGAAGCGTTGCCCGCAAAGGCATAAAGGGTCTTTACCCTCTTTAACGCTTCTTAAAGTTAAACCTTATAAACATGTGCCATAAGTATACACGCCGAATTTAAACTGTCAAACTTACTATGAAATTTCTATGTGGAGATCCTGGGGATAGTGGAATATGGACTCAAACTCCAAAAAACCGCTTAATTTAAAGCGGTTTTTTAGGTATTCTAATTTTAGAAACGAGTGACTAATTTATCTTTTATCAGAAATTTCTTTGCCCACCTTTTCAATCAATTTAGAGGCAGCTTCTTGACCACCGAGACCAAAAGCAAGACCTAGGCCAAGAGACAATGCAACTATGAGTCCTGTAAATATTGTCTGGATAAAAGCAGAAGCTATACCAAGTTGAGAGAGTGCTACAAGTATTGCAAATACCCATATGACCCACTTAGTAATAGTGGCCAAAAATCCTGAAGAAGAAACACCTGCTGTCATAGCTGATGACTGCACAACTCTCTTCATAACATCAGCTACCATACCAGCAGCGATAAGTATAATCACAGCTACTATAACCTGTGGCAAGTAGTCGAGTATATCTCGGAGAAATGCTGTTACTTGATTTAGTTTCAAAATCTCAAAAGCGCCGATAAGGAACACCAACATTACAAACCACTTCACAAGTGCTCCCAAGAAGTCACCCGAATTAAGTTCGAGGCCTCCCTTATTTAGAAAGTCTTCAACACCAGCCCTTCTTAGCATATCGTCTACTTTTATAGACTTTATTATCTGAGACACTACCCTACCAAATATAGCTCCTATACCCCAACCAACAAAAACTATTACTGCAGCAGCGAGCAGATTTGGCACGAAACCAACCACGCCATACCACAGATTCTGGAAAGAAAGTGTCAAAACTTCGCTCCAAGTACTTATTGTCATAAATTTACTAATATTAAAAACTTGTAATTACACAATAAAATATACATCGAACAAGGGTTTTTACAACATACTTTGTGGATATCCCCTTTATCGAGTTTACGATCAAAAAGCCTAAATACCGAGCTTATTTATTATTTTTTCATGAGGAAATTCAATGATATCCATCACGAGTTTATCAAAAAGAGAATGTCTATATTTGAATTCAGAGGTGTCAAAAACAACGTATTTTATTTCTCTACCAATTTCAGCCTCTATTTCTTTTATCACATTTTCGATTTGGTGATTTTTTATATCATCACCTACAACAAGGAGGTCAACCCTCGCATCTTCATATTTTATAAAAACTCCAGAAATAAGGAGGAGGTGTATCTTGCCGGTGCGGAGTATCCTGTCTACAGTTTCCCTATTTTTAAATGGGTTTACGTTTGAAATAAAAGATTCGAGTGGTTCGAGATAAGGGAAACTCTTGTCTAAGATCCAGCCATCCACACGCTTTTTAGACAAAACTATTGTCCTATCCTTCTGCTTCTTAAATTCCTTTAAATGAGACTTATCTCTTATGAACCCAGTTTTTTGTAAGTCATGTATTTCTTTTTTAGCCACTACAGGAGAAATAGAAAGCCTTTCCGAAACTTCCTGCGCATCAAAAACAGAGTCTGGATTCATAAGAAAAAGTTTTATGAGTTTAACTCTCGTCCCCAGGCCAAATAAGTTTTCTAATACATTCATCTTTGGCATTCTATTACCAAACATGAAAAAAATCAAAAAATCCCGTGAAGGGATTTTTTGATTTTTCCTTTTACAATAAAAAGATTTACTTCAATGTCACTTTTCCTCCTGCTGCCTCGATAGCAGCTTTGAGAGCTTCTGCCTCCTCTTTCTTCATGCTTTCAGAAAGCACAGAAGGAGCAGCGTCTACCTTGTCTTTAGCATCCTTGAGACCTAGAGCAAGAGCTTCCTTAACAACCTTTATAACCGCAATCTTGGTTGCACCACCATCTGTGAGCTCCACTACGAATGAAGATTTCTCTTCTGCAGCAGCTGCACCGCTAGCTGCAGGCCCAGCAGCAGCCACAGCTGTAGCTGACACACCAAACTTCTTTTCAAAAACTTTTACAAGTTCATTAAGATCAAGCACTGACATCTTTTCTATTTCTTCAACTATCTTTGCGAATTTAGCAGGTACTTCTACTGTTTCTGTAGCTGCAGGAATATTTGTTTCTTCTGACATATTTTTAAATTTAATTATTAATTTTATTAGACCTTTTTCTCAGCTATCTGGTTTAGAGCGATAGCAAATCTCTGTATAGGAGAGTTGATGATATTTACAAACATACCACGAAGTACTTGTATAGAAGGAATCGAAGCGATTACCAACATTTCCTCCTTAGTTTTGTATTCACCATCATAGATACCCCCAACAATGTTCACCTTCCCATCTAACTTTTTCTGGAAACCAAGTATTTCTCTTGATGCAGAAAGTGGATCTTCTCCGTAAGCAATAGCGAGCTCTCCTTCAAGAGAAGGAATCTCACCCTTTGTGGAAGAATTACCAAACACTCTTTTTACAAGAGTTTTCTTGGCTACTGTATATCCAACACCTTCTTTTTTTAGAGACCTTCTTATTTCAGAAACGTCCTTAACTAGAAGTTTATTGAAGTTTACAAAAACCACAGACTTTGAAGTCTTAAGCACATCCTCGAGTTTCGAGATTATACTTTGTTTCTTTTCTTTTGTAATAGCCATAAATTTTGTGGCATATGCTAAGCACATACCTAAAAACTGGTTAAATTTCGACCAAACGGCAGCAACAATTGAGATAAACTCCTATGCAGGATTTATGGGCACTCCTAGATAAATCTTGAGATCCCCAACCCACAGTCTTTGAAGCCGTTACTCATAAAATAACCTTTTTATGAAATTTGTCAACTTATAAACAAGCCCCGTCTGCTCTGCTTCATATATAATTTCAGAACTAGTACTAGAAACGTCTTGGTCAAGTACGTCGGTCTTCCCGGTATCTACCGCTATTTTTTCTCCCTCTATCTTATTGAGTACAGTTTCTTTTAGGGAAACTTGCGGACGAAGCTCTCTAACAGCACCTATAGCAACAGCCAAATCAATTATTTTTGAAACCTCTACCTTGGCATCCTCTAATTCCTGCTTCATTTTTTCCATCTCCTTTAAAGAAGAAGAGTGTGCGATCACGTCACCAATAGAATTTTTTAAAACAATACCTGAGCTATCTTCTCCCCTCATAGTAAAAAAGTTTTTATCCAATTTTATTTTTGATTTTGGGAAAATTATAGTATCTGGTTGAAAAATAAAGCCTTTATTGTCACTCACAATTTTCCATTTAAATAAATTAATCTCGTACTTTGAATTATTTAGTATTTCAACATGTTCTCCTTTATCAAAAATAGAAATTTCTGGATCTATCACTAAAACCTTGAGCCTACTAGAAGCAAAAGTATTCCCAGAAATTGCATTTAGGACAAGTGCATATTCGCCTGGATATTTGTAAATATGATTAACAAGCGGGCCTTCACCTACATGTCCATCACCAAAAGACCAACTGAATTTTACCGAGCTATTGGCCGATGTATTTTTCTTTATCTGAGCCTGGAAGTTTATTGGACTTCCGATCGATGTAAGCCTGTCTTGCCCAGCCGAAACCTCAAGTTTTGTATCTTGGGTTGAATAAGAGGGAGAGGAGGCACCAGACGTCGCAGAGAGGGTTGAGTTTTGTTGTTCATTGCTATTGGTAGAAACTCCCAAAACATTACCCTCAGTTAATGAGGTGCCATCTCCTACAGATATCTTCTGGCTTGCTTCAAAAGACTGACCACTATCCCTGCCAGTGGCCTTAACCCTCAAAGTAAAAGACCCACTTGTAGAATCTCTATAATAAAAGGTCCTGTTTGAGGTATTTTTGTTCATAGTCTTGGTGGCAGCAGCTCCGGTCGAACTTACAAACTCGCCTGTTGGTGATGTAGAAAAAAACTCCAGGTCTAGAGTCTCTGGAGTTTGAATTGAAGTGCCTGATGAATCTTGAGTTTGAAAAGTGAGTGCTTCCGATATTTGGTTTATTGCCACACTCCTCTCTTCGGAGGTGAAAGATATTTTAGAGACAGTCGCAGCATAAGCGGAAACCGCCACCATAAATAGGAGGCTTGTTAAAATTATAGCGAGAAAACCTAAGGAAAATTTAAAAAAATTCTTATTGAAAAATTTAATCATAAATAAATAATATCAAAACCTTACAAATTATGTAAAAAGTTTTACACAAGCAAACAAAAAACCGCCCTGAGGCGGTTTTTTGTTAATACTTATCTCTTTCGAGATTAGATTAAGGGAAGCTTACATCAGAAGTCCTCCAATCAGCCTCACCTGCCATGAAGTTGATGGTTCCAGCTGTGCCGTTAGCAACATACTGTAGACCTTCAAATCCGACAGAGTACAAAGCTGAAGTTAGAGCTGTACCCGCTGCGTTTCTTCCAATTATCTGGAATGTTACAGGGATAGTAACTTCATTGCCTTCAGACAATGTAAAGCTGTTTGTCAAACCAGAAGTAGTTACACCAGAAGGAGTTGTGTATGAAGTAGATGTAGCAGCAGCGCTGATAGATCCGTCATACGCACCGTTTCTGTAAACCTTGAAGCTTGTTGTTGAGCTTGCAAACATTGGAGTACCAGAAGCAGCTGTACCGAACATTAGGTCTCCACCTACAGCTTTAACTTTTACGTTAAATGTAGCTGTAAGAGTAGATGTGCTTACTGGTGAACCATTTGTCTGAGCAACGCCCTGAGTTGTTACGCTCTTAGATACAAGAGTAACTTCAGGACCAACATTTCTTATACCCATTGAGTAACCGATTGCTGAACCGCTCTCAACTACGCTGTCGCCCTGAGAGTTTTCTGCAACCAAGTCAGCTGCGATAGTTGTAGAAGCCTGAGTCACAAAGTTTGCAACAGTTGCATTTGCGTCTCTGACATCAATCTTAACAGTCAAAGTCTTTGTAGTATCTTTTGGAACTACGTAGTCAAAGTCTGAGAAAGAAGCCATACCACCTGTAACTGAAGCGTTATCAAGTTCTGTTGAACCTTCGAAGAGGTAAGCTGTCTGAGCTGTAGCTGCACCAGAACCGCTCTTAACAACTCCAACTCTCATATCTGTAATTGTAACTGCATCCTTTTCAGCCTTAACATCGAATACGAGTGTTGTAAGTTTGTCGAGTTCATCCTCATCTGCACCAGAAGCTGCAACAACATCTACCTTCTTAGGAGAAGAAGAGTTTAGAGACAACTTCAAAGTTGCATTTTCAGAAAGCTCTGCGCTGAATGAAACTGTTCTTGATATTGCAGTTGCAGGAGAGTATTGGTCTATACCAGCACCATCTACACCTCTTACACCATTGATAACCAAGCTAACAGGTTCGCTGCTTAGGTTTGTTCTGTCTGTTGAATCAATTGATGACATAACGTCAGCCTTGATAACAACTTGTTTCTTGGCACCCTTTGGAACAACATAGTTGAATCCAGTAACTGTTACGTAGTAGTCGCTACCCTCCTTTACAACTGTTGAGCTGTTTAGATCAATAGAAGCGAGAGTATTACCATCAACTGTTACGTAAAGTCTTGAGTAACCCTTTCTCCATACCAAAGTTGTGTCAGTACCGAGCTGCAACTTTATTCTCTGAAGAGAGATATCAGATGTCTTAGCTTCTACATTGAAACCAAGGATAGATATCATAGAGTCACCTTCGTATGCTGTTGAAACCAAACCTGCATTGTTTGAAGTAGCTGTAAGTGTACCTTCAACTCCAGGAGTTGTTATACCTGTTCCTGTTGTAGGAGTAGTAGGAGTAGTAGGAGTTGTTGGAACTGAAGCCATAGCATTTACTTTAGCCCTTGTTATAGGACCGAAGTAACCAGCAGCTGGAGAAATACCAGCTTCTGCCTGGTATTTAGCCAAAGCAGATGCAGTCAAGTTACCGAAGTAACCGTAAGCAACGCCAGCTGGCATCATAAGGTAACCCTTAGATGCTAGCCACTGCTGAAGAGCAGTAACCTGTGCTCCTGTTGAGCCTACAGTAAGATCCTGAGTAAACATAACGCTTGCGCCTCCAGTAGTAGGAGTTCCGCCCTGACCAACCTGAGCTTGAAGCTGAGCGATCATAGCGAGCAAGCTATTTATTTGAGCTGTAAGCTCTGCAGTAGTCTGAGCAGAAGCAGGAACTGCCATGCCTAGAACCATTGCTGCGCCTACGAAGCCCGCAACCAATTTTTTGAAATTCATAATTTTTTTATTCACCCGATACTTCTTATTCTAATTTTGTGAAGTAGTTCGAATGATTACTTTCAAGTGAGACCAATTAAAGAATCACCTGAAACTGATAATGACTTAATAATTTTTTCAACTAAACCTGCTGCTTCTGTAATCGACAAGAAACAACCGGCCCAGTATTAAAGGAATTTTACCGCCTTAGCCACACTTATCAAATATATATGTGTGGATAAAACAGCTAGCCTATGATTTCACAAATAAAGCAAATAGTCAATCGTACTTATATCGAAATCACGGGCTAGCAATTTCATTATATTGTCTATATTAATGAGTATCTACTCCACCTTCTTTCCCCCACTTTCCTTATTTTTCCTTCATTTATAAGATCTATGAGCTCCCTTTGAATCGTTTTTTCACTGCAGCCTATGATATTAGGCACTATGTCCTTTATACTTGAATTACTATTGTCTTTAATAAACTCTAGGATTGCTGTCTTCCTAGAAGCTTTTCTACTTGTATCAGACTGGGGTTTTAATTGATTCTTAACATTACTTCTGGGTAAAAAATTTTGATGATTTGCCAAGTTTTGCTGGGTTAATACATTTTCCTGACTTCCGAAATTTATATCACTAGCTTCACTTTTAAGAATATTTTCTACAGAATTTTTTCTTTCATGATCAAAATTATTTTCAAATTTTTGTAGACCAGAAATAAACCCCTTGAACTCCTCGTTCAAAACTTCCCCATTCATTTTTGATATAAGTCCAGACAAAGATGCGATGTCGAGGAGTGACATAAGCAAGAGAGTTTTTTTCTGGATTTCGTTAAGTACTTTTTTTATATCTAAAGAATCTTTGTCTTTTAAGTTTATAGTCATAGAGACAACTTCTATAGAGACACTCTTCAGTTTTGTCTTTAATTCTTCATTATTGTCTATGACAGAAGAGACGGCAAAGACCGCAGCGGCTATCCTCTGAGAATGTTTATATATTTGATTAAAATCAGTATTTGAGGTTGTTAAACTGTTCATTATTTTGATATTTTAAAAGACTACTGTCTTATATCGGACTTTATGTACTTTATTACTGTCCTATATATTATATACAAAAAGACATAAAAAGTCAATAAAGAAAATTATGGCTTATATGAAGGTTATATTGTCTTATAGACTAAGTCAACACTACTTCTAAAATTAACAGATTCGTTATGTTACAATTCATAAGAATACAAAAATGGGCAGAAGAAAAACAAAAAAAGATACACTTATAGATAGTGAAAAAAATGGTTTAAAGGATGAGACTTTTTCTATGATAGTTGCGGTAGTTTTTTTCGTACTTTTTATTATTTCCATACTATCTTCCCTTGGTATGGCTGGGGCTGTTGGCGATAAGATTTATGAATGGTTTAGCATATTATTTGGTCTAGGATATTTTCTAATTCCAATACTGTGCCTACTACTTTCTATCTCCTTTGCTAAGTCAATGAAGCATTCATTTGGAGCAACCAGAGCTGTTGGAGCTATACTTTTCTTTTTATCATCTTTGGCCCTTCTAGACCTAACCCTGACAGACAAAGGAGGTCTTGTTGGTAAATTTTTACACATACCACTTGTAAGGCTTTTTGAAAGCTACGCCACATCAATCATATTAGGAGCACTCGTGGTCATAAGCATCCTTGTGATATTTGACACCACCATAAACTTCTCTTCCTTGGTAGAACTATTTAGAAAGAAAAAACCAGAAGAAGAGCAGGAAGAAGAAATAGAAATTCCAAAAAAAGAAACCAAAATAATAAACAACGGAGAGGTAGTGAATGAGTCTCTAAAAACAAAAGTAGCAGAGGTGGTCGCAAAAAAACCTGTTGCATCAGAGGATTCTGAAATAAATATATTTAAAAATTCTCTCCTACTAAAACCATTTTCCCTACCCCCTATTTCACTACTCGAAAGAGACAAAGGTAAACCAGAAGTTGGAGATATAAAAGCTAATGCAAATATAATAAAAAGAACCCTCTTGAATTTCGGTATAGTGGTAGAGATGGATGAAATATCAATAGGACCATCGGTCACGAGGTACGCACTAAAACCAGCAGAAGGAGTAAAACTTTCTAAAATACTTGGCCTCCAAAACAACCTCGAACTTGCCCTGGCAGCACACCCTGTAAGGATTGAAGCACCTATACCAGGAAAGTCACTTGTCGGTATTGAAATACCAAATGTAGTGAAAACCACAGTGGGCCTTGCTTCCCTTCTATCACAAGAAGATTATAAATCTTCAGAAAAACCTCTACTTGTATCATTAGGTAAGGGCATTTCAGGTAACGCCACGTTTGCAAACTTGGCCAAAATGCCACACCTACTTATCGCGGGTACCACAGGTAGCGGTAAATCTGTGACGATACACGCAATAATCAACTCCCTTCTTTTTAGAAACTCACCAGAAAATCTAAAACTTCTCATGATAGACCCTAAGAGGGTTGAGCTTACTCAATACAACAAAATCCCACATTTGCTTACACCAGTGATAACTGACGCAAAAAAGGCAATAATGTCTCTCAAGTGGGCGGCAAAAGAAATGGATAGAAGGTATAATGTGCTTGAGGGTAAGAAGACAAGAGACATAGAGTCCTATCACAAAAACATCCTAGCCCCCGAACTTGAAAGCCTTAGGAAAAACAAAGAGACAAATAGTGAAATAGAGCTGATGCCGTATATTGTGGTTGTGATAGATGAGCTTGCTGATATAATGCAAGCATACCCAAGAGAACTTGAATCGGCGATCGTGAGACTTGCACAAATGAGCCGCGCAGTAGGAATACATCTTATACTTTCAACTCAAAGACCAAGCGTCAACGTGATCACTGGTCTAATCAAAGCAAACGTACCAGCCAGGATCGCGCTACAAGTAGCTTCACAATTTGACTCTAGGACCATACTCGATGGCGCAGGAGCAGAGAAACTTATGGGTGCAGGAGACATGCTTTACCTATCAGGCGAAATGTCAAAACCAATAAGACTTCAGTCACCTTATATATCAGAGTCAGAAGTAAAAAAGGTTACTGACTACCTCATAAAAAACAGCGAGGACGAGATACCTACAAGTATTGATATGGAAAAAGAGGCTGAGAGCAAAAATGTTATTTTTGACTCAGTGTCCGAAGATGGTGGTGACGAAGATGATTTGTACGAAGAAGCTAGAGAAACTGTAATAAGAGCAGGTAAAGCATCTACTTCTTATCTTCAAAGGAAGCTCCGCATAGGCTATGCCCGCGCAGCAAGACTCATGGACATACTCGAGGAAAAAGGAGTTATTGGGGAAGGCAGTGGCTCGAAACCAAGAGATGTACTCATCAAACCAGACGGAGGAGCTAATTTCGAAACCGAATCAATAGAAGAAAAAGAAAATGACTTTTGAGAAAATAGAAAAAAATTCCCTTAATAAAAGCTTGGAATCCAGAGTAAAGAAAATATCTGTTTTTTTACTTTTCCTATTCATGACATTTTATGGTTTTTATAATGCTAGAGGCATGATCATCGGGCCTACGATAGACATCTATTCTCCTTCATCAGAAAACCTGGAAACAAATGATAAAATTATAAGAATAAAGGGCGAAGCTAAAAATATATCCGCTATCACCCTAAACGAGAGACGCATACTTGTGGATACAGATGGTGTATTTGAAGAAAAAATACTATTATCCCCTGGCTCCAATATAATAGAGTTAAAAGCCAAGGATAGATTTAAAAATGAGGTTAAAAAGCTAATAAAGGTGTATTATGTAGAGCAAATAGAGGATAATTACAAAGAAGAAAATTAATACCAAAATCATGGCAAAGAAAACAAAGGGTCAGGTCAGTAAAAGCGAAAACAGCGGATCAAGCAAAATATTAGACACCATAAAAGAGATAAAAACCAAATTTGGAGAAGATGCCATAATGACCCTAGGAGAAGCGCCTAGAGTAGATGTGGGTAGCATAAGCACTGGTTCTATAGGATTAGACACGGCCCTTGGGGTGGGTGGCCTACCTAGAGGCAGGATTATCGAAATATTTGGTCCAGAATCTTCAGGTAAAACAACCCTTTCTTTACATGTGATTGCAGAGGCTCAAAAACATAGTGGAATTTGTGCCTTTATCGACGCAGAACACGCCCTTGACCCAGAATATGCAAAAAGGATAGGTGTAAAAATAGATGAGCTTCTCATTTCACAACCAGACACAGGTGAACAGGCCCTTGAAATAGTAGAGTCACTTGTCAGATCTAGCAAGCTAGATGTGATAGTTATTGACTCTGTAGCCGCCCTTACACCTAAAGACGAAATTGAAGGTGATATGGGTGCACACCATGTAGGTAAACAAGCAAGACTTATGAGTCAGGCACTTAGGAAGCTCACCGCCATAGTCGCCAAATCTAAAACTATAGTCATATTTATAAACCAAATAAGAATGCAAATTGGAGTAATGTTTGGCAACCCAGAAACAACACCAGGAGGAAAAGCTCTCAAATTTTACACTTCAGTCAGGCTCGACATAAGGAGGATAGCTCAGATCAAAAAAGGTGAGGAAGTGATGGGTGGAAGAGTAAGAGTAAAGGTAGTTAAAAATAAGGTGGCGGCACCATTTAAACAAACAGAATTTGACCTGATGTACAACGAAGGTATATCAAGAGAAGGAGAAATAATCGCCCTAGGAGAAAAGCTTGGCATGATACAAAAATCAGGAGCCTCATATAAATACGGCGACATGCCACTTGGTAGAGGTTATGATGCCACAAGACAATTTCTTAAACAAAATACCGAAACAAGCGATGAATTGCTGTTAAAGATAAAAGAAAAGCTTCTTGAACGCGGTGGCTCAGTCTCCCCTGTCACAGAAACAGAAGAAAAAGAAGAGGAACCAGAGGAATAGACTTTTTTAAATTTTTAGGTTACTATTGCCTGGCCTTTGGCGTTTTTACTCTGCTAACAAAAATCAGAAATGCTTGAATACAACGAAATAACAATTGGAAAATTTATAATATTTGATAATGAACCTTGGGAGGTTTTGGCATCTCATGTGTTTAGAAAGCAACAAAGAAAACCCGTAAACGCGACCAAACTCAAAAACATGATCACTGGTAGAGTCACTGAGTACTCCTTTCATCAGTCAGAGAAAGCAGAAGAGGCCGAACTCGAGGAAAAACAGATAAGCTTCATATACGAACAAAAAGGAGAATACTGGTTCCATGAAATGGATGACAAATCAAAAAGGTTTCCTCTTTCAGATACTCAGGTTGGCTTAGGTGCAAAGTTTTTGAAGGCTGGCACAACAGCCAAGGCAATGATTTTTGAAGACAAAATAATTGGTGTTAAGCTACCAATAAAAATAAATTTGAAAGTAGTAGAAGCTCCTCCAAACATGCGAGGCAATACAGCTCAAGGAGGCAATAAAGTAGTCAAAGTAGAGACTGGAGCCTCTGTAAACGCACCTCTTTTCATAGAAGAAGGAAATACTATAGTGGTAAATACAGAAACTGGTGAATATGTTGAGAGAGCTTAATCACAAAAACTGAAGATTGAGACAGTTTAAAAAATATAAACAAGTAAAACAAAACACTCCCGCAGAGCCGGGAGTGTTTTGTTTTAAACTGGAATTTTATTTAGTGAGAAATGTAAGGTAGTAGACCCATAAATCTAGCTCTTTTTATAGCTGTAGCAAGCTTCTTTTGGTATTCAGCCGATACTCCAGTCCTCTTCTTACCAAGGATTCGAGCATGAGGATTGAGAAACTTTTTCAAAAGATCAGTGTCCTTATAATCTATGTGCTTTATTCCGTTCTGCTTAAAGTAACAATTTTGTTTTTTCATATAATCTATCTAGCGATTTAATAATTAGAATGGTATATCTTCGGCATTTATTTCTTCTTCTGGGTAATCTATAGTTGGTGTTTCTGGTTGGTCTTCTTTCTTCTGAACAGGAGCACTCTTTTGATAAGCACCAGGGGCAGCAGGGCCACCTTTAGGACCAAATTGTATCCTATCAGCCACTATTTCTGTCCTATACCTCTTGGTTCCGTCTTGAGCATCCCAGCTTCTTGTCTGGATCCTGCCCTCAATAAAAATGCCATTTCCCTTAGAAAGATATTGCTTCACGAGCTCAGCCTGCTTACCAAAAGTAACCACATTGTGATAATCAGTTGATTCTTGTTTAGCACCATTTTTATCTTTCCAAGTCCTGTTTGTAGCCACTCCGATTTCACACACCTGTATACCCGAAGGAAGAGATTTGAGTTCCGGATCCCTTGTAAGGTTACCGTAAATTATCGCCTTATTGATATACATAATTTTATACTTAACTTAATTAATAGTTGTTACAAGATCATCAATACTCTTATCTATTTCTGTTTCAGATACAGGTGCTTTATTCTCAACTGGAAGCTCCTCTGTGTCTACTTTGATATCTCCCTTATGTTCTTCTTTTTTGAACATTGGTGCCTTAGGAGTATAAAGTGTGCTTTCCTTAACAGTCTTTATTGTAAGAAACCTAAGAACGTTCTGGTTTGCTTCTATATTTTTATTTATTTCTTCTATTTTAGATGTTGGAGCCTCAAACTTTACCCAGCCAAAGTATGCCTTAGTAAAGTTAAGATTCTTGTTTTCGTGCTTCTTAATCATTGGGTAAGCAAGCTGCTTCATTGAAGGCACTCCTTCAGAAACAAACTGTCCCCCTGAACCCAAAATCATTTCTTTGATTTTTGAAGATTCTACAAGCATATTTTCATCGCCTATAGTTGGCAATAAATGGTAACCGATTTCATATATATCGGTGTCCCCTTCTTCTAAAATATTTTCTTCCAAATTTTCTGTCATAATTTAACCTGGACGGCGCTCTTACTCACTCAACCCTCAAAATTTCAAAGGTTTTGTTTTGCTCAAGTAGAGGCTGTTATAATAAAAATGCCTCTGGTCCAGATATCTCAAGATACCACAACTATCATAAAAAGACAATTAAGCCAAGCTAAACAAATTACGAGCATTTTGAAGTATTTTTTTAGCCATCACCTCCTCACTCTCCCCTCTTATTTGAGCCATGCGAGCCACTACTTCCCTTACAAAAACAGGCTCGTTTCTCTTGCCTCTGTGTGGCACTGGAGCCACAAAAGGAGCGTCGGTTTCAGACATTATAGAATTATCAGGGATAAATTTGATAACCTCATCATAGTCTTTTGTAAAGGTAATGACCCCTGTAAACGAAAGTGTAAATCCTATATCAAGGAACCTCCTTGCTTGATCGACATTTCCTGCAAAAAAATGTGAATTACCCCTTAGTTTATCGCCAGCTTCTCTTTTGTAAACTTCTAAAATATCTAAAACATCATCATAAGAGTTGCGGCAATGGAGCATCAAAGGCTTATCATGTTTTAAAGCAAAGTTTATCTGAGACTCAAAAAGAGTACCCTGCCTCTTCCTCTCCTCCTTCATTTTTTCTTCGGGTATACGAAACCAATCAAGACCGCACTCGCCTATCGCCACAACCTTTGGACTTTTGACCAGTTCCTCGAATCCACCTTCTTCAAAAATAACATCCTCGGCTCTTTTAAGTTCTTGCTGGCTGCCAGTTTCTTGTATCGGATGCACCCCGATACACGCCCAAACCTGTCCACCATTGTCTGAGCCTTCAGGCGATGACAGGCGGGCATTTTCATTTTCTTCCGATATTTTGACAGCCTTCTTAGAGCTTTCTAGGTCAGTACCGATAGTAACAGCACCCACCCCTCCATCTCTCATGCGTTCTAAAACACCAGAAATTTCCGCTCCATAATCCGGAAAATCCAAGTGACAGTGTATATCGATGTATTTCATCTCAGTTAATTCAAAACTAGTCTTTCCTGGCAAAAAGAGGAGCTTCAGGAGTTTTGTTTTCCTTTATAAGGGCTTTTATTTTTGAAGAAGTTTCTGGGAGAAAAACACCAAGAGCATAGGCAACAGCATGTAATCTATTTACCAATTCTTTAATCATTTTTTTACCCTTCTCTTTGTCTATTTTTACAATTTTAAAAGGTTGCTCCTCTTGTATAGTTTTATCTATTAAACCTATATTAAGCCAAATATGATCCATGGCCTTTGATACTTCAAATTTATCCAGATATTCATGAATAATGGTATTATTTTTCCATTCTTCTGGGATTTCAGGAGTGATATCAAGATTATCAGTCGCCATCTTCATTATTCTACTCACTAAATTACCGAGACCATTTGCAAGGTTGGCATTGTAGACTTCCTTAAATTTTTCTATAGTCATATCTCCGTCTTCAAAAGAAGAAATTTCTCGGAGCAAATAGTATCTCAGAGCATCAGTGCCGTACTCAGCGACAATGTCATAAGGGTTTATAACATTACCCAGAGACTTACTCATCTTGTGGCCACCAGAAGTTATAAATCCATCTATAACTATAGTATGTGTATTTGGTAACCCAGCAGACATAAGCATCGCCTGCCACATAGCTGACTGCTGCCTCAAGTTATCCTTTCCTGCGTATTGGACAGGAGTTCCGTTTGTCCAAAACTTATCAAAATTTTGTTCATCCTCTGGCCAACCCAAAGTAGAGATGTAGTTGACTAGAGCATCAAACCAAACATACATCACATGATCTTCGTCCCCTGGCACTGGCACACCCCAAGACATTTTTGATTTCAATCTTGAGATACTGAAATCCTGAAGTCCCCTTTCTACAAAGGCCTTTATTTCATTAAATCTAAATCCAGGGATAACCAACCCTGGATTTTTATCATACAAATCAAGCAAAGGTTTTTCATATTTACTCCACTTGAAAAAATAATTTTCCTCCTCCCTTATCTCAAGATTCAAATTTGGATGGACTATACATCTATCATTTTCAAGTTCTGATTCTGTTTTTTCAAGCTCGCAACCTACGCAATATTTTACTTTATAGTTCTTTTTATATATGTCACCCTTTTCTGCACACCTATTCCAAAATTCTTGAGCTGCTTTTTTATGATGTTCATCAGTAGTTCTTATGAAGTGAAGCTCCTGGTCTAGACCGAGAGCGGATTTAAGACCTTTAAATTTTAGAGCGTACTCATCAACATACTCCTGTGTATCCTTTCCGAGAGATAGGGCCTTTTCAAAAATCTTCTGACCGTGTTCGTCAGTACCGGTATTAAAAAATACCTCGTAGCCTAAAAGTTTTTTATATCTAGCGATAACATCCGCTCTTATTATTTCCATAGCAAAACCAACATGCGGATCAGAATTCACATAAGGAAGTGTGGTTGTTATATAAAAACTTTTACTCATCCTCCAAATATATCACAATTTTGGAATAAGTTTAGATGGCCTCTTTAGAGTTATTTTTTTGAGACAGAGCTATTTTATGTTTCTCTACATCATCCAAAAGTTCCATAAGCATAGTAGCTATAGGGACAGAAATGAGCATACCCACAAAACCTGCGAGTTTACCACCCACAATAAGCGCCAAAATAGATACAAGCGGCGGCACACCCACGATCTTACTCACCACAAGAGGATAAATAAGCTGATTTTCAAACTGCTGAATTATTATATAAAGACCTATCACAAGAAGAGCACTTGTAAGACCATCGCTCACGAGAGCCAGAGTAACGGCTGGGATCGCAGCAAGTATGGGGCCAAATAGAGGTATAATTTCAAATATACCAGCTATAACAGCAAGAAGAAGAGCGTTTTCAACCCTAAGAAGAGTAAGGCCTAAAAATACAAGCATAGCCACGATTACAGCAAGTATTATCTGACCTTGCATCCAAAGACCAATCTTTGACTGAGACCTCTTCCACAAATCTAAAACATACTGCTCATTTTTTAACGGCGTAACAATGCGTAAAAACTTACCAACACCGTCAGTTTCAACTGAAAGATAAAATGACAATACTATAACAAGAATAAAGCTGAGAACGCCTCCAAAGATAGTACTCGCAGCACTAAAGAAACCATTCGATAAATTAGAAACGGAGGTATTTATCTGATCGACTATTTGTGCAAGAGAAAAGTTTTTGGAAAAACCTTCTATGGCAGAATTTGATGATAAGAGTTCACTATCCTGGAGAGGATTCCAAACCTGAAGTTCTCCCAAATACCCAGGTAGTGTAGAGAGGAAGCTTGCTGATTGATTTAGGAGAGGTAGAAAAAGAAAATAAAATACACCCACAAGCATCATAAGAACAGAAAAATATAAGAATAGAACAGAAATTATCCTAGGAACACCCCACTTTAAAAACTTTTGTGCTCCAGGCTCAACAGCCGAAGCTATTATAATTGCAAGCACTACGACAAGAGCAATGTCACGCAAATAATATATAACAGCAAAACCCAAAACTATAAGTATGGATTTTATTATGGTACCTGAGCTTATTTGGATTATTTTATCTTCTTGAGAGCGATTCATTCGCTTTATTTTAGCACAACTTTTCTTTGAAGTAATGAACAAGTTCTGAAGAGTTTATTCTTTGCTGTTCACCACTATCCCTATCTCTCACTGTGACAGTGCCATCTTTTTCTATTGTGTCGAAATCCACAGTGACACAAAACGGGGTTCCTATTTCATCCTGCCTTCGATATCTTTTACCAATATTACCATTATCATCAAACTCACACATAAAATGTTTTTTCAATTCTACATAGACTTCTCTCGCCTTCTCTAAGAGCTGTGGTTTGTTTTTAAGTAGTGGAAATACTGCCACCTTTATAGGAGCAATCTTTGGGGAAAGCTTTAGTACCGTGCGAGCTTCCCCGCCTAGCTCATCCTCATAGTATGCGTCCGAAATAAATGCGAGGAACATCCTACCCATACCAACTGAAGTTTCCAAAATCCACGGGATATATTTTTCTCCTGTATGTGGATCTGTGTAATTCAAATCTGTACCCGAATACTTCATGTGCTGACTTAAATCATAATCAGACCTATCATGAATACCTTCAAGCTCATCAAAACCCGTAGGAAAATTGTATTCAATATCCCAAGCGTCTTTGGCATAAAAAACTAAATTTTTGTGTTGAGAAAATTTAAGATTTTCAGGTTTTATACCGAGACTTATATACCAATCAAACCTATCTTTTTTTATTTTTTCATATTGCACTTTGTTTTCATTTGGACGAACAAAGTATTGTGTATCTGCCTGCTCTAGTTCACGAGTACGGAACAAAAAATTCCTTGGTGATATCTCATTTCTAAAAGCTTTTCCTATTTGAGCAATACCGAATGGTATTTGCATCCTAGTTGAATTCACTACATTTTTAAAATTTAAGTATATACCCTGACATGCTTCACCAGGAAGATATACTGGAGTTTTTCCCTCTCCCGTAAAATCTCCTAAATTTGATTTTACAAGCAAATTGAAAGATCTGGCCGGAGAAAAATCATGTGAGCCACATTTTGGACAAGATATTTTATTTTTATTTTCATCAAAAATCCTTGCGAGCTCTTCTTCACCCATCTTTTCATCAGCTTCTATACCTATTTTATTTAACTCTTTATCTACCCTGATCCTGGTATTGCATTTTTTACATTCTGAAAGTGGATCGGAAAAGCCACTTGTGTGACCTGACGCCTCCCAAACCTTAGGATCTTTAAACATAGCAGAATCTATACCTACAAAATCATCCCGGTATTGCACATGAGCGTTCCACCACTCCCTTTTTAGATTATTCAAAAGCTCTGTGCCATATGGACCGAAATCATAAAGACCCGCCATTCCCCCATATATATCACTACCTTGAAATACAAAACCTCGCCTCTTACAGAGAGAAACCAACTTTTCCATTTTATTTTCTTGTGACATGTTTTTATTTCTAACACCTAAAGCATTGCACTTCAAGTTTTTTATTTATTGTGACACCTTTTCGTCACCAATTCTAAATGTAGAATCTCCACCAAAATTTGTATCAAGAGAACGCGCTGATGTATTTAACTTCAAACCCGTTACCTTGTCTATGCCGGTAAGCATCGCATCCCCTATCAACATAGGACTATTTCCAATTTGATTGATGCTAGGAGTAAGCTCAATCTGGAAATAAACCTCCCTCTTTGAAGAAGAGCCGGTATCAGGCAAAACAGAACCTACTTCCCACACCACTTGATTAGTAACCGAATTGAAAGAAATCTTTTCTCCTGAAGGACTATATAAACCCTTCCACTTAACATACAAAGGGAGCTCTGCCCTTACCTCAACATTACTTACTTGATTAAAAGTATTACCAAGAGACCAATGCACTGTATAACTTGTAGGAGTGTCGGCCTTTGGAGGTATCGGACCATAATTTTCAATATTACCCTCGGACCTATAAATTTTTGACCCAAGATAAATATTGGTAGAAAGAGAAACTTTAAATGTTTCCGTTGCTGAAACTTTCTCCACAGAACCAGACTCAAGGACCCTCTCTCCCTCGGTTGTTATAGTGACGTCCACTTGTGGTTTAGAACCCTTTGGTATACTTCCGTAGGGAAGAGGTGTGAATGAAAAACTTAGAGACTGACTACGCCCTGGCTCCATGTCTGCAAAATTACTCACGCCCCTTTTGTCCCAAATTATCCTGTTTGATGAAGACTCAAAAAAACCTCCATTACTTGGAGAGACTGCGGTCCTATCAAAAGCGCTCCCATTGAATTCCACCTTTGTAACCAAATTGAAAAGTCTTGATGGGAGGTTATTTCTTACATCTAAATTTACATTCACCGCACCACTAGCGGGGACAACCGCATCACCCTCCACCCCATTAACTTTTGCCGAGAGTTCAATAAAAGATCTCTTTAACAAAATAGTCTCTGTGACTTCAGAAAAAGCTACAGCAATAACTCTTTCATCGTCTTCACTTGGTGTGCCCACCTTTATCCTAAAAACTTTTTCTTCATTGTTTTGACCTATAATGGCCCCTATTATTGTAATTTTCTTTTTTTCTCCCGGATTTAGACTCGATACTTTCCAAACATCATTACCGAAACTAGCTTCTGGAGAAGCACCTTTAAAAACAAAGCCGAAAGGATACTCTAAGTTTACTAGCAAATTACTTAATTTATCTTTTGAGTTTGACGTAAGCTCTAAATCAAATGAAATATCTTGATTTGAATTTATCTCTTTTGGATATATAGGTGTGATTATCACAGGAGCAGAACTTATAACCACCTCGTGATTCTTTTCCTTATAAAAAAGAGCACTTGAATTTTCAACTCTATATTCAAGAGATATTTTTATATTTCTTAATTCATCCTTATCACCAAATATGACTGGGTTTACTGTTTGTTTATAACTTTCTTTTGATTTTACAACCCCGATATCAAACTTCTCGCGGATTAAATCCTTAGATAAATCTAGAGAGGACCTCGTACCGTTTGGATACTCGACTAAAAGGACTGCACTCGTAAGGTCAGTATTGTTGTTGTTTACAACATTTATATCAAAAGAAACTTCTTGGCCGCTCGGTATTGAAACTGGTCCAAAAACAAGAATATCTACATTTTTGGAAGATACTAAGTTGCCGCCGCCTATAAATACAAAAATAGCAACGACAGAAGCTAGAGCAAAAAATAACAAAGAAACAATAAATAGTTTGTTTATAAAATTACTTTTTTTTTGGCTTAGGTGAGACATTTTTGCAGAAATTTCATCAAACTTACCAGGCTTGGCATTACCCCAAATAGTTTCCTTAGGAGTAACCAGTCCAACTTGATCGACTTCTTCTTTTACAAGAGAACTCCTGCCCTTATCTAAAATATCTGGGGCACCTCTAGAATAGAGCTTATTCTCTAAATTATTAAGTTTTTCTTTATCCCCCTCTTCGTAACTCATTTTTAATATTATATCACAATTATATCCCTGTTTCTTTAAGAGATTTGTTTATTATTGAAACCAAATATGAACTTTCATATGGCAAATAAACAAAAGAATTTTTCAAATCAACATCCTGTAAATATAAATCTGGGGAAACATCTTTATCTAAAAATCCAAGCCTATACAAAACCCTGAGTACAGTAATACATTCTGCCAAAAAAACATGTTTTTCTTCTGAAGAATAAATAAAATCTAAGAAACTCACGACCACATCAAAAAGTTCTCTGCCCATTTCCTGTTCCATTACTAGCCTCTTTAAAAGATTAGATACATTGAGAAATGCTTTCAATTTCAAAGAATAACCTCTCATCAACTCAAAATAATTTTTATCGGAGGAAGCTCCCACAAGTCTCCAGCCACCCTTACCATAAACAAGAGAAAAATTGCCCAGCGTGTATTCTTGTATGGCAAGTCTCATTTTTGAACTTAAAGACCTCCCAGAAACTGATTTAGCACTTATGAGACCCAAGTGATCAGTCAACATCCACACCCTTTTATTATCCTGCCCCTCTTCCAAAGATGACAAGATTAGCCCTTTTACATGATACTTGTGATACATAGCACTAACTAATCTTGAATTTAAATTTCATATTTTCGATAAGATTTTCTTGACCATCGTTGGCTTCAAAAATAAAACTATTTATGTTGGTAGGTGTTTTGATTCTTTCTGCTGCATCTTCAAGGAAACGTTTTCCATTTTCATCTGTATCTACTAAAAGGTTTTTTGAATCGGAAGGGTTTAAGTTGCTGGTTTTTCTTAATTCTTGGATTAGCCTTATAATATCTCTTTCCATCCCCTCTTTTTTGAGCCCTTCTGTTATTAGAGTGTCCAGCTCTATCTCTTCTTCAAGATTTTCATTAAACAAAACTTCCTTTACATTTACTTCGTCTCGTATTAAATCGATATATTCTTTTTTGCCTTCAAATTTCAAGTTTTTAAGAGTCACTTTTTGTAGGGGTTGTCTAACCTTCACTCCGGCGACATTCCTTTTTTCTAAAGCAACAGAGACGAGCCTCCTTACCTCCTTCATTCCTTCAAGTACGTCTTTTTCTATTTTTACATCTTCCGGCCAATCGCAAAGATGGACACTTTGTGTTTCTTTATCACCCCTTACACTTCTATATAAGTCTTCCGCAAAAAATGGTGTGAAAGGTGCCATATATTTACTAAGTTCGAGCAAAATAAACCTCATAGTAGCGAGAGCAAATTTCTTTTCTTCTTGATCTTCCGCCTTAAATCTGTCGCGCGATCTTCTTAAGTACCAAGTAGACAAATCCTCCACAAAATCCATGACCGGCCTAGCAGCTTTTTCAAGTTCGTATTTACTTAAGTACATATCTATATCCTTCCCTGCTTGGCTCAAGCGAGAAATAATCCACCTGTCTATTATCTTAGGAGACTCATTATTTGCTGTCACAGAACTATCGCCATACATTAAATAAAATTCACACACGTTCCCTAGTCGCTTGATAAGCTTTTTACTTACCTCGTCCAAGCCTTTTTCAGAAAAAGCTAAGTCTTCTGCCCTAACGACAGGAGAAGCTGTCATGTAATACCTTATGGTATCAGCGCCATACTTATTGACCATATCCATTGGATCAGGATAGTTTTTTAATTTTTTACTCATTTTCTGACCATCTTCTGCAAGCACAATGCCATTTACTATAACGTTGTCGTAAGGAGACTTACTAAAAATACCCGCGCCTAGTACAAGCAAAGTATAAAACCAACCTCGCGTCTGATCTAAACCTTCTGCTATAAAATCAGCCGGGAAAGGAAATTTTTTCTTACCTAAAAATGTTTCTTCTGATTCAAATGGATGATGGACTGAAGCATAGGGCATCGAACCAGAGTCATACCAAGTATCAAACACTTCTTTTATCCTCTCAAACTCACCTCCACATTCACAAGACCACCTTACCTCATCAATAAAGGGTCGGTGCACATCGAGTTCATAATTTTCATTGTGAGGTAGCGGGGCGAAATCCAATTTTCTAAAATCAGCAAAACCAAATGTATAAATCTGCTTTTCTTTGGCCTCTATAAATCTACCGGCATCAGCACCTTCAGCAATCATATGCATAGAGGCAATAGGACCCTGATGACTCACAATCAAAATATTTTTTCCTGAGTATCTTTTCTCTAAATCATAAATAAATTCTCCTGCTCTTTTATTTAGATCAGTAAGATTTTCTCCACCGTCAGGAGACTTTTCAAATCTCTCTTTGGTGCTAGAGAACAGTCCCCAATATTCTTGCCAACTTTTACCTTCAAATCCTGGGCCCTTCTTGAATTCAGCAAGCCTCTCGTCTTCTTGGACACAAGAAGCATCGAGACCTAAAGCCCCTCGCACTATCTCAGCAGTTTCCTTACACCTTAAAAATGGAGAAGTGATTATAAAATCTATTTTTTCTTTTTTTATATTTTCACTAGCTTCCAAAACTCTCTTCCTACCCTCTTCAGTCAAATGATAAATATTGTTTGAAAGCTCAGAATTTATTAGATCTTTTATATTTTGCTCGGCCTCACCGTGGCGTATAGTAAAGTATTTGTTGCCACTCTTGTGGATTTTATTTTTTAGTTCTTCAAAAGAACCAAGGGTTTCTACCGCTTTGCACGAGTTACACTTCCATACAGGTATTGGTGCGCCCCAATAACGCGACCTTGATACGGCCCAATCTCTTGCACCCTCTATCCACTTACCAAATCTATTTTCCCCAATATCACTTGGCACCCAACTTACTTTTGAATTTAGACTGAGCATTTTATCTTTAAGATCAGTCACCTTTATAAACCAGGAAGAGGTGGCGTAGTTTAAGAGAGGTGTATCACATCTCCAACAGTGAGGATAAGAGTGTTTTATTTTTTCTTTATCAAAAAAACTACCTCTATCCTGCAAATATCTTATTATTGAAATATCTGTCGCCAATCTTTCTTTTTCATCATTACTCTTTGGTTTAACAAGCATTCCGGCAAAATCTTTGATTTCCGGTTTCATCTTACCCTCGAGATCAACATGCACAATAATCGGTAGGTTTTCTTTCTGTGATAACTCATAGTCATCGCCACCAAAAGCAGGTGCAATATGCACAATGCCCGTACCATCTTCAGTGGTCACGAAATCACCCGCCACCACCCTCCATCCATTTTCTTTGTTTTTTATATCTTGGCTTTCGAAATAATTAAAGACTGGTTCATATTCCATACCCACCATTTCACTACCCTTATGAGTTGCGAGGATTTTGTATTCTTCTTTTATTAAAGAAAGTTTCTCTTTTGCTAAAACCAAAACCTGATCCTTTACTTCTACTTCTACATATTCTATTTCAGCACCTACAGCCAAAGCCGTGTTGCCCGGAAGAGTCCAGGGGGTGGTGGTCCAAGCCACAAAATAGCTATTTGGAAATTTTTTTATTTTAAATTTTACATATACAGAAATATCAGAAATATCCTTATATCCTTGGTTGACCTCAAAATTGGAGAGGGTCGTACCACAATGAGGGCAGTATGGCATCACCTTAAATCCTTCGTAAACAAGATTTTTTTGAGTAAGCTCCTTCCAAGACCACCATACTGATTCAGTATATTTGGAGTCCATAGTTTTGTATGGAGTATCCATATCAACCCACCTTCCAAACCTAGGTACAAACTTTTTCCATTCTGCATCATATCGAAGCACACTTTCTCTAGCTGCTTTATTAAATTTATCTATACCATATTTTTCTATATCTTTTTTCGTTTCGAGACCGAGCTCCTTTTCTACCAAGTTTTCAATTGGTAGCCCGTGACAGTCCCAACCCCAAACACGATTTACATGATAACCATTCATGGTCTTATACCTAGGAATCACATCTTTCATTGTGCCGGCAAGCATATGACCATAATGAGGCAGTCCCGTTGCAAATGGTGGCCCATCATAAAAAACAAATTCTCCCTTTGGAGAAGGTTTTTGGAGAGTCTTTTCAAATATTTTATTTTCTTGCCAAAATTTGAGTATTTGCTCTTCCCTTTCAGCAGCTTCTGATTTTTTTATAGGTTCTTGAGACATAAACCCATATTATCAGTTTTCTTTATTTTTCAAAAGGTTTTTGGCGTTTTCGAATTCCTGTGGTAATTCGGACTCTATCTTTATAATTGTATGGTTTGGAAGCATAAGACTAATTGAAAGAGCGTGGAGAGCTAACCTATTAAATCCAAGGCAACCAAGTGAACCATCACAAATCATTTTTGGCGCATACACTTTGTCACAAACCACAATATGCCCCACGGCTTTCATATGCACCCTGATTTGGTGAGTCCTGCCAGTTTTAGGTCTAACTTCAACATAGGCAAAATTTGCCCCTTCTACTTCTCCCTGGGCTAATACCTTATATTGAGTTAGCGCTTCTCTCACATCTCCCTGTACAGAAGCCTTACCATCATTAGCTATCCACTTCCTAAAGTCATGAGCACTTCTACCAATACCGAGATCAATTATTCCCTCTAGTTTATCTTCGCCAAATTTTCCATACACAACTGTGTTATATATTTTTTCAACATTATGAGATTGAAACTGCTCCTTCAAAAACTGGTGAGATTCTTTTGTTTTAGCAATCAAAATGACTCCGCTCGTGTCTCTATCAAGTCTATGTACTATGCCTGGACGTTTTATCACACCCCCAGAATGTAACACCTGTAGCTCGCCCACATCAGCAAGCTCCGGGTATTTTTCGCCTATCCAATGAGTCAGGGTGTAATCACTAGCCCGACCATCGGGGTGAACTAAAAGACCAGATGGCTTGTTAACTGCCAAGACAGATTCGTCTTCATATAATATTTTAATTTCCATAAGTATACTATGACATAAAAGTATGTTATGGTATATTGGTTCGTGAAATCGCGCGCTTAGCTCAGTTGGTAGAGCAACCCATTTACACTGGGAAGGTCGGGGGTTCAAGTCCCTCAGCGCGCACCACTTCGATGTTCACCCAGGTTTAAGTTCTTCGCGGTGCAAGCACGAAGAAACGCTCCCGTAGTTAAATGGATATAACGAGGAACTTCTAATTCCTTATTCTAGGTTCGATTCCTGGCGGGAGCACAATATGAAAAATGTCGAGTATTTTTACTCGACATTTTTCATATCAGATAGCCTCGGCAGGAATCGAACCAAAGGTGCCCATTTTTAAGGAGTGTTAGCGACTATAAAAATGGTGCATCTCGACCGTAGCGAGAGGCGATTCCTGGCGTAAGCACACACTAAAATAATTTTATATCGACGGGTCAGTTGGAATTTCTCTTGGGGAAAGAATAAATTTATTCCTATTTTCTATATTTCTTTCAAGTCTTTTAAGATCTAAAAGGTCATTAGCACTTAAATTAGAAGTATCTTTTTTATAACTCTCAAGATACAAAGTTGAAAAAAGTTTGAATCCAAGAGCAGCTCCAAATATAAAAATAAATAAAGAAGCGAGTAGTATCAAAAACCAATAAAGATTTACGTTGAAAATTAGCGGTCGCAAAGAAGAATTTTCAGGCATCGCATTTCTATTGAATTTCAAAAAGGAAAGGTTCATATATTCTTTTCTCTAAATACTAAAAAATTAATAGTGCCTGACCAAACACTATTTCCCTTATCTAAACCGACATCATAAACGTAAGTACCAAAAGGCATTTTTTCCAAAGAATCAATAAATGACATGATCGAACCCCAATCACCTTCAACCTTCATATTAACTTCAACATTTTCTTTGAAGTTTTGATTTTCACTATTCTGTATATTTATTTCTGCTATATCAAATTTGACTCCTGATTTAGTTGCTGCAAGCTCTATATTCTCTATAAAATTAGCTTCTTCACCTTCTTTTATAAAAAAACTGCGAATAGTATTTATCTGTTCTTTATTATTCTCAGAAAATAACCTTATGGCCATTGCCCTCTCCTCCCTCCCAGATCTTGACTCTGTATCAGAATAATAACTTTCAATCTTATCTATCTGCCAAAAAACATAAATTGAAGAAATGAGATAAATAAGAAAGAATCCCACAGAAAATGCAGAGGAAACTATTACCAAACTTTTTTTAGGAATCCAATTTTTCATTTTTCTCTCTTGAGATTATTAAATCTATCGAAAACGGTAAGTCCTTATCCTTAGCAAGACTAGAGACTGGCACATCCACAGATTGAAACTTTTGAGACTCTCTAAGGGCTGTCTGAAAATTTATAAGAGAGTCCCTCCTTTCTGCCCTACCTGAAATCAAAATCGATACTTTTGCCTCTGGACCTTCTGGTATCTTACTAAAGAAGATCGAGCCAATTTTTATACCCGAATTTTTTAAGGAAACAACCTCTGATATTGCTTCAAATGTTTTTTTATTCCTCAAGTTCGTCTCGAAGAATTTAATTTTATTTTCAAGCTCTGCAGGCACAAGAAGCGTTTTACTTATTGATTCTTCATCTTCAGGTTTTATAGAGGTATTTAAGGAATAAATGACCGAAAGCTGTTCTCTCGCTAAAAAATATGATGGTATCAAAAATATAGAAGCCGCAATAAAAAATATAGTCAGAAAAATATTGAGCAGAATAAAAACCCTGATTCTAAAACCTTTCTTTAATATTTCTTTTTCTTCACTTGGTAAAAGATTCATTTATGTTAAATCAGATATAACAGCACCAATAGGTCCTGCGAAATTTAAAGACTCCTCATAACTTATCGACGGTGTTGTTTTTTCTATTTCTAAAACATTGGTCCAAACATTTGAAAGTTTGACATTGCCCACATTTTCTTTAATGCCCGACAAAGCCTCTACTGATTTTTTAGCATATTCAAACTCCCCACACACAAAGGTGGATGATATGACCTGTTCCTTAGTTTTGCCATAACGAATAGAATATTCTAAAAATTTCATATATTCGTCTAGAAACTGTGTTTTGTAGTCCCCTCCCTCTAAATTTCTAATTGTAGAAAAGTAAACTACTTTGTCCTTGACCAGATATATACCCACCCTTTCCTGTCTTGCGTGCACTATAGAAACCATCCCTCCCAACTTGGGAGACAATAGAGCGTTTGCTATTGCCTGGGACTCATGGATACAACCAAGGGAATCAAAACCCGCCAGTCTTACACACTTTACAAATTTTTCTGTTTCTGTTTTTTCAGAAGCAACAACAACCACTCTAGATTGATAGCCTCCGGGAATACTTGTTAAATCCGTAGGCACAAAATCAAAAATAGTTTCTGAAAGTTTAAAAGGTACATTTTCTTCAATCATAAAAGAAACGCTTTCAGTCACATCATCTTTTTTATTTACAGGCACAGAAACATTGAATACAAAAGTAAGTTCGTCTGGTAGAGTAAAGAATATAAACCTAGAATCAAAAACTTCTTTGAGTGCAGAAATCTTTGGTATCAAACGCTTTTCATCGAGGATTTTACCCTCTGATATGATACCTTTTTCAAGTGGTATTACCACACTTTTTATTTCGGAGTTATTACTTTCAGAATGGAAATATATGGCTTTGATATTTGAATCAGAAAAGGAAACTCCTATGTGTCTAGGGTTTATAAATTCTGGAGTAGGAAAATATTTAGATATAAAAACAAGATTCATAATTCATAAAAAATTATATCACAAATAAAATTATTTTAATTTATTTAAATAACTTTGGAGTATCAAACTTGCTGCGGATGCATCATGCATTTTATTTTCACCCTGCAAAAGTTTTGCTTGGGATGATGTCATGAATTCTGGTTCAAATATTATACTAATTTTAGTTTCTTCTTGTAAGTTTTTTTTAAACTCTTCTATCTTCTCCATTATCTTGTTTGGTTTACCTGCATAATCAAGAGATTCACCCAAAATAACCATCCCTACATTATTTTCAGAAATAATTTTTTTAATTTTTCCAATTATCTTTTTATCATTATCTAAAACAGAGTGCGGTAATGCAAAAGATAAATTTTCATCAGAAAGAGAAAGGCCTACTCTTTTTGCTCCGAAATCAACACCTAAATATCTCATTTTGAATACATTAAATTATAAACACCCTTCCTTATTTCTTCGACTACTATTATTGAAATAGAAACGATTAATACCATCTGCCAATCACCAAAAGAAAGTGGCACCGTATGCAATATCTTTTGTAAAAAACTAGTATTTAGAGCGAGTATTTGTAGCATAATAACGATAAGTGTTGCAAATACAAGATGAATATTTGAAAAAGGATTTTTAGTAAAAACAGACTTCTTTTCAGATCTACAGTTCCAAGCATTAAACCATTGAAATACAGCTAAGGCAGTCAGGGCTATACTTTGGGATTTTAAAAGATCCGCTTCTCCAAAATTTTGAGGTAAGGAAATTTTAAACAAATAGAGAGTGCCGAGTGCCATCACTATTGCCATAAGTAACATCCTTTCTGCCATCAGTCCATCTATTATCCATTTTTTAGGTTTTTCAAAAGTGTTGTTTATAAGGCCTTTTTCTTTTGATTCCATAGATAGAGCGAGCACAAGAAATCCATCCGTCACAAAGTTTAACCATATTATTTGAGTAGCCAGAAACAACAAAGGAAAACCTGAGAACACCGCGACGACTATAACTACTATTTCAGCTGCGCTAGTTGAGAAAAGATACAAAATTACTTTCTTTATTGTTTTATAAATAGACCTTCCCTCCTCAGCAGCGCTCACAATACCTTCAAAATTGTCATCGAGTAAAACAATGTCAGAAGCCTCTTTTGCGACTTCAGTACCTATCTTACCCATCGCAACCCCTAAGTCTGCAGCAACGAGAGACGGCGCATCGTTTACACCATCCCCGGTCATGGCTACCACTTCACCTGTTTTTTTAAATGCTTCGATTATCCTAAATTTATGTTCAGGAGTGACTCTCGCAAATATAGTTGTCTTTGGAAGTTTTTTTATAAGTAAATCATCACTTAAAGACTCTATCTCCTCTCCTGTAATGATGATGTCTCCATGTCTCCAAATACCAGCTTCCTTGCCTATGGCCTCTGCAGTTAGCACATGATCCCCAGTTATCATGACCACTCTCATCCCAGCCTTCCTCACCTTTTCAACCGAATCTTTGACTTCAAACCTAAGCGCATCTTTCATCCCAAAAAAGCCTGCGAAGGCAAGCTCCGGCAAATGATCCGTACCTGCGTCTTCTATTTTTTTTAAATTTTCATTTACAGCAAAAGCTATGACACGAAGCCCTTGTCTAGCCAAATCAAAAAACGTTTGTTCTATCTCTTTTATTTTTTGCTCAGTAAGCTTTTGATATTTTCCATTTTCAAAAATTCTTGAACATTTACCAAGTACACTCTCTGGGGCACCGACTACACTTAAAAAATTACCCTCTTGAAACTTCCTGACTACGGCATGATATTTATTTTTATAGTTAAAAGGAATTTCTAGTACTTTAGGGAATTCGTTCTCGATTGTTTCTTTAGAAAATCCCACTTTTTTTGAGAACACCAACATGGCAGCCTCTGTTGGATCCCCAGTGACCCTCCAAAGTTTCTCCTCTTCAAGGAAAGAAATTTTTGCGTTTGCACAAAAGGCGGCAACCTTACCACTTAGTAAAATATCTGCGTGACTAAGGGGCTCTATTATATTGCCTCCAAAAACAATATCGCCATTTGGCTCATAACCTTTTCCATCAACTTCAAAAAGTTTCCCTCCAACAAAAACTTTTTGGACAACCATTTCATTTCTAGTAAGAGTACCTGTTTTATCCACTGCAATGACCTTTGTCTGACCTAAGGCCTCTACGGCCTGTAACCTCTTCACTAAAACATTACTCTTTGACATTCGCCTTACGCCTGTCGCCAAAATAAGAGTCATTACGATTGGTAAACCTTCTGGAATTACAGAGACTGAAAGAGCTACAACTACTCTAAATATTTCTTTAGGATCTTTACCTACAAAAATTCCAACGATAAACAAAATGACACTAATCGAAACTACAACCGCTATGACAAGCTGAGATAAATATTTTATATTTTTTTTGAGAGGGATTTCTGTATCGATTGATGATATTTTTTGGGCTATCTTACCTATCTCTGTATTTATACCAGTAGACACGACAACAGCTGTCGCATTACCGCTTAATATATTGGTGCCCTTAAAAACCATATTCTTTTGATCTGATATGGGAGTATTTTTATCTTCCATCTCTTTGGATGTCTTAATAACAGGCATAGACTCACCTGTAAGACTTGCTTCGTCCACCTTAAGAGAGTTCTCAAAAATAATCCTGGCATCAGAAGGCACCTTTTCTCCCTCTTGAAGGATTATGATGTCACCTGGAACTATTTCGTAATCTTTAACAATTACTTCGCGACCATTACGCAAGACAGTGGCAGATGTCTCGGAAAACTTCTTAAGAGCAGAGAGTGTATTCTGCACCCTACCTTCTTGCACCATCCCAATAAGTGCATTTATAAAAAGAACAACAAATATTATAAGTGCCTCTGTCACATCACCCATAATAAAAACCGTAATAGCAGCCAGGAGAAGGAGATATATGAGAGGACTTTGAAATTGCCTTAAAAAAATACTTAGGATAGTTTCTTTTTTCTCTTCGGGGAGTTTGTTGTGCCCATATTTTAAAAACCTTTCAGATACCTGGGTCTCGGTTAAACCACCCTCACTAGAGTCTAAGATTGTCATCACCTCGGGTATTGTTTTTGTGTGTGGGAACATTGTTTTGTTTTAAAAAATTATATCAACTTATACACACACGCGATAGACACAAAGGTACCAAATTGCGATAATTTTATTAGTTATCAATCTCTGAAAAAAGAGAATTTTATTAATTGTGGATTAAATTAAAAATAAGGTTTATGTTAAATAAAAAAATAATTTCAGCTACCCTGCCAGCGGCCGTGATACTGATTTTGTCTGCTGTGTTTCTTGGATCAAAGATGGGCGCTTTCGCTCAAAGCACATCATACCCAGTAGCAACACTAACAGACTCTGGGGATGTAAATTTCCTTCTCCAAACACAAGCAATCGAGTTTAGTGGAGGCAAGTGGACATACAATTTCACATGGAAAAGAACTCGGGACTCTGAAGGTAGGTTCGTTGTAGCCCCTGCTACAAATGAATACTCCTATGTAGTAGACGTAGACCCCGCTGGAAGAGAACGCACATCATCAAATCCACTAGCAGTAAAACTCGATCCGGCGACAAGGTATGTAGTTAAATATTTCGCTGGACCAAGCAGTCTATGTAATGAAAGTCTTGGTAGCAGCGACCCAGAATGTGCAATAATAAGAAGCGTATATTTCAATACTAGGAACGAAAGTGGCAGAGTTATGTCAGTTTCGGAAATACCAATCTCAAGAGGAGGTACTTCAGTTACAGCAGATACTACGACCACCACAACAACCACATCTGGAGACCAAACGATCGCAGGCCTCCAGGCTCAAATAAACCAACTCCTTGCAATAGTACAATCTCTCTTGGCAAAACTTGGTGGAAATACAACAGTAGCAAACATTCCTATAGGTACAACCGGCACTACAACAACAGGAAGCTCGACCAACACAGCAACAGGGCCACTAACAATAATAACTCGCCCAGTTCCACAAGATCCTTACGCAGGGTATCCAACAGGTACCCAGGTAGTAACCGCAAAAGTTTATACTTCAGATTCTCAATGTAAAAATTTCGTAATCTGTACTAACACGGGTACAGCAGTATGTTCAAATGAACAATGTCCTACTGTAGCCCAAGCAAACTCCTTAACAAATGCCAAGACCATGACTGTAACTATTGTAAATCCTCCTAATAACGTTTGTCCTACTGACACTCTAAGGGTTTGCCCTAACAGAACAACGGCCCACGGAAAAATTTTTGCAGGAGGAATATGTTCATTCTCTGAATGTGAAAATAATAGTAAGATAACAGGAATATACGGCACATGTGACCCTTATCCTGAGGTATGCCCAGATGGAAGCCTTACATATAGAAACAATTTGAAGAGTTGTCAGTTTGATCAATGCCCCGCTTCAACTCCAAAATCAGAAAATGTTAATTCGTGTCTTGCGGCACTAGGAAATCAGAAATTCTCACCAGGAACTGCTATTTCACCAAGATTTACAGTTTCTTCAAGTCTAGCTCAAGAAATGAAAACTTGGCAAAGGTGTCACTATGCAGCGGGTGGTGCTGGGTTCAACCACGCAGGTCCGGACGGAAAGGTTATAAACACAGTAAGCTTGGCTGACCAGAGAAGATATGCCCAAGAATGTGCCGACCTATTCGTATCACAAGCAAAAAGACTAGGGTTTGACGACGCATCATGCAGCGTCGGTGAATACTGTGGAGTTGGAGATGGCACCCCAGACGGTTTCTGTAGTGCAAACCAGCAATATTGGGGTAGAGCAACATCATGTAGCCTAGGAGAGCGCGGAGAAAAATTATTTGTAGGAGAAGCAAGTTCAGCTGTAGGTAATGATTTTGGAGCCTCATCCCCACATGGAGAACCTCAAGGTTGGTATCAGTGGCTATGGTACTTTAATGCAGAATTGGCTAGAAAAGCAGCTGGTGCTTGGGACGTAACATATGACGCAACAAAAGGTGTATTTAGACCTAATACAGCAACCACACTTACAACAGTACCTCAGTCGTGTATGGGTATAGTAAATGTTAGTGTCAATACAACCTCAGATAGGACTGGTACAGTTTCTTGGCAGGCTCCAAGCGGAGTAAGAAATGTAAGTATATATCTTCTTACAAGAGGAGTAGTGCCTGGACACGAAAACGAACTGGGTGTGGAGGCAACTCTTGCTGAAGGTATTTCTAGTGGACAAGGTGTGAACACATTTAACTTCACGATACCTCCAGAGACTTCCCTACCAGTACCGGGACAGGTACACGCTGGAAGTAGATTATACGGAAGCCTATCTGGAGGTGTGCTCGATCAAGCAGTACAAAAAACACAAGCAAACTTCTTTGTGCGCGTAGTAGCAGACAATGGAATATTTGGAGATAGCAAAAATATATTCCTAAATGGACAAGTAAATACAGAGTACAAGAGCGGAGATTATGGAACAAAAGTAAATCCCCCTGCTGCCCCCACATTTACTTCTTCATGTGAACAAGCACTGGCTACCCTAGACTTTACAAAAGTTGGTATGCCTCAAGTAGGTTGGACAGGAAATAGTAGCTGTTCAAATGTTACATCAACAATGGTTGATGTCGGACTTCCTGTAACAACGGCTTGGTATCCAAAAAACTTCCCTAATGCAAGAATGGTCCTTAGAGTAGCAGAGGATAACGGTGGTAAAGGTGAAGCAGCAGTCAAAGGAGGTTGCGCCAATGCCTCAGAGTGTTTCTTGAAGCTAGACCAGATATGGGGTGTGAATGTGGGGTATGCACAACAAGATGGTGATATGGCAGGAGGCGGCATACAGGTCACGGGTCTTAAACCAAAAACAAAATACTGGTTTAGAACTGCAGCGGTATGTAACTTTGGACAAGCAAATCAGGTATTTAAAGATGAAACATGGTCATGTACTACTAAGTAGTTAGACAAAAAACATGAATAAAAAAACAATATCAATCCTGACTCTTTCCTTATTTCTTGTTTACCCATTTTACGGATTTGCACAATCAACTCTAACTTCTGATCAGGAAATAGCCAGGATAATACTCTCTACTGGTACAGATCCTGCTACAGGACAGCCTGCAACACAGAGCCAGCTACAACAAGCAAATCAAACTTACTACGGAACTTTCTACCAAAATCTTTCCAATGTGGGTACAAATAATTCTGATAATTCAAATTCCGATAGCAACTCCAGCTCTACTGTATGTACCGGTGATCCAAGACTAAACATGGAGGATGCCCTGGCTTGTGCACAAATAGCAAGACAAGAAGGTCTTGCGAGAGGACTAAATGTGAGCTGCCAAGTAAGCATCGCTACATACCCATTATCTGCACCAGGGCTTCCTGGTTACTACTACAATATTCCTTGTACAGTAAACGGGAGCACTGGACACGACGCTGTGCTACTCGCAGGATATAACGGCACAGCACTCACAAACTCAAATCTAAACCCGACATGGTCTCTATTTACTAGTGCAACTCCCACCAACACAAACACGGGCACAAACAACACTAGTACAAATACCAACACAAATACAAGCACGGGGTCAGGATTTGCTTCAGGTAGCACAAACTACCCCACTACAATAAGTGGAGTTGTGGCAAACCAAGTAAATGCAGCCAAAAATGCACTTTCATTTATCACTTCCGGAAGCTCAAGCTACACCCTCCCAACCTTCACAACACCAACGAGCCCAATTACACCTAGCAACAACTCAACAGCCACAAACAATAGTAGTTGCGCCAGGATAACCTCTAGCCTAAGAATGGGAGACAGCGGATCAGAAGTAGCGCTACTCACAGCAGAACTAGTAAAAGAAGGCTTGTTGTCTCAATCAAAGACAACCTTCGATACACAAGTTTATAATGCTGTGATCGCTTACCAAGAAAAGTATGCTTCTTACATACTCTCCCCTGTTGGTTTGACTCGAGGTAGCGGGTTTGTAGGTCCATCAACTTTGAGTTTTATGAATTCAAAAATGACCTGCTCATCTTCGAACACCGGCGGGTCCACCACAGGAGGCTCAACTACAGGCAGCAATACCACCGCAGGCGGACTACAAACCCAGATAAGTAGTTTGCAAGCACTTATAGATTCACTCTTAGCTCAATTAAATGGCACCGGCAACACAAGTACTGGAGGCAATACAAACACAGGTACTACTGTTACCATCCCTACCACCTTCTCCCCTTCAAAGACAATTACAGGTCCCCTTTCTTTCAGATATTTAAAAGTTGATACAAAGAGTAGGTCTTGGGTAGGTTGGAGAGAAATAGAAATTTATGATTTGCAGGGAAATAAAATAACTCCAACATCAGGCCAAGTAAGTTGTGAGTGGTGTAAAAACAGTTACTTTAGAGACAACAATACAGGTGGTGCAAACAAGGTTTATGACGGAAATATAAGCACAACATGGAATGCGGGAGAAACTGCCCCAGGCTGTGACTGGTCCAAACTAAACGAAACAATAGACGCTTGCATAGCTGCAAACATAGACAACACAAGGATGGATCGTACTGGCTGGATAGTCCTCGACTATGGATCAACCAAAAATGTATCTAAAATAAGACTGCTCACTGAGAACAATCCAAGCCCAGCAAATGCTCAGCACATTGTCTCAATAGGCACAAACAACAATCCAAGCAACCAAATAGCAGCTTTTGGAGGCTTGGTACCAGCAAACACTTGGATTGAGATAGTTGTTCAGTAAAATTAAAAATTAATAAAAGATAAAAAGCGAGTCGCTTGCCGTAGAGTCACCCTCCACAACAAAACGAACTCGCTTTTGTTTTGCCGCGTGTCGCGGCGAACCATTGCGTGCCTTAGCGGATTTGGAATCCGCTAAGGACTTTAGTGACTGAGAAAGGACAGGCCCTCCCCTCCTCGTCCACTCTGGCGAAGTACAAGACATTGTCTCCTCCTCTCAAAGAGAAGAAAGATGCTGCCTCAGGGAGCTCAAACTCCGCGATTTCCCCCGAGTAACTGAACCGGATCGGCATCCCGTTCAGTAATAGCAAGTAGCCCTCCGAAAAACCCTGTCCGACAATTGTGTACCGCTCACGGACCTTTAGGTCAGTAGCGACACCGAACTCTCCCGACTTCACCCCAGAGACCCTGAGAGTCCCTTCGGTGAGCGCCTGGAGCTTCCCTTCGAGGTAAAGGTCAACTACCTCAAACAGCCGGTAGGCGTCCAAGGTGTGGGGTGTGGCCACCTCGTACTGCACGATCGCCGAGACGAGGCCAGGAGAAAAGCTCGCGCCTCTCTGCATAAGCATTTTAAGCTCTGCAGCCGTGAGGTTCCTCCCCCTCCCGTACGCGTAGCCCCACACGAGTGAAGCAAGAGCCGCAACCTGAGGAGCGCTTCCGCTGTTCCCTAGGAAGTTGCCGTAGCGACCTCCAGGGTACCCAGCGATCACACCGGATGAAGCAGCACGCCCAGTTTGGGTGATACGCTTGCCATAAGCACTCCAGGGAGCGAGCCCGCCATCCATGGTCAACGTAGCGACGCAATCCACATTGGAGAGCGTCGACGCCGAACATGGAAGACCCGGTTGGGTCTCCGAGTTCAAGAAGCGTATGTTGTCAGTTGAACTGACAACATAAACTCGATCCTGTTTCTCGAGCTCAGCGAAGAGTCCTCGAAGCGTCGGGTCAACGCCGTCGATCGAAAAGGCAGCAATAACAATCACTGCTTCCTCGGTCAAAGCGAGCTCCCCAACCCGTCTGAACGCCTTAATGATGGCGTCAAGAGAAGTCTTGAGTACTGTCCGACCGAATTCGTTGATCCCGGTCGTCATGACTTTGAGGGAGATGATTCGCGTATTATTCGCAAATCCTTTCATCCCAATGCCGTCCCCACCATTGGCGAAGCCAATGGTGGCAACAGCGGTATCATGTCCGTATTCATCGACACAGGGGTCTCCCCCTCCTTCAATGAACGTCTCCGAGACGGCACAATCCACCCGGCCGACAAGGTCGGGGTGATTTGCATCTACCCCCGTACCCATCACGACGACAGCCGCTCCGCGAATGTGGGAAAAACCCGCGCCGCGCTGTTCCAAGAGACGAGCATAGCCCGTCTTCTGGAAGAGTTCCTCCTGCCAAGGCAGCAGCGGGTCAGACGACCCGAGAACCTCCACGGCACGGACTTCGGTTTTGGGAGGCAACACGTCCCCCCATTGTCCTCCGATACTGACTAGCTCTGCCCGTTCGGGCGGAACCATTTGAGAGAAGGACGAGGTTGTACCAAAGACAAGGTACATCGCAAAAAATAAGCGAAAGGACATGGTAGTCTCCTAATATCAAAAATCTTGACCGACGGTTTAACCGCTGGTATCTACCTAATATAATATCATAAAATAACCCTGTTTGTCAATAGGGTTATTTTATTTCATAAAAGTTTATGTCCTAATTTAGGCTTAGGTTTGGCTTAGAATTCCTCGTAGTTGAAAGGTTTGAGGCCAAATATTGGAGTGGCACTCCTATTTGAAGTCATGAGTAAGTCACAAGTAGCGTCTTGCCCAGCACAGTCCCCTAGCCACCCAATAAAGAGGCATTGAGTATTTGGAGTAGCGGTGAGAGTCACTGTGTTGTTGTAAGTAAACCCAGCATTACATGTAGTACCACAACTTATCCCAGCTGGAGAGCTTGTCACCGTACCGCACCAGTTTGTACCTACATCTATTGTTCTAGTAGAAGAAGATGGTGCGAGCACCAAAGCCACAGGTACTTGTTTTGAACCAGCATTACTATCAGTAAAAGTAACTATGCCATCATAGTTGCCTGGGTCACCTGCAGTACTATTTATAGAAACAGTGACAACTCTAGAAGCACCTACTGCAAGAGAGAAATTTGAAGAGTCGCTGCTACCCCAGTTAAATGGGCCGCTCGTCATGTTTTGAGTTCTAGTTATATTCAAAGCTCCTGTACCTGTATTTGTCACAGTCACTGTCTTAGAAGCAGGCGCCGCTGCATTTTGGATTGCACTAAAAGAAAGTGATGTTGGAGCCACAGAGAATGAGTACGTAGTAGGAGAAGGAGCTGATGGGTTTACTACGTTTAATGTAGCTGGATTTACATTACATCTCCAATTACTCATAAAATCACACTGAGCTGATATATTTGAAGTACCGACACTTACACCATTTACAACATTCCTTGGGTTACCAGAAAGAGATGCAACGGAGGCATTGCTTGTAGAATAAGTACAATTTGAAAGATCACTATTTGGGGCACTGGCTGTAACTGAACTTCCTACATCCACGGTGTTACTTGAAAGAGAAACAGAAGCAGTGGGACAAGACGGTCTTCCACCCACATTTACAGTTACTGGTATATCAAGCCTATTACCTGCTGTTGGCTCGGTAAAGTTTAGGTCAAAGGTGTTAGTGGTAAACTGATCAACATTTATAGTATGTCCACCAAAACCAACAGAACATGTATAAAATGTTGATGGCAAAAGATTTGGACAAACAAGAGAAGGGTTTATTTGAGAATACCAACCACCAAAATTACTTACAACATTATCTATAAAAGCACTTATATTTAGAGTCGTATCACCTATGTTAGTAATGGTTGCACTACCACTCCAACTTCCACCCTTCTCAACATTAAACGTAAGAGGATCTGGGTATAAGTCTACCCTGTATGCAGGAGTACCTGGTGCTACATTGTTTACCACGTTTATAGTCACACTATCGGTAGCCACTGCACCAGTAGCTGAAGTACATGTTAGGTTGTAAGTCGCACTTGTCCCAGAAAATGGCCCTACCGTGACCGCACCATTGGGGTGAGCAGTGTACCCCCCAGGAGAAACACTGGCAGAACCTCCATTAGTATTTGTACAACTCCATGTGAGGTTTGGTGTACTTGAAAATCTAATGGCAGTACACGCATCACCTCCATTACACCTTATATCTGCAGTAGGCGCATTTGCTACATTTACATTAGCAGTTGAAGTCACATTGGCGCCATTGTTGTCTCTACAAGTAATAGTGTAGCTACTATTTTGAGTTATGTTTGACCTAGTTTCTGTGCCACTCCCCGCTTTTGCACCAGACCAGTTACCAGAAGCGTTACAAGAACCAGCCACAATATTAGAAGAGTTCCAGGCTAGGTTACAATTCTGCCCCGAGCTTATGGTTACATTTTGAGATCCGTTACAAGTAATATTTACTGTTCCAGACGGACCTGATGGTGTAGACGTAGATCCTCCCGTAGGTTGAGAGACAAATACCGAGCCAATATTACTACAAGCAGTTCTTGCTGGAGAATAATTTGTGCCTATAAAGTAACCAAATCTTTTATTTGGTACACCAGCGACATCACCACCAAAAGGTATGGTTGCGGAAGTACCCGATACAGTTGAGCTATAAACAACGGGTCCGCACCCCTGTGATACACAAGAGGTTTGGTCTCTCACCTCAACTGTATAATTTAGAGCATTCGAAACAGGAGCCCAGGATAAAGTAAATGTCCTATTTGCATTAGCTGGCGAAGTAGCATTTACAGAAGTAGTAGGTTCACAAATAGCTGGATTTTGAACGACTAAGTTTATAGTGTCTCCTGCTGTGCAACTACCACTACATCTTGGGCTTTGTATTTGTGGACCATTGAAAGTAATTATTGGTATTGGAGAATCCAAGAGCCCAGCCTGTATAGGTATTGTATGAGTCTTAACGCTCGAAACACCTCCATACTGATCATAATTTCTTACAGCAAGTCTAAGTGTTACAGAGGAAAGTCCTGGGTTCATATAATATTTTGGGTACCTAGAAAATGCAGCAGGTTGTGTAGGTTGGTTTGCTTGGGTCCTTGGTATAGGATTATTGGAGTTATCTACAAAAGAACACTCGCCCCCTCCGTTGCCTGGTATAGAAAATCTTTCACAGTCAACCAAAATATCTGCAGGAAAATCTCCATTTTTATTAACAACTACAGTGAAGTAAGTCGTAGTAGCGACTCCATAATCAACTGTTGTTGATTCTGGTGTGGCTGAAATGGAAATACTTGAAAAAGGATCGTCTATTATAGGTGGGGGTGGAGGAGTTGGAGGGGGTGTGCCCCCGCTTCCACTATCGCCATCACCAGAATTGGTGTTAATTTGATTGAAATTTATAGTTACAGAACAATCCTGTGCTGTTGTGTCAACATTAGCAAAAGTTGATACTGTACCGTTTGTTTGTGTGACCGGGACAGAATATTGCCTCACGCCACCAGGTCCACTACAGAGATATGTGGCACTAACTGCAGTAATATCCCCGGGAACATAAGCCACTGCAACATTAGACGCGACACTACTTCCTACATATTGAGTGACCGCATTTGGACCTATTACATTATTGGTAAAATTTGTAATGGACTCGCCTCCGTAGGAAGCGGAGTTGTAATTCATTTTGTTATTGGAGACTGGTAAAAAAGAGTAACCTCCAAGATCACTTACAAAAGAGCTACAGGTTTCGATAGAAGAAGAGCTTAGGTTACAAGTCTGACCACTATTAAGATTGTAGTAGTTATTTATAGTGACTGTACTCGCAGCCGAAGCAACCATGGTATTTCCAAAAAGAAGAAATAGAGAAAATAAAATTACCTTTTTTATTGAATTAAAGTTCATATTAATTTACATTTTTATAAACCTTGTATATTTTTACACTAGTAGAAGGTTCGTTCAAACCACCTTCTATATATATAAACATAAGGGTACCTGACTGATCTACGACCTTAAATATACTCTTGTCCTCTTCTTGTTTGGTACCATCTACCGCGACCCACTCGCCGCTTATTATCCTATTATAGAAATCTTTCAATACTTCGTATTGGTATTTACTTTCTGTATAAACCACTGCCTCTTCGGCCAGTACCTCGTTAGTCTCAAATTTCATTATTGGCAAAGGCTCAGATTTAACAATATTGAAATCAACCCCTGAATCAACCAAAAAATCTTCTGGGACTATTTTTGATACTTTATACTTTTGGTAAAACGATAGACCAAAATATATAAGTAGCCCAAAGACCACCAATACAAAAAATAATTTTAAAATTTTAACTGCCCCGCTCTTTTTTGGCGCCTGTGCCGCCCCAAAAGAATTGGGTTGATTGTTTAGAGAGTTTTCCATGTATACAATTTTATATTGTGTAGCACTATAAGCAATCAAAGTGTGTGGAAAAGAAAAAACTGGCTATTTTGCCAGTTTTTTCATAAGTCTTGATTTTTTGCGAGCTGCTGTATTTTTCTTTATGAGTCCCGTCTTGGCCGCCTTGTCTATCGCCTTCTGCAAGCTCGGTAGGAGCTTTTCGGCACCCTTTGAATCTTTTGTGTCTATAAGCTTTTTGTATTGCTTAACCACAGAACTCATCTGGTTTTTCTTTCTTAAATTAAAAATTTTCTTCTTTGTAGAAGATCTGATTGCTTTTTTTGCTGAAGTTGTTATTGGCATGTTTTTAGCTTAGAGCTAAAAGCTTATGGCTTAGAGCTACCAAGCAGGAGCAATTTAACATACCTGACCAAATTTGGCAAATGCTCTATATTTGTTTTTAATGTATTATTACTAATAACTTTTAGCCTTAGGCTCTAAGCATTATTTACATGTTTGGATATATAATAGGAGAAATATTCGATATAAAACCAACTAGAGTCATAGTCAGGACTGCTGGTATTGGTTTTAACATAAATACTACCCCAAGTACGACAGAAAACCTGAGGCTAGGTGCTGAGTCATCATTTTGGACTCATACCGCAGTAAGAGAAAATTCTATAGAAATTTATGGTTTTCAAACAGAAGAAGAACTTAAAATATTTGAGCTTCTCATGACAGTATCTGGAGTGGGACCAAAATCGGCACTCACCATAATAGGTGTGGCTGGCATAAGAGCAATAGAAGCTGCCGTTTCAACTGGAGACACATCTCACCTCACCACAATATCAGGTGTCGGTAAAAAAACTGCTGACAAGATAGTACTCGAGCTATCAGGTAAAATAGTAAGAAGTGAAAAAGATTTTAAAGATAGTAATAGTGATGTGTTTGAAGCCTTAAAATCTCTTGGGTACAAAGAGAAACAAATCCAAGATGTATTGAGGGGGATGCCAGAAAAATTGGAGAGTATGAACGAAAAAATTAAATATGCTCTTGTAAACTTAGGAAAATAAAAATGGAAAAGATATTAGATTTAGGCAGAAAAATTATTCCTAAAAAAATTTTCAAGGAGTTACAACCCTACTACCACTTCACACTCTCTCTACTTGGAGCGATCATATACCGCTTCCCTGCTAAAAAAATGTATGTGATAGCGGTGACTGGTACCAAGGGTAAATCTACAACCACAGAAATAATGAATGCGATTTTAGAAGAATGTGGCGAAAAAACAGTACTTTCAAATACCATAAGAACAAAAGTTGTTGGGGAAGAAAGGAAAAATCTCTCAAAAATGACAACTAGGGGTAGATTTTTTACACAAAGATTATTGAGAGAAGCTCTAAATAAAGGCGCGAGATTTGCAATCCTCGAAATAAGCAGTGAGGCAACGCTCAGATTTGGCCATAAATTTCTCTTTTTAGATGCACTCATTTTTACCAACCTGGCACCTGAGCATATTGAGTCACATGGCTCTTATGAAAAATACGTCGATGCAAAACTGAATATAGGGAGGGAGCTAGAACCCCGTAATCAAAACAAAATTTTTTACAGTTCCTCCCTAAAGGGTTCCCACACTGATAAAAATTTTTGTTTTGATTACGGGGGCAAAGTACTAGTAGCAAACATAGACGACAAGGAATCAGAAAAGTTTCTTTCTCTAAGAATAAAAAATAAAATCCCCTACTCTCTTAGCGATGCTATAAATATAAAAGCAGATGAAAGTGGTTCTATATTTCAAGTTGGTAAAACAGTTATAAGGAGTAATCTACCCGGAATATTCAATGTATCAAACATGCTCGGTTGTATCGCCCTTGCTAAATTTATAGGAATAAAAGAGGAGATTATAAAAAAGTCGCTTGAAGGAATAAATTTTATAAGAGGCAGAATGGAAAAAATAAGTGAAGGACAAGACTTTGATGTGGTTGTAGATTATGCCCACACCCCAGATTCCCTAAAAGCAGTGTACGAAACTTATAAAAACCAAAAAAAGATTTGTGTACTTGGAAACACGGGTGGTGGAAGAGATAAATGGAAAAGACCAGAAATGGGCAAAATAGCAGGAGAATATTGCGATGAAATAATACTTACCAACGAAGATCCTTACGACGAAGATCCGCGCCAAATACTCGAGGAAATGCTTTCTGGAATACAAGACAAGAAAAAAGTAGAAATAATAATGGACAGAAGAACTGCCGTGGCCTCTGCCCTAACAAAAGCTAAGAGCATGCAAGAAAAAGAAAAAACAGCTGTTTTGATTACTGGTAAAGGTACAGACCCTTATATAATGGGTCCAAACGGCACTAAACAAAAATGGGACGATGCGACAGTCGCACGAGAGGAGCTTATAAAAGTTTTGAAAACTGAAAAATAGAGAAACTAAACTATTGACTATCTTCTATTATCTATTAACTTTTGGGTATGCCTGAACTTCCAGAAGTACACACAACGGTCACAGGGTTAAAAAAAGTTGCCATGGGCAAAACCATACTAGAAATATGGTCTGATTTTCACGTTTCAACAAGTCACGGAGAGAGAGACAATATAAAGAACGAGAAGCATTATAAAAATTTAAAAAAGTTGGCTACCGGATCAAAAATAGAAAATGTAGAAAGACTTGGTAAAAATATTTTGATCCATCTATCGTCTGGGTACACTATTTCTATACACATAAAAATGACCGGGCATTTGATGTATGGGAAATATGAACTCCAAAAATATCCCTTTCGTGTTTCCAAAAATTATGTTCCCTCGCTTAGCACGGATAAAAGCCTGCTGGCTTTTTCCTCTTCTCGGCTCGTCAGCCTGCGAAAGGCACGCTCAGGAAATAATTTTTGGAAAACCATAGAAGAAGGCCCTCTTCAGGATCCCTACAACCAATACATACATTTTGTAGCCTCCCTCTCGTGCGGCAAACATTTGGTACTTTCAGACATGCGAAGATTTGCGAGTGTTTCTATATTTAAAAGTGACTCCCTACACACCCACGCGAGCCTTTCACTACTCGGCCCAGATGCTCTCAAAATAGACATTAAGGATTTCAAAAAAAGAATAAAAGAAATGGGCAAAATGAGACCCATAAAAACAGTGCTCCTAGATCAAGAAATAATAGCTGGTATAGGAAATATTTACTCGGATGAAATACTTTGGCAAACAGGAGTGCACCCACTCTCCCCCGCAAACAAAGTACCAGAAACCAAACTGTCAGAAATTTACAAAGAAATGAAAAGGATTTTGAAATTTTCAATAGGCAAAGGCGGCGATTCCAAATCAGACTATAGAAATATTTTTGGTGAGAAGGGAGGTTTCCAAAACTTCCATAAAGCATACGGAAATAAAGGCAAAAAATGTCCAAGAAATAAATGCTCTGGTATAATAGAAAGAATAGTGGTCAAAACTAGAAGTAGTCACTTCTGCCCTGTTCATCAAAAATTATTTAAATGAAAGAAGCTTCACCAGCATTAGTAATACTCATAGGGTTTATCATCCTCGGCATTGCATATGCCCCACTAAAAAAAGCAGCTGAAAATAGAGAAGCAACTAGTAGCAACAACCCATCTTCCATACAAAGCAATAATAATTCTTTCTTTGGATTTGGAAATCAAAATTCAAATCAAACACCAGAAGAAGAAATAAAAAATACAGAGAGAAAAATTGAAAACCTAGAAGAAGAAGTACAGAAAAAAATAGAAGAAAGCACCCGTTCACCTTATTATGGCAAAGTGACACTTTCGAGCCTCTCCAAGTCGTGGGATGACGACCCCAGCAAAGAGTACATATACCTCTACACAAATCTTGGTAAAGACGAAGAGGTAAATATTACCGGTTGGTATTTTAAAAGTGAAGTTACTGGAAATTTTGTTTTTATAGGTGGGGCCTCCCTTCTCCCCTTCCCTTTTTCTAAAAATGAAAGCAACGTGGTACTCAAAAACGGAGACCGAGCAATAATAACAAAAGGTTTTTCACCAATAGGCATATCGTTTAGAACAAACAAATGTACTGGATACTTTGAAGAAAATAGGACATTTTATCCAAGCCTCTCAACCGAATGTCCTCTAATAGAAGATGACAAACTTCCTAAATTTTCAAATGATTTAGACAGGAATGATGAGTGTATAGACCTACTTGAAAGCCTGTCTCGTTGCACAACCGTAAATAGTGAGTATATAAGAGACTTGCCCGATACAGTATCTTCTTCCTGCAAAACTTATATGCAAACACAGATAAACTACAATTCATGTGTAGCCAAACATTTTAGTGATACAAATTTCCCCGGAAATGAATATCGTATTTTCTTGAATAAATTTGGACCTCTATGGAGAGAAAAACGCGAAAAGGTAAACCTCTACGACAAAAACGGACTTATAGTTGATACTTTTACAGTCAATTATTAGTTTAGACTTGAAAGAATTATACCCACAGATACGGCAACATTTAAAGATTCTTTTTTACCCTGCATAGGGATTTCGGCAATAACATCACAAAGTTTCAAATCTTCTTCTGACAACCCTTCTACCTCATTTCCAAATACCAAAGCGATGTTATTTTTATGAGATGCGAGACATGACTTTTTTAATTCACGATAATCAATTGAGTCTTCACTCTGCTCTACTCCAACGATCAAAAAATTCTGAAAATTATTCTCCGAGCATGCCTTGCGCAGGCTGACGAGCCGAGCAGAGGAAAAAGCCAGCAGGCTTTTATCCGTGCTGAGCGAGGAGACATAATTTTCAGAATTTTTTAAGTTGATTCTATTTTTCTCAATAACTTCTTCCAAATTTTCACACTTTTCCCACTCCACAAACTCCTCCGCACCCAAAGAAGCTTTGATGAGTTTGGTGTTTTTCCTATTAAACCTATCTAAGGGACTAGGAGTGTAGCCGCACAAGTATATTTTCTTAACACCAAAGGCATCCGCGGTACGAAAAATAGAGCCGACATTTTCCGAGCTCCTTATATTGTTCAATATAACAACCATATTTAAATTTTCTGCCATAATTGCTATACTACACTTATGTTAAATCCATTTCCAGACTTGCTCACATATTCGCTTCTTGCACCATTTTTATTAAGATTAATAGTTGGTTTCGTTTTTATAGATCTGGGCATTCTATTATTCAAAAAAGAAAATGAGAGGTGGCTTATATCTTTCAAAACACTCAGGATACCCCGCCCTGAAGTAGCAACCAAAATACTATCATTAATTCAAATAATTGGAGGTATTATGCTTATTGCTGGGTTCTATACTCAAATCGCAGCCTTAGTATTGGGAATTATCACGTTTATAGAAATTTATCTTGAGTACAAAGACCCAAGTATCCTAAAAAGAAACATTGTCTTCTATATGTTGGTTTTCACCATCCTCCTCTCTCTCCTCTTATCAGGTGCCGGAGCATTCGCAATAGATTTGCCTTTGTAGCTAAAAAACGCAAAGCGGTTTGCGTTTTTTATTTACTAGTCCGCCCGGTAGGAATCGAACCTACGACCATCTCCTTAAAAGGGAGCTGCTCTACCGACTGAGCTACGGGCGGTCTTACAGAGACAAAATATACTACAAAATATTAAAAACTCAAAGTTTTAGGATGGTCTTTTCCAAAGCAATGTCCAAAGGCTCTCCCCCCATACGTGACTCATGGTAGAGCGCAACAAGTCTTTCATAGAAACCAATAAGTCTGTGTTCTTTCCAATTTTTGATATCTTTTTTTGATTTATTATACGGGTATTCTTTTATACCAATATCTAAGATACTCGCCCCCTTATTTATAAGCATCATGTCACGAACTTTGCTTATGATGTTGTGTACAATTTCTTCATCTTCTATACCCGCAAATTTTAACTTCTGATATTCTATCCAGGCTCTCTTGTTGTCAGCTATACCAATAGCATCTTGTAATGCAAAAGGAGAATAATCATAAGTTTTTTGAAAAGGCTTTTTTTCTTCCTGTTCCTCTTCTGCTTTAAAGATATTTTCAAACTGTTTAAATAAATTTATTTGTTCACTCATTTTATTTTAACTCTTTCATTTTACCCCAATTATCCCCTACTGAGACATTAGCAATTATTGGTACCCCTTTTGTATCATCGAGAGACAAAACTTCTTGCATTATATTTTTTGCATTTTTTCCAAATTTTTCTAAATCTTTATTTGAAATCTCATAAATAACCTCGTCATGTATTTGCATAATCAATGATCCTTCTATTTTTTGTTCTTCCATAAAATCATAAATTTGAGCCATAGCAATTTTGATCATGTCAGCTTGGGTACCCTGAATGGGTGCGTTTATTGCCATCCTCTCTGCTGCTGCTTTTATGAAAGGAATGCTCGACTTAATACCTTCAAAATATCTTCGTCTACCAAAAAAAGTTTTTGTATAACCATCTTTTTCTGCCTGCCTTTTTACGTCTTCAAGATACAACGCGAGGCCTTTGAAGTTTTCAAAATAAGAATTTAAAAATTCTTGAGCGGTCTTTCTATCGGTTCCTAAATTTGCCTGCAGAGCTGTAACACCCATACCATAAAGAATTCCAAAATTTATCACCTTTGCCTGACGCCTCATATCTTTAGTCACTTCTGAATCAGCGACTTTAAACATCTGACTTGCAACAGCTGAGTGAATATCTTTACCTTCTTTAAAGATATTTATGAGTATCTGGTCTCCAGAAAGAAAGGCGGCTATTCGGAGCTCCACTTGAGAATAGTCTAGTGCCACAAGACTTTTACCTTTTTCTGCAATAAAAGCATCTCTTATGACTCTACCTTTATCACTACCAATAGGAATATTTTGCATATTTGGATTTTCGGAAGCCATCCTTCCTGTAGTGGTGCCTGTCTGTATGAACCTGGCGTGCAACCTAGATTTATCATCTAAAAGTTTTGGTATGGGTTCTATGTAAGAAGAGAGGAGTTTCCTGAGCTCCCTATAGTCAAGCACTAGTGGGATTATGGGGTGCAGGTCTTTCATTTTTTCAAGCTCTGACTCTTTGGTTGAGGCAGCACCTGTCGATGTTTTCTTTTGGTTTTTAACAGAAAGCTCAAGTTTTCCGAAAAGTACCTCACCGAGTTGTTTTGGGGAAGATACATTAAATTCTCCCCCTGCGTATGCCCAAATCTTTTTTTCTATTTCCTTAATTTCTTTTGAATATTTTTGATCCAAAAACAAAAATACTTCTTTATCGACAAGTACTCCATACTCTTCTGCTTTTTTCAAAATAGGTATGAGAGGTTTTTCTATTGACTCAAACACAAATTCTGAATCCCTTTTCTTTAGTTCACTCAAAATTATTTCTCTGGATTTAGTAAAATTTTTATTCCCTGTGAAATTAAATATGTCTTCTTGAGATGGATCTGTAATATTAGAATCAACGACCCAAAGAGCTATTTTTGTTTCTTCTAAAAGTTTTGGGTCAACGTCCTCTTGAGGATGCACCTCTTTTGAGGGTTCGACACCAATTACCTGATCTAGCCTTTGACCCATATTTCTAAATTCAAGATCTGCAAAAAACCTCTTGGCCTTTACTATATCTATACCCTCTTTCCATTTTCGCGTTGGTAAAACAAACTCTATAGGAGCGTCTCTCCTTATAGTTGCAAGCATTTTACTAAACCTAGCCTCCTCTTCACCATCCTTTAGTAAGCCTATAATTCTTGGTTTTACCTTCCCCTCAAGCAGCCCTTTATTTAAAGATTTATATATACTATCGATATCTCCAAATTCTTTTATGAGTTCTGTGGCGGTCTTCTCGCCTATTCCTTCTATACCGATTATGTTATCCGATGGATCGCCTCGCAAACCCTTAAAGTCAGGCAGCAGACTTGGTCCAAAACCAAATCTTTCTTGAACCTTTTCTTCATCATACAAGACAGTATCGTGTATACCCTTTTTTAAGGTATACACTTGTACGCCCCTACCTACTAGCTGCAATGTGTCCATGTCACCCGAAGCTATCACAGTCTCTATGTCTTTTTGTTTAAGTTGTTCTACGATGGTACCGAGCATATCATCTGCTTCAAAACCTTCTTTTGAGTAAATAGGTATGTTAAGTGCTCTGCAAACCTCTTTTGATTTTTCAAGTTGCAAAGAAAGATTTTCATCTGTTTTTGCTCTGCCTGCTTTATAAGCGTCGTAAACCTCGTGCCTGTACGTAGGTTTGGGCAAATCAAAGCACGCGACTAAATAATCCGGATTAAAATCAGTTGCTATTTTCAAAACCATAGACACAAGGCCGTAGAGTGCTCCTGTCGGTTCCCCTTTACTTGTAGCGAAATCAGGTAGAGCGTGATATGCCCTATGTATTATAGCGTGTGCATCAAGAAGAATTAATCTTTCTTTTTTTTCAGGATTTTTTTTAGACTTAGATTTTGCCATTTTATTCAAAAATTATTTTCCTTTCATTTTCTCCCACATGTTCAAAAAATATCTTCTTGTGTGGAGGCATAACATCTTTTATTTTATCAGGCCACTCTATAAAAATAATATTTTTGGGATCATTTACAATTTGGAGCCACCCAAGGTTTAATATCTCCTCACCCCTCTCCATCCTGTAAGCATCGATATGAACTAAAAAATCAAAAAATGAATTGATTAGTTTATATCTCTTCATAATTACAAAAGTGGGGCTTTGGATGGTTTCTTTTATACCAAAAGACAGAGCCACATATTTCATAAAAGTAGTCTTTCCAGCTCCAAGCTCACCATACAAGCCAAAAACCAAGGCTTCTGGGTAGTTGTTTTTTAAACCAGAAACAAACTTGGTCGCTATATTTTTTGTATCTTCAGTATTTTTGGATAAAAACTCCATATTCCTATCCTACCATAATTAACAATTGTTAATTCATGATACAATTTTTGTATGACAATAGAGTTTAATGAAAACAAACAAATAAGAAAACTCTCTGTTTTAAGGGAAGAAGAGGAGGAGGGACTCGCCAAACTCATGTCCCAAAAATACGGCCTCTCTTATGTAGATCTAGGGATAAGCCCAATAAACATAGATGCTCTTAGGATACTTAAAGAGTCCGAGTCAAGAAGCTCAGAAGTTGCTCCTTTCAACATAATAAACAAAAATGTATCTCTAGCGATTATTTCGCCTAACAATCCAAAAACAATAACCACAATAGAAGGTTTGAAAGAAAGGGGCTATAAATTAAATCTCTTTATGGTTTCTCATCAAAGTCTTGAAAAGGTATGGGAAAGATACAGAGATCTTTCATACTCAATGGAAACAAAAAGTGGTGCCCTCGACATAGAAAATGAAGAAATACAAAAAATAATAAAAGATGTAAAAAATATATCAGACATAAAATCTTCTGTAGATGAGATACTATCTCAAAGAAAAAGCTATAGGATATCTAGAATTCTAGAAATTATATTAGCCGGAGCAATATCTGTAGGCGCATCGGACGTACACATAGAACCAGAAGAAACCTCTATAAGACTTAGATATAGAATGGACGGCGTATTAAATGATGTATTACAACTTGAAGAAAATGTTTACAATCTCCTCCTATCAAGAATTAAATTAATATCAAACCTAAAACTAAACCTGCATGGTAAGGCACAAGACGGAAGGTTTAGTATAAAAATAGCAGATGTAGAAATAGAAATAAGAACTTCCCTTTTACCTGGTGGATACGGTGAATCAGTAGTATTGAGGATTTTGAATCCCGATGCGATATCAGTGCCTCTAGAAGATTTGGGTATCAGCGACAAACTCCTACAAATAATTTTGAAAGAGATAAACAAACCGAACGGGATGATACTGAACACTGGTCCTACTGGTTCAGGAAAGACCACTACACTCTATGCATTTCTTAAAAAAACATATTCTCCCGAAATAAAAATTATTACCATAGAAAATCCTATCGAATACCATATAAAAGGAATATTGCAAACACAAACTAGTGAAGAAAAGGAATATACTTTTTCAGAGGGTTTGAGGAGCGCCTTGAGACAAGATCCTGACATAATTATGGTTGGAGAAATTAGAGACGAGGAAACAGCTCAAATAGCTGTAAACTCAGCCTTGACTGGACACCTTGTTTTTTCAACTCTACACACAAACAACGCAGCTGGTACTTTTCCCCGTCTCATCGACCTTGGAGTAAACCCTAAAGTACTTACCTCTGCCATCAACCTCGCAATGGCCCAAAGACTAATAAGAAAACTTTGTCCTGCATGCAAAAAGAAAAGTGCCCCGAGCGACACAGACAAAAAAATAATAAAAAAAGTGGTAGACAGCGTAAAAGACAAAGAACTTTTGAAAGGTATTAATATGCAAGATGTTTATGAACCAGTGGGCTGTAAAGAATGTAATTTTACTGGGTTCAAAGGAAGGACAGGAATATACGAAGCCATAATAATAGACGAGAAAATAGAAGAAGTTGTGGTAAACAATCCGAGCGAAAGAGAGTTGGCAAAAGCAGCAGAAGACCAGGGTATCCCAACAATGCTTCAGGATGGGATAATAAAAGTGCTTCAGGGAGTAACCTCAATAAAAGAACTCGCTAGAGTCATAGATCTTGAAAATTAAAATATCCTTATAGAATAAACTCCACGTCAGAGATTTATTGAGTTATACACAAATTTCGTTGCTGCAAATCTTGTTTTATGAATAATGGGAATTGTACCTTCCTATCAATATTTGGGAGGGAGAGGTGTAAATCTCTAAGCAGCACTTTTAATATTTATACCAAAAGCAAAACATTACTCTGAGGAAATAACTAGCGCTCCCTCCTTGAAGAATGGAACCGGTTATTCCTTGATTTAACGTCTAATCCCACCTGAGGCAGAACGCTGCTTAGAGATTTGTACCCCTCAAAAAACAATATATTAACTTCCTAGGAAGTATAGCATATCTAAAAAATTATGTCAAGCGAAATTGATAGAGAAAACCCTCGAGAGGAAGCGGAGGAAAATTTAGAATTTTTAGACAAAACTCTTCGACCTTCAGAATGGGATGATTATATAGGACAAGAAAATATAAAGAGTAATCTTAAGATTTTACTATCCGCGGCAAGCGAAAGGGGTCACCCTCCTGAGCATTTACTCTTTTATGGCCCTCCAGGACTCGGCAAGACCACCCTTGCACACCTTATAGCCAAGGAAACAAGCAGCCAAATGAAATCAACATCAGGGCCAGCCATTGAAAAAGTGGGTGATCTAGCTTCGATACTCACCAACTTAGGAGATGGGGATATCCTGTTTATAGACGAGATACATCGACTAAACAAAAGTATCGAAGAGGTCCTCTACCCTGCCATGGAGTCTGGATCGCTTGATATTATTATAGGAAAAGGACCGAGCGCAAGGACTATTCAACTTGAACTCCAGAAATTTACCCTCATTGGAGCGACTACTAAGGTGGCAAATATATCATCTCCTTTAAGGAGTAGATTTTCAGGTGGTATTTTTAGACTCGAATTTTACACTCCAGAAGAAATACAAAAAATAATAAGTAGGTCTGCAAAAATACTTGGTGTAAAAATAACAGACGATGCACTTGTAAGTATCGCAAGAAGAAGTAGGTTTACACCAAGAACAGCCAATTACCTTTTAAAAAGGGCTCGTGACTACGCACAGATGGAGAGAAGTGAAATAAATGGTGCACTAGCAGAAAAAGCTTTTAAGTTATTACAAATAGATCACCTTGGGCTTACAAATGAAGATAGAAATGTACTAAGGACCATAGCAGAAAAGTTCGGTGGAGGGCCCGTAGGACTAAGTACGATAGCGGCCTCTATGTCAGAAGAACAAGCCACAATAGAGGAATTTAGTGAACCGTACCTTTTGCAGGTGGGTCTCATAGAGAGGACACCAAGAGGAAGAGTTTTGACTGAAATGGGTTTTAACCATGTAGATATAAAGAACCCAAACAAAGATAACTAAGCAACTAGATTCTTGATTATTGTATGTATATTTTATATCCTGTCTTTATGGCAGGACATAATAAATGGTCAAAAATAAAAAACAGGAAAGCCGTCACAGATGGCCAGAAAGCAAAAATCTTCAGTAAACTAATCAAACTTCTAACTGTTGAATCAAAAATATGCAAAGGAGATGTAAATTCTCCTTCACTGCGTAGTGCTATAGAAAAAGCAAAAGCTGCAAATGTACCGAACGACAATATAGAAAGAGCTATCAAAAAAGGAGTGGGCGGAAATGACGAAAACATGGAGAGTATAACTTATGAGAGTTATGGTCCTGGGGGTTGTGCCCTCATCATACAAAGCCTTACCTCAAATAGAAATAAAGCTGCTCAAGAAATAAAACATATTCTGACCAAAAATGGTTACGAGCTTGCAGTACCCGGATCTGCATCTTGGGGATTTACAAAAACAATTGAAGGAGAGTGGAAGCCAAATCTAGAGATAGAAATAAGCGAGGAAGATGGCAAAAAACTGGACGAGCTTATAGATATGCTCGAGGAAAACGAGGAAGTCCAAGAAGTTTATACAAACGCAGTATAGAATATGGTTTAAGAAGTAGGAATTATGAATAATCATGATTCATACTTCATGACTCATGATTCAATTATTTTGGGTATAGATCCAGGCTACGGAAGGATTGGTATAGCTGTATTAGAAAAAACCAAAGGTAGAGAAAACCTTTTGCATTCTGAATGCCTAGAAACAAATAAGACGACCGAACCGAGTGAGAGACTGCTTCTACTCAAAGAAAAAATTAGATCAGTAATAAAAGAATACTCCCCTTCTGTACTAGCCATAGAATCACTCCTTTGGAGTAAAAATAAAAAAACAGCTTTCAAAGTTTCTGAAGCTCGTGGTGTCATAATCGTAGAGGCAGAGGAAGCAGGCCTTTTAATAAGAGAGTTTAATCCAAACCAAGTAAAACTTGCTATAACTGGCTACGGCAAAAGTGACAAAAAACAAGTAGAGGCAATGGTAGAAAGGATAATAAAAGTTAAACCAACAAAGGATGGTAAAAAAAGGATTGATGATGAATACGATGCTATAGCTATAGCCCTGACTTGCAGCGCCACCACTATCCACAAATAATACTAAAAAGTCTTGCAAAAGATTTTTAATATGTTAAAAATTAAAAACTTGTCCGGAAATTTAAACATTTCGGACCCGCGCAAGCGGAATTAAAAAGTAATTTAAATATAATGAGTGATGAACTTGATCCAGTATTAGATCCAGAATCAGATGAAGTAGAGGATAATGAAGAAGGAGAAGAGGAAGAATTAGAAGGTGAAGTAGAGGATGAAGAAGTAATGTAATCAAACAAAAACACCCTGGTAGTCAGGGTGTTTTTGTTTTTATATTTTTATTTTGACCTTACAATCAAAAAAGTTTTTTTACCTAACCTAAACTTCTTCTCCCCTTCTTCAACAGTAACAGAAGTATCTAATATTTTTTTATCAGGATATTCTGAAAGAGCACCTGCTTCTATGAGGCGCCTCGCTTCTGATTTGGATTCGACTATATTATTAGAAACAAAAACATCTATCAATTTTTCACCAATAACAGCTTCTATGATAGGTGCGTCACTAGGGAAATCACCGTTTGAAAAAACATTTTCAAACATAGAAAAAGCTGAGCTTGCCGCCAAGTTGCCATGATATATTTCTACGATCTTTCTGGCCAAATCCATCTTTATAGACTTCAGATTTTCTTTTTTGTTTATCTGTGACTTGACCAATTCTATTTCTTCTTTGGTCATATCAGTACACAAATCAAAATATTCAGGCATCAAATCATCTGGGATTGACATGACTTTTCCAAAAATATCGGAAGCTGTGTCATTTATAGAAATATAATTCAAAAGGCTCTTACTCATCTTTTCTTTTCCATCAGTGCCACGAAGTAGTTTCATAGATATGACGCTTTGAGGCTCTACAGAGTTAAACTTCATCACTTCCCTGCCCAAAAGCATGTTAAATGTTTGATCAGTACCACCAATCTCCAAATCACAAGATCCGTATATTTGGTGTAGAACGAAAGAGTCTATCCCTTGGAGCACTGGGTACATCATTTCATGCATATAGAGCTCCTCCCCATTTTTTATCCTATCTTGAAACATGTCTCTATCTATAAGATTTTGATGGGTTATTTTTTTGAGTGTCCAAATAAAAGTAGAGAGGGTGATACCTACAATCCCTTGCTTGCCTAGATGTGTCCTCTGCATCCTTGAATTTTCGTATAAAATAGATTTTCCAATAAAAGTATTGCCAGGTACTTCCCCCACTAAAGGCTCTGGCAATTTTACCTGGGCACCCTCTTCGCCAAAAATATCAGATATACCAACAAACCAATCAGAATTTCTTATCCAAGAAAAAAATTTAGGGTCTGTATTTAAAACCTTTCCCACCTGCTCAAGGTAGGTATTCATATTGTGTTCTATTTCTTTTTGATCAATCTCGGGTCTTACCTTACTCTTTCCAGTAGGGTCGCCTATTCGAGCAGTAAAGTCGCCAACTAAGAAAACCACCTTACAACCTAAATCTTGCATTTTTCGTAAGAACCTAAAAATGACAGCATGCCCGAGGTGAATATCTGGCCTTGTTGGATCAACTCCAAATTTAATTATTATGTCTTTATCGTAAGATCCGTTTATTTTTTTGGATAATTTGTCCTTAAAAGTGTTGTTTGGATCAACAAATTCAAATATCCTTCCGTCTTCAAAAATATCCTGCTTCATCTTAAAACTCTACCATAATTCAAAATTTTTGGCATAATGATAGTTATGTTAAAAAAGAACCTTGCTTTATTATTTATTTCCTTAAGTCTCATCCTTGGGGCTTCTATACTTATATGGATAAGTACATTTAAAGTACCTACCACAGAGTCTATAAGAGAGAGGCGGGTCACCGAATCAACCAAAATATATGATAGGACTGGAGATATACTTCTATACGACACCGGTGGCAACATACGCAGAAGTATTGTTCCTATAGAAGAAATATCCAAAAATATAAAAAACGCCACGATAGCCATAGAAGATAAAGAGTTTTATAGCCATATAGGTGTTAAGCCTACTGCATTTTTAAGAGCAATTTTGGTAAATATCCTAACATTTGATTTTAGCCAGGGTGGCTCTACAATTACACAGCAAGTTGTAAAAAATTCAATACTTACAAACGATAAAGATATTTCTAGAAAATTAAAGGAGTGGGTACTAGCAATCAAGCTTGAACAAGTATCAACAAAAGAAGAAATCCTTTCTATGTATTTAAATGAAATACCTTATGGAGGAGTTATTTATGGTGTAGAAGAGGCATCAGAAAGCTTTTTCGGTAAAAGTGCTTCAGAAGTAACTTTAAGCGAAGCTGCTTACCTTGCAGCTCTACCTAAAGCACCTAGTTTCTACTCCCCTTATGGGCCAAATAAAGACAGGCTTGATGAGAGAAAAAATCTTGTGTTATCAGAAATGCTTGAGAGTGGTTTTATAACACAAGAAGAATATGATTCGGCAAAAAAAGAAAAAGTTGAATTCTTAAAAAAGAATGATTCTAGTATAAAAGCACCACATTTTGTATTTTATGTTTTAGAGCAAATAAAAAATAAGTATGGGGAAGAAATAATAAACACTGGTGGTCTAAGAGTCAAAACAACTCTAAATTACGAATTACAACAAATAGCAGAAGAAATAGCTTTTGATTATGCAAAAGAGAATAAAGAAAAGTTCAATGCAGAAAACGCTGCGATAGTAGCTGTGGACCCTAAAACAGGAGAAATATTGACCATGGTTGGTTCCAGGGATTATTTTGATAAAGAAATAGACGGTGCATTCAACGTGACATTAGCAAAAAGACAGCCTGGTTCAACCTTTAAACCCTTTGTTTATGCAGAAGCATTTAAAAAAGGATACACACCAGATACAGTAGTATTTGACCTTAAAACGCAATTTTCTACTAAATGTGCCCCAAATGATATGACTATGGGAAACGGGTGTTATTCTCCAGAAAATTATGATGGGCTGTTTAGAGGCCCTATAACACTCAGAAATGCCTTGGCTCAATCCCTAAACATACCCTCTGTAAAAGTGCTCTACCTCGCCGGATTAAACGAATCAATAAGATTGGCTAGAGATATGGGGATACTCTCTCTTAGCAATAAAGGAGACTATGGTCTAACACTAGTACTTGGAGGTGGTGAAGTTACCCCACTAGAACTTACTTCTGCTTATGGAGTTTTTGCAAACAATGGAGTAAAGGCAACTACAGACTCTATTTTAGAAATAAAAGATAAGACTGGAGAAGTAATAGAAGAATCGGACAACTCTTCTAAGGAAGTTTTAGATAAAGAAATAGCATTAAAAATTTCAGATGTGCTTTCAGATAACGTAGCGAGGACACCTGCATATGGACAAACTTCGGTATTAAACTTCCCCAACACAGATGTAGCTGTAAAAACTGGTACCACAAACGACTATAAAGACGCTTGGATAATTGGGTATACTCCAAACATAGCAGTGGGTGCTTGGGCAGGAAACAACGACAATACATCTATGGAAAAAAGAGTTGCTGGATATATAGTGGCACCTATGTGGAGAGCTTTTATGGATAGAGCACTTACAAAGCTACCTTCAGAACAATTCGAATCACCTCTAATAGAAGAAAAAGGAGTTAAACCAGTTTTAGAAGGAATATGGCAAGGTGGAGTTTATAGTACATCAACACGAAACGAAAGGATTGTAACGGGGGGTGTGCACACAATACTTAATTGGGTAAAAAAAGATGATCCTAAAGGAGAAATTCCAGAAAATCCTAGTGAAGATTCACAGTTTGAAAGATGGGAATACCCCGTAAGAATTTGGGCGCAACAAAACAATCTACATCAAGATAACCCGTTTGTGGTTAATCAATAATAATTATTTTATTTTTAAAAAAATTTTATTGTTTTTAAAGGAAGACTCTATGGAGTCTTTTTTTAGAAAAATAGCATTTTTTACTGCTGGTTTTATTTTGAAATATAGATTATCCCCTTTTATCTCTATATGACTTTTATTAAGTTCAATACCTGTGAATTCTTTTATTGTTTTTAATATATTCAAAAAAATATCTTCATTGTTTTTTTGAATAACAATAAACTTTTTAAGAAAATTTGATATACCTAACATATTATCTATTCATAGGCATCACCATATACATAAAACTATTATCTGAAGATCCTTTTATTATCAAGGGTTTATTTGTTCCTCCAAATTCAAGAGTAACACTGTCTCCTGATATGGACTGAAATGAATCTATAATATATTTATTATTGAAGTTGATTTCTATATCATCCCCTTCTAAATTAGCTCTCAAAGACTCCTTATACTCTCCTACGTCATTATTTTTGGCTTCTATGGATAAATCCTTATCGTTTGGTTTTATTTTTATCCTGACCTGATTTAAAGAGTCAGAAAATAAATTTGAAGCTTTTATGGAATTTAAAAGATCTGCCTTTAGTAAGATAGCTTTAGTAGTGAATACTTTAGGTATTATTTGTTTGTAATCAGGGAAAGATCCATCAACCAACCTAGAGACAAGGTATATATTTGGAGCCATAAATGCAGCTTGATTTTTATCAAACAAGATATCTATATCTCCTGCATAGTCTTCAAAAAGCTTTAAGATTTCTGATACATTTTTGTAAGGTATGAGAGTTTGAGGAAAATCACTATCGACTTTTGTATTTACTCTTTTTTCAGCCAATCTAAAAGAGTCTGTGGATACGAATACTAATTTTGAATCTTCAGTATAAACAAAAACACTACTTAGTTCTGGTTTTATATTTGAATTTGATGAGCTATACCAAACTGACTTAAAACCAAGCATCAAATCTTTAGCATTTATTTTTATTGATTTTAGATTGTCTTCTTTATTTATAACAGGGATACTAGGAAAGTCTTCATGTGGCATAGATTTTATAACCACAGAATTTTTAGTAGATGATATTTTTAAATTATTATCATTAGTTTCAATTACAATGTCATTTTCTTTTATAGACTGTAGTGAACCTAGTAATATAGCCGCCGGTACTGCTATATTACCCTCTTCAATAACGTCCGCCTTTATACTAATCTCGAGACCAACATCTAAATTTGTAGATTTAAAGATTAATTTTTGAGAATTAGCCTCAATATAAACACATGACAACACGGGTAGTGTCAGGTGTTTACCAGCCAATCTAGAAACTTTTTGGATATGAGACTCTATTTTGTTTTTCTCTATTTTTATTTTCATTTCTATATTTTTAATACAAGGACTATATAAAGGCTGTGGATTTGTGGATTACTACTTTAAACCTTAAACCATAAAGGTTATTTAGACTAGTGGTTGTTGATAACTGTTAATAAACTGGTTGAATAAAAGCCTCTATCTAATTTTTATCCAAAAATGACTTACTTTGCAACAGTTTCTAACCAGATAAATAACAAGTTATCTACAGGTTTTAAACACCTAACCTATCAAAGATCTTATTTCTTGAAGCTCCTTTAGAAGTATTGGGTCCATTTTCATCTCTGTTTTTATTTTTTCACAGGAGTGTATGACAGTAGTATGGTCTCTACCACCAAGCTTTTCTCCTATTGAAGGATAAGATATATTGAAGTCTTCTCTCAATATATACATTATTATCTGTCTTGGTTTTATTATCTCCTTTTTTCTAGTCTTTTCATAAATAGAACCTTCTTCTATTTTATAGAAATCTGAAATTATCTTTACTACTTCTTTATAAGAAAGGAGTTTCTTTTGTTTTATACTGTTTTTTACCAAATCCTTTATCTCGTTTATCCATAGTGACCTATTTTTAGCCTCTGTTTGGCAAACTATAAGGTTTATAACACCTTCAAGGTCTCTAATATTACCTTTTATAGAGTCAGCTAAATATTCGATTATGTTGTCTTCTAGAAATAGGTTTATGCTGGCACATTTTTTCTTTATTATCGCCACTCTAGACTCTTGGTCTGGTGGAGGAATATCAATAACCATACCAGCAGCAAACCTAGATTTTAGCCTATCTTCTAAACCAGTTACGAAGTTTGGGTGTTTATCGCAAGAGAATACAATATGTTTGTTGCTATCCTTCATTATATTGAAAAGGTGGAATAACTCTTCTTGAGTCTTTTCTTTTCCTGAGAGGAATTGCACATCGTCCATGATAAGCATGTCATATTTCCTATATTTATCCTTGAATTGAGTTACTTTGTTTGCTTGAACAGAGGTGACATAGTCATTTATAAACTTTTCTGAATTAAAATAAAGTATCTTTTTGTCTGGGTAAGCACTCTTTACTGCATTGCCTATTGCTTGGATCATGTGAGTTTTGCCATGTCCTGTATTTCCCCATATAAAAAATGGGTTATAAGCAACTCCTAAGTTTTTTATGACTGCCTGAGCTGCTGCATAAGCAAGTTCGTTGAAAGGTCCAACTACAAAAGACTCAAAAGTGTATCTTGGGTTTAGATTATCGTCTTTGTTTACATAACAATCAGATAAAGGAAGTTCTTTTGTTGCTTGTGCTTTTGTAGGTATATAGTGTTTCTTGGCACTACTCTCCTCTTTGATTACATACTCTAAAGCATTTATTGATTCAGAAGATTCTCTCAAAAACTTGAGTATAATCTGGTGAAATTTTTTAGTGAGCCACTCTTTTACGAAAGTGTTTGGAACGCTTAAATAAACTACTCCATTTTCAAAGCCATGTATCTTTGTGTCTTTAAACCAAGTGGCAAAATTGGCTTTTGATACTGAGGATTCTATCTTAACCAAGATATCGTTCCAAAGTTCTTGAGTATCCATTCTTTTTTTGCGTTAACCAAATAATTTTTGGATGCCTCAATTATATATTTAAATTATTTTGGCGGAACTTGTTTTTATAGACAATTTTGTTTATAATGTGCGAATAACAACTTTATACAAGATTCGTTTATTAAGTAAATACAAATGTCAGTAACTTACCAACCCAAAAAAAGAAAAAGGTCTAAGAAGCACGGTTTCCTAAAAAGAAGCAAATCAACTAGTGGTAAAAAGGTTTTGCAGGAGAGAAGAAGAAAAGGTAGGAGCAAAATATCAGTTTAAAATGCTTTCTAAGCTCAAAAGAATGTCGAAGGAGGACTTCCCTTCTTTGTCTAAAGGGGCTTTTTTTAAATCAAACTCAGTTCTTAATTTTAGATTTAAGAAAAATCTAAATAATAGTAAATTTTCTTTTTCTGTTTCTAAAAAAATAGCCAAGAATGCTGTAGATAGGAATAGAATGAGGCGCCAAGGTTACCGTAGTCTAGAAATTTTGTGGCCAAACTTAAAAGAAAATATAATTGGAAATTTTGCTTTTAAAACAAAAGTTGATACTCAAGCAAAAGTTTTTGATAATGTAAGTTCAATATTAAAAGAATCAAACTTAATTTAAATGATAGATTTCTTCAAAACAATAGTATATACCCCCCTTTATAATTTCTTTATTTTTATAATAGACAAATTTTCGGTTGATGCTGGATTAGCTGCAGTTATTTTAGTTATTTTGGTTAAGTTCGTACTCTACCCTCTCACTAAAAAGACTGTTGTTACTCAGGTTAAAATGAAAGAAAAAGAGGGGGAACTAAATTCCATAAAAGAAAAATATAAAGACAGCCAAGAACAGGCTCTGAAGGTGATGGAGTTTTATAAAGTAAACAAAATAAACCCACTCTCTAGTGTTTTCGCTCTTCTTATACAAATACCCGTTGTTTTCTCTCTTTACTATATCTTTTTCAGATCAGGTCTACCAAATGTTGATACAAGTATATTGTATTCTTTTGTGAAAATTCCAGAAAATATATCCATGATTTTTCTAGGGATTCTTGATGTTTCAAAAAAGAGCCTTTTGCTCGCTGTGCTTGCATCGGCAAGTACTTATTGGCAGATGAGTAATTCTAGCCCTGTTTCTATAGGTGACTCCAAAACACCATCAACATCCGAAGAATTTTCCAAAATGATGTCAAAACAAATGAAATACGTTATGCCGGGCGTAGTATTCTTTATATCCTGGCAAATCTCGGGTATAGTAGCCCTATATTGGTTTGTAAGTAATGTTGTGAGTGTACTTCAAGATATGTATATAAAGAGAGGTTTAGTCAGTTATCCTAAGAATCCATAAAAACCCGTCGTTTTTATTTCGGAATACTACATGTGAATCGTCTTTTGACGACTTAATATCTATCACATCTATATCCTCATTTGCTAAATCTGATAGGTCGCCGATCCTATAAAAAAGATTTTGTATTAAGTCTACTTTTTCTACGAAGTCTTTTGTTGAAACTTTGCCTTTATACCAATCGTCTGGGTAGTTGCCCGTAGGGAAATTGTTGGGTATAGCACAATAAGCAAACATTTTTTCAGTATTTAACCAAGTACATTTTTCAGTAAGTGTATTTGCGTCTAGTCTATTGTAAAGGTTTGTTTTTGTATCAAAGATGGCAAGTTGAGGAAATGTACCACCTATAGAAACTAAAAAGCTCGATATTTCACTATTTGCTTTGGAAGAAAGGCCTACAGAAACAGGGCCTGTTTTTTTAAGGGTTTTGTTTTTTGTATCAAAAATATAACTATACCCGGCTGCCAAAAAACTACTCTTTGTTTGCATACTTATTTTATTTTCTGATACCCAGTCAGGTATCCACTCAAGAAGAGGGCTTGTGTAAACAAAAGTTTCTCCTGTGCCGTTAGGGTTTGATATAAACCACTTAGATTGGGCATCTGTTGTATAGTAAAAAACTTTTTTACCGTCTGGGCTAATGCTTATTTCTTTTATACCAGTTGGTAAATTACTTATCTCAGTATTGTATGCAGTCAAATTTTCACTGGATGTGGCATTGTTTTTGATCAGTTTAACAAATCTTGTTTCTATCAATTCTGTTTCACTTGATATTGTTTGTGCCAAGAAGCCTGAGCCGTCAGGCAGCCAAAAAGCTCTTATTATTTTGGGTATAGTTGTATTTGTTAGTCTTTCTATTTTGTTATCAAGGGAGTTTGCTTCGTATACATTCCCTGTCCCCTTCTCTATAAATCTTACTATTGTTGTGGAGCCTGTATTAAATAAAGAATATCCGGCCACAGGCTCACCAGATATCTTCCTTAGTCTAGCCACTTCTCCATTGTCTTGCGTGGTAGTAGGTTTTTCTTCTGGAATGAATATATTTTCGTTACCAGTGCTGTCTCCACTTTGTCCGAAAGGTAAAAAATCTCTAAATGAAAATCCAGGAGTCTCGCTTGTCGTGCCGCTGCCTCTTCCAAAAAGAAAGAATGCTACCCCAGCTATTATGACCAATATTCCTATTATTAGTAGTATTTTTTTCATTTTTTAAAATGTAACATGCCAATGATCTGATTCTTTTAAGAATTTTACAGGTTTACCGTTTATGTTTATGGTATACAAAGGGCCAAGTGAAGTTTGTGTAGGAGTTCCTCCATTTGCTGTTACGTATTGAGTCAATGCTGAGTTTCTGCTCATACCAAAATCTAATGAACTTCCTGTTGGGTGTCCCCCGGTAGCAGAATGCCCGCTCTCTGTTCCACCGGTTATTGTTATCTCACTACCAACTAGGTTTTTTAATGATACAACACCATTTAATGCAGATGTTCCTAATCCATTCAAGTTTACACAGGAAGTTGTTTGTCCTTGCGTACAAGGTCCTTGGTATGTAATAACACCTTGGCTCTCTAAGGAACCTCTAATTGCGTTACTGGTGTCTATTTGTACTTGTGTCATGGGTACACCAGGCTGACTTAACGTCCCTGTGCCACCACTAAAACCTCCACTTGGAGCGGGTACATTTGCCGCAGTTATATCTATATTTATCTTAAGTAATCTATCGTCTATTTGAGCGAGTATGAGCCACGCACCTATTACCAAAACCAGACCTTTAATAGAATTTTCAATTCTTTCCCTACCCTGTTGTTTGCCGCCAATGGCGTCGGTGGTCATGTATTGGAATCCACCAATGACTATCATAAATACTGCAAATACAGCAGAAAGAGCTATGAGGAGTCTAAACATACCCTCAACGTAGGTTTTTATATCAGTTTTATTATCACTACCCTTTGTTGTGCCTGGGAGAGGTGCCAAAACTGTGTATTCTGCTTGTGCATTCAATACTAAAGGATAAGCAATTTGGACTAAAGACAGGGTTAAAACAAAAGTTGTAAAAATTTTCTTAAACATCTATTCTTCAAATTTTATCATTAAAGTATTTTCTACGTACTGTAAAATCCTGTTCAAATTTTCTATCTTTAAGGATATGATAGAATTTCCTGAACCTTCTTCTGGTCTCCTAAATACTGCAGATCTAGAGTTATATAGCTCTTTCGCCACACTGCCATTGAGTCGCCATTCATATGCAAGGTTTCTAGGATTTTCGTTTGAAAGGTTGTAAGGGGCGGTCCAAACCTCTATCTCATCCCCTTTCATTGTGACACTCTTGCCTAATGACTTTTCAAAAATATACCCATAAAAAGGATTTTTTTCATAAAAAACTAATTCTGGGTCAACAGGAGAAATTGTTAAAAAGCCATTAGTTACCATATTGCTACTAGGGTCTCTTACCAAAAGCTCTATGTTATCACTTTGTCCAAGCATGGAACCATTTATCAAAAGTATGTTTTTACCATACCCTGACTGTGCTTGGTAAGCATTCAGGCCATTTGACCACTCATATATAAGTGTTTTGGGGTCTATTACACTCCCATTTTTAACAAAATTTGGCATAGCTACTATTTTTATAAGCCCTTGCCTTGCATGTAGAGCTTTGCCCTTATAAAAAGGTGGAGTATAAGAATTTGATTCCCAAACCAAATCGACACTTGCTGGGCTTATTTTTATTTGTTTACTAAAACTTTGTCCTCCCTGGAGCACCACTCTTATTTCTATATTTGTTTCCTTACCCACAGCTCCGGTATTAAATGAGTATCTAACTTCCCCTTTGCCAGATAGTTCTAGTTTGCCGTCTTTATACCAAGAAATTTGAGCTGAATTTAAGTCAGCAGTATACATTGCCAAATTTATATAGACATTTTCGTTGGGTCTAGGGTATGTAGGTATCATTTCTACCGCAAGCTCTTCACTCATCGTTGAAGCAAAATTTAAATTTGTTTGTGCAGAAACAAAAAAAGGCAAAAAAGAAACCAAAATAGTCGCTGCAACAATATTTTTTAAAGCGTTAAACATTTATTAAATTATAACACTAAGAAGTGCCCGTCAGGTTGTGGACTGTGCATTTAATTATTCATTCAAGGTTTGGGAACTCTGGTAAATTGTTGAGACATGGTGCCTGTTGCAATTTTACTTATTTGGCCCAATTTACCACCACTATCTTCTGCTCTTACAGTAAATACTAAAATAATAGCCCCTATTGTCCATCCAAATGAAACAAGAGGTAGAGCGTCTAATCCGGGGATTAATTCAAACAAAGAAGTGATTGCCAAGTTGGCAAAATTTTTGGGGTTAGATACAAAAGGTACATCAAGTAGTTTGTACCAAATCCAAAAAATTAGTGTAACGCAAGGTACTATAATTGGTGTTATTACAACACCAATACCTAGCCATGTCAGGAGCATTTCAAACAAGTCTATACAAAGAGCCACTATAATAATACAAGCAGCCATCCATATTTTTATTCTTTCTCTTTTTTCTTGCACTATTCAATTATACCACTAGTATCTTTTATAAGGCCCTTTCTTTTTTCATTGCCAATATTTGTGATGGGTCAGATGTGATGATTTGATCTTCGGTGTAAGAAGAAATTATTTTTATAGCTACATGTTTGAGCCCCGCGAAAAAGATACCCTCCCCCACACCAGACTCAATAAGCAAATATTTTTCTTCATCGGTTAGGTTAAATACTTCTTGTAGTCTGTCCATGGATGTCGGTGATTGTTTGAGCAGCATTTGTATGGATGAGTTGCTAACTATAGGCATGCCATACGGAGATTTAAGGAAGTCATCCACATCCTGAGTGATTGTGGCAAGTCCTAGGTAGTATTTCCTACCTCTCTTTGCAAGAGAGAGAAGGAAGGATGCTGTATCTTCGCTCTTCATCATCCACCAAGCCTCGTCTATGACGAGCAGTCTTTTCTTTATATCTTTCCTTATGGAGTTCCAAATGTAGTGCATGATGATATACATGGCTACAGGTTTAAGTTCGTCCTCCATGTCTCTGATTGAAAAGACAACAAACTTTTTATTCATATCTATGTTTGAAGGTTTATTGATGAAGTTTGACCATGTACCGCGGGTATACTTTGAAAGCCTTTGTGCGAGTGACTCCCCTCCTTCCATACCACCTAGCACAAGTTCGAAGTCTGACAAAAGAGGTGGTTCTATGTTTCTGAAGTCAGAGTCTGCCGTGATGTCTTTGAGAGCGTAAGTTTCAGTTATGGCTCTGTCTATGATGGCATCTTCTTCTGCACTAAGGCCCCCCATCATTATGCGGAAAAGACCTACGAGGTTTATTATCTGACTTCTAAGCACCGAAGCGTTTGATTCGTCTTCTGTAGGCACAGCAAGCTCAAAGGGGTTGATATGGTGGTCTGAGTTGAGCGAAATATTGAAATACCTACCTCCCACCGCCTCTGCCATGTATTGATACTCATTTTCTGGGTCCATGACTATGACTTCTGTGTCGAACATAAGTGTGCGGAGTATCTCTAGCTTAGTGGCATAAGATTTTCCTGATCCAGATTTGGCAAAAACTACTGAATTATAGTTTTCGAGTGAAAATCTATCAAAAAGTATGAGCGAAGAATTGTGTCTATTTATGCCGTAGAGTATGCCTTTGTCAGATGTGAGGTCGAAAGATATAAATGGGAATATACTCGAAAGAGGAGAAGAATTTATTTTTGAATGTACCAAAAGCTCATCTTTCGCTATAGGTAAAATACTTCTAAAACCTTGCTCTTGTTGGAAAAGGGCTGGCTTCATGTATACCAGTTTTGATTCTAGGATTGATTTTATTTCTGACTCTATTTTGTCGAGCTCTTCGCTTTTGTTTGCGTATACAGAAACATAAAGGCCGACCTCAAACATCTTTTCCTGAGCTTGTTGAAGTTGGTCGCGCAAATTTTCCAAATCTTGGTAGGCAGTATCAAGCATTGGGTCACGCACCAAACCCTTTTCCTCTCTGACTCTTATCTGGCTCTGGACCTCCGCCACTTTCTTTTGGAATCCACGAAGTATGGTAGCTGTTTCAAGTGGGTGGATAAAAATAGAAATATCAAACATTTTATCCATATTTATTATCGGTGCGAACCAATCTTCATTGAGAAACCTCGGATAAGATATGACGAAAAAACTCCTGACAACTTTTTCACCCAAGTTGAGTTCTTTTACATTTACCTTAAGTGCACTTGGTGCGAGGATGTCCCGCAGCTCTAGCTCTTCTGTGTTCTCTATAGAACTAGGTAAAATAGAAAGCTTTGTTTCTGTGGTCTTTTCTTTTTTCTTAAAAAAATCAAACATAATTATGAAATCTTAATAGGTTTCTCTGTCTCTCCTGGGTTGAATATTTTATAAAACAATTCTACTACTTCGTCTGTACCGAGCTTGGCTACCCTCACTCCACATCTCACAAGGCCTTGTTCTACTACACCCATCCTTTGTTCAAGTTGATTTTTCTTTTCTTCGAAGTCCTCTTCACTCTCTTCTTTGGTTTGTTTACCGGCACCAAAAAATGCTAATCCACTCTTTTTTGAAGATATGAGTGCTGAGTCATAAGGCACAATGATAAAAAAGTTTTTGGTCATTATGTTGGTTGATTCAGTGAAGCTTTTTATGAATGAAATATATTGTTCTATTTGGATCTTCATAAGATCGTTGGTCTGCTCTTTGTATCTTTGGTCTAGTAAGGCAACATATGGCCTTATATCCAAACGCCTAGACTGGATGATTATCTGTACTTCAAAATCGAGTGAGTTTAAAAAGTCTTGAAACTGTAGGAGTATGGCCTGTCTTTCATCATTTGATTTTAGAGAAAAATTGATACTCGAAGCCATGAGTATGCCTCGCATCCCCCCATCTTTGAGTATTACCATCCCATCTCTTACGTCGTCGATTGGTACAAATTCTTGTGTAGCGTTTTTGGCCATGTCAAAAATAATTTTTAATTACTCTAATTGTACTAATTATTCCAAATAATCACCAATATTTATTTTTATATTTCCATTATATTAACCTAATTTAATCTATCTAGCTTGGCGTCTTCTTGCTTTTTTACATCAAGTTGCCAGTTCATGTCTTTAAGTTTACTTCCAGAAAGGTTCGGTACTATTATGGTGCTGTATTTTTTCTTGGTGACTTGGCTCGGAGCCACTTCTTCAGGACTCCTTTTTTTCCAAATATACAATTTATCTTTTGTGGTGTAATGGAAAGCGGACTCAAGAGTGTTTATAAAAGGCCTATTGTTTATTTTATAAAATGCCAGAGCTGCGGCGAGAAGCATTATAGGAGAAGCCAAGATTAGGCCAAAAAAAGTGCCAAATAATATTACAAATATGAGGGCGACAGAAGCACCTCCAGCAACATACACAAATTGCTTGATGGTAAGTGGGCCAAATATCTTATCCTCTACATCTATAAATTGTGGTACTTGAAATCTCATTTTATTCTATGGGTTCTCTGTATGGATCCTGATTTGAATAACTCAAACCTCTCACTTCTGAGTCTGACTCAGTCGGCTTTTGTGGGGTTTCTGATACTACATCTTTAACTGGTAAATTTTCTGGAACTTGGCTATGTGTTTGTGTCTGCCCCCCCACTTCTATTGCTGGCCCGCCTGCCATGTTAGCCAAATCTAGCGAGGCATCGCGAGCAGGCTGCATGGCAATAGCTTGGTTTAGGATAATTTGTTCAAAGGAGTTGCCAATATTATTCGGTTTAATATTGTCACCTTCTTTTTCTTGTTCCTCAACAACTTCTGTTGCAACAGGTTCTAGTATGTTTTTTATTACAAATTCTGAAACTTGTTCTGCTGTCTCATTTTCTAATTCTGTTTGTTCAGAAATATTTTTAGTAAGGTTGGTATAATCCTCCATTCCCATAAGAATAAGTAAAACCTCATTCTCTATTATTGTATTTTGCCACTCATCTAGTTTAAATTTCTGTAAATATTTATATAATTCTTCTGTCCACTTATTATCCAAAACAAACTTTTTTAGAGTTTTAGGTAATTTTTCTATTTGTTCTTTTAATATTTGGTTACTTTCTTCCATTTTATTTTTTATGATTTTTCCTTTTTGTCCTTATTTTCACCACCTTCTTCTTTTTTATCCTTATCACCACCTTCACCATCCTCATCTTCTTTTATGCCTAATAAATCGTTTATGTCCTTTTTAAGTTTTTTAGGGTCTTTCTTATCCTTACCGTTTGCTGCGGCTCTTATTTTTTTGCCGGCCTCTAAATTACCCGCCCAACCCGTCTTTTTTGGTAGTTTACTACCAGCCAAACTACCACCTCCAGCACCTAGTGAGGCACCTATACCTGCACCCACAGGTCCAAATATACTTCCTACAGCACTACCAACAATACCGCCAGCGACCATTGATACAGGAGAAGCCCTCTCAATTCTTTCTGCATAAGCTTCCATTCTATTCTTACCTGCGTCTTTTTTGGCTTTCCACTCATCTTCTAATTTTATAACCTCTTCTGAGTATTCATTTCTATCTATTTCTTTTTTGGCTGCTGTTTGTGCGGCTAGATCCATCTCCTGTTTGCTGCCCCTAGCTCTCTGGTTCAAGGATTGATAGTCAGAGTCTTCCCTTTCTATTCTTTGTTTTTCTGTATCAAGTGCTTGTTGTGCAGCTGTTAAATTCTTCTGTTCTCTATCTAGTTGTTCTTTTGTTTCTTTTTCTAGATTCTGTAATTCTTTTTCTGACTTTGAAACATCGTAAGAAGAACCAAATCGTTTTATTCTTTCGTGCTCAGCTTTTTTCTTATTTAATTTTTCGTCCGCCTCTGCTTTGCTTTTATTGAAAGCTTCCCCTACTGTTTTTAGGTTGGCATTTTGAGTTTTAGTCTTTTCTTCCATATATTCATCTCTAGCCTTTTTATCACCATCATATATTTTCCTTTTTTGTTCAAGCAAAACCTTTCTTTCTGTTTTTATCCTGTTATCATCAGCAGATTTTTTCTCTTTGTATATAGCCTCGAGATTCTTGGCTTCTTCTGTTTCTGATCCTGTTTGTGAATAAACAGCTTTTGCATATTTAGCTTTTGCTTCGGCCTTTTCTTCTACTGCTTTATTAAAACCACCTTTGCCACCAGATTTACCCAACATATCTATTTCTTTTCCTAAGCCAGGCACTTTCTTTAATACATCGTTTGCTCTTATATCAAAACTACCACTAGCTCCCTTGTTAGCATTCCAAAGTACAGCTCTAGCAGCTACAGCCCCAATACCACTTCCTGAAGCAGCATTTCTAAGTGTACTAGACTGTAGTGCGGCAGAAGATGCTCTGCCTGCGGTATTCCTTAATCCCCACGCTGCACTACCTATTGCTCCCGAACCAATTATCCCAGTGATAGCTGTAAACCCAGAAGTCTTCTTTGCCATTTCCTTGGAAAGTATTAGTGCTGCTATAGAAAAGCCGACTATAAGGAAATATTTTAATATCAGATCTATTGGCCCATCAGACGGATTTACGATTCCTACACTTGACCAACTTTGACCTATGGCACCACCGGCACTCTGTTGATATCCGACTGCAATCCTAAACACCACCCAAGTAAGAGCAAAATAAAGAGGAGCAAAGAAGGACTGATTTATTACAGCCTGCATCCATTTATCAAAATTACCTTTTAGTCCCGGTATTATGATTGTGATAAATGCAACTGGAGATAGAATAATTAGCAAAACAAGAAGTATCCATCTAGTGACGAACATTATTGATGTTACGAACATTACTACCGCGACAATAAGCATAAAAACAGAAGACATAATTCCGGTTATCAATATGTCACTTGTATCAAGTTTGTTCTCAGTTAAAAGTTTGGGATCATACCAACTCTGGAGACCTAAAAGGTTCATATATCCAGTGGAAATGCTTTTTTGTGTAACTTCTTGTCGCTCGGTCTGGCCTTCGTTCGGTATATTCGCATTTGTGCTCCCTGTATTTACTATTGAATTATAAAATCCTATAGCCACTACATTTGATGCATCTATAACTACTTTGGTGAAAAACATACTGAAGTTTATAAGTAGAGCAACAATGATTATGTTTAGTATCGTTTTACTTACATTACCAGTGTTAAGCTCGAACATGGCTTTAAACGCGGTAAAGAGAAGTACCAGTATAAAAAACATATTGGCTATATCTCGGAGTGTTCCCCATGTTTGATCAATAGAAGTCCCTATTCCACCCTCACCTTGTATGCTGGTAGACATTTCTAAAATGGTGAATTGTATGACTTCATCAAATAGGGTTCCTGATATACCAAGTATTCCACCTGAAATTAATTGCAAGAAATACCCAATAAATTTAAATACAGGACCCACTATCCAATCTGAAGCTACAGATGCAAGACCACCTAAAACATCATTAACAGGAGTATTGGTTTGTCCTGCTTGTGCCGGTGCCGCACATGATGGTGCTACAGGTCCAGCCCCAGGTATATTTGTCCACCCTTGACTCAATTGTTGTTGAGTACAAGGTGCTCCTAATACAATTTTAGGACCTAGCATTCCAACAAAAATAACCATCAAAACCAAAGCAAAAATTGATTTCTTTAAAAAACTATTTTTTTGTTTGTTTGTAAAGAAATTCATTTTTATTAAGGGTTACAGAATGGGTTATTTGGGTCACATTGTGTTGTGTTTGTTGTGCCAGGACCGATAGGGTTTGTTGGTTGTGTAGAATCAAAATAGTCGGGGCTCACTGGTTGAGGGACTGGTGTGTTGATCGCACTGAAGTCTGGGGTGTTTCCGAAGTAGTCAGTCGTAGAAGTGCTATTTGCTAACTGATCTACAAATCTACTGTTATTGTTGGATGAATCTGGGCTACTAAGTCCTCTGAGTCCCGCTCCTATGCCGCCAATAATCCTATTTGCTAGTTGATTGAATAATGCACTTATTATCTCATTCACCTCATCGGCAACAGATAATCTATCATTACCTAAACCGAGAGTTTTATTTAACTGTTCAGAAACAACACTTCCAGGTGTGACTGTTTGTTCTTCTACTCCACACCCACCAACTTCTAATGTTGGGTCACTTGCTTGATTTAGTGTGACACCGTCGCTATATGTGACTTGTGTTCCGTCTTCCCCATCAACTATAGCAGTTACTTCTCTGCCGGCAGGACATTTTTTAAAAGACATGAATCCTTGACCCCAACTAAGCTCTTTGTCTTTCACCCCTACTGCTGCCGCTACACGCTTGGCGAGCTCACCTTCTGCTTGAAGGTAGGCTCCTATAGGATTGTTCTGTCTTTCCTGGGTAAGTTTAAAGAACTTTGTCCAACCACCTCTTTCAAAATCATTTATGAAGTCATCCATGTTTCCATAAACATCAGTTAGACTACATTGCCAATTTATATTTTGCTCTGAATAGTTTTGTGCAAGAGCTAGTTTTATCCTCATGCTTATTGGGCTACACAAGAAGTTTAGATTTGGGTTGCTATATATAAACTGTCCAGCAACCTTGTTGCCTATGTCTTTGAAATATGCACCTGGGTCTACTACGTATGCAGGGCTTCCTTTAAAACCAGAGTTTATCCAATTTACAGTGCTCGCTGAAATTCTCTGGATAATTAAATTGGCTATAGCAAAAAAAACAGCATCAAGACCATACTCTTTTACAACACCGTTCGCCACATTTGCTGAAGCCGATATTGATGTTGATACTGCAGTAGCTGCATTTGGTACGAAGTTGCCTGGGTCCCAAACTACCCACTGAGCATTTGCTCGAGAAGAAAAAAGAGGAGAAAACAAGAAGCAAAAAACAAGAGTTAGGCAAACTAATTTTTTAATACAAATTTTTGACATTTAATTTCAAACTTTGCTTTATTATATCCCGTACAAAAGGTAGTAGCCACCACTTCCTTGTTCATAATTTATCTTATTTTTTATTATGAAATCGACAGTTGCTTTCCTTGCTACAAAAAACACATTCACCCCATTTTGGTAAGAACTTAAGGCAGACACGGAACCAAAAGGGTTGTTGTTGGTATCTTTCAGGGATTTTAGTGAGGTGCTGATGTGTGTTAAGCCATTAACCATATCTAGGTGTGATTTTTCAAATGTTTTTGGGATATACATTGATTTCATATCAAGTATCAATGTGTCATAGATTTGTATAATGCTGTCTATTTCTGACATTGCTTTCTCATCCTTACTCTCAAGCGCTTTTGTTATTATTTGCAATTCATTTTTTACCTCTTTTGGCTTGTTTTCTTTAAATACTTTTCCTAAATCATTAGCGTAGTCCACCATAGTTTGCTTTCCATTATCTGGGATTATGTTTAACTCAGCGCTTATTATCTGGTTTTGGTTGGTATTTACTATTGAATTCGCAGTTAAGTCCAAAAGTTTTTGAGTATTCTCTTGGGTCAAGCTGCCTTCTTGTTTTAGTTGCAAGTAGTTTGACAGAAGAGAAATGGATATCTGGTCTGAAACGCTAGATGTGGAAGTCTGGGTTCCTGGATTTTCTGAAATATTGGTTGTTGTCAAAACATCTTGCCAGTTTGAGTTGGTCGGAAGGCTTAGCTCATCCCCCGCTCTAAGGGTGCTAGCCAAGATTTTTTGGCCGGCTGTATTTTTTTTACCGAAAACTAATACTATAAATGCAACTAGAGAAATACTAATCAACAACAAACTCAAAACTTTTTTGCTAGGAAGTCTCATGCCTAAATTATAGCAAATAGTTTGCTCTAATTGTGTTTTTTTAGACTAAAAAGTTTAAAACTCATGGGTTAGGTTTATCCAATCTCCTACTTTAAGGTCTTCTGCTCGAGTTTTTTCTTCAATTCCACATTTTTTAAATATTTCTTTTAGGTTTCTTTCCCCTGCTATTTCGCCGAGGTTCTTTATAAGTAGTTTCCTTTTGTGAGCAAAGCCCGTTTTCAGGATTTCAAAGAATTTTTTTTCGTATCCTTCAGAACCTTCTGAGCGTGCCTTTCGCAGGCTGACGAGCTGAGAAGAGGAAAAAGCCAGCAGGCTTTTATCTGTGCTAAGCGAGGAAGGTTCTGAAGGATTAGCTAGAGAGAATTTTTCTTTGCTTATTCCTGTTATCGAAATAATAGCCGAATCCACGTTTGGCTTCGGGTAAAAACTGCCCGCTTTTATGGTGCCCCCATATTTAGGTTCACCGTAAGTCTTTATGGAGATGCTGAGGATGCTTTCTTTTCCGTCCCTCGCCATTATCCTATCTGCCACCTCCTTTTGAATTACAAAAGTCATTGATTTAGGAGGGTTTTTGCTTTCTAAGAATTTTTTAAAAATCGCGCCGGTTATGTAGTATGGTATGTTGCCTACCAAAATATAATTTTCAACGTCTGGTTCATAGTTCAAAATATCTTGATTTATAACTCTCAGTTTATTATTCAAAATATGCTGATTGAATTTTTGTAGGAGTGATTTGGCGAGCTCATCGTCTTTTTCTATAGCGATGACATTATCTGTTTTTTGAAGCAAAATTTCTGTGAGTGTCCCCTCTCCAGGACCTACTTCTATCACTGTGTCTGTATTTTTTATTTCAGCAAAATCTGCAATTTTGCTGAGTATTTTAGGGTCTCTCAAAAAGTTTTGCCCAAGAGATTTTTTTGGCATTGCCGTCTGTCTCATTTTAGAATTCTATATGTAAAAGTGGTTTGCGTCTCGGAGTATAATCTAAAAATTCTTTTTCTATATACTCATCTGGTATTTCGAGCACAAACTCAGAAGGTATGTTTATGCCTCTGCTTCCAAATATTGTCCTACTTTGGGCATAAGAAAGAAAAAGTTTTTTCTTGGCTCTCGTGACTGCAACATAAAAAAGCCTCCTTTCTTCTTCGCTATCTTCTTCGCTCAAATTCTCATCTTTTTTGTGTGGAAATAGTCCTTCTTCTAGACCAGTGACAAATATATAAGAAAACTCAAGACCTTTGCTTGCATGTACGGTCATAAGTCTCACAGATTCCTCCTCCCTCTTTTCACTGTCTTGGTCTGAAGCAAGAGAAGTATCTTCTATAAGTTTTTCTATTCCCGCTTCTCTCTCCATTTCATCATATTTTTTTGCTAGAGCAGCTAGTTCTTTTATGTTTTCTATCCTCTCCACATCTTCTTCTTTTTGGGAGAGGTTGGTATTCATACCTGTTTCTTGCGCTATAAACATTATTGTTTTTGATGTTGGATTTTCGAGTGCGTAATTTTTAATTCTCAAAACAAGATTTCTAAAGTTTTGTATTTTAAGGCGCATACTTAGTGGCAAACCCTCTTCTTTACCCTCTACTATCTTGAGAAGTGTCGTTTTACCTATGCCACGAGGTGGAACATTTATTATCCTTTTTAGGTCCGAAATACTTTCTTGGTTAAAAGCAAATCGTATAAAAGCCAAAATATCTTTTATCTCTTTTCTTTCTAGAAATTTGGTACCAAGCACCTGGTAAGAAAGGTCTCCTTTCAAAAATTCTTCTTCAAGCACTCTTGATTGGAAGTTGGCTCTGTAGAGTACGGCGATATCACCAAGGCTTACCCCGTTCTTCTGGAGCTCTTTTATTTTTTGTACTATAAATTCGGCTTCGTGATTTTCACTAAACGCTTCAAAAATTGAAACCTTCTCCCCTATTCCATTTCTTGTAACTAAGTTTTTTTCTTTTCTAAATTTATTTTTCTCAATTATTTTATTGGCTACAGCTAGGATGGTTTGGGTTGAGCGATAATTTTCTTCGAGCACTACAAGTTTGGAGTTTTTGTAATCTCTCTCAAAATTTAAAATATTTCGTATGTTTGCACCTCTCCAGCTGTATATATTTTGATCTATGTCTCCCACCGCACATACATTTTGTTCCTCCCCCGCTATTTCTTTTATGATCTCATACTGTACTTTATTGGTATCTTGGTACTCGTCAATATGAATATACTTCCATTTTTTTACATAATAATTTTTTATGTGTTCCTTTTTGAGTAGTTTGGCAGCTACAAGTATAAGGTCATCAAAATCTAGTGAATTTTCTTTTTTTAATATTTCTTCGTAACCTCTCCATACTTTAGCCACCACTTCTCCGAAGTACTCTAGACTAGCGTCCGAATTCATATAGTCCTCTGAGTTTACGAAGTTGCCTTTTTCTCGTGAAATGATCGAAAGTATCTTGCCCGGGTCAAACTCTTTTGGGTCATAGCCGTATTTTGCTAGAGATTCCTTTATGGCTCTTTTTGACTCATCTCTGTTTAAAATACTAAAATGCTTCTTAAGTCCTATCTCATGAGCGTTTTCTTTTATTATGTAGGCTCCAAGACTATGGAAAGTTGCCACAAAAGGCAGTGTGGCGTCTGAAATTGGTCTGTTTAGAGATGGACTATTTTTAATTATGGAAGCGACTCTTTCCTTCATTTCACCGGCAGCTTTGTTTGTAAAAGTGACAGCCAGGATATTTTCCGGAGCTATACCTTTGTGTATGAGGTTGAGGATCCTGTACGTGACAGTTTTGGTCTTGCCTGCCCCGGCTCCTGCAAGTACAAGAAGTGGACCTTCTATATTGTCCACAGCTTTCCTCTGAGCATCATTTAATTGTTTAAATTCGTCTTCCATATTTTGTGCGCTTCTAAATACTAACAGAAAACCGGGAACTTTTCTTATAAAGCCAAAATTTTATTTTCATTGACTCGAGGGGTGTTTTTGCTACAATTATACCTGTCATGAATTTTTACTGAACCGTTGAAATATGGCTATACTCAGCCATTTTACAGAAAATTGTCGAATTATCATTAAACCAAAAGCTATTTTAGCAAACACTGATGGTCCCGACGGTAAAAAGCGTTTGATTTCAAGGAAAATCGGGTCTACCAATAAAATAAGTCCCAGTTACTATTTTAAAAGGATTACTCTCTTTATCCTTGTTTTAATGTTGCCAATTTCTGTTTATGCTGGTGTAGTAGGTGCCTTTTTTGGTTCCCTTTTTAAGGCTTCTGAAGCTCAAAACCTCTCTGAGGAAAATAATGTACAAAATATGGCACTCTTGGCTTCAAGTGGTGGGCATGCCCAAACCCAAAAGAGTTTGTTTGTCCAAGACGATGCTATAGTTGCAGAGACAGGACCTTTGGGTACCAACCCACCTGAAATACACCGACCTAACAGCGATCAGATTAGCGTGTATGTTGTAAGAGAGGGAGACACCCTTTCTCAGATTGCAGAAATGTTTAATGTGACCGTAAATACCATAAAATGGGGCAATGATTTGGATTCAAGTACCGTAAAAGAAGGCCAAGTTTTGATTATATTGCCAATTTCTGGTGTAAAACATGTTGTATTAAAGGGAGAAACAATAGATTCTTTGGCCAAAAAGTACAAAGGCAGTAAAGAGGAAATAATTTCCTATAATAACCTTGAAGAAGGTGCTACTTTAACAGTTGGTTCAGAAATAATAATCCCTGACGGTGAAATTTATATACCAACAACCTCTTCTTCTGGTACGTCTTCTTCTAAACCAACTCTCAAGGACGCTTCTAAGTTCTTTATAAGGCCTATAGTTGGCGGTAAAAGAACACAAGGTATTCATGGATATAATGCAGTTGATATAGCTGCTCCTGTTGGTACAGAAATAAAGGCAGCAGCTGGTGGAGAGGTTATAATAAGCAGAAGTGGTGGTTGGAATGGTGGGTATGGAAACTATATTGTTATTAAACACTTAAATGGTACACAGACTCTATATGCTCATAATAGTAAAAACTTTGTATCTGTGGGAGACACAGTTGAACAGGGTGAAACTATCGGTGCTGTGGGGAGTACAGGTAAGTCCACAGGTTCTCACTTACACTTCGAGGTTAGAGGTGCCAAGAACCCGTTTTAAATCTATAGATTTAGTGTATAATGTCTCCTAAGTTATAAATTAGGAAAAATCAATATTAATAAACACAGAATAAACAATTTCATCAAATCTGAAACCATTAGGCTTATAGGTAGCGAGGGTGAAAATTTGGGCGTGGTTAGCCTTAGTGAGGCCTTGCTCAAGTCGCAAGAAGCTGGCATGGATTTGGTTGAGATTTCCCCAAATACAAATCCTCCTATAGCCAAAATAATAGATTATGGGAAGTTTTTGTATATGGAGAATAAAAAGCAAAAAACTGCCAAATCAAAGACTCAAACAGTAGAGCTAAAGACTTTGCAGGTAAAGGTGGCTACTGGTGACCATGATTTAAACCTAAAGGCTAAGAAGGCTTCAGAGTGGCTACGCGAAGGACATAGGGTGAGGATAGACCTCTTTCTTACTGGTAGAGCAAAATATATGAAAGAAGACTTTCTTAAAGAGAGGATGGATAGGGTTTTTAAGCTTATTTCTGAAAACTTCAGGGTTGCAGAGGAGCCTAAAAAAAGTACTAAAGGCTTGACAGCTCTCATAGAACGTGCAAAATAGTAGTTCGTGACCCAATAGGGTGTCGCAGCACGAAGTGATTACTCAAAATCAATGAAAACAAACAAATCTTACGCTAAACGCATAAAAGTGACCAAGAATGGCAAACTCGTGACCAGGAAAATAGGCCAGAACCACTTTAATGCTAAAAACAAGACAAACGCGACTCTTAAAAAGAGGGCCACTGTTTTGTTTAAAATGACAAACAAAAACCGCGGCAGATATTTGAATAACCTATAATAAACTACTATGGCTAGGGCAAAAAAAGGCGTAAACGCGCTTAAAACAAGGAGAAATATATTAAAACAAGTAAAAGGTTACCGATTTGGTAGATCTAAGAAGGAAAGGCAGGCTTATGAAGCCATAAGTCATGCTGGTACTTACTCTTTCGCTCACAGAAGGGACAAAAAGGGTGATTTTAGAAGACTTTGGAATATTAGACTCGGATCTGTCTTGAAGGAAAGTGGTCTCTCTTACAGCAAATTCATTGGTTCTACAAAGGCTAAGAATGTAAATCTAAACAGGAAGATGCTTTCAGAAATAGCAGCTGGCAATCCTGAAACATTCAAGAGAATAGTTTCAAAAGTTTCCTAAACATACAAAACTACACAATTAAAAAACCGACTCTCAAACAATGGGAGTCGGTTTTTTAATTATTTAACCTATCCACACCTTTATAGTCAAGGTATTGCTCAAAAAAGCCTTTAAATATATACTTAAAGCGGGAGGAAAAAATTGTCGCGATTTGTCTGTCGGCGAGTCGCTAGACAAGTTTATAAATTAATTTCTAAATTATGAATAAAGCAGATTTGGTAACAGCAGTTCATGAAAAACTTCAGGGTACAAAAGTACAAGCTGAGGAAGTAGTTGAGACTATTATAGAGGCTATAGTTAAATCTCTTAAGAAGGGAGACGAAGTTTCAATTGCAGGTCTCGGTATATTCTCTGCAAAGACTCGTGCTGCGAGAACTGCTAGGAACCCAAGAACTGGTGAAAGCGTAAATGTCCCAGCTATGAAAGTTCCAAAATTCAGAGCATCAAAGGCTTTGAAGGATGCTGTCAAATAATTGCTATGCAATTATTTGAATAACAAGATAAAATCTTGTTCTCACTTATCAAAAATCCCCGCGAGGGGATTTTTGATTTTTACCCAAATCACGCTTCGCTTATTTTGTGCCACCAGAGGGAATCGAGTCTTACAGACTCAGTACCCAGTTTGGATATTTTTTCACTCTGTTCAAAAATATCTCAAACTAGCTTCGATTCCCTGCTCCCTTTTGCATAGCAAAAAGTACGCCTGTTGTCCCAAATTTAATTCTTAAATTTGTGCCACCAGAGGGAATCGAACCCCCAACTATCCCTTAGGACGGGACTGTTATAATCCATTTAA
>CAZPQX010000003.1:114113-135185 GCA_964589445.1 uncultured Candidatus Saccharibacteria bacterium | reverse complement strand
TCACTTGTTTTTGCTCGGCAACGTATTAACGTTGCACCCTGCAAAAATATAGTCGTTCGCAAGCTCACTCCTTATTTTTGCGGGCCCACCCCGACTCGAACGGGGAACCTTCCTTTTGGAGAGGAATGTTTTACCATTGAAACTATAGGCCCTTGTTATGTAGAACTTTTTTATACTAGCAAAAATTCTAATCTTGAGCGAGTTTTCAGCCTCATAATAAATTTTGAATTATTCCTCCCTAAAGGGTTCCCACACAATTAAAAATTTATTATGAGCTTCAACCTATGTATTTTTGAGCAAATTTCGCCAAAACAAAAAATCCTGATCTGCGTGGGAACCCTTTAGGGAGGAGCAGTCAGGATTTTTTGTTTTGGCCAAATAAGATGCGTAGGATCTTATTTCTTAGCCTCTTTGAAAACTACTCTTTTTCGGAGTTTTTTGGAGTATTTTTTAAGCTCAATTTTGCGCTCAACTTTGCGCTTATTCTTGCGTGTCCAATACACCTCGCCAGTTGATTTATTTACCAATTTTATAAGTTGATCTTGTGACATGATTTTTCCTAAAATTAACTAGGTCAATATATCACATATTCAAACCTTCCGCAAACCTGGAAATAAGCTTTTGAGTGACGGGCCCTACCCCACCTTCCGCTACCGTAAAATCATCTATTTTGACCACTGGTACGATATCTTTAAAAGAAGAAGTGATAAAAACCTCCTCCGCCTCCCGGAGTTCACTCTCGTGGATTATCCTCCTCTCTGCCTCGAGCCCCATCTCTTCTGCTAGCTCAAAAACAGTCTTTAAAGTAATGCCTCCGAGCACATTTTCGGCTGGAGTTATCAGCTTACCCCCCTTCACTATACAAATATTACTTGTGGCACATTCGAGCACCTCACCATCATAGGTGTAAAGCACCTCGACAGCGCCCTCTTCCTTCCTCCAATTTTGCAACATGACCGCAGTGATGTAGTTAGTAGTTTTGTGTTCTGGCATTTCTCTCTTGTATCTATAAGTGACGAGCTTTGCCCCTTCTGAATAAAGTTCGGCGTTAAGAGGCACCCACTTTTCGACGGTGATGAAAAATGTAGGGTTTTCAAAATCATACTCTATACCCGAAAGAGTCTCTCCTCCTGTCAAAACCATCCTGACATTTGCCCGCCCGCTAACGCCTGAGCGTAGCGATGGCGGGCGGGCTCCTGTGTTTGAAAGACCCGACTTTTCAAGTATCTCTACTATCTTTTTCTCACAACCTTCTTCTGTGATAGGAATATTGAGAGAAAGTGCATGAGCGCCGTTTGTAAACCTTTGCCAATGATCGGCAAATCTAAAGGGCTTGCCGTTTATAGCTGTAAGCCCGTCATATACACCGTAGCCACGCATCAGCCCAATGTCTGACACTCCTACCTTGGCCTCGTTTATAGGCATTATTTGACCGTTTAGAAAGCAAAAATTGTTCATCTAATTTAATTTATTTTTAACTATATCATTAAACTTCTCCCCTCTGTCAAACTCATTTTTAAACTTCTCAAAACTCTTGGCACCAGGAGAAAATACGAGCATACCCTTATTACCCATTTTATCCATAGCAAAGTCAAAACACCCTTCTAGAGTATCGAACTCATTAAATTTACCCCACCCCAAATCAGCTTTCATTTTTTCGGTTGCACTACCAGAAAGGAAAACTAAGTGCTCAGGATCTAAATTTGATTTAACAAATTCAGCCCAGCCTTTGAAATCAAGACCTTTGTCAGTACCCCCAACAATGAAAAAAGTGTCTTCACTCTTAAACCTTTTAGCTGCAGAGATAAAGGCTTCTGGAGAAGTTGAGGCGGTGTCATTATAAATTTTTAAACCATCTTTTTCATACACCAGCTCTTCTCGCCATTTTATCTGTGGCAAGGTATCTATCGAGGAAATTATTTGCTCCTGTGTTATACCTAAAGCAGCACAAGCTGACGCTGCTGCTAAAAAGTTTTTTAGATTATGCTCTCCAAATTTTAAAGAAAATTCTTCTCTGTTAAAACCAATAATATCGGCTTCTGATGAGAACAAAACTTTTGCCTTTGGTTTTTGGGATAAGAAAAATTCCGTCCACTCATTTTCTTTATTCAAAACAAGAAAGTCATTTTCAGTTTGATTTTTAAATATGTTTGCTTTTGCTAAAGCATAGCCTTCCATTGTCTTGTGCCTTGAGAGGTGGTCTTGGTAGAGGTTTGTGATCACTGCTACATGCGGAGCCTTGCCTGATTCCCCAAACATTTCGAGCTGAAAAGAAGGCATCTCAATCACTGCAATCGTATCTTCATCGCAATTTTCTATTTCTGAAAGAAAAGGCTTTTCGGGGTCGTTGCCCAATACCCTCACCTTTAGACCAGAACTTTTAAGTATATGTCCGATCCAATTTGTGGTAGTCGTCTTGCCTCTTGTACCAGTGATACCTGCAGAAGTTTTGAACTTTGCGAATTTATAAAATAGAGTTAGCTCGTTTTCTACCTGCTTACCCGCCTCCCTCGCTGCGTTTACAAATGGATTGTCTACTGGCACATCTGGATTTATGACTATGATTTCGTTATCCAAAAAGTCCTGAGCCTCGTGCCCACCCAAAACATATTTTATTTTACTTTCAAATTCCCTGAGCTTTTCTAGAGAAGGAGCAAGAGCCTCTTCACTCTTCATGTCTGTAATGGTGAGAGTAGCGCCCTGTTTCAAGAGCCACTTGGCTGTAGCTACCCCGCCACCAAGTATCCCGAGCCCCATAAGTAAAACTTTTTTGTTTTGTAGATTCATAAATTGTAATAATACCCTAAAATTTAAACTCAACAAATTTGGCGAACCCTCTGTTAGGGCCCGCCAATTACGCGAATTTTTTCGCTTGCCCGTACACGGCGTACGGGGTTTTATTTATCCAAGCCCACATTTGGTCACCAAATGACAGGTGCCACCACTCAGTTGGGTTCACTACAAACCCTTCTTCGTGAGCGAGCCAAAAGAGCAATCTTCTAAACCTGCGGGCTTCTTCGAACCCTTCAAGACTCTCAAGAGCGTCAGGGTAAGCGGTATTGTAGAGGCCGCCCCCCTTTCCCATATCCACCTGCTCGCCTGTGGAAGCATAGACCATTGTAAGGTCGACAGCTCCACCAGTAAGGTGTGGCGGGGGCGAAGTATTGAGGTCACCATAGGCCGAAGCCGCAAAGAGACTCACTTTCGCGCGCAACTCGGCTTCGCTCAAGTGAGGGTTTTCCTTGCGAAGCCCATTCAGCACCGATACCTCCTGAACAAACTTCTGAACAAGAAGAGACCGATACCCTTCTTGGATCAAAAGCCTCAACCCAAGAGGTTGGATTCGCATAGCCGCCCTCTCAAGCTTCATTACCAGAGCCGAACGAAGAAAAATCTCCTCCGTTGCCCCTTCTGGACGCATGTGATGGTGCCAGTAGTAACTCCGACAAATCCGCGGGTCAACCTGGATACAAACTTCGTCTCGGGGTTGAATCGGATAGTGTCGGTAATCCGACTTGTCCCTCCGAAGAGAGGACAAGTCGGGCACCGGTTTCTCCATTAGTGGGTGTCTCAGCACACCCCCTCCCTTTTCAATATGCTCTCGAGCTCCTCAATGAGACCCCTTTCAGAATCGGGGACCGCGTCGATAAGCTCCTGAACATGATCAACCGACATTTGACCCACCTCCTTGGGAAGTGAGCCGTTTGCAGAGAAGTAACTCATCACTTCGTCAGCGATATTGACATGGGTACTCACAGCACCATCCTTTCCTATTTTTTTATACCATATATGAGATAATGTTTCCAATTAATTATTATTCAATAACGGTACCTGGAAACACATTATGAAGATTTTATTTTTTGAAAATTATTTAACAATGATAAGGGGAAGTGTGGGCACAAACATGTTCCGCAATCTTTATGCTGAAATTGAGTGGGCAAAAAAAGACATCACCGAAAACGGCAATCTTTCTTGTGCCTTTTTCGTATCTTCGCTTCTTAAAATACTTGGCCTAACAAAAGAAATACATGCGACAGTAGACGGCACAGTGAGAGATTTGCTCTCAAGCGAATGGTACGAAATAAGTGAGCCTAAAGTTGGAGCGGTATTAGTCTGGGAAAAAGTTGATTTTGGAGAAAATAGTTTTCATAAACACATCGGATTTTATATGGGAGAAAACAAAGCCATAAGTAATGACGCAAAAATAGGCAATCCTCAAATACACGATTACACTTTTGAGGGCACAAGAAAAATAGAAAAAATACTTTGGAATAAAAAGTTAGAAAACCAAAACTAGCTCTTCAAAACTTTTGGTAAGCCTTCGAGGGCTTTTAGGGCTTCTACAGGCACCGCAAACACCACTGTGTTGGATTGATCAGAAGAAAGGTCGTTTATAGACTGTAATGTGCGGAGGTGCAAAGCTCCTGGGACACTTGAGAGTATCTCGGCCGCCTTTGCCATATTGCTTGCAGCGGCGAGCTCACCTTCTGATGTGATGATGACTGCCCTCTTTTCTCTTTCGGCTTCTGCTTGCTTGGCTATGGTGCGCTCCATATCTGGTGGCAAGCTCACGTCTTTGAGCTCTACATTGCTCACCTTGAGGCCCCAAGCGTCAGTCTCTTTGTCGACTATCTCTCTTATCCTCTCTGCTATCTTTTCTCTGTTTGCAAGCAGCTCGTCAAGAGTCGCTTCACCTACTATGTTCCTCATCGTAGTCTGAGCGTATTGGGAAATAGCATATTTGAAATCTTCGACTTCAAGGATGGCCTTTTCGCCCGAAGAAACTTTGTAATAAATAACTGCGTTTACTTTGACCGAAACATTGTCGCGAGTGATGGCGTTTTGGTCAGGCACATCTACTGCTTTGATACGCATATCTACCTTTTTCATCTGTTGGAAAATAGGTACTACGAGCCTCCAGCCCGCCTTCTTGATACCACTAAAACGGCCCATAGTGAGCATGACTGCTTCTTCGTATTGGTTGACCTGACGGAGAGAAATAACTATCAAAACAAACGCTACAATTATCAAAATCCAAGGCATATTTTTAGGTTAGTTGTAATACTCATATGGTACTCCTGGCATTTTAAATATTCAATTAAGTAAATTTTTTAAAAGAAAGTGGCTCCCGGGGTGTGACAACCCGGGAGCCAGATGAGTGCTAACGACGAATGCCGCGTCCGCGACGTGCCCGCAATACAGCAGCGGGAAGAAAGAACTTGGTACGCCGCTTTTCTGGGAATATCTCCCTCAGAAGAGCGTAAGCCTCCTCCATTTCCCTGGCTGGTAGAGCCAAGGTTTTTATCACTCTGACGAATTCACCACGGGCGGGGTTAACAACCCCGTGCTCAAGGTTGATGATAACTCTCTCCCTGAGCGACACCTCCATTGCAAGAAACACCCTACTCCAACGTTTCCTCTCTCGAGCTCCTCGCAACAAAAGACCGAGAGCAACCCTGGGATTGTGTTCATCCAAGACAACACTCCTTCCTTCACACATTCAACCACTCAGGGATTTAAATTGCAAATGAAAAAGACGAAATGACTGCGACCGGGTAGGTCGCAGTCCTTTTAAATCAAACCGCTTCTTTTATGCCCGGGTAAAACGAGCAAAGCGAGTATAGTCTTCACTCTGCTCGTAAAGTTCCTGACACCGAGAAATCATCTCCCGAAAAGGACTCACCCTCATGAGCTCGAAGCTCGTCCTTATCCAGGGCGATCCCGCCCCAGACGAACTGATCCGAAAGTCTGGATCGAGGCCATCGGTCTGGTCTCGGACTCCGTTTAGGAACACGTACAGATACGTGTTCGGGTAATTTTCACCCCACACGATGTGAACATTTGGAAACCCTGGCACGGACACCTTCAAGCCCGTACCACATTCAGAAACAAACTCTTTGTAGAGCAATGCCGGGATATCAAAAGACCTCATGACCTACCTCCAGAAACAAGCTACTCTTTTTAAAAAAATATTCAATAGATTATATAATTGTGTTATTTTAATAACGGATGAAAAACTCATCTTTTACAGAAGCTAAAAAGTATGATAAATTCGTAAGTGTCCAATATTGCGTCGGTGGTAGAGTGGTCAATTACAACAGACTGTAAATCTGTCGGCTTCGGCCTTCGGAGGTTCGAATCCTCCCCGGCGCACAGTTGCAAAAAAAATAAATTCCCGAAAGGGGATTTTATTTTACAAACCCCTTGAATTTTATTACACAAGATGTATAGTTTTTTCGGAGTAAAATTTGTAGGGGGAGAACGTGCTAAAAGAGTACGAAGTATTGGCCCAACTATGGGTAAAATGTGAAGGATTAGAAGAAAAGCTTGATGGCTTTTCTCTCCATATCAGCCAGAGAGACGCCGAGTGTTTTGTAAAAAACTACAGGAACAACCTACCGGCATACATGCCAGATGAATACTCAGTTCCTAGGGGAGAATTAAGTATTGTGACCGTGGACGAACAGACCTATACGCACATACTTAAAGGAAAATTTGGTGCGAGATTCGACCGACGCCCCTCACCGAATGGGTCCACCATGTGGACCATCCGCATCAAGAAGTAAACAAAACCGCCCGAGGGGAGAGTTCCCTCGAGGCGGTATTCGTTTTTATAATTTTATTTTTTACTTCACACCGACTGGAGTATTGAGCATCGAAGACTCGATGATGGCACCTTTCCTACCCTTCTTTACATCAAACACAAGCTCATTGTTTTTGACAGAAACAGAAACTGTACCACCTTTCATTATGCCCTTATCGATGATGAGAGAAGCGATAGGATTGAGTATCTTGTTTTGGATAACTCTCTTGAGTGGTCTTGCACCGTACTGAGGAGAGTAGCCTTCTTTAGCCAAATACTCGTATGCGTTTTCATCAATGTCGAGAGAAATTTCTTTGAATGCGAGTCTTTCTTTGACCAAATCAACCTGTATCCTCACGATGTCTCTTATCACTTCTACAGGAAGCACATCGAAGACTATAATGTCGTCTATTCTGTTTAGGAATTCTGGTCTGAAATAATCTTTTAGAGACTCTGTGACTTTGTCTTTGACATTCGAATAGTCATCACCCCCACCCCTTTCACCGAAGCCCATCTTTTCCATCTTGTCGATGTATTGAGCACCGATGTTTGAAGTCATGATAATGATAGTGTTTTTGAAGTTGACTGTCCTGCCCTTTGAGTCTGTGAGGCGACCATTGTCGAGCACTTGGAGAAGCACGTTGAATACTTCGGGATGCGCCTTTTCGATCTCGTCGAAGAGTACTATGGAGTATGGTCTGTGGCGCACCATTTCGGTAAGTCCACCACCTTCGTCAAACCCGACATAGCCAGGAGGCGCACCGATGAGCTTCGAGACTGCATGCTTTTCCATAAACTCAGACATGTCGACTCGTATGAGAGCCCTGTCGTCGTTAAACATAAACTCAGCAAGCGCTTTGGTAAGCTCGGTCTTTCCTACACCAGTGGGGCCTAGGAAAATAAATGAGCCTATAGGTTTGTTTGGGTCTGAAATACCAGCTCTCGATCTCTTGATAGTGTCTGAGATTTTCTTGACTGCCTCCTTTTGACCCACCACCCTTTTCTGTAGCTCTTCTTCCATCCTTCCGAGTTTATCGGCCTCCTCCTCGAGCATGCGAGACATAGGGATACCAGTCCACTTGGCTACAATGGAAGCAATGTCATTTTCGGTTATTTCTTCTTTCAAAATCCTTCGTGAGCTTTGGAGTTTCTTGAGTCTCTTTACACTTGTATCAAGCTCTTTTTCTAAGGTAGGTATTTTGCCATATCTTATCTCGGCAGCTTTGCCTAGGTTTACTTCTGCCTCTGCTGCATCTGCTGCAAGCCTCTCTGACTCGAGCTCTTTCTTTATCCTCTTTATCTCACCTACTGTCTCTTTTTCATTCTTCCATTTCAAATCTATCTCTGCGGTTTTTTCGCGGAGGTCCGCTATCTCTTGCTCGATAACCTCAAGACGCGCTTTGGCTTTACTGTTTTTGTTTTCAGCTTCTTTTTTGAGTGCTTCTCTTTCTATTTCTAGCTTTGTGATTTTTGAATTTGTCTCCTGCAAAATTGGCGGCATATTTTCGAGCGAAAGTTTGAGATGGCTCGCAGCTTCGTCGATAAGGTCTACTGCTTTATCTGGAAGAAATCTGTCGGCGATATATCTTGCAGAAAGATTTACAGCCGCCTTGATAGAGTCGTCGGTGATATGTACTCCATGATATAACTCATACCTCTCTTTGAGTCCTCGGAGTATTGTGATGGCGTCCTCTACCGAAGGCTCTACTACATGCACAGGCTGAAAACGCCTGGTGAGAGCTGGGTCCTTTTCGATGTGCTTCTGATATTCTTTGAGAGTTGTGGCTCCTATTGCCCTTAGCTCACCTCTCGCTAGAGGTGGCTTCAATATGTTGGAAGCGTCGAGAGAACCTTCTGCGCTCCCTGCCCCAACTATGGTGTGTATCTCGTCGATAAAGAGGATTATCTTGCCTTCTGATTTTTCAATTTCTTTTATTATATTTTTGAGTCTCTCTTCGAACTCACCTCTGTATTTGGTGCCAGCGACAAGCAACCCGATGTCGAGCGAGACTATCTCTTTGTCTCGGAGCGACTCAGGTGCATTTTGAGAAATCATGCGTAGAGCCAAACCTTCAGCGATGGCAGTCTTACCCACACCAGCTTCGCCGATAAGTATAGGGTTGTTCTTTGTCCTTCTTGAAAGGATTTGGATTATCCTGTTTATCTCTTCATCCCTTCCTATGACTGGGTCGAGTTTGTTTTCTCTAGCGAGCTTGGTGAGAGAACGTGTGTACTTGATAAGTGCTTTATTTTTTTGAGTTTCCTTGGCGTCAGACATCCTGCCTTGTTTGATCTCTTGTACAAGGAATAATACTTTTTCTTTCTCTATTTTGAATCTAGAAAGGATGCTCTTTGCTGGACTGTCTATGTCGAGGCATGCGATAAATAGGTGCTCTGTTGAAATGAATTCATCGTCCATACCACTTGCCACCTTCGAAGAGTGGTCGATCACATGCATGAGCTCGGGAGTGAAGTATATCTGGTACGAAGGAGAAACAGCGCCTCCGTTTGTAGTGCCTTCCATAGCATCAAAAAGAGAGTCTGTAAGTAGTATGGTGTCTACGTTTAACCTATCAAGTATCGAGAGTATCATGCTCTCTTCTTGCAATATGAGAGCTGCGAGAAGGTGCACTGGGCTCACATGATTTTGACCACGTTCAATCACGAGCTCGTGAGACCTCCTTATAACTTCTTTAGCTTTTGTTGTGAAATGGTTAAATGGCGTCATATTTTTATGATCTTAATTATAGCATATTTTGAGCAAAATTGCTACTACTTTGCTAATTCGACTAGAGCCTCTGTTTTGGCTAGTTTTAGAGCGTTTATTGGGATATATCTATAGGAGCTAGAATCTCCAGCTGGTGCTTCTATCCCAACTATCTCTCCCGACAAATTTACTATTGAACTCCCCGGAAGGGCCCTCCCCGTGAGGATATCAGAGACTACTGCTATTATCTTTTTTTGAGTATTTGTTTCAAGTTGCTTTATCCTCCCCATCGAAACTGTATTTGAATCTCTGCCACCGAGAGCCACTATCGTCTGGCCTATCTTGAGTGAATCAGAGTCACCGAAACTTGCAGGGTAGAAAACATGTTTAGGACTTTCGTCTGCGGGCACCAATGGTTTTATAAATACAAGACCTTCTGCGTTCCTTATCTGGACTTTGCCAATCTGATAAACTTTGCCATCGTGATATTCTATCGAATAAGTAACTGAGGAATTGTAACTCCTACTATCCACCATGACTGTACCATTTTCGGAAACCACGATACCCATACCAGAAACTACTGGAGTACCGTCTGCACCTGGTGTACGGAGCCTCACTACTGACTTTTCGTTTTTAGCTATCGCCTCTACTACCCTGTCTTCTTCACTCACGACTACTGTCTCTATCACCTTTTGTGTCTGAGTCTCTCCTGGCTCTGTGACTACTTTCTCTATCGTTCTTTCTACCACTCTGTTTATCGTTTGAGTGACCTCGACTGGTGCTTCCTGCAAAAGGGAGAAAGAAATAATGCTAGTACCAATAGATGTGATGAAAGTGACTAGGAGTACGAGAAGTATGAGTTGATGTTTAGTAAGATCTTCCATTGGACTAATTTTAACAAAAATAAAAATAAAGTAAATTTACCCGAGCGTAAATTGAATCAATACTATTTTACTATACTTTTGAGAGCCTTGAGTAGTTTGTCTAAATCACTCCTTTTGGTTTCCCTACCAAAGGTAAAGCGCAGAGAAGATCCGCCACAACCTTCGTTACCCAGAGCTTCTATAACATAAGAAGAATTTTCTAGACTTAGAGCATGGCAAGCAGAAGCAGCAGAAACGGCAAACCCGAGTGTATCGAGCTTTATAACTAAAAACTCAGAGTCCTGACCCGCGAAACAGAAATTTGCATTGTTTGGAAGTCTTTCATTTTGAGAACCGTTTAGTGTTGCTCCTTTTATTTCTGTTTGTATTTTTTGTATCAAATAATCTCTCATTTCAGTAAGTCTCTTTGCCTCCCCTTCTCTCAAAGAAACTGCTTCCTCCATAGCTTTGGCGAGACCAGCTGCTCCTGGCACATTTTCTGTACCAGGCCTTAGGCCATTTTGTTGGCCACCTCCAAAAGTGACTGGCGAAATGGGCACATTTTTCCTAACAAACAAAACCCCAGCTCCCCTCGGCCCATACATTTTTATGCCATCTACGATAAGGATATCTGTCTGAAGCCTCTCAACAGAAGAGTCTACGTACAAAAAACTTTGACTAGCGTCGACTAGCAAAAATGGTTTCGAGCTTTTTTGTGAAGCTCGATACTCTTGCAGGATAAGAGCTATTTTCCTTACAGGCTGCAAAGTACCTATTTCGTTGTTTGCGTGCTGGATAGCTACTAGTAAAGTGTTTGGTTTGAGTTCCCTCTTTATGGAGTCAGGAGAAATAATGCCTTCTTGGTTTGGGCCAATGAAGCTTGCTTCTATCTCGCCCTTTTTTAAAAGCTCTTTGATTGGATTTAAAACCGCCGGATGCTCGATGAGAGAAGTAATGATGTGCGGCTTAGCTTCTTCATGGCTACTTTCCCTAAAAGCTTTGACGATACCAAATATAGAAATATTTAAAGACTCAGTGCCACCAGTGGTAAAAAATATTTCTTCAGCTTTGGAGTGCAAAATCTTGGCCACCCTGAGCCTCGCATCTTCGAGTGTATTTTTTGCCCTCTCACCTTCCTCATGCAAAGAAGAAGGGTTGCCCCAAAAATCTTTCTCCACCTTCAAAGCCTCCTTTGAAACTTTTGGGCTCAAGGGAGTGATAGAGGCGTAATCAAGAAATATCCTTTTTTTAAATAAGTTTTTCACTTCTAATTTCTACATCAAATTTTGCAAAAATTCAAGAAAAATGTAAAATAGCATAGATTATGGATAAAACCGCTACAAACATCATACCGCGTCCCCCTATAGTAGTCATCATGGGCCATATTGACCACGGCAAGTCTACGCTCCTCGACTATATAAGGAAGACAAATATAGTAGACCAAGAAGAGGGCGGCATCACTCAGCACGTCAGAGCATATGAAGTAGAAGTAAAAGTGCCAGGAGAAGAAGGTGAAGAAAAAAGGAAAATAACATTTATCGATACCCCTGGGCACGAGGCTTTTTGCTCTATAAGAGAAAGGGGCTCGAGAATAGCTGACATTGCCATCCTCGTGATATCAGCTGAAGACGGCATCAAGCCACAAACTCTAGAAGCCTTGAAGTGTATAAAAGCAGACAATACCCCTTTTATCGTAGCCGTAAACAAAATAGATAAAAACAGAAATGGCGTTGAAAAGATAAAACAAAACCTAGCAGAAAACGAAGTTTTGGTAGAAGGCTGGGGTGGTAGCGTGCCGATAGTTTTGGTTTCTGGAAAAACTGGAGAAAATATCCCTGAACTTCTAGAAATAATATGCCTTCAAGCCGAACTTGAAGAACTAAAAGCAGATACAAAAAAATCTGCTGAAGGATTTGTCATCGAAAGCAGCCTTAGTCCAAAGCAAGGTATCTCTTCTACTCTTGTGATCAAAAACGGTACACTCCATACTGGTGACTTTTTAGCTACTAGAGGCGCCTTTGCCCCAGTCCGAAACATAGAAAGCTTCAAAGGAGACTCACTCAAGGAAGCTACTGTTTCGAGCCCAATCAGGATCACTGGCTGGGACAAAATACCTGTGGTTGGAGAAGCTTTTTTTGCTTTCAAAAACAAAAATGATGCGGCTGATTTCGTGGCTTCTAATAGAGAAGAAATAGAAAAAAATTCACAAGATCAAGAAGACGAGAGGAAACATCTCACGCTCATAGTCAAAGCAGACACCTTGGGCTCACTCGAAGCCATAGAATACGAACTCAAGAAACTTGGTAATGACAGGCTTGTGCCGAAGATAGTCTCAAAAGGTGTGGGTGAGATAAACGAAGGCGATGTCAAAAATGCGATGATAAAGCACAGTACAGTTTTGGGATTCAACATACACAAAAATAGAGCAGCAGACTTTTTGGCACTTAGAGAAAAAGTAGAAGTAAAAGATTTCAAGATAATCTATGAACTTCTAGACTTCGTAAAAGAAAAAATAAAACAAGAAACCCCCGTCAGCCAAGAAGAAAGTATCACTGGTGTAGCTAAAATACTTCGAACATTTAGTAAGAACAAAGATAAACAAGTCATTGGTGGTAAGATGGAAATCGGCGAAATCAAAATGGGCAACAGTATAAAAATTGAAAGAAGAGGAAATATAATAGGCGACGGTAAAATAAAAGAGATGCAGAGCCAAAAGATAAAGACAAACATAGTAAGAGAGGGAGATGAGTTTGGTGTCATGATCGAATCGAAAATAGACCTAACTCCAGGAGACTTGATCAAGGCGGTTTCCCTCATCACACGCGAATAGGATATAAAAATGAATCCCGTAATTCAAAAATGAAACAGCCTAAGAAATTTAAAGACGAAAAAATGTCAGCCCTCCTGCACAAATTTGCAGCGGAGTACTTTTTGTATGAATCAAACAAAGACTCCCTCATCACCATCACCAAAACAGAGCTGGGCAACAGAGGCAAAAATGCCTTCATATCTTTCACTGCCCTACCGGTAGAAAAGGAGGAGGACGCTCTAGATTTTATGAAGAGAAGGAGAAATGATTTTAGAAAATTTGTAATGACCAAAAAATCTTTTGGCTTCACTCCACACATCACCTTCCTCATAGACAAAGGCGAACACAACAGGCAACGCATAGACGAACTTTTGAATGAGATTTCCGACAATGAGCCTCCTCAAACCAAAGAGTAAGCCTATTTGACTATATTTTCTCCATACACACCCTTAAGCAAGTCGAGGTCTTTGTGTGTACTTAGGAGTAGCTCTATGTTTTTGGCCTCTAAGGCAGCGAGCACATCCACTGATTTTTTGTCATTAATATTAGATTCAAAAAATTTCTTTAAAGCCCCAAAATCTTTTATAAAACAGTGACCCCCAGCCCCCCTGCCCGACTTGTGTAGTGGCCTCGAATAAGTAGGACCATTTTGGGGGTCGTTGCTTATCGCTTCTTCTATATTACTCCAATCTGTTTCTAGGCTCTCGGATAAATCATAAAGTATGTTTGCAAAAACTATACGAACAAAACCCATAGTATTGCGTGCATACTTTATGAGCTCAGCTTCCCTACTACTGCAAATTTTATTGTAGGGTGCTGTAGGCAGTGAAGAAAGAACCAATTTTGCTGATTCTGCATAGAGTGGTGTGTCTTTGGGAATACCCACTATGTTGCGGTCTGGAAAAGCTGCGTCCCTCGAAGCTGTGGCTTCGCTCAAAAACTCGGGAGCATGCAAGACTATACGATCTGGATACTCTTGTTGTATCGACTCTGTGGTGCCTGGGAGTACTGTGGATTTGATAACTGCTATCTTACCCTTGGCTACCAAAGAAACTGCCTGCCTAACTATAGAGTCATCGAAACCTTCTGGGGTAGTGGGGGTGGGTACTGCGATAAATACGATATCGCAATTCCCTATCTCTTTTTTATTTTTTACAAATTGGGGTTCGAGGGAATAACGGACAGGTTTATAACCTCTTCTTTCATAATCGTCGGCTTGATTTTTACCTACAAAACCTTGACCTATAAAACCTATTTTTATCTTGTGTTTATTTTGGCCTAAGGAGCTAATAATATTTTTTACTTCTTTAGAGTTTTCGTTATTTAATTTTGTCTCTGATGATATTTTTCTTTTTTGTTTTTGCATGCACCCATTCTATAGGTACATAGATGAAGATTTGGGGAATTTGGGGAGGAGACTTGGTCCTTACAGGACCAGTACCCCAATTGGATTTTTTATTTCGCTTTGCTTATAAAAAATCTCAATCGGGCTTCAAGTCAGCATAACGCTTTTTTCAAAAGCTATGCCTCCCCAGCACAGCTTTCGCTTTGCTCAATCTGTGCTGGGGAGGAGACTTGAACTCCTAATCCACAAGGGAACTAGTTCCTAAGACTAGCGCGTATACCAATTCCGCCACCCCAGCATTTAGAAAAATACTCTAACAGAAAAACATGGTTTTGTCTTGCTGTCATTGAGACCTAGGGCGGAATCGAACCGCCGTATAAGAGTTTTGCAGACTCTTGCCTTACCACTTGGCGACTAGGTCACTTACCCAAACTAGCTTAGCATAAAAAATATTATATGGTATATTGCTAGAAGTAAAAATAACCGCTCATAGCTCAGCTGGTAGAGCAGCTCCCTCTTAAGGAGATGGTCGGGGGTTCGATTCCCTCTGAGCGGACTAGCAAATCGTGCCGGGAGGCTTCGCAGAAATTTCATTTTGACGAAAATGAAATTATCTGTGACGACTAGTTTGTCCCCACTGCCTGGCTTATATTTTTATATCCGTCTTTTTTGAGTAGCTTTACAAGCCCTTCATTTATCTCACCGACAACCTGTGGACCTTCAAAAATCATGCCTGTTATCATTTGGAGCAGAGAGGCACCATTTTTTATTTTTCTATATGCGTCTTGTGCATTAAATATGCCGCCACAGCCGACAATCACGAACTCCTTGCCTGTTTTTTGGTAGATGTGTTTGATAAGTTCGTCTGACATTTCGCCGACTACTTTGCCGCTCATGCCACCCACATTTGGCACCTCATCTTTTATATTTTTGTTGTCCCTACTCTTGGCCAAGTTGGTACAAATGAAGCCATATATTTTGTGCTTTCTCGAGACTTCTATAATTTGATCTATCTGCGACATTGGAAGCTCGGCCGGAAGCTTGAGGAAGAACGGCGTCCTGTCGCCGCCACCTGCCTCTCTCATTTTTGAAAGCAGCCTATCTAGCTTTTGTGGATCAGTGAAAGGCTCGCCACCAAAAGTATTTGGGCAGCTGATGTTGACGGTAAAATAGTCACCGATACCTCTCTTTTTAAATTCCAAATATGCTTTTATATAATCTTGTATCCCCTCCTCTTCGCCGACCGTCTCTCTGTCATTAGTCTTGGCAATACTTACCCCTAGCGGATTTTGCATTTTAAATTTGGAAAGTCTCTCTGCTACCTTTTTGGCACCTTCGTTTTTGAGACCGTAGTAGACGACAAGTGCTTTGGAATTTTTCATCCTCCAGAGCCTCTGACCCTCATTGCCTTTACAGGGCTTGCCTGTGACTGAGCCTACTTCCTCAAAGCCAAACCCAATACTAGGGATTATCCTTACAAGCCTGGCGTCTTTATCAAAGCCAGCAGCCAAGCCTACAGGATTTGGGAAATTTATCCCGAGTATTTGCTGCTCAAGCATGCTATTTTTATAGACAAAAATTTTGCTTAATAAAAATCTGGACAAACTGAACCTACCCAAAAACTCCCCCAAAAAAGTAACTCTATCGTGCACTAATTCTGGGTCAAAAAGGAAAAATATCGGCTTCAAAATGTACCCATAAAATAGACCGAATATTTTTCTGATCTTGCTCATGTGTATTTGCTTCCATTCTACAACACTTTATTAGTTTATGGATTTTTGCTAAATTAAGGAGTGAAGCTCGGGTGGCGGAATGGTATACGCAGTCGACTTAAAATCGGCGGCCTCACGGCGTGTGGGTTCAAGTCCCACCCCGAGCACCACTTCGCTCTGTATTCACAGAGCTTCGCGGTGCAAGCACAAAAACACTATTAAAATTGATAGTGTTTTTGTTATTATAAAAGCGAAGTGGCCCCGCGTAGTCCGGCAGAGCGTAGCGAAGTGGGACGAAGTAGGGCAAAAATAAAATGTACTACACATACATAATCCAAAGTATAAAAGATAAAACATTTTATATTGGTTCAACTTCTAATCTAAAGAAAAGAATAGAGCAGCACAATAAAGGATAGCCCAGATACTCCTCGATAAAAGCTCCGTTTGTATTAGTTTGGTATGGAGCTTTTTTAAATAAACTAAAATCGCAAGAATTTGAGAGGTACCTGAAATCTAGCTCGGGGTTCGCTTTTAGAAACAAAAGATTGGTTTAAAAAATATTTTTGACAAAAAACATTTTATTCCTGACCAAGTCCTTTTAATTAACCATAAAGAGCAAAAATCGCCGTTTAAGGCGATTTTTGCATTTTTTAGATCCTCATTCTCATAAGCCGAATTTTGTTGCCAACTTTGCCCACCGGAGGTGGTCGCAAAGTTGAGCATCCAGCGGAGCTTTAGCGAAGTGGGGTTGTCCAACTTCACTGCGTTACGCTGGACACTCAATTTTGTACTCACTTTCAGTGAACAAAATTGGTGTGATAATTTATCTTGTTCTTGAATTGCTCCAAGAATCTTTGCGGCACTTCCCACTTCACATAAAGTTCCGCGGGACACGGCCTTGCACTTACGCGTATGGATTTAGCACGTTTCAGCCGGACTTAACCGGGTCGTTTCTGTTCGCACCACATGGATCACTCCAGACAGGCGTTACCTGCTACGCGCCCGTAAACACGAGGTTTACGGAACGAGTTCGGACTTTCCTCTCCGGTTTTTACACCGAAGTAATCACTCGGAATGAGGATCTAAACGCCATTATACCCTATTGACTTTTGCTTTGCAAGTGTGATATAATAATAAACGGATGGCCGAAAGGCTATAGAAAATTCAACAGTGAGAGGTGAGTTATGACTCCGTCACAGCAACTTGTTCTATGGATCGTTTTTGCGGCGTTCCTTTGGTACGCCATGCGGCCAGTTGCGGTATACTTTTTTGGGACAACAGTCCAGTGGCTTGGTAAGAGGGGTAAATTTTTTGCCACTCTCCCAGAACCTGGGAGATTCATGTTCATAATGGTCGGGGGCAATCTCAAGAGGATTGTCGAGAATGTAATTGACTTCGACATCGACCCCAATACGGGCATGTTTGTACCCGCTCGACGACACAAAAAAGAAGAAAGTTTTTTCGAGAAACACTACGGTGTAACTTGGATTGGCCTACTGGGAGAAGTCAAGGTGTTCCCTAACTGGCAATGGATAGAGTTTCGCCAGAAGGAAGATAGTTCGGGCAATTTACTTCCACAACTAGTGGCTACAATGCGAAGGGAGAATGTAAGTCATTTCCTCCATCAATTCACATTCTCGGTGCCAACCGAGGACATAGAGCTGGCCGGTAACGACCAAGCGTCCTTGAACTCTCTAATCACCGTGCTTGTGATAGACCCGGTGAACGCCTTCTACAGAAACAAAAACTGGGTTGAGATCTTGTCTGGTTTTATTCAGGCCATAGTAAAGGACTGGGCAACCGACAAGGAATTTAACACTGCCAAAGAGGCAGCGCGAGCCGATCTGCGGAACTCTGAGTTGACCAGGGCGATCCTGGCAGCCAACAGAGATTATCAATACTTCGACCCACAGACTGGAGAAACTCGGGACGGAGGATTCCTACGGATCCTTGGTATCCAGGTGATCTCACACTTCCTGCAGAGTATCGAGGCAACTGGACCAGTAGCTCTCGCTCAAGCAGCAAATAGAGAAGCAGAACTGCTGGGAGAAGCGAAAAAAACCGCGGCAACAAAAGAGGGGGAAGCAAGGGTCATCGAAGCCCAAAAACAAGCTGAAGCACTCGAAAAGTTGGGTGCGGCAAAGAAGCAGTTCATTGAAGATACTATAGTTAATCCTTGCAGCGGACCTAACGGGGCCGAGATAGCGAGGATACTGCGAGCCCAAGCCTTTACCGGAGAGGGCTCAAAAATCACCACACTAGTAGAAGGTGGAGGCGGTGTAGTCCCTGCTCTTCCGATTGGAAAATAGCGGCTGTAAATATCCTCACCTTTTCCTTGTTGCTTAGCAACCTCAACCCCCAGACTTCGTTCTTGGGGGTTGCTTTTTATATTAAATATGATATAATTTAAAGTGGAGGTAGTACCTTGAAAAGGAACAAAAAGGTTGTGCTGGGGATAGGAGGCTTCATTGTCTTCATGCTCCAGCTGTGGAAATTCCGCGCCTGGTGGGGACAGATGGCCCAGAATTGGTTCCCTTGGAACTTGCTGGTTGTCGCGGTAGTAATGTCGGCAATGCTCGGGGTAAAGCTTTACAAGACAGCTTACCTCCCTGCCACGGACGAAGAAAAAGAAGATATAAGGAAGTGGCTGCAGATTCTTGTTAAAATCATTGCTGCCATAATCTTAGGGGTGATTGTCTTTTCGGCTATCTTTGACACCACAGAACAAAAACCTGAGGTGAAAAAAGCCGAGAAAGCGGTCGCAAACGCTAAAAAAACGCAATCAGTGGACGCACCCGTGCCTCCACTGACAAGCCCAACTGTTACGGATACGGGATCGAAACCCGTGTCAAAACCAAAGACATTTGGGGCCTGGGTTATCCAGGTGATTTCTTTCTTTCTACTCATCGGAGTAAGCGTACTTGTATGCTTACAGGTGTTGCAAGAAAGCAAGAAGCCTGAATCGACCCAACGCGCCGGCCCGCAACAAACAATGATCGAGAGTTTGGGTGTGGACTGGAAGAAGTTCTTATCCCACCCAACGGTCTATGCGGCCGTGGCTGTACTCACGATAAATGTCTTCCTGATGTTTAGTTTAACCAACCTCTGGATAGCATTTCTGGGGAACTTCGGGTTCTTCATCCTCGTGAATATTGGCACCATTATTGCCACCCACTTCTTCAAAAAGGGTGGGGTGGCAAAAGTGGTAGGGTTCGGAATTGTGCTGATCGTAATAGCGACAGCATTCGAAACCTTTAGCGACGGGATTAATTTCTCCGGCTGGAACAATGACTCAAGCAAGAGAAGCGCCTTTGGGTCTCCCGACAGAAGTGACCCGATGGTTGCCTCGCGTTACGACGGTATCCCCGCCGAAGTGGCTCTGCCACAGATCTGCGGGTGCGAATCGTCTGGGGTTGCAGGGAGAATCTGGCACTATAAAAATAATGACCCCGACCAGGGAATCAACACCAGCGAGACGAACGACGTTGGTGCGTGCCAGATAAATGTCCCTCTCCACGAGAAGGTAGCGTACAAAAAGTACGGATTAAAAATCCATACCCAAGAAGGAAACATGGCGTACGCCAAGATTCTTTACCAAGATCACGGCGTAAAACCATGGGTCGGCAAACCCGGCAAAACTACTATCCGCTGCTGGGGACCCATACTCGCCAAGCTTCAAGAAGCTGGTGAATACGAGGTAAAACTCGTGGCTCCAGTAAAGGAGTTCGGCCCAGAGAGAGATGTCTCTGGGTACGAGTTCTCATGGGGCAGATCGCCTGGAGCTTTCGTGGTCAGAAATGACCAGGGACTCGAGGCCAAGTTTGACCCAGCCAAAAACATTCGGGAGAATCTCCCCTACATCACCAAAGGTGAAAAAAGAGGTTACTCCAAAACAATTCAATTCAAGTCTCTTAGCGACAAACCACAAGAAGTGGTACTCGAACTCAAGAGACAGTAGAGGGATGAAAAATCCCAAATTTAGCTCCCCCAGCCGCGTGCCGAGGGGGTTTTCTTTTATGCAATATTGGCGTACAAGTTTACATAATAATAAAAAACGCCTATTCGGCGGACATTTATAATTTTTTATTTTGGATATAAATACTAAAAAGGAAGGTTTTTTGTTTCAATACCAAAGCTTGTGAGTACTAGGTTAAGTATGCCATAAACTGAAAACATGACGAACATTCCTATGACCCCATAAATGACCGCTCTCCTCTTTTCCGGCAAGTCGCTACTGTCGCTACTTGCTATCATTTGCACTATGTCATAAAAAAGTATTACCGTGGCAATAATAAAACCCAAAAATATAATCGGGTTTATTATGAAGGCGGCGATTTTGCCGAGTAAGTCTTTAACTAGCATAATTTAATTATATCATAACACGAAGAGAGGCAAACCCTTAGACTGGGTCCAGCATCAACAGCGAGAATTTTAGAATAAACAAAAAACGGGTGTTGCCCGTTTTTTGTTTAGTTTGTTTTAATCTAAACTAGTTAGTTACAGTTGGAAGATCGATATCAGGAGTTATAGGTGCGTTACTTCCTGTAACACCAAAAGTAGTCTGTACAAATCTCACAAGACCCCAAACAGAAGCCATAACGAATATAGCGACTATACCCCAAAGCATAGTTTTCTTTGCTTGATCTTTGTCGTGATCTGCAGCAAACAAGTACCTGACCAGGCCCCAGAAGAATGCAATCACACCAAGAGCGAATACTATAGGTATAAGAGAACTTACTATGCGCCCTATACCAGCCACCATGCTTTGAAATGTAGTCAAACCAGGGTCCTGAGCAAATGATACTAAAGGCAATGCTAGGGCAAGTGATGCTATTAAAGCTAATTTTTTCATATAAACTTATCTAAACTTATAATTTTAATTAAATTAAAATGAACGACCATTTTTAATTAACTTCATGATACAATTTTTTTTCTTTAAACTCAATAGTTATCCACAATTATGGACTATTCCTGTTTATTGTTGGTATATTCATATTTGTAGCATTTGGGTCGATACCTAAAGTGCCTCTCACGAACCTGACCAAACCCCAAA
>CAZPQX010000003.1:0-114013 GCA_964589445.1 uncultured Candidatus Saccharibacteria bacterium | reverse complement strand
GTAGCATTTGGGTCGATACCTAAAGTGCCTCTCACGAACCTGACCAAACCCCAAATACTACTCATGACAAAAATAGCCAATACGCCCCAAACCATTATCCTCTTGCCTTCGTCTTTGCCTGAACCTTCAGACCACAAAAATTTGGCTATACCCCAGAAAAATAAAAGTATAGCGAGGCCAAAGGCTATAGGGATAAGGATCCTGATTATATCGAGTATGGAACTAAAAATCTCTTTTGTGTTTCTAAACCTCTCTACACTTTGGGCAAAAGAAACGACTGGCAAGAGAGACAGATATAAAAGTGGAATAATCTTTTTTTTGTAAGTCATATTTTTAAATTATCTTAAATAGCATCAGGGGTGAATGTAGAATCAACAAAGGGTGCTGTCTGCTTGTCTACATTGTCTATCCTTGGCAAACCGAGCTCGTCGCGTATAAGGATGATAATGCCCCAGATAGAAAAAGCGACAAAAATACCAAATACTCCCCAGGTCATTATGCTCCTACCTTCGGCCTTTTCACTTTCACTTTCGTTTTTGATGTATTTGAATATACCCCAAAAAAAGTAAAAAATGCAGAGCCCAAAAGCTATGGGTACAAGCACGCCATTTACTATGCCGTAAACCGAATCTATAAGATCAGTGATGCCTGAGGCAAGTGTGACTACTGGTATGAGAAGTGATAATAAAAATACTTTTTTCATTTTATTTAAATTTTATCTGAGGAATGATGACGCCCGATCCGAAACCCAACTCACTTTTCATGAAAGATATGATGCCCCAAACACTCATGAGTACAAAAAGGCCGACTATGCCCCAGATGATGATATTTTTACTGTCTTTAAGCTCCTTCTCACTACCAGATGAGCGTATGAACCTAGCTACTCCGTAGATGAAAAGAAGAAATGCAACAGCTCCCAGAAGTGGGATAATCCTCTGGAGTATATTTACGAACATGTCTATTAATCCGCTTAGTGTCATATTTTATAATTTAAATTGATCTATTGTGGCTCTGATTCCCTCTTGTATCACCCATGCACCGAGAAGTATGGCCGAACCTATGACGGCATACAAAAGAGCCTTGTGTGCTTTCTCTATTTGCCCGGGGTTGCCCGCCGCGGTCACATACAAGAAACCTGCATACATAACCATCATGGCCGCCACTACCCCACCTATTGGAAGCAAAATATTATCGAATATGGCTTTTAAGAAAGAAGGGACTGTGGTGCCGCCACCCTTAAATGGATTTTTGAATTCTATGGTAAATGAGTTTGAAGAGGGTGAAGTATTGCCGCTCCCTATAGGTTGTCCGGAACCACCAGCCCCACCAGGCTGACCACTACCTCCTTGCGCCAAAACAAACAGAGGTGAAATGCATATTACCAAAACCGCGAGAAGAGAAACTATTTTGTATAAGCCTTTAAACATATTTAGTTAAGCTTTATTATATTGCTAAAACTTGAATCAAGTAAAGCGAAGAGTATGGTATTTACTATTATCCAAGCACCCAAAATAAATACAAAGCCTATTACAACCTTTTGTATCATGGCTTTGGCTTGGCTTATCTTGTCTGAAACGCCGCTAGTCATGATTATAAATCCGGCGTAAGCAATGACACAAGCAGCTATAGGGACTGAGATGGCGATTATGTACTTGATGATATTATTCAACAATTGCATCAATTGTGGGAAACCACAATCTGGACCATCGCAAGGTACTATCCTTGAAGGAGCCTCTGTGCCTTGAGCCAAAGAAAAGACGGGTAACAATACAAATAAAATCATTAATATTGGTAAAAGTTTTTTCATTTTTGCAAAATATTCATTAACTCTCTTTGAACTCTCGTTATGGCGTCTCCCGTACGAACCCTACCGCTTGTGATGGACTCTATCATGGTGCGAAATGCAGCATCGCTAGATACAGGGTCTGGGTCAAGCCAAGACTTGGACCTTATGACGCTTTCGTTAAAAATGCTTCCATGAGCGGTCGAGGCCCTAACAGAAAGAAGGTCTCTCCTAGGAGAAGGGAGCTTCAAAGCTTCACTAAAAGATTTGGAGCTTTCTTTGTTGGTAAGGATAGAGATAAGAGAGAAAGCGGCATTTTTGTTTAAAGAAGCTTTGGTAATAGCGAGACCACTAAAATCTGCATAAGAAATATCTTGGCCACCCTCTCGAGAAACCGGCACAAGTGCTACATCGAAATTTAGGTTTGGATTTTTGAGTTGTAAAACACTAGCTTCGCTTGCAAAACCAAAATAAAGGGCCAAGTCTCCACCAAGGAAATAATTGGTTGAGTTTGGAAGAGATCTGTTCCACGAATAAGAAGCTTTGGCTGGATTACCAAACTCAGTATAAAAATTGACAGCGGCTTCTGCCGGTGAGACTGGCTTACCAAAAGAACCAGCAAAAAGGATTTGAGCAGAATTACCCTCCCAAGACGTGAGTGGACTACCGGCTTGCATGGCAAGATTTAGGATTATCTTTTTTGCATTTGCGATGTTGCCAAACTCACCAAAAGAAACAGCACTCCTTTGGATATTTAGAGCTCCATCTTTTTTACTTATGGTAGTAGCGAGAGAATAAAATTCATCCCAATATTTTGGTGGCTCTGTGATCCTCACGTCTCTAAATATGTTTCTGTTCCAATACATCACGAGAGGGTCAGCTGAGAAAGGAAGAGCTAGGGTACCACTTGGCGACATATAAATCTCGGAGCCTTCAATAAAGGAGTCTTTGAATTGCCTCTCGGTAAAAACAGAATAAGGGATTGGGAATATTTTGTTATAGTGTTTCAAAATCCTGTCGTTACCAAGCATCACTATATCTGGACCAACTCCAGAAGCTAAGGCTTCGATAAAATCTGTATCAAAATTTTGTTCAGATTTTTCTACGTATATGATATTGAATTGTTTGTTTTGATGGAGACCAACTGATTTGACCACTGTATCAAAAGATTGGCTCGACATGGTGCCCCAGATAGTGAGGTTTACTGCTTCTTCACCACTTCCTCTATAAGCTGAAAAGATCACTATGCCGATCACTATAAAAAAACCGAATATTCCTGTGAGGATTATCTGGAACTTTGTCATGAAGACAATTATACAGCAAAAGAAACAAAAATATTATAGAGCGTTGTGAATATTTAGAGACAAATCAATGATGCTATGGAGTCTCCATCGCGAAGCTTCATGATCCTGACTCCCTGTGTAGACCTGCCCAAACTAGGGATTTCTTTTGTTTCAAGTCTTATCACCTGACTTCTCTTTGACATCGCCACCACTTCTTCAGCATCAGGAGTCACGAGAGCCGAAGAAATTATGTTGCCTGTTTTGGCTGTCACATTGCTTGTCTTGATACCAGAGCCGCCTCTATTTTGGATTTTGTATTCGGACATGGGGGTCTTTTTACCGTACCCGTTTTCACCCATAGTAAGTATTTCTGCTGTCTTTTCCTCCTCTTTGGATACCCTATGAGCTCCTATCACCTTGTCTCCTTTTGACAACTTCATGACTCTCACACCTGCTGCTGTGCGTCCCATTTCTCTCACATCTTTTTCATTAAACCTTATAGATTGCCCCTTTGAAGTGATGAGTATCGAGCTGTCGCCTTTTGAAACCAGAGAAACGGATACTAGTCTATCACCCTCGCTAAGCTTGATAGCTATGATGCCGCTTGCTCTCACATCACTAAAGCTTGCTGCAGAAACTTTTTTACCAGTACCCTCTTCGGTAACCATGAGTAATGACAGGCTCTTGTCTGCCTTTGTCTCTTTTGAAATTGGCAAAATAGAAGTCACTCTCTCGCCTTCGGAAAGAGAAATGAAGTTCATTATTGATTTACCTCTAGTAGCTCTTTTGCCTTCTGGGAGCTCATACATTTTTATTTGATATGCCTTGCCTTTGTCAGTAAAGAAAAGAAGATCTGAGTGTGTACTTGCTGTTAGGAAATTGGTGACGAAATCTTCTTCTTTTGTATCAAGGTCGACGACACCCACTCCCCCTCTCTTTTGCTTTTTGTATTCATCGGGGTGAGTGCGCTTCACGTAGCCGCCTTGGGTAAGGATGAGAGTATTTTCTTGGTCAGCTATCAAATCTTCGACTGAGAGAACTTTGACGCCGCCCTTTACAACCTTTGTCCCTCTTTCGTCTCCGTATTTTTCTGAAATTTCAGAAAGCTCTTTTTTGATAATGCTCAAAATCTTTTTTGGATTTGCCAAAATATCTTTGAGCTCCTTTATGAGAGCTTGGATAGCATTTAACTCATCTTCTATCTTCTGTCTTTCGAGACCAGCAAGCTTTTGGAGTCTCATCTCAAGGATGGCGTTTGCTTGAATTTCGGAAAACTTAAACTCCTTCATCAAGTTTGTCCGAGCCGTATCTACATCTTTACTCTTTTTTATGAGTCTTATGATTTCATCTATGTGGTCAAGAGCTTTTTTGAGTCCGAGGAGGATATGCTCCCTGGCTTCTGCCTCTCTCAAGTCGAATTCTGTCCTCCTCCTTACAACCTCTTTTCTGTGTTTTATGAATTCTTCCAAAATACTCTTAAGTGAAAGAGTCTGGGGTACTCCGTCGACGATAGCCACGAGGTTTAAGTGGAATGTTTCTTCGAGTTGGGTGTGTTTGTAAAGGAAATTGAGTATTTTTTGTGGAAATGCGCCATTTTTTATATCGATAACTACACGGATATCTTTGGAGGATTCATCTCGGAGACCCTTTATACCTTCGAGCTTTTTCTCACGGACAAGTTCTGCGATTTTCTCTACAAGAGTTTGTTTGTTTACTCTATATGGTATGGAGGTGATTATTATTTGTGATAGGTTTTTGTCTTCTACTATTTCAGCGATACCACGAGTGACGATACCACCCCTACCTGTGGCATAAGCGTGTTGTATTTCTTTACTATTGAAAATAACACCCCCTAAAGGAAAGTCTGGTCCTTGCACAAACTGCATCAGATCTTCTGAAGTTGCGTCTTTGTTGTCAGCTAGAAAAACAGTGGCGTCGATTATTTCTCTCAAATTGTGAGGTGGTATGTTGGTCGCCATACCCACTGCAATACCAAGAGTACCGTTCAAAAGGAGCTGAGGTACTGCACTAGGCAAAACTGCGGGCTCTTTTTTTGTGGCATCATAGTTTGGTTTCCACTCAACTGTCTCTTTGTTTATGTCGCGCAAAAGTTCTGAAGCTACTTTAGACATTTTTGCTTCTGTATAACGCATAGCAGCAGGGCTGTCGCCATCTACAGAACCAAAGTTTCCCTGACCTACAATGAGTGGATACCTCATAGCGAAGTCTTGTGCCATCTTGACCATGGCATCGTATGCAGCCACGTCTCCGTGTGGATGGTAGTTACCCAAAACTTCTCCAACTACAGTTGCGGACTTACGAGTCTTAGCTCCAGCAGTGAGACCCATGGTGTGCATGGCGTAGAGTATCCTCCTGTGAACTGGCTTCAAACCATCTCTCACGTCCGGAAGGGCACGGTCAGTGATCACCGACATGGCGTAGTCGATGAAAGACTCCTTCATTTCGGTGACGATGGACCTATCTAAAACCCCTACGTGTGAGATAGCAACATCACTTTCTTGTTCGTTTTTGTCCTGTTTTTTAGCCATATTTCCTTTATTGTAGCATTTTTGGAACTACTTTTCCAGTCCGTCGTAAATTTCTATACTTGTAAAAAATGGTACAAAAACAGACTCTAAGGACTCTTTAAGTACACCGTATTGAGCTTTGGCTTCATTGACCACTTCACCAAAAACACCTTTTGAACCCTCTAGTGGTGAAGGAGCTTTTTCTGCCGCAACCACCACAGCCGCAACCTCGGATGATTTTGAAGTGTTTTTTGTGGTGACAGTTATATAACCTTTATTAAAAGCAAAACCAGCAAAAATAAAAAGATAAACAACAAGAGATAGGCCGATAGCCCACTTTGCCCTATCTTTTTCTGGTTTCTCCATTATTGAATTATATTTTTTGACTATCATTTTTATTCTTTTATCACTACGATTTCACCCTCTTTTCCATCCAAATCTTTTTTCTTTATCGTAAGTTTATCTACAGGGCTATTTTCTTTTGACCCACCTTCTTTAAGGAAAAGTTTAAGTGATTCTTCGGAATAATTCATAGGAACTATGATTGATGGCTCGAGAGAAACAGCAAACTTATAAGCTTCGTGGGGGGACAATACTCCGTCTCCACCAATAGGTACAAAAAGTATGTCTATACCTTCGAGAGCCTCTTTGGTGGCTGGAGGTATAGAAGGGTTGCCCAAAGCTCCGAGAAAGCAAATATTCATGCCCTCCATATTTACCGTATATATAGTATTGAAAACTTCTTTACCGCCATATTCTGAAAAAGATTCTAGACCTTTTATAAATATACCTTGGATTTCGTATTCACCAGGACCCTTCACAAGAAAAGTATCTTTGTCTCCTCTGCTTGCCTGGGCATAACCATTCATGTCTGGGTGGTTTATGGAAACCAAAGTAATATCAGCACCAGACCTCCAAGCATCGTGCTTTTTCGAATCTTTTGACACAGGGTCAAAACAAAGTGTGACGTCTCCAAAACTTACTTTAAACGATTGTATGCCGTGATGAGTTATTATCATTTTTTTATTTTATTCTTTCTTTTTATCAAGCCTCTCTAAACCTATCATCTTAATACCGTAATATACAACAAGGGAAATAACGACAAAATCTATAGTGGTAGCTAAGAAGGAGCCATACATTATTTTGGCGGAACCCAAAGAAAAACTAGCACTTCTCAAACCTTCGCTCGCTCCCAAAATGAGACCTAAAATTGGATTTATTATGTCCTGCACGAGGGAGCTTACTACTTTAGACACTGCTCCACCCAAAATAAACCCTACCGCCAAACCGACTACACCTTGCTCACGGACGAAATTTATAAATCCATTTATATTCATGTTTTATGGAAAAGAAAAATTGATACAGCTCAATAATAGCTTTTTTGGCTAAAAAATCAATTTGACAATTTTTAACATTGTGACAATTTTTGCTCTTCATTAAAAATTTAACCTTTACAGCTACTCACTATAAAATTTGCTTCATGATAGGAACATGAAAATGTTGTTTAATCAATAAAAATGTTTGGTGAGGACAGTATGAAGTGTTAGCATTTTACAGTATATGAACAAATTTTATAGGTTCGCGCTTGCTTTATTAGTCACATTAGCAACTACAGGAGCGATAAATACAGAAGCAGCAGAATACTTATATAACTTCAACACAGATGGAAATTTACAAGAAGCATCTTCCCTGCTTACAAGCTCTAGTAAATATTGGTGGGTAAACTCGGGTGGATATATGAAGATAGAAAATGGGAAAGGATCTACCATCAAAGACTCTCTCAAGTCTATAGACCCTTGGAGAGTAGTATATTCACTAAGTAACCCTAAAGATACTGACAGCGGATATCACCCTCAAAATATATTTAGGTTAATATCAGAAAAAAAATGGCTAAACGCTAGACATGAAGTGTATTTTGTCGCAAGAAAAGACAACTTGAGTACTAGCTCAAACAGGAACCAGTCAAATGGATTGCTCTTATTTAACAGATACAAAGATAGCGACAATCTTTACTATACGGGGGTCAGAGTTGATGGTTCTGCAATTATAAAAAAGAAAAAGAATGGCATTTATTACACCTTAGCAGAAATTCAGGGTATCTACCCTGGTAATTACGATAAGAATTCTTCTCCAAATCTTATCCCTAAAAATAAGTGGGTTGGTCTCCGAAGCGAAACCATGAACATAGCGGGCGGGGCCGTGGAAATAAGATTATATGTAGATAAAGAATGGAAAGGAGAATGGGAGCTTGTAGCAAAGACGATAGATGATGGTAAAAAATATGGCGGCTCCGCTTTTACTAGCGAAGGATATACTGGCATCAGGACTGACTTTATGGATGTCGAGTTTGAAAATTTCAGATCAAAAGATATAGATAGCTTTACTTTCTAACTCCCAGGAAAAACATCTCGCCTTTCCACTCCCTGTCTCTCTCAAGAAGGCACAGTCTGCGCATAGAGTAGTATTTACCCGGCTCACTAAAGTAATCTAAAGACATACAAGGAACATACCCCTTGTCTTCTAGCTCCACAAAAGAACCTGGGGCAATAACAGTAGACTTACTATCCCAACCATTCCAAAAAAGAAGCTCATAGATATTGGCAGGCAAAAAACCACCTTTATCCATGAGCGAAACAACCTCATCAAAAGAGGTTGTTTGTGCCGAAATTTTGAAAAGTTGAAAACTATTTTGGTCTTTTACTCTGAGTGTGTCGTTCGGAAATTTGGCGTTGCCCAAAACTATGTCTTTGTTTACCTCGTCGAACCTCTTTGATTTTATCAGGTCGAACAAATTCATGGTTTTATTAGGAATTATGGGCCCATTATAGTCACAAAATAAATTAAAGTAAATAAAATTAAAACCGCTTCTTCATGAACGATTCATAATCGATATATTAGAATTAATGCATGAGAATATTAATAGTAGAAGATGAAGAAAAGTTGGCTAGTGCTCTTCAAACGGGCCTAGCAAAAAACGGTTATGCCGTTGACATTATTAATAATGGTGAAAAAGCCCTGAGTAGGATATCTTTGAATAACATGGATTATGATTTAATAATCCTTGATTTAATGTTGCCTGGCATGGAAGGAGGTGCCATAACTAAGAGCGTAAGAGAGAAAGGCATAACCACGCCAATCTTGATACTTACAGCTCGAGATGAAATAGAAAACAAAGTAGAGCTGTTACTTACAGGAGCAGACGACTATATAGTAAAACCTTTTTCTTTTGAGGAGCTGCTTGCAAGGATAAAAGCAATATTTAGAAGACCACAGACTTCCCTGCCTCAAATACTCAAAATAAGAGGGGTCGAGCTTAATTCGTCAACAAGGAAAGTTACAAAAAATGGAAAAGAGGTTATGCTTACCTTGAAAGAGTATATGCTTCTTGAATACTTTATGAGAAACCCAAATAAAGTAGTAAACCGAGAGGAACTATTAAGTCATTTATGGGATTTTAATTATAATTCTTTCAGTAATGTAGTAGATGTACATGTCAAAAATCTTAGAAAAAAACTTGGTTGGGAGAGCTCTGAAGGAATACTTGAGACAATTCGTGGGGTTGGTTATAGGCTTAAAGAATAAGTGGAGCGACCCGTTTGTAAAAAGTGAGCTTAATGTCATAGCTCTACAAGTAACTTTTGCGGCTGCTTTGCTTTTGCTTGCCTATGGATTCTTCAATTATCTTTACGAAGAAGCTGTAAGGACAGTAATTTATGGTATTACAAATGCCATAAATACTGGGCAACCTACAAGCTCCGATCAAATCATGGCTTCGCTTAAAATAGCGAAGGCAAAAAACTTTGGTCTATTTTCCACGATACTTGCTGTACTTACAGTCATATTTGCATTCTTGGTGGCCAAGATAACTCTGCGCCCTGCAAAAAATGCTCTTAGTTCCCAAAAGAGATTTATATCTGATGTGGCTCACGAACTTCGTACCCCACTCACTGTGATAAAAACAAACAACGAAGTCGCATTGATGGACGGCAATATTGATCCAAATATAAAAGACATGCTCAAAAGCAACGTCGAGGAGCTTGATCGTGTATCAGAAATAATAAACAACATACTTTCATTTAATCAATTAGTGAGACCAGAGAGGATAAAATTTTCAAATGTAGACATAGGTCCGATAGTAGATCAATCCGTAAATAGATTTAAAGAATTATCTGAAAAAAACCGTCTCGAAATAATAGTTAAAAAGATAACTCCACATATTGTCTGGGGTAATGCAGTCGCGATTGAACAAATAATAAGCAACCTGCTTAAGAATGCTATCAACTACACCCAAGAAGACGGCCGCATCACTCTCAGGGTTGGTCCTGACTACTATGGAAATGTACTCATACACATTGAAGACACGGGTGTGGGTATCACAAAAGAAGACTTGATGCATATATTTGAACCTTTTTATCGTGCCGAAAAGTCACGCAACAGAAGACTCGGCTCATCGGGGCTTGGACTTACGATAGTGAGCGAACTTGTAAAAATGCACTCTGGCAGGATAACAATAAAAAGTGCTGAAAATAAGGGCACCGTCGCTATAGTGACTCTGCCTTACGGTAAAAATACCAACATAGAAGAACAAGTAGATTTATCTAAATTAAACGAGATTTCAATAAACTTCCTCAAAAAAGAAAAAGTGTAGTTCATCTTCCTTTCACTGTCACCCTGCTAGAGTTAAGCAGAACTCATATAGGAGTTCTTTTTTAAAATATGAACTATGCAAACTTCACAAACCATCCCCCAATACAAAAACTACAAATACAAAGGTGATCCATTAGCAAAAAAAGGAGAAGGCAATAATATGGGAATTGATTTAGGATTAAGAATTCTGTTCTTCTTTATTATATACCTCATAATAGTCATCAAGCTTACTTCCTGGAAAACACTCAACGATAGTTTATTTTTTGGAATTTACAGTTCTCTTATCACTCTATATATCCTGTCACGATTTATACTTTCATATTTTCATAAATCCATTAAGGCTGATATGACATATACTCCCACCATATCTTTTGTGGTGCCCGCAAAAAATGAAGGCGACAATATCGCCAAGACACTCCGTTGTTTTTATTCAATCAACTACCCTAAGGGAAAAATAGAAGTTATAGCCATAAACGATGGATCAGACGACAATACTCTTAGTGAAATGCTAAAAGTGCAAAAAGAATTTGGTGCAAAAATAAAGAGATTTGAAGTAGTGGACTGGAAAGTAAACCAAGGCAAAAGAGAGGGTATGGCTTCAGGAGTAAAGATGGCACGAGGGGAAATAATTATCTTTGTGGATAGTGATAGTTTTATAGATAAAAATTGTGTTAGACATCTCGTGAAATATTTTGCCGACCCTACAGTGGGGGCGGTTTCTGGACATACTGATGTACACAATGATAGAGAAAATATACTTACGAGGATGCAAGCGGTTAGATATTATATATCTTTTAAAATATATAAAGCTGCAGAATCAGTTTTTGGACTAGTCACCTGCTGCCCTGGGTGCTGTAGTGCTTATAGAAGAGAATACCTCTTAGAGTTTATAGACGTCTGGCTGCACCAAAAATTCTTTGGTAAACAATGCACATTTGGAGATGATAGGTCTTTAACAAATTTTATACTGCAAAAATACAAAGCTGTCTACTCTAGCGAGGCCAGAGCCGAAACCGTTGTTCCAAATAATTTCAAAAAATATATGAAGCAACAGCAGAGATGGAAAAAATCCTGGGTAAGAGAGACGATACTTGCGGGATCATTTATGTGGAAGAAAAATTTTTTTGCAGCCATGTCTTTCTATATTTACGTATTCTTAGCAATAGTTGCCCCTGTTGTCTTCTTCAGGGCAGTCATATGGTATCCGATAATCGAACAAACCTTTCCTTTTACATATCTCACTGGACTTTTCCTTATGCTATTTTTGCATGGCATATACTATAGAATCGAAGTTGGGGACAAAGACTGGTTTAATGCTGTAGTTTATTTTTGGTTTAGCACTGTGATACTTATTTGGCAACTTCCTTGGGCGGCGATAACGATGAATGATACTCGCTGGGGTACAAGATAAATTTAATTTATGTTTTTTAATTTCACAAAAGAAAAAGTAATGAGACTCTCTATAATGGCAATTATTATATTTTCTGGAGCCATATTTTCTACATCCCTAATAAGTAAATACAAAATAAGAGAATTATCTAGTCTTTATAGTAGAAGCTTTAAGGAAGATGTGAGTTATTGGTGGCAAAATAAATTATTGACACACAACAGTAGCGCTTCAGTATTTTATACAAAAAATAATAATGTTGCTAAATCAGTACCAGTACTTGTATACCACGGTTTACCCGATGAGGGTGGTGGTGAAAACCCGTTCAGTCCAGCAAAGTTTGCACAGCATATGCGCACACTCAAAAATAACGGTTGGAATACTATATCTCTGCAAGAATTCAACGACTTTATAAGAGAAAAAGTAGATTTACCAGAAAAATCTTTCTTGCTCACTTTTGACGATGGGCGCAAAGATACCTTTTACCCTTCAGATCCGGTCCTCAAAGATCTTGGGTTTCAGGCGGTAATGTTTGCCATAACCAAAAAATCCCTCTCCCCTACCAGTAACCAATCGACTTACTACATGTCAGAATACGAACTACTATCAATGGAGAAGAGTCCTCATTGGGAAGTAGAGTCTCACGGAAGAGACAGCCATGATTGGTATTACATAAATGATAAAGGAGATATCGGGCACTTCTTTAGCAACCTACTTTGGCTTGATACGGAGGGTAGAAACGAAACAGAAGAAGAGTTTAAAGATCGAGTAGCCTATGACCTACTAAACTCAAAAAAGGATTTAGAAAACGCGCTTGGTAGAGAAGTAAAAACTTTGGCCTTTCCCTTTAGCGACTTCGGGCAAGATACTTTAAACTTTCCTAGAGCGGCTGATATTGTCAAAGAAGAAGCAGAAAGACAGTATGAAATTGCTTTTTATCAAGTTGGCGAAAGAAGTAGCGAAACTTTCAATTATAGAGATCCAGAAAAAGTGATGATGAAAAGGATTGAGCCCCAAGGAGATTGGGACGCCGAATACCTGCTTAGTGTACTTGAGTCAGGGGTATCTAAAGACCTGCCTTACACACCAAACAGCTACGCAAATGAATGGTCACAAAACTGGGGAGAAATAGAAAGAGGAGAATCAATCAGGCTCAAATCAGGTACCGAAACCACCGGTGCTAGTACAATGATGAAAGGCTCTTATCTGTGGCAAAACTATACATTCACCACAGACGTGGATTGGCAAAGTGGCAGTCACGTGGTCCTCATAGCAAGAAGAGAAGATGATGAAAATTATTTTGCGTGCAACTTTGGAAAAAACGGAAAAGTGTATATCAAGACAGTTATCGACGACTCTCAGTATAATATAATTTCACAAAACTACTCCCCCAAATCCCATGAAAATATAAACTTGGGGATTTCAGTAAATGATCAAGATATAAAATGCTTAGTAAATGGAGTGCCTATAATTGAATCAACAGGAGTAAACCAAAGAATTAAAAACGGAGGCATAGGTATAGAAATTTGGGATCCAAAAGTAGGAACGGCACAAGCAAAATTTTCCAACATTACTGTAAATGAAAATTAAGAAAAAAACCTATAAAAAGGCAATAAATATATTTGTATATTTCTGTATTCTGATACTAGTATTTATACTAGGATTTAACACAAACAAAAACTACACCGCAGAAATAAACATGGCTTCAACATTTATATATTCTTTCAATGCTGATGGTGTGCTGAGCGAATCAGGAGACATGACCGAAAGTAGCAGCCCCTACTGGTGGCTCAACTCTGGCGGCGTCATGAACATAAAAGAAAGTGTTGGTACTACAAACATAGGTGAGCTCGCGAAACTCTCAAAATGGCGGATACTTTACAAAATATCAAATGCCTTAGACACAGACGATGGCTACCACCCTCAAAATATTTTTAGATTAGTAAGTAGAGCAGCCTGGAAAGATTTTTATAGTCAAAGCTACTTCAATATCATCAAAGACAACTTGAGCAATAGCCCAAATAGAAATGATTCAAATGGGCTACTACTAATGCTGCGTTACCAAGACGGAGACAACCTATACTATGCAGGACTTAGAGTAGATGGTACTGCGATAATAAAAAAGAAATTAGAGGGTAAATACACTACTTTGGCACAAGAAAAAATATTTGAAGGCATTTACAATAGAGAAACAAACCCAAACCTACTTCCCAAAAATAAGTGGATTGGTATCAGAAGTGAAATAAAAAATGAAAATAATTCCCTAAGGATAAAACTTTTTAGTGACTTAAACGAAAGCGGGCAATGGCAAAAAATACTTGAAGTTGTAGACTCTAAAAAAGTTTCTGGCACTGAGCCAATCTACAATGAAGGTTTCCAAGGCATACGCACAGATTTTATGGACGTCGAGTTTAAAGATTTTAGAGTGGAAAAAATTTAGTACTTTCTAGTAGCCTATTTGCACATCAAGAGATGTTGAAGCAGATGTAGTACCGTCTTCCATCATGCCGCTCGGAGTGTCTGATGTAGCGGGACACGCTGCGAACTCGCAATTCGGCGCTACCCTACCCACATAACTTCCATCCGGACACATCTTGGCATCCATCGTACAAAAAACCTGCTCTTCACCTAAGTTTGAGTCATCTCTAGTCCAATAATAAACACCAATACCGATAAGTAATACTAAACTTAAAATTGTTATTACAAAACTTTTCATAATTATAAAATAAATTTTTTAATTAAATAAACACATTAAACTCATCTTAAATTCTACAATAAAAGAGTGAATATATCATGAAGAAAAAGTTGACAGTTCATTAAAAAACCACTATAGTTAAAATTGGATTTTAGATCTATATTGATTGAGGGAAGTTGTGAGGGTATATGAATGTAGTATTGATTGGTGGTGGATCTGGGATATCCACAATCGCCCCACACTTTTTGGGGCGAGGATTAAAGCTTCTGACTGCTATTGTTACGGTGGCCGACGATGGCGGTCATACTGGCGAGCTGAGGAGAGAAGTAGAGATTGATGGGAAGAGGATTGCAGGAGTGGGTGACGCCAGAAAAGTGATAGCCTCTCTGGCACAAACTCCAGAAATCACAGCCCGTCTCGAAAAACGGGAAGGCAACAAGTGTCAGGGCAACCTAGAAATTGTCGCTGAAATCAAGAAGTGCCGAAATTTTGAACTCGGCATACAAAGGCTCGGCAGAAAAGTTTTAAGAGAGGGGTGTGAAGTCATTCCGGTAACAGCACAGAGCACGAGGCTCGTCGCTGTACTGAGCGATGGAACCTTCCTTAGAAAGGAGCATAGGATCGGCAGCCGCCCTCTTAATGACGAAAGGGCGATTGAAGAAATAAGGCTGGAGCCGCCAGTCATGGCGACCCAGACCGCATTAGACAGGATCATGGGCGCTAACCTGGTTGTCATAGGCCCAGGAAGCCTCCATACATCCATAGTACCCAACCTTGTCGTTGGTGGAGTACCAGAGGCCTTAAGGAAAACTGACGCCAAACTGGTTTCAATCGTAAACCTCTTTACCAACCCGAGCGAAACACGAGGGTACAACGCACCTAAGTTCGTGAGTGTTATCGTGAGATACACAAGGCGAAAATTCGACCTTGTACTCTGCAATGATGCCTCCCTTATCTCATCAGAGATACTCGGTAGATATCTCTCCGAACAGGATTCGGAGGCGATGGAATACGACCCAGAAGATGAGCTTCAGAGGAGTATGCTGGAAACATACGCCAAAGAAGTCCTTATGAGTAATTTCCTCGACAAGAAGCGTGAGCTCTTAGCGAGGCACAGCAAAAAAGTAGTACAAAGAATGTTCGACTGGTACGGCTCGGTAGTAGCCGCAGAGGCGCTCGTACCAGCGGAAGAAATCTGCCAGACTGTTTAAAGTTTGGCACCAAAAAAGACGCGAATGTGGGAATCAGGGCCCACGACCCGCGCCTTTTCTTTTTATATAGAATTTATAAATATTTTGAATTTTAAAATACCAATATATCCTTAAGCTATCTTTGAGCGTGTTTCAAAATCCACTTTGTGTGTTCGTTTTTTGATTTTGACCAGCGACTAATTATTTTTTGTGCTATTTCAGGATTTACCTTCGTCCAATCACGGAGATGATTTGCGACTGACTTTTTGACGAACTTGACTTCGTCTTCTTTTAAAATTTCGAGTATTTCAAAGATTGGCCGAGGGTCGGAGTTCCAGATATTGAGCTTCGTCGCCCAAGGAAGTTTGGGTCGCAAACCTTCTGAAGCCAAGCGTCGCAAATGGAAATTTTTGGATTTAGCCCACCCCGTACAGACAGCCAAAATTTTGGATGGATATTTGCGCGCAAATGGTCGTATCGCGTACTCACCTGTATTTCTTTTTGTCAGCTCCTCAATTGCCTTAATAGAAAGAGTGAAATTTTCTAATCCATATTTTTGGATAAATTTACCGACTGGCAAAAGCCAATAAAAGTTGGTGAACATGCCCGTCTCTTTTTCATTTTCTGGACCCATGATTTGCATAAGTATTTGGATCGCCTCATCGTATTTTTCGGGCAAATACTTTTTTAAAAGATCAGCAAATATTTCGACTCTTTCTGTATAAGTTTTGCCCCCGACTTCATTTTTGATGCTTTGGACAAATTCTCTAGTCTTAAATTTTTTATATACTTCAGATATTTTGGCTGCGAGCATCAGCCCTAGATTTTCACCATATGCAGCAGCGATAGAAATCTTGCCAGTCTCTGGGTTTATAAAATTATTTTTTGTCGTCTCAACCTTAACCATGTTTTTATAAAATTTTATTCACTATTTTGCGGGTTGCCCTTCGCTTTGCTCAGGACTCTCGCAAAATATAGTCACTTCGTTCCTTATTTTGCGGAGGGTACAGGATTTGAAACTTACAGTTTCAGTACACCTTTTGGCTAAAATTTTCTTAAAATCAATTTTAGCTCAAAAGCTCTTCAAATCCGTCTTACGCTTTTGTTCCAAAAGCTAGACAGCCTCCGCTTTCGCGAAGCTCAAGCGGAGGGTACAGGATTTGAACCTGTGATGGGTTGCCCCAAACCGCGTTTCGAGTGCGGCGCATTAGACCACTCTGCCAACCCTCCTTTGTAGAATATAGCTTTAAAATAGCCATCTTTCTACCAGACATTTCCTAGCCTAACATTTTTTGCATTTTTAGTAAAAAATGTTATATTTTACCTGGCTCGCAAGAGCTTAAAAGGCGCTATCGTCTAGCCTGGTTAGGACACAAGCTTTTCAAGCTTGGTACCCGGGTTCAAATCCCGGTAGCGTCACAAAATTAAAAATCCCAAGAAATTGGGATTTTTAATTTTGTGACGCTAAACAAAGCAGATGCTTTGTTAGGGATTTGAACAGCGGAGCGGACGAAGTCCGGACTTGAGCACAAGTCCGGCCGCGAGCTGGTGCCTAGACCAAAAGTTTTTGACTGAAAAACTTTTGAGTCGAAGGAAAAATTCCCGGTAGTGACTTGTGATCACAAAAATTACACCACTCTATCTAGTACAATAGTCACCGTTTTTTTAATAAAACAAAATCCGCCCTCCACCGGATTTTGTCCTTGTGTGGGCGGATGGCAACAAACTACCGATGCCGGCGGAACAAGGTCACATTCATACCACCGAGCATGCCAATAAAGTAGCCGGCCATTCCTGTATACATCGCCCAGCCCGGGAATCCGAATGGGACGAAGATGTTGAGGATGCCTGCAAGGACAACGATCAGGCTAGCCCATTGCAGAATGCCAGCAAAAATCTTTATCGGTCGTCTCGCCTCAAAGCTGATTTGAGTATCCACGAAAGAACTCCTTCTTGGGAAAAATCCCATCAAAACATTCTTCGCAAAGAAAACTTTGATGGAAGTATTACTCATATATTATACACCCTTTAACCCATTATGTCAATATAAAAACGACGCGATGTTCCAATAGTTAGGCAAGGCAAAGGAAAAACCAAAATTCTCTGCTATAATCCCTGCAATGATTATTTTAGGTATAGAAACAAGCTGCGACCCCATTTCGTCCCGCTACGCGGAACTACACGGGGCGAGAAGTGTCAAATTTTCTAGATAAACTTTAAATTCAAATTTATGATCATACTTGGTATCGAGACAAGCTGCGACGAGACAGCCATAAGCATAGTTGAAGCAAATGGGGATTTAGAAAATCCTATCTTTAAAACACTCTCGCATGTGGTGCATTCACAAATAAAAGACCACGAGCCATTCGGCGGCGTGGTGCCCAACATAGCAAAAAGAGAACACATCCGGAACCTTCCATTGGTTTTAATAAAAGCATTAACGGAAGCGGGTTTAGTTTCTGATTTTGAATTTCCCGTTTCTAAAGAAACTCTAAATGAAAAAATACCGAATTCACAAGCAAAAGAATTTTGGAAAGAATTTTTTGAAAACCTTCCAGAAATAAAAATTGATTTGATAGCGGTGACGGTAGGCCCAGGGCTCGAGCCAGCTCTTTGGACTGGTATAGACTTTGCCAAAGAACTCGGAGAAAAACTTGGAGTCAAAGTGATCGGGGCCAATCACATGGAAGGACACATCGCTTCTGTTTTGCTTGGCAAAAATGAATCAAAATTAGAATTCCCCGCTATCGCACTCCTCGTGAGCGGCGGACACACAGAGCTTGTATATATTAAAAATTGGCAAGAGAAAGAAAAGGTGGGCGAAACCAAAGACGATGCAGTAGGTGAAGCTTTTGATAAAGTGGCTCGCCTCCTCGGCCTTCCCTACCCTGGTGGCCCACAAATATCGAAACTCGCAGCCGAGGCGAGAGAGAAAAATATTTCCCTCGACACCAAATTCCCACGGCCGATGATGCATTCGGGTGATTTGAATTTCTCTTTTTCAGGACTCAAGACAGCAGTTTTGTATTATGTGAGGAATTTACGAAATAGTTCTTCGAACGAGCCTGGAGATAAAAGGGTTAGTTATCAAAAAGAAAATCGTCGAGAGCAACTTTCGGACCGCGACTGGCGGGAGAAGGAGGGGATTTTTCAGCAGGAAAATACCCCGGTTACTAGAGATGATTTTGTTTTTGATAACAATCTCAAAATGGCCGTCGCAAGAGAATTTGAAGACGCCGCTATAGAAACTCTTGTTTCCAAGACAAAAGATGCAATAGAAAAATACAATCCAAAAAGTTTGATAGTAGGAGGAGGAGTGATAGCCAACAAGAAGCTGCGAGAAGACCTCTCTCTTCTAAAGGACATTTATCATGACCTCAATTTAATGATACCCGAAAATATTTTGACTACAGACAACGCCACAATGATAGCGATCTCTGGCTATATTGATTTTCTACAATCGAAGTCTAGAGACCTCGAAGCTAACGGCAATCTTTCGATACAATAATTAGGCTTTGTTTTCTTTGTTTTCTCCAGGAAGGACTATGACAGGAGAATCATCTTTCATAGTAGAAGCTGCACCAGTGTTTGAACTAGAGACACTTGATGATTCTGAGACAAGCTCTTCGTTTTCATCACCACTGTAGAGGAACATCCTTGCTACTACTGAAAGTACTATAAGAGCTATTATTGCGAATATTACATTTCTTGAGTTACTGAAGAAGTCTTGCAAACCATCAGGTATAGAGAAGAGAGAAACCGCCATGTTTTTTACTACAGAGACAGGGCTTGTGCTTGTCGAAGTAGTGCTTGTATTGCTTACATCATCTTCAGTATTTGCACCCACTACCACTTCGTCGTCATAAAGACCGCTCAAGATATCAGAATGTGAACCATCAGAAGAACTTCCGAAATAACCTCCTTCGATCATAGCCTTGAAAGCTACTATCTCTTCAGCTTCAGCAGAAGTAAGAGGGAATGCTGCGTTACAATAAATCTCGTTTATTTTCTTCTTTGTTGTGATGTACACAAATCCAGTCGGAGCAGTGTGACCCCAAGGAGCCAAGACTTCAGCGAAGTATTTGTTTTGGAATCTTGATACAGCGTCAAATGTTGCCTGATCAAAGTTTGAATCTAGTGACAAGTTTTCTTTCTCAAAGACATTTAGGAATGACTTGAGTTTAAGCATTTCAACACTATCATTGTTCCATCCCATCTTAAGGTGATCTCTAAGATAAGAACATGATGTTGCGCCAAGCACTTCTCCTTGAGGAGCCAATAGGTTAGAAATATCTCTCCTTCTGCCACCAATATTGCTTCCGCCACCACCATTGCCACCACCATTTCCACCTCCGCCGTTTCCGCCACCATTGTTATCGGTGTTTACAGTCACAGTAGTTGTAGCTGTAGTTGTGCCATAATTACCACCACAAGATATTGAGTAATCAGTTGTTGATGTTAGAGACACTTCCATAGAACCAGAAGTTGATGTAGCGGTAGTCCACGCTGCTGTACAGTAATTTGTATTATTTGAGACCCAAGAAAGAGTTGAGCTTGCGCCAGGTGTTACTGAAGTTGGGTTTGCAGTAAGAGTAATAGAAGGAGTTGGGCTGCCTCCGTTGCCACCTCCTGTAGTTACAGTCACAGTAGTTGTAGCTGTAGTTGTGCCATAAGTACCACCACAAGATATTGAGTAATCAGTAGTTACGCCAGGAGTGACCACAAAAGAACCTGAGGTTGAAGTCGCATTAGTCCAGCCAGCTGTACAATAATTTGTATTTGAAGAATTCCAAACAAGAGTTGATGTGGCGCCCGGAGCTATAGATTGAGGGTTTGCAGTAAGAGTGACTGATGGAGTTGGGCTGCCCCCGCCATTGTTATTACTGTTTACAATGACAGTAGTTGTCGCTGTAGTTGTGCCGTAGTTGCCCCCACAAGATATCGCATAGTCAGTAGTAGTAGCAGGAGAAACTACCATTGATCCTGAAGTTGATGTAGCAGTAGTCCAGCTAGCCGAACAATAGTTGGTATTTGTTGAGACCCAAGAAAGAGTTGATGTTGCTCCTACATTTATCGTAGAAGGATTGGCACCTAAAGAAACTGAAGGAGTAGTAGTGCCGCCATTACCACCACAATCACTGCCTTCGAGTGTTATAGAAAGTTTGTAAAGAAGACCTGCTGGATTTGTCTCAGCTGTGGCACCTTCAATTGCCCAGTTTTTGACTACGAAGTAAATTGCATTGTTTCCGTTTATGAGTCTGCTCTTTACATCATAAGTATCTTTTTCCTCGTTAAAGTAGTTTGTCTCTGTAGCGTCAGCAGCAAATTCGGTACCATTTAGATTTACGGTATATGAGTTGTCAGCTGCGACAACCAAAGAGGCTGTCTTTACCTTAGAAACATCTGATACATTAAATTGCTTTAAGAAAGTATAGTATTCGTCTTGTGTAGGATTTTCTACAAATAGAGTTTTCCATATCCAAGTTGCTCCAGGGATTGAAGCTGTCCACCTTGGGTGATTGTTGTAAGTTGCAACTGAAGGTGTGACTGTACCATTAACAGTATTTGTAGCATCGCTAACTATATCTATAGTACAAGAAGGACCATTGCCTCCAGTGTTTGTGTTTACAGTGACAGTAGTAGTCGCGTAAACAGTTTTGCTGTTCCCCACACAACTTATGACGTAGTCAGTAGTCGTAGCAGGAGAAACATTTGTGCTTCCAGCTGTGCCCATGCCATCAAACCAAGTTGATGAACAAGAATCAGCATTTGAAGAAGTCCATGCAAGAGAAGATGATTCACCTGCTGTTATCACGCTTGGAGTAGCAGTGAGGTTGACCGTTGGGTCTTGGGCTGGAGGAGGGGTAGTATCACCACCACAGCTTCCGTTCTGTACAACTCTGAGGCTGTAAAGAAGACCTGCTGGATTTGTCTCAGGAGTTAATGCCTGAGGATGAGTTAAATTTGTTACTTCAAAAGTTACAGTGTTTGACCCACTGTTTAAATATGAAGATACATTATATGTCTTCTTGTTTGTTTCAAAGAAACTATCTCCCGTTTGTTCTGAAGCAACTTCAGTACCGTTAACCAAGACTTTGAATGAGTTGTCAGCAGCGATAGTCAGTATAGAGTCTGCGACACTACCTGAAGCAAGATTGAACTGTCTAGCGAAAGTCTTTGTGGTTACAACTAGAGGATCTTCAACTTTATAGGTTGACCATATCCAAGTTGCTCCAGGGATGGATGCTGTCCAATCAACATGCTCATCATAAGTCGCTACAGAAGCTGCACCATTCACAAGAGTTTGTGAATCGCTCACTATTTCTGTCACGCACTGACCGCCCTGATCTTGTGATGCAAGGACGCTTACAGGCGCAAAAGAAGATGGGAGTACCATCGTTATCAAAAACGCGAAGGAAAGGATTTTATTCAATAATGTGTTTCTAGAAGACATAACTTTACTTTTAAATTTAATAATTACTAATATAAATTAACCTACATAGATTTACATAAATAACGAGAAAAGTCAATAGTAACTATCACTATCAATCTTATTGCCTATATTAAATTAATCATATTTATAGCCATTTTTTAATAACAAAGTCTTTTATACAAAATAATGTCTTTTATGGCACCCATAAATTCATTATTTGATGACTTTTTACAATAAAGGACAAAAAGACTAAATAATTATGTCTTTTACAAAGAACTAACTTTTTGTCTCAAAGAACATCCAAAAGAACAAATTTAGTAAAAATACTTTTTTGATGTATGATTTCAACTATAACCTAACAAGATGAACGAAGAATTAACAAAACCATACGACCCCTCCTCATCAGAGGAAGCTATTTATAAAAAATGGGAAGACTCAGGCTACTTCAACCCAGATGTTTGTGTAGAAAAAGGTGCCACCAAAAGTGACGCGGACGCCTTCTCGATGGTACTCCCCCCTCCAAATGTTACTGGCAACCTACATATGGGTAGTGCCCTCATGCTAGTCATAGAAGACATACTCACCCGCCATGCACGCATGCAAGGAAAAAGAACATTATGGATACCAGGGACCGATTCTGCGGCCATAGCTACCCAATCAAAAGTAGAGAAAGAAATTCAGAAAAAAGAAGGCAAAAGCAGATATGATCTTGGAAGAGAGGAGTTGTTAAAAAGGATAGATCAATTTGCAGAAGAAAGTAAGTCAACAATCTTAAATCAAGTTCGGGGCATAGGCGCTTCAGTCGATTGGAGCCGCTATGCCTACACCATGGATGACAAGAGGTACAAGGCGGTGCTGACTGCTTTCACCCGCATGTACGAAGCAGGACTTATCTACAGAGATAACAGAATAGTAAACTGGGACCCAAAGGGGCAGACTGTTATTTCTGATGATGAAATAGAGTACGAAGAAAGAGATTCAACTCTTTATACATTCAAATACTGGGAAGACTTCCCCATTGCGATTTCAAGCACAAGACCCGAAACCAAAGTTGGTGACACAGCTGTAGCTGTCCATCCAGAAGACTCCCGCTACCAAGATTTTATTGGCAAAGAGTTTGATGGAGAGTTTGCTGGGGTAAGGCTAAAAATAAAAATTGTTTCTGATAAAAATGTAGAAAAAGATTTTGGCACTGGCGCACTAGGCGTTACCCCGTCTCATAGTCACACCGACTGGGATATAGCAGAAAGTAATGGTCTTCCTAAAATCCAAGTCATAAACGAAAAAGCTAGAATGATGGATTCTGCAGGCCATCTGCTTTCAGGACTAAAAACTACAGAAGCAAGGGAGAAGGTTGTTGAATGGATAAAAGAGAATAACTTACTCATAAAAGAAGAAAAGATAAAACAAAATCTTTCAGTCGCAGAAAGAACAAGAGGAATAATTGAGCCCCTACCAAAACTTCAGTGGTTTATAGATGTAAATAAACCTGTAGCAAACAGGGGTGGCAAGACTCTCAAAGAACTCATGCGAGAGCCAGTCGAAAAAGGAGAAATAAAGATACTCCCTGAGCGATTTGAAAGAGTTTACCAACATTGGATAGAAAACCTGAGACCTTGGTGCATATCAAGACAGATATGGTTTGGTCACAGAATTCCGATATGGTACAAAGACACAAAAATATATTGTGGACTTGAGGCACCAAAAGAAGATGGCTGGATACAAGACGAAGATGTACTCGACACTTGGTTTTCGAGTGCCCTTTGGACTTTCTCGACTCTTGGCTGGCCAGAAGAAACACAAGATCTTAAGAATTTCCACCCTACCACAATAATAGAAACAGGATACGACATACTATTCTTTTGGGTAGCCAGGATGGTCTTGATGAGTCAGTTCCATCTTGGAGAAGTACCTTTCAAGACAGTTTACTTGCATGGACTAGTAAGAGATGGGCAAGGTAGAAAAATATCCAAGTCCCTCGGCAACAACATAGACCCTGTTGAAATGGGCAAAAAATTTGGCTCAGATGCTGTGCGCATGTCTTTGATTATAGGTACGGCACCAGGAAACGATAGTAAGCTCTCAGAAGACAAAATCAAAGCCTACAAACATTTTGCAAACAAGATATGGAATGCTTCTAGGTTTGTCATCGAAAATACAGTCACTGGGTCTGAATTCCCAAAAGAAATAACGAACGAAGACGACAAAAAAACATTCGATGAGTTTATAAAAACAAAAGAGGACATTACCTTGGATATGGAAAATTACAGATTTTACCTTGCTGCCGAAAAGATATATCACTACTTCTGGCATACTTTTGCAGACAAAATCCTAGAGGATTGCAAAGTTCGCATAAAAGAAGGTAAAGATATTGATTCTGCCAAAGCTCTCCTTTTCAAACTTCTAGAGAGTCAGCTCAAAGTGTTGCATCCCTTTATGCCTTTCGTCACTGAAAAGATTTGGGGGTTATTACCAGAAAGAAAGGATATGTTGATTATAGAAAAGTGGTAATGTGCTAAAATTTAGTTGATGTTTCCTTCTTTCAACACCGCCTTAATTTCTCTCTTAGGAGGAGTGCTACCTGCCCTTTTTTGGCTTTGGTTTTGGCTTAAAGAAGACAGAGTGCATCCTGAACCTAAAAAGAAAATTGCTATTGTCTTCCTCCTTGGTGCCATTTCTGTTTTTCTTGTTATCCCTATAGAGAGATTCATTTTTGATTTTTTAGGAAGTATATCACCTCTCACCATAATACTCTGGGCCGCAACAGAAGAGTTTTTTAAATTTTTAGCAGCCTTTTTGGGAGCACTAATAAGCAAAGCAAATGACGAGCCAATAGACGCAGTCATATATATGATCACAGCGGCCTTAGGATTTTCAGCGATCGAAAATTCCCTCTTCCTTTCCAACCTCATATATTCAAATCTTTTCATAGAAAGTCTCATGAATGGAAATTCGAGATTTATCGGCGCCACCGTGCTCCACATCGCATCTTCATCTTCAATTGGTGTAATGATAGGATTGTCATTTTACAAAAAAGTAAAAATAAAAAAAATATTTTTATTCACAGGGTTATTAGTAAGTGTGATATTGCATACAATATTTAACTTGCTTATAATTAATATCAAGACGCCGATATTCCTAGTATTCTCTGCTTTTTGGGTGCTCATTATTGTGCTTGTGGTATTGATAGAAAAAATAAAAACCACAAAGTTTGAAAAAAGTTTGGTTAACTAAATTTAATTTAAAATGGCAAAAGAAAAAAGATCATTTTTTGAAAGACTCACGGGTTCGGTACCCATCACACGAGACTTCGAAGACGAGGAAGAAGAATTAGAAGTCGAAGAAAAAAGTGACTGGATAAACAACGCGCCCGAAGAAGGCGAGCTCACAGTAGATGTTTATCAAAACCCAAATGAGATAATCATCAAGTCTATGGTGGCTGGTGTGAAGCCAGAAGATTTGGACGTATCCATCACTCGCGACATGGTGACTATCAAAGGCAAAAGAGAAACAGAGAGGACTGTAGCTGACGATGACTACTTCCACAGAGAGCTCTATTGGGGCAGCTTCTCAAGAAACATAGTGCTCCCTCAAGAGATAGATGTAGACGGAGCAGAGGCTATCGAAAAGCACGGTCTACTCATACTAAGGCTTCCAAAACTCGACAAGCACCGCTCGACCAAACTAAAAGTCAGAGGCAACTAACAAAAAATCTCCCTTGGGGAGTTTTTTGTTTTGTTTGGTGTTTACACCGCGAAACTCTTTCATAAAGAGTGAAGTGGTGCCGAGGACCAGGGTCGAACTGGTGACCTATCCCTCTTCAGGGGAGCGCTCTACCAACTGAGCTACCTCGGCGTTATTCTTACCTCAGGCAAGAATATTTATATCACAAAATTTTAAATTTACCTAAACAAATCCCCAAAAGACTGGACGTCTCCTTTTAGGGACCCGTAGGCACTGACCGCCCCGTCCAGATACGGCTCTATATAATAGTAAGCACCCACACCGGCGCCTATTATCACCACCCAATAAGCTATGCGAAATATCCTCCCAATAAACATACTCCGCTTCATAGAACGAAGCATCTCGTTGTTTTCTTGAGAAAGCTCAAGGGCCTTTTTTAACATTTGTCTTTCTTCTGGAAGCATAAGAATGGTTATTTTAGCAAAGCCTCTACCTGTGGCTGATCAAACCCGACTATCACCTTTTCATCAATGACGATGACCGGCACTCCGAGCTGACCGCTTTTGTCTACCATTTCTTGCCTCTTTGCCATGTCAGCGAGTACATCATGCTCAGTATATTTTATACCCTTCTCAGTAAAATACTCTTTTGCCAAGTGGCAGAAGTGACAAGTCGGAGTCGAATATATTGTTATGTTATGCATGTTTTTATCTATTACTATTACCTACTATCTAAAATCTATTGGCTAAAGTCTACCTTTACTGGCTGCCTAGCTGCTTCTTCTTCGAGGTCAAACAATTCCATCTTTGAAAATCCAAAAACTTTGGCGATGATATTTGAAGGGAAAGATTCGGTTGCAATGTTGAGGTCTCTCACATTTGTATTATAAAACCTTCTTGCAGCCTGGATCTTATTTTCGGTGTCAGAAATTTCTCTCTGAAGCTCTAGGAAATTTGTATTTGCCTTTAGGTCTGGGTAGCTTTCAGAAAGAGCAAAGACTGATTTGAGTGCACCTGTAAGCATATTTTCTGCCTGACCTTGAGCCTCGGCGCCCGTGGCGCTCATGGCTGTATTCCTTGCTTGTATCACTCTGTCTAAAGTTTCTTGCTCATGCGCAGCGTAGCCTTTCACCGTGCTCACAAGGTTGGGTATCAGGTCATATCGCCTCTTCATTTGCACCTCGATGTCACTTGAAGCTTCTTTTGCTCTGTTTACCAAAGATACAAAACGGTTGTAGGCAAAGACTAGCCAAAAAGCTGCTACCACAGCCACGATCAATAAAATCCAAGATAATTCCATAATAGTTTGATTAATTCTAACTTAGAGTCATTATATCATACCTGTAAAGTGCCTGCATTTGGAAAAAAAATTGGCAAAAAAAAGCCGGCCCCGGAGGGACGGCGTCTCACTTGCTTGTATGCAGGCGAGCAACGGACACGAACGAACTATTATTTAATCAGAGGCGGTCGGTGACGGTGATCAGGACCTACGATCGGGCCGGAGCTTGCGGAAGCCGAGACCAATCAGAGCGGCGCCCATGAGGGCGAAGGTGCCGGGCTCGGGCACATCGGAATGCACCGTGATCTGGGTGCCCATAGGGGTGTTGTTGACATCCTGGCTGGTGACGAACCGGAGGATGGCATTCCCCCCGATATTAATCATGCCGGAGTCCCAAACCATGCTCGCTGGACACGAAGGCACCTGCGAACTGCAATTGGTCGCCTGCGGGGCGCCACTGCTGTTCACCAGTGTAGTGAACGGATTACCGTTCACCGAGAGCGACACATGCGAGCCGTCGTCGGCCAAGACCCGAGCGTGGATCCACGACACCCACCCCAAATTAAGGGTGTAGGTAGTCGTGGTGCCCAGCGCCGGACCACCACCCTGGAAGCCGGAGTTGGTGCTGTTCACCCACAAGGACCCGGCACCAGTGGTGCCGTTCGGCGCCCAAGGGGGGCTCGAGATGTTGGTGATCACCACCTGGGCCGCGCCGCCCCACGCGGCATTACCGTCACCGGTGTTATAGGTCATGGGTGCCGCCGGCAGAATGCCGACGGAAAAAACGAACAGCAGAATGGCCAAAGCAAAAAGCTTCTTGGTCATATTCCTCCCAAAATATCAGAAATAGTACGCTCTCCTCCGATTAAATCTTTAAAAGAGCGCCCGGGACAATAAAAGCACACTATTATAAATAATGCAAGTAGTTATCCCCTTTTCTCGGGTAAATTCTTTTTTCTAAGCACAAGGAACCAAACAAGGTAGATGGCAGCTAAAGCACTATAATTTATAATCATGAAAACCGGGTGCCCCCAAGAAACACCATGTGAAAACTTATACCCCGACAAAGGAAAGAGAAAAGGTGTCTCATAAAAGCCTCGGTGAGACGGTATGTCTATCAGTATATGCAAGAGCCAACCAAAGATAGGCCAGTACACAAAAGATTTTTTCCAAATTTTCCTAACCAAACCAATTAAAATAAATACTAAAGCAAAAAAGACGATACTGTGGGTGTAGTTGTAAGACTCGCTAGCATACCTAGCCACCGCCACCCCACTACCCATCATTTCAAAAAATTCTTTTCTACTAAAAATCGCATAAACAAAAAACGGCACAAAAGAAAGGAGGTCAGGCACCACACCAAAAGCCACAGCGATAAACCTGTCCCTCACTTCGTTCTTATACTTTTTCATATAGACCATATTGGTCCAAAGCGCGTGTGCAAAAATATCCATAATTTAATTATATTACAAAAACTTTAGAGGTACATTACAAGAAAAGCACCGCTAGCTCGGGAGTGGTTGTGTTTACTTTTTTGGTTCAAGGCTTTCCTTCTAATGTGCCTCTTGGTTTTTAAAGAATTAGCACTCCCAAGCTAGTAGTGCTTTTATTTTAATATTTCTAATAAGGTTTTCAATGAACATATTCTAACACAAATACAAAGGGCTGACCTTGCGGTCAGCCCTCATTGGTTCGTCTCTCTTGTCTCTCGGAACCCCCATGGGAGTGGGGGTGGTAGGATTCATCTACAAATATCTTACCTCTTAAATTTAAATCAAGCAAAACTAGTACCCCATGTCCATCCCTGCTCCCGGCTCAGCCTTCTTTGGCTCCGGCTCTTCTGTGATAGCAGCTTCGGTAGTCAAAAATATCGCTGCAGCAGAAGCTGCGTTTTGGAGAGCGGTCCTCGTCACCTTCACTGGGTCGATGATACCGTCTTTGATAAGGTCATCTGAAAACTTTTCTGCCAAAGCATTAAACCCAGCGTTCTCTTTTTCTGAGCTCATTATCTTTTCTATCGCTACTGAGCCGTCAGCGTTGCCTGTGTTTAGGACTATCTGTCTGATAGGAGCTTCGAAAGACCTCAAGATTATATCGTAGCCAAGAGCAGTTTCAGGCGAAGCAAAGTCTGTTGCCTTCATGCCTCTCATTTTCTTTGCGACCCTGATGAGTGCACTACCTCCACCTGCTACTATCCCCTCCGCTATAGCAGCTTTGGTAGCAGCCACAGCGTCTTCAATCTTGAGCTTCAAATATTTCATCTCAGTTTCTGTCGCAGCTCCGACTCTTATAACAGCTACACCACCAGAAAGTTTGGCGATACGCTCATCTATCTTTTCTTTATCGTATTTTGAATCCATGGCCTCTCTTTGCTTTTTGAGAGCTTTGACCCTCTGTTCTATCTGCTGTTTGCCACCCTTGCCGCCCACTATCACAGTGCTGTCTTTCCTTGAAACCACCTTAGTTGCTTTGCCGAGCATATCGAGTGTTGCGCTCTCGAGCTTCACACCCAAATCTTCAGAAACTACTTTTGCTCCCAAAGTCACTGCTATATCTTCGAGCATATCTTTTTTCCTATCGCCATATCCGGGTGCCTTCACAGCGAGTACAGAAAACCCTCCTCGGAGCTTATTTACTATAAAAGTAGAGAGGGCTTCGCCGTCTACATCATCAGCTATTATCACAAGCTCTTTTTTACCGCTCTGCGCCAAGGCCTCGAGGAGCGGAAGTATTTCTTTGACGCTAGAAACTTTTTTGTCAGTGAGGAGCACTGGCACATCTTTATACTCAGCTTCCATCCTTTCTGTATTTGTCACCATATAAGGAGAAACGTAGCCCTTATCAAACTCGAGTCCTTCCACCACTTCAGACTCCACACCAAAAGTCTGCGACTCCTCGACAGTGACCACACCATCCTTGCCTACCTTTTCTATCGTATCGGCGATGATGACACCTATCTCTTCGGACTCAGCCGAAATAGTAGCCACCTGTCTTATCTCTTCTTTATTTTTTATTGGCTTAGCGATGGAGCTCAAAACAGAAATAGCCTTAGCTGTCGCCTCTTCGATGCCAGATCGCAAACTCATGGCATTCACCCCCATCGAAGTGTGCTTGAGTCCTTCGTTGATGATCGCCTGAGTGAGCACTACCGAAGTAGTTGTACCGTCACCTGCGACATCGTTTGTCTTGCTTGCCACCTCCTTTATTATCTCCGCGCCCATATTTTCAAACCTGTCTTTCAAAGTTATTTCTTTTGCAATAGAAACGCCATCGTTGGTGATCGTCGGTGCGCCATAGCCCTTATCCAAAATTACATTCCTGCCTCTTGGGCCTATAGTCACTTTGACTACATTTGCCACAGCATCCACACCTCTCTTCAAAGCTTTCCTTGCGTCTTCGTTAAAAAGTATTTTCTTTGCCATATTTGATTGAGTTCAATTATTTAATAATCGCCAATATATTTTCCTCTTTTATAATGTAGTATTCCTCGCCCTCGATTTTTACCTCTTCATATCCATAACGAGAAAACACCACTCTGTCTCCAACCTTCACAGACATCGGTACTCTCTTACCATCTTCATCTAGTCTGCCTTCACCTACAGAGAGCACCACACCCTGTTCTGGCTTTTCTTTACTTACTGTATCTGGGATGATTATCCCAGAAGCGGTTTTGCTTCTCTCGTCTTCAGCTTGAGGCTTCAAAACGACCCTGTCATAGAGAGGCTCTATCTTTGAACTCAAAGATTTGTTCGAGCTGACAGATTTTTCATTTTTCATTTTTTTCATTTTAGAAACAAAATTATGCTTGTAAATTTGCTATTAAGCGAGAGTATTCTAAAACAGAAATGTTTAAAAATAAAGCTTCAATTTTTTAAACCAGACCTTGACAAAAAGTGATACTTAATTAAAATCATATTGTAAACTTGTTTTATTATCTACTGCGTGCTAATTTTGCTCTAAATTAATCAAATGTTGGCTTATATCCAAATAATATTAGGTGCACTACTCGGAATCTTGGTGCTTATACAGCAAGGAGAAGGTTCTCTTGGAAGTGCTTTCGGCGGAGGCAACCTAGACAACACACATAGACAAAGAAGGGGTCCAGAGCTTTGGATTTTCCGTATCACAATACTCGTAGCCATACTATTTGTTGTATCAAGCATAACAAACCTGCTATAATATCTTTTCTTCGAAATCTCTTTTCTCTTACGCAAATCATCACTAAATGAAACCTGGAAATAAAATAGTATCCTTTTTTAATGCTCTATTTGTAAATTCTATAAATTTTAAATTTATAGAAAAAATGGAAGGAGTATCAAAAAAGATGAATCCTGCTGAAAGGATGATCTTCACTATTGCTTCTATCGCTGTAGTGGTGAGCGGTGTCATGCTCCTATTTAAAGTCAACAGCTACTTCCTTGTAGAAGTGCCCAGCTTTGGCGGATCTATAAACGAAGGTTTGGTTGGTTCTCCTAGATTTATAAATCCAATACTAGCTATATCAGACACAGACAAAAACATATCTTCTTTAGTGTACTCAGGACTTCTCAAGGTAAATGAGGATGGCAAATACACCGAAGACCTCGCCGAAAGTTACGGAGTCTCAGACGATGGTAGGACTTACGAATTCAAAATAAAAGAAGATGCATATTTCCACGACGGCAAGAGAGTGACATCTGATGACGTTATTTTCACAATAAATAAAATAGTTGATCCTGTTATAAAAAGCTCCAAGCAACCAGGCTGGGCCGGAGTCTCAGTAGAAAAGATAGACGACAAAACCATCAGATTTTTCCTTAGCAAACCTTACACACCATTCCTTGAGTCACTGACTCTCGGCATCCTACCAAAACACATTTGGGAAAAGGTTTCCTCCGAACAGTTCCCTTTCAGTGAATTCAACATCACTCCCGTAGGCTCGGGTCCTTTCAAAGTGACAGCGGCCGAGAGGGATGGTAGCGGTTTACTCACACTTATGAGCTTTGAGTCTTTCAATAGATACTCACCAGAAAGACCACTAATAAAAAATGTGACTCTAAAATTTTTCCAAAACGAAAGTGAGCTCTACAAAGCATATAAAAATGGTGATATAGAAAGTGCGAGCGGCATCAGTCCTGCTACGGCAAACGAAATAGGAAAACAAAATTTCACACAAGATGTATCGACCCCTAGAGTTTTTGCGCTTTTCCTAAATCAAAATGTGGCACCAGTATTTTTAAACAAAGAAGTACGAGAAGCTCTGTCTTTGTCTGCACCAAGGGGGCAGATAGTAGAAAACGTATTGTTCGGATTTGGCAAACCGATAAACGGACCGACCCCAGCAAGCGTAGAAACAAATGAGTCTTTGATAAAGGGTGACGTCGAGGCTGCCAAAACCCTCCTTGCAAACAATGGCTGGAAACCAAACGAAGAAGGCATTTTACAAAAAGAAACAAAGGACAAAAAAGAAGTTTTGAGTTTCAGCATCACCACATCAGACTCAATAGACCTAAAAGCAACAGCTGAAATACTCAAAGCGAGATGGGAAGAAATCGGGGCAAGAGTAGAAGTAAAAGTTTTTGAGTCCTCCGATCTTACCCAAAATATTATCAAGAGTAGAAAATACGACTCTCTCCTCTTTGGAGAAATAATAAACGAAAACACAGATCTTCACCCTTTCTGGCATTCTTCAGAAAGAAATGATCCAGGCCTCAATATTTCTCTTTATACAAACATCACAGTAGACAAGCTCCTTGAAGACATGAGGACTATAAGAGACCCTCAAAAAATAAGTGCGGACAAAGAAGCAATCAGCAATGAAATAAAGAAAGACATGCCTGCAATATTCTTGTTTACACCGAGCCTCACATACCTCAAACCAACAAAGGTCAAAAATATATCTTTTAAAAATATATCGGCGCCAAGTGAGAGGTTCGCAATGATAAGTAAATGGTATATAGAGACAGACAAAGTTTGGGAAATATTTGCAAAATAAATAATTAATAAAAAATAAAAATGGAAAACAATAGGAGAGGAACAATAAGAAGCTTCAGATCAGATACACCTGGGCGAGCACCAGTCAAAAGACCAGGGCGAGATTTCAGATCAATGAGGATGAGGAGAAATCCAAAACCAGCAAATCCAGCAAACAGGATCATAGAAAAAAGAGAGCCAAACAGAGAGGCTGCAAAAGAAATGGCTAAGATACCTCCTGTTGGAGACAATATCAGGATCATACCTCTAGGTGGAGTAGAAGAAATTGGCAGGAATATGACGGCCATCGAGATTGGCGAAGACATCATAGTAGTGGATGCTGGCTTTCAATTTAAAGACGAAGACTCTCCTGGTATAGACTATATACTTCCAAACACCCGCTATCTCGAAGAAAATAAGGCCAAAATAAGAGGCCTCTTCATCACACACGGTCACCTCGACCACATTGGTGGTATCCCCTACATCATAGACAGGATAGGCTACCCTACCGTCTACACCAGACAGTTTGGAGCAATAATGATAAAAAAGAGGCAAGAAGAATTCCCCCACCTCAAAGAGCTTGATATCAAAATAATAGAAGGCGACGAAAAGATAACTTGCGGTAACATAAAAGTTAGCACCTTCCCTATTTCTCACACCATTCCTGACTCTATGGGTCTTGTGATAGAAACCAAATACGGAAACATAGTTTTTATCGAGGACGTGAGAGTAGACAACATAAAAGGAGTGCCTACCGAAGAAGAAGAGGAACAATACAAAAGATTTAAAGACATGAATGTACTTCTTCTTACTATGGACTCAACGAGCGTTGAGAAGCAAGGTTTTTCACTTTCAGAAAGTGTGGTAGCACAAAATATCGAGAGGTTTATAAAAGAAACAAAAGCAAGACTTATCATCGGCACATTTGCTTCACAAGTTGAACGCATCATATCTATCGTCAAAACTGCAGAAAAATACAACAAAAAAATAGTTGTCGAGGGTAGGAGCATGAAAGCAAACCTCGAGATCATCAAACTTCTCAAGCTGGCTGAAATACAAAATGTGATACCAATCGAGGAAATAGAAAATTATCCTCCAGACAGGATAGTCATGCTTGTGACTGGTGCCCAAGGTGAAGAGTTTGCCGCCCTTATGAGGATTGCAAATAAGACCCACAAATACGTTCGTCTCAAAAAGACAGATACTATTTTGCTTTCTTCTTCTATCATCCCTACCAACCACAAAGCCATAGTCAAACTCAAAGACAACCTATACCGATCTGAAGCCAAAGTAGTGACTTACCTCGACTCAGATATCCACGCATCAGGTCACGGCAACCGCGATGAGCTCAAATGGATACACCAAAAGATTAACTACAAATTCTTTATGCCAGTACACGGCAACCACTACATGCTTTGCCAGCACGCCGAGCTCGCACAAAGCATCGGTGCCCCAAAAGAAAATGTAGTCATCCCAGACAACGGATCAATAATAGAAATTTATGATCAAGGTCAAAAGATAAAAATCCTTAAAGAAAAAGCTCCGAGCGACCTCGTAACAGTAGATGGTTTTTCAATTGGAGACATCCAAGAAGTGGTGCTACGAGACAGGAAAATGCTCGCTGATGATGGGATATTCGTCATCGTCACACTAGTCGACATGAAGACTGGCAAACTAAGGAAGTCACCTGATCTTATCGCCAGAGGCTTCGTATACCTCCGTGAATCACAAGAGCTACTCAGCCAAACAAGACTTGTCATAAAGAAAACAGTAGAAGACTCAACAAGAGGCATGAACCCACTCAACTTTGACTACATAAAAAACAACCTAAACGATGCAGTAGGCAGCTTCCTCTTCCAAAAAACAGCTAAAAAGCCAATAGTTATCCCTGTAGTACTCGGCGTTTAAAGTGTAAAATATTTGCATGCAGAAAAGTGTTCTAAACAAGGGACTGCTTGCTGTTTTTGCAGCTGGGTTTTTTGCAGTTGTACATTACGCTTCAGTCGTCTATATAAACTCATCAACCATAGAAAGATATGTGGGCCCAAATAGCACCAACTTCCTATATGCAATAGGCTCTCTTCTTAGTATATTTTTGCTTATCTTAGCACCCTTCTTGATACACAAACTAGGCAGCAAAAAAGCTTTTCTTATATTTATATTACTCGAAATCATCGCGACACTCAGTCTCGGTTTTTCTATCTCCCCTCTTCTTGTAGCTATATTTTTCGTCCTTCATCATTCGGGACAATCTACCCTCAACTTCTTTATGGATATAAATGTAGAAGAGAAAATCCAAAAAGAGAGCGAGACAGGCACGACGAGAGGAGCCCTCCTCACCGTACAAAATATAGGTTGGGTCTTATCTCCACTTCTTATCCCATTACTCCAAAATGAAAATAGTTTAAGAAATATTTATATTGCCTCGACTTTAGTACTGATACCTCTATCACTCCTCGTGACTTTTGTATTCAAAAACTTTTCTGCAAATTTAAAAACAAAAGATTTCGAAATATACTCAAAAATAAAAGAAGTGTTTAAAACGAGAGACACCTTCAAAATCTTGGTCATCAACTTTATTCTAAACTTTTTTTATTCTTGGATGGTCATATACCTTCCCCTATTTTTATATAAAGAGTTAGGCATCGGCTGGGAGTATATAGGCGTCATTTTTACAATCATGCTTACACCCTTCCTCCTCTTCCAATTTCCCACAGGCATATTAAATGACAAATTTATAGGTGAAAAAGAATTACTAGTTGTGGGCACGATCATCATGTCAGCCACGACCCTCGTACTACCACTATCAGCCGGCAAAGGTTTGATATTTATCGCACTCACTCTTTTCCTCACCAGAGTCGGAGCAAGCATTGTCGAGATCTCAACCGAAAGTTATTTTTTCAAAAAAGTAAAAGAAAAGGACACTACTATGATAAGCCTCTTTAGGATTGTGAGACCTATCTCTTTCCTTTTGGTACCTCTTGTTGCCCTTCCTATAGTTGCAAATTTTGGCTACGGCGCTTCTTTTTATGCCTTGGGCAGCATAGTCCTCCTCGCTCTCCTCTTCATCCCAAAAGTGGATACGAGGTAAAAACATATATCAAAAATATCAAAGGTTCTCTTTGATATTTTTGGTAAATTAAATTTTAGTTAAAGAATACTACTCCTTAGACTTAGTACTTCTCTTCTTTGTAGATTTAGAAACAAAATGTGTGAGCAATGTAGCAAAAAGTGTTTTGACGAAAGTGTTGGCTTCACCTGAAATGCCAGTACCAAAAAGTTCGGCGCCTTTTTGTATGCCTCTGGCTATGGTCTCAGCTTCCCTCCTTGCAACCCCAGAAAGCCTTTTTATATCGTAAAGTATAGAGATGATATATAGGAGGCAGATAAGCACAAGTATAGCCACAGCTATCACAGAGACTGAGGAGATTGCAAAATAGATATCAGAATAATCCATACGATAATTTTATAACAAAACTATCGCAAACAATATCAAAACTGTTGATTACTAAAATCTAGTTTTGAGTTTCTTTTATTTTTTCCAAAATAATAGACCTGAATTGTTCGAGTGAAGAAGGATTATCTATAACTTCCCCATTCAAAACAAAAGTTGGGGTACCTGGGAAGCCAGAGCTATTTGCATGTGCTTTTTGAGAACTTACAAAATCTTTTACTTCTCTAGAATTAAAATCACTTTCAAATTTATCTGCGTCAATACCCACTAAAGCAGCATAGTTTTTGAATACAGGCACTATATCAGCGATGTTTGACCACTCTGCTTGTTTTTGGAAAAGTAGGTCGTGCATTTCCCAAAACTTGTCTTGCTTACCTGCTGCTTCTGCTGCCCTAGCGGCAAACTCAGCATTTGGGTGGATACTAGTCAGAGGAAAGTGTCTGTAAACAAAAGTTGCCCTATCACCAAATTCGGTAAAGAGTTGTCTCAGTATCGGATAGTAAGTCCTACAAGCAGGACATTCAAAGTCACTGTATTCAATCAAGATCACTTTGGCATCTTTGTTACCCTTAACATTGTCTAGAGGGTGAACGGCATTATTCTCAAATTTGTATTTGACTTCAGGGGCAAAAACAAATAAGGAAACCACTGCCAAGACGACGATCAAAACTAACCCTAAAAAACTTTTGTTCATACTAGTTTTTTGAAAGTGCAGACTCTATCATCTGCTTTATAGCTTCATATGGCTGTGCTCCAGAAAGAGGATATTTGGTGCCGTCTTTAGCTACGATTATGCTCCATGGTGTACCCGCTCCTCCAGTAGCGATAGCATTTTGAAGGTCGGCGTCCACCTTAGCCATGTGTCTTTGACTAGACAAACATTCATTAAACTTTGCGACATCCAAACCAACGTACTGAGCTATTTTAGGAAGTTCGAGAGGGTCAAGACCATCGTTTGCAGGAGTTATCTCATAAATCCTATCTGTGTATTGCCAGAACTTATCATTTCCACCGAGCTCTGCTGCGCACTCTAGAGCCAAAGCTTCATTTTTAGCTTTTGAATGCAGCTGCTCTAAAGGAAAGTGCCTGTAGACCCAAGCTACCTTTCCGCCCGCCTGGTATTCTGCCATCACTTGCTTCAATGTGTCATGGAGTCTCTTACAGAAAGGACACTCTGTATCTGAATATTCAACAATAAAAACATCTGCGTCCCTACTACCTCTTATATGATCATCTGCTGAAATTGGGTTTATACTATCTAGAGATTCCTGCCCTGCAACTTCTGCCACTTGTGCAGCTTTGTTGGTGGGAGTCCCAACTTTGCCATACATTATTGAGCCTGCTATCAATATACCGGCAAAAGCTATAGCTATCGGAAGAGACAATTTATTTTCGCTTTGCATAAATAAAAGTTAATTTTTTAAGGATTTGTTAATGATAACTTATAGGATACCCTAGTCAAGAATTTAAAGAAATATTGACAACAAAATCAAAATATCTGGCTAAATTTATATATTCTTCTATCTACTTTCATGAAGTTTATTAAAATTAGACTCATATAAGTTAATTATAAAAATATGAGTAACATAAGAAACATAGCAATATTGGTAGCTGCAGTAATATTAGTCATAATAATTTGGTTCGCATTTAGAGAAACAAGTAGTGACTTTATTTCTATAGATTCAGATAATTGCTCTATCCAGCAAAATGGAGCTTACATCTGCCCTGCTGATGCACTCTCAAATTTTGGACCACTCACAGTCAAAGATACAGCTAGTGGAAATGAGTGTACTATTTCCTACGACAAATCAGATGGTTTTTCTTTTGATGGTCCAACCATAGACACAGAAGTACCTCCTGGTGAAATTGCGGTTTCTCTACTTCCAAATGGCTCTGTTTCAAACATAGCCACTACGGGCAGCAATGGCTCTATAGCCATGCATATAAATGAGGCTGGCTTGCCCGACCACGCACTCACGGTCAGCCCAAACAACCAAACAGATCAATGCTTCAGTTCTGAGTAAAATATTTTTACAAAAAAACTCTGTAAAAAATACTTCACTCTTTCTTAATTCCCATTTAATAAAATTAAGACATTATCACTAATAATAAAAACATGAAAAAGATGACCTTGGCCACGTTTTCTTCTAGGAAGGATGCAGAAGAAGCAATCAACGAACTGCATCGCAAATTAAAAATAGACCTGGAAGATATTTCTTATGTTTACCGAAATAGAGATAGTGAGCAAATGGAAGTAAATGCGAGCGAAATAAGTTCTGACACTCCAGCTGAAGGCGTCAAAAAAGGTGCCGCCATAGGTGGGGCGTTGGGAGCTATTGGAGGCATAGCGGCATTTGCGGGAGCCGTGCCCATAGTGGGACCCATATTTGCAGCAGGACCTCTCATGGCAGCATTAGGGATCACTGGTGCAGCGGGCGGCGCAGCAGCTGGAGCTGTGACTGGAGGAGCGGCTGGAGGTCTCATAGGTGCGCTTGGTGCTTGGGGTGTAGACAAACCTCGCACACAAGAATACAACGACAGTGTCATGGCTGGAAATATATTACTAGCTGTCCACTCAGAAGACGATATTCGTATATCAGAGATACTCTCAGACCACGGTGCTAAAGACATAAACATATACCAACCGTCTGTATAAGTTGCATATATTAATAGCTTTAAAAGCTCACCAAACTCTTTTGAGTTGGTGAGCTTTTAAAATTAGAAAAATTAGAAATTACAATAGTACTATAATTAAGCTTCACACTCTGTATTTACAGTCTGACAATAGTCCCCCATCCAACATCCAGTACATTCACAATGCCCTCCATCTTCATCTGCCACGCAAATCCCAGCATTCCTGCACGACCCAGGGGCTGGGGGTGTACAAACATCATCATACAAAGCACAAGTAGGACCTTCAAACCCTTCCGCACAAGTACATGTAAAGTTTTGATCTCCATCTATCACAGGATTACAGACACCCCCATTTAGACACGGCTCTGCTATACAATATGTGTGCAAGAGTGTGATAGTCATAGCAGCCGAGCCTTCGGAGTAGTCACCCGCGGCACTCTGATTTGCAGTGATAACAGAAGACCCTGCACTTATAGAAACAAAATTAGCCGTATTACCACTTATTGTAACCTTATCAGTATTACTACTAAGAAAGCTAAAAACACCAGCACTATTTGACGAAGGAGAAAGAGTGATAGGGCCTTCAGTTATAAATTTAGTTATATCTTCAAACACTATAGTTGGAGTGATGAGACTCACACCACCCTGATATCTCGGCATAGACCCTCGCCTCCTAGGGATTATTATCTCCTCTATTATTTCCCCCGAAGGATTAGTTTTTAAAACACTAACTCCTCTATTTTGTAAATTTTGAAGTGATGGATCATAAGTTGTTAAAATACTACTGAGAGTAGTAAGAGCAGCCATGAGTGCAATTAATATATCATTCATATTTTTTAAATATTATTATACCTATTTAGCCAAAAAAAATACTAATTATTTATCAACTATCGGTATATATTTATTGTAATTCGATAAATAATAATATAAAATAAATACACCACTTAATAGAAATTAAAAAGTAACTAATAATTTATGAAAAAAGGATCAACTTGGTTTCTAAGGATAGTCTTAGGTATTGGCACTCTAATAGCACTAGCGATTTGTATTTTTGCTCTATCACCCATAACAAAGGGTGCGGCTCTCGAGTTCCCTCCCCTCGCCCCACTACAAGAAGCGATCTTGTTTGGACTCTATCTTATAGCGATACCATTCTTCTTCTGTATTTACCAATCATTCAAACTTTTAAATTATATAGATAAAAATATTGCCTTCTCTGACTTAAGTATCAAAGCTCTTAGGAAGATAAAATATGCTGCCACCGTCATGAGCGGGCTCTGCATGCTCGGCATGCCTGTTGTGTTTTTGGTAGCACAGTGGGACGACGCTCCAGGCCTCATTATCGTAGGGTTCCTCGCAGCATGCTCACCTCTTATCGTCGCTGTCTTCGCTGCGGTACTTCAAAAGCTTGTCGAAAGCGCTATCCATATGAAGTCCGAGAATGATCTAACAGTCTAACATTAAATCAAATGATACTAGTAAACTTGGATGTAATGTTAGCAAAAAGGAAAATGAGTCTTACTGAGCTCAGCGAGAAGGTGGGCATCACACTTGCCAATCTTTCAATCCTAAAAACGGGCAAAGCAAAAGCCATCCGCTTCTCGACTCTCGAGGCGATATGCAAAACACTAGATTGTGGTCCAGGAGACCTCCTCGAATACAAATACAAAGACTAACGCACACTACCCTTCATCACTCCTTGTATATCTATATTGCCTGGCAAGGTGCCTTTCATCATGGCATCAATATCGATGAAAGTGACGTTTGTTGGTACTTCAAATTTGGAGTTGTCTCTCTTCCAATCACTACATTTATATTCAACTTCCGCATCCATATTTACTGAAGTATCTGTCTCAGAGCTAGCTGCTGCATCTATCTTAGAAAAGTTCATCTTGGTTCCCTGACTTCCTGACCAAACATAAGCCATACCGTCTGCCTTGACCACCATGTGTGATTCGATGCTTCCGATTTGATTTTGTGAATTAAAATTGCCATGCATCTGTCCTGTCGAAGATATATAAACTGTGCCGCTTGATTCAGTATTTCTGGCAGAGCTTTCAAATGTACAAACCACATCTTTGCCGATAGTGAGTAGTGAACGCAAACTTGATTTGCTAGACTCACCTTTTATTTCTACCTCACCATGAGTCTCAACTTTTGCTTCTGTTTCTATCTCACTTTCTGTACCTGCTTCGTCACCCCTAGTTGCATAATACACTCCACCACCCACAGCAAGCACAGCCACGACAGCGATCACGATAAAAGGCAAAAACCCAGCTTGTAAATTATTTTTCATGTTTTTATTTTTAAACACCAACTACCCGAACATATTATCTCGATTTAAAACAAAAGTCGATAAAGTATCTTAATTTATTTCCCGATAAAGGCGCGTGTTTTTGGACCGAAGTAGCCAAGAGAAGGCAAAATGCCATTTTGTGACTGATACAAAGAAAGCGCAGATTTGGTTTGCAACCCGAAATACCCAGTAGCCCCAGCCGGTATGGCGAAGCCTTTTGATATGAGTAGATTTTGTAGAGCACGCACGTCTTCGCCACTCAAACTTATATATAAATCACGAGTGAAATTGTATGAGGTCGAAGTAGAGACGAGAGGAGCAGCCTCGCTTACGCCAAATAACCAATGCCAATCTTTTTTCAATTGCTCAGCCGAAGCTGTGTCCCCCATGGCAGCAAAGTGCGCCACCCTACTCCTGACAGAAGCTCCACCTGTATTATTTGTCGAAGCGGCACTTACCGGACTGCCAAAAATACCAAAAATAGAAAAGTTGGGTGTATCGCAAGTGATAGTATTTGCCCCGGCGTCTACCGTGCAGTCATCGAGAGGATCCCACACACTATCGTGATAGTGATACATCCAAAGAGTGCTCTCATCGAGACCTATTACATCTTCATCAGTATAGGTGTATGTCATAGTGACAGGATGGTCAAAAGAGTCTAGCTCGACAGAGCCATCGACAAGCGCTTTCACATCAAAAACTACCTGAGACGCCTTCGTGAGACCCGCTGGCACACTCAAACTTTCGAGCACAGGGTCAGCCTCCATGCTCCTTATCTGGATCACCACAGTAGAAGAAGTGGCTGTGAAGTTTGCTGGCGTCTCAACTTGCATCCCGCGGCCGTTTTCTGTAAGTGTAGAAGTAGCGGCCCCACTCACGGTGACAGAGGAAGTAGTCGCAGCTATAGGCAAAGAGTAAGAAGGACAGCCGAGTGTGGTAAAGAGATAAGATGAAGAAGTAGCGGCGTTTGCAAATGCATCCCTTGATACAACTTTGAAATTGTAAGTGGTGCAAGCAGTCAGGTTTGAAATTGTTTTAGTGTGACTCGTGAGACGCGGACTAGTGTCAGTCTCGCTCGTAGTAGAAGCAAAAGAGCTACCAGTGGAGTACACGACTTTTGTAGAAGCAGCTTCGCTCGTGTCCCAAGAGATAGCCGCGCTCGTCGTAGCCACGCCAGAAGTAGCTATATTGGTAATTACCGGGGATGTAGTGTCTCCTGTAGTGAAGGCCCAGGTCGAACTCGCAGAAAACCCAGCAAAGAAATTGTTTGAGCTATCTTTAAATGCCGTACCAGGCACGACCACATAATATTGAGTGCCCTCTTCCAAATTTGAACTTGGGTTTATGGTGATAGAGTTGGTGCCACTGCCAGAAATCAAAACTCCAGAAGCATCTATTGTTTCCGCCACAGAATCATCCGATACTTTTTTAATCAAAATATTTCCGGTTTGATTGGTGACACTTTTGCTAAACCCTATCACCAAGTTGCTTGTAGTAGCCACCGTAGTAGAAGCATTGGCTGGATAAAAAGATGTGATAGTAGGCACATCCGCAGTGACGATAGAAATATTTTGAGCGACCACCGTCGGCAAATTACCAGGAGCACCAAACTCTACGACGTATCCAGATAGAGTGAACCCAGTACAAGGCAAGTCATTCCACTTTCCGCTTGCAGAGTAGTATTGTGCACAGTCTTCGTTGCCTCCACTATCATTAGGTTCGGCTGAATTCCAGTTTGCATACTGCCCAGACACCACACTGCCACCAGATGCACCATTCCAAAATGTAGTGCCATTTTCAGGTCCTGTCACCCATTTCCACACACCCTCACTCCCTGAGTCGCTCGCACCAAACCAACCATCAGCCACAAGGCGGGCAGAAATAAAAGCATTTTCAGTGGTAGTAGAAACTGTAGCCAGGTACCCACTCACACCGTATGCAGTCTGAGCTTCTGCTGCGGTCTTGGCAGCGTTCCAATTCAGTGTTGAAGTTATAAATTTGTACAAGTGACCATTGTCTTCAAAAAATACTTCTCCTGATTCGACGAGAGATACCTCTAGAGTGTCTGTACCAGTAGAGCCTCTGGTATAAGTGAGAGTAGAGAGGGCTTGGTTCAATTTCTCAACCGTACCAGAAAGGTTGACCGTGCCGGTACCATTGCCGCTCATAGTCACACCAGAAATAGTAGAAAGATTTAAGGTACCACTCGTCGCCCTTATCTTGACTGGTGTAGTCTGACTCGTAGGCCCAACTATTTGGAAACCTGTGATGGCGGTAGCCACGTTTGGAGTGGTAGTCGCATTGCTACCTGCAGTGAGTGAAAGAGTGTCAGCGCTCGCAGTTTTGAAAAAACCAAATACAACAAATATCGCGACAAATTTTATTAAAAAAAATACCTTAGTCCTCATGAAGGATTAATTATATCATCTGCAATTCTGAATTAAATACCAAAATTAAGATTGTTGGGCAAAACTAAACTATCCAAACACAGACTTACCTAGCCTCCCCTTCAAAATCTGGCTCGACTACGCCCCACACTCTAGAGACTGGATCGAGTTTCAAATATACACTCTTACCCACAGATGGGCTTGTACTCATCGGCTCAGTAGGTAGCCTGTCCGCATAATTTACAACAATGACATTTTTATGTTGTGGGTTTTGGCTCACCTCTGTAGTCTGTGGGGCTATCCTATCTCCAAGGAAATAGCCGTCTGAACCGAGGTAGCCACTCTCTGTATTCAGAGCCGCGACTGCATAGTAGAAGACGCCACTTCCATTACTTTCTTGAGTCACGAGGAATACTTTGTCTTCGCGCCCATCATCGTTTAGATCAACAGTAAGTTCATTTCCAAAATACTTTGTAAGCAAAAAATCACTTTCGGTCACACCACCGACGAGCTTCACCCTCTCACCTTCGATCGTGTACTCTGCATTTTTAGGATCAAGGGCGACATCAGCCTGCTTCTCTCTACGTATATAAGAATTAAAAGAAAAAAAACCCAAGACCAATACCCCCCCAACCAAAAGCTTAATAATAATTTTTTTAGTATTCATACGTTTTGATTATACCAAATTCGAGAGCACCATTTTTACTCCCCTTTTCCTTCGACTCCCTCAATAAATTTTAGAGAAATAGAGTTGACACAGTGGCGGATGTTTTTGTCTGTCATTTGCTCACCCTCGAAGACATGCCCTAGGTGAGCGCCACAACGAGCGCAAGTGATCTCTGTCCTTTGACCGTCAGCGTCTAGAGTACGCTTGACCGCGCCTTGTATCTCATCATCAAAGCTGGGCCAACCACAATGACTCTCAAATTTGTCTTTCGAGTTATAGAGGGCAGCATTGCATTGCCTACACACATAGACACCAGTCGCTTTGTTGTTTACATACTCACCCGTAAATGGCGCCTCGGTGCCCTTGTCGATGATGACTCTTCTTTCTTCTTCAGTTAATTTATTTAGTTCCATATTTTCTTAGTCCCATGATAATTTTTGAAAATTATCATGGGAGTTATTTTAAAAATGATAAATATTATTTATTATCTCTAGCTTTTTTGAGAGCCTCGGCCCACCACTTTAGTTGAGTAAGCATATTTTCAGCTGGCTTGATATAAGGGTCGAGCGCACCAGATTTCAAACTACCGTCAGCTTCTGTCAAAAACCAAGGTGCCATTATGTGCACACTATTTCTGATAGGCGCCATCTGAAGCTCAATACAAACTTCCCTTAGCTGCTGCGTCACCCTTGCTCCACCAGTAGAGCCGTAAGCCACGAAACACACTGGTTTGTTGATCCACTCCTTATATAGATAATCGATATTGTTTTTCAAAGAAGATGGGTAGCCATGGTTGTATTCTGGAGTGACGATGATGAAAGCGTCTGCCTCGGCAATCTTTTGTGCCCATTTCAATACATCGGGCTTAGTATAATCTTCCGTCATATGCGAAGGAGAAACGGCTTCAGAAAATACTGGCAGCTCATAATCCTTCAAATCGAGGAGCTCAGCTGACACCCCTTCAGACTTATTTGCTATTTCATTTATCCAATTAGCGGGTTTGTCACCAAATCTTCCCTGCCTCACACTCGCCAAAATTATTTTTATGTTTAATGACATATTTTTATTTAAAGGTTATAAGTAAATACCCTAACACTATACCATCTTTCCCATTTATAAATTTTAGATAAACGAAAGGGCGTCGACTGCTCGACACCCTTGAAGCTTAGGCCGGTGATCGCCCTACATGTTGAGCGGAGCTCGAGGCACAATCCCCGTGATCTTATGCACCGCGCGAACGAAGGACCCAAATGGGTCTCCTTCTTCTGTATGGACCACCTTGGTCAGCCTCAGAAACCTGAGGTCTTGGCCTCGGTCCCCAGACAACCACAAGGCTGGTGTCCCCCTCAACAACTCCCTTACTTTTTCCCAGACTTCCCTTTCCACACGCTCGGCGTCTTCTTTTTGCCGAAGAGGTGGGGCAAAAATACAGAGGATGGGGATATCTTTTCGAACATCCCTCTCCACGATTTCCTCGATGTCCCAGGCAAACCTCACAACCACCACCCCGAAGAGGGCTTCGAGCATACCACACAAGATGTCACCATTAGAAGTGATATCGTGGCAAAAATAGTGAATTACCTTTTTCTTAGGCACTTACCAACCTGTCCTTTCTTAACCTAACATCCGCCACAATTTTTACATTATTTATTACAAAAAATCAAGTTTGTAATCCTCCTCATCTATTAAAATTTTAGACAAACGAAAACCCGCCGCTGCAAACGGAGGGTCTCCGTTACTGCAAGCGGCGGGTTCATTCCGTAACTGCAAACCCATGTTTCTTCGATCCATTAGCGATTGCGAGATTCGCAGCCCGCAAGTCTGTCCCATAAACAAAAATTTCTTGTTGGGAACAATTATCCCTAACGGAAACGGAAAGCACCCTTTCCTTTTCCAAAATTTTTACTCGACGCTTGCCACTAACCGACTTGAGCCCTGCCTTAATAAATCCGGGTGTGATTTTGGTCACAGTAGGACAGGCAGCCGCGATATCACAGACGATAGTCGCGGCGGGTATAAGGGTCGTGTGATTGCCTGTGAATTTACCACCCGCCCTTGAATGTTTAGACATGGTTAGTTAAAACGGTTTCCTTTCTGTCACTAACCATAACACAACTTCTCAATTTTGCAAGCTTACCTACTGAAATTTATTTTCTCCGCTCCTACCCGCTCGTAACTATGGCCGTAATCACGCTAGTGACTACGGCCATAATTACACACCACCAAAATCCCCCTCCCTCCCAAAACAACTATTCCAAATTATATTCCCAACCTGGGCGCCACGCTTTTATCTTCCTCCAATCCTCGGCGAGCGCCTGCTCCCAAGTCTTACTCCTAAGCAACACATCAAGCGAAATTTGTGGCGCCTTATGTGCGACTATAGCCACATGCTTCCCTTCATAATTTTGTTTTAGAAATTCCAAAAAATCTGCGATGCGAGACTTCACATCCTCATAACTCTCACCACCTGGAAATGGTTTCTCGAGGCATTCACCTTCTTGCATCGGTTCGACAACATCAGAAGACGCACCATTCAAATCGCCATAATTACATTCTCTAAGTCGTGCATCAGGGATAATTTCATATATGCCTTCCCAAGTGATTTTAGCTGAGTCATGAGCTCGTTTCAAATCCGAGCAAAACACAACATCAAATTTCTGGTCTTTTGTCTTTCCGGTTAATTCTTTAGACTGCTGAACTCCAAGCTCTGACAACTCGACATCCTTCCAACCTGAAGAAATGTGCTTCTCGTTATCTGTAGTCGTGCCGTGTACAAAATATGTAATTTTTATAGCCATGTTTTTATATAAATTATTTTACGGGATTTTATCAATCCCCCAAATCCTACACCCACAAAATTATTTTTCAAACTCGTTTAGTAATTTCAAATATTCCTCTTGTCGTTCTTTTTTAACCCAATTTTCTGTTAGTTCTGGGATTCGTCTTTCTTTTATTATGTCTCTACATAATCCATTATAAAAACCGTCACGTGTTGCAACAAAAAGCCAGGGATACTCCCACCTATCACATAATTTTATTGCGTATTCTTCTAAATCATTAATATTTAATCTACTTTGAAATTTAACTTCAACTAAATAAACTTTTGTTTTATCTTCTGAAATAAGAGCGAAATCAGGGGCATCAGAAATATTATCCATTATCTGTTTTACTACCGCCAAATGCTGGTATTGAGAAAGTGTTGGTACTGTATGCTCATAACCAAAAGGGATAACTGTATATTTGCCTTCTTCACGAATCATTTGTTCAAACACAACTTCTGCAATCTTTCCTTTAATTAAATTTTTAGAAAATTCTATACTCATAAATTTATTTTAACAATTTTTCTTTGCTTAAAAAGAAGGAGAACGGAAGCAGGCGGGCAAAAATCCCTTCCCCCAACCCCCTTCCTTTTTGCCCGCCTGCTTGGGCTTCGCCCCCAAAACTTTTCGGCGGGACGGCGGGACTATTTAACAATTGCTACAAAATCGGCGATTTTTGTTTTCAGTTGTCCAAGTCCATGATCATCTCCTACATCAACATGCGAAGTCGTCCAGTTGCAAAACGAATATATTTGCTTGATTTTGTCCAAATCGCCGTCATCTATCTCTTTATTACATTTTACACCATCAATCGCCGTTGGGAAATCATTTGCGTTCCAGTGCAATAAATTATTTTTGATATGCCTTTCAACCTCATATCGCAAATATTGCCCATATTCAACGACTTTCAATTCAACATCAAGACTTGCTGGCGGAATTTTCGCCAAGTCAGTTTCAAAATTTTTCAGCTTAGCCAAAAATTTATCAGATTTACTTTTGCAAATAAAACTTCCGCCAAATTCTTTTTTGTTTCGGATTAGATTGTATTCATGGCAATTTTTATCAAATCGCTTTCTTAAAAATTTGAAAAAGGTTCTGTGGTGAGAAAAAACAAAAATTTGTGAAAAGTTTTTTTGCTCTTCGGCGATTAAATCAACGAGACAACTCAAATTGCTATTATCCAAACTCGTGATCGGGTCGTCAAAAACAAGCACCTTTTGTTTTTTATCTTTTTGTATATCAAGAAACGCAAAGAAAAAACAAAGGGACAAAACCTGAATTTCCCCCTCGGAAAGTCCCTCTTTGAAATCTCGCTCGTTTCCCTCAAAATCCAAAACCTTGAACGCAAACGGAAATTCGGTTTTGTTTCCTGTTGGTGCTGTTTTTGGTTCAAGCCTAAAACTAAAATTGAAATTTTTGAAATATTCTTGAATTTTAGACAAAAGGTTTGAAAAAGCCTTTGTCGAACAATGATCTTCGTATTCTTTTAAGGCTGTATCGTATTCTGTTTTTAGCGTAGCAAAAACATCTTGCAAAGCTTTTTGTTCCTTTTCTTTTTGCTCTTTCTTTTGTTGTTCCTTTATCTTGTTTCCATTTATAAAAACCAACTCTTTTTCAATTTCAGCAATTCTTTTACCGCTTGAAACAATTCGTGCTTGAAGTTTTTCATCGGTGTTGTCGGATTTGAATTTAGAAATGAGCTTGTTCTTTTGATCTACAAAATCACTAATTGACTTGAAAAATGCTTCAATCGCCTCAAATTCAGTTTTTACTTTTGCATAAAGCTCTTTGATGTCCTCTTTGCTTGGCTTCGCAAGTTTCGTTATTTTACCACTCAACTCTTTTATCTCTTTCACCGCTGGTTTTTTGTATGTTTTTTCGTCATCAACAGAGTAGATATTTGGTATTTTGTAATTTTGGTCTAATTTTTTAAGTTCAAGAAAAATACTGTTCAAATCAAAATCGGAAACGGCTTGTGTAATTTGTGAAATTTCATCAAGCAGGACTTGTTTATCTTTTTCAAATTGATGCACTTGTGTTTTATATGTCGTGTCATAAATTTGCTCGTATAGATCAACGATGTTTTTGATTCCTGCTTCTTCATTTTCAGATTGGCAAAAAGGACACTGATTTTGGTGTGTCTTTCTAATTTCAAAACCAGTTTCAAAGAATGATTTATGCGATTTAACTTTATCAATCAAAGTCTGCTCGGCTTCTATTTTTGCCTGCTCTTTTAGGTCAAAATCAAAAATTGCCTGATATGTTTTCTCATCAGAAAAGGAAATTTCAACTTCTTCTGTCGGCAAGCTTTTTATGTCTCTTTGGATACTGGCGACTTTCTTTTGCAATCCCTGATCTGTTTCAAGGCTCTTTTCGGCTTCTTTTTTCTCCTTTCCCAATGTTTGTTTTGCTGTTTTGATTTCTTCTTCACTTTTATCTTTGTAGTTTTTGAAAAACGGCTGTTCATTGTCAGTCAAAGCAAAAGCCAATGAATCCTTATTCGCAGAATTGAAATCTTTAATTTTCTGGTCTTGTTCGTCTTTCGCTTTTTTAGCCGTATCTCTTACACCACGCAAATTGATAGCGTCGCTATCAAACTCGATAATCATCTTGCCCGATTCTTGTTCTTGTCCGTTTTGCGTTGTGTCTCGTCTGTGTCCCAAATGAACATTTTTATCAATAAATTCGCGATCAAAAAACAAAATGGAACCTTTTGAAATTTTATTGTCCCAATCGTTATTTACTGGATATTTTTTCTCGCCGTCATCAAATACCAAACACGCTTCGGCTGGTATGTACTTACCAAAATCTTTATTTTCTGAAACACTTTTCAAAAGGTTGGCAATTGAGCTTTTACCACTTCCATTTTCGCCATAAAGAATATTTACTTCATCATGAAAAGTTTCATTATTCAAAAAAGGTTGCCAATCAAAATCTTGGAACGATTTATAACCTTTGATTTTTTTGATACTTTTCAGCTTCATGTTTCGATAAATTATACATCCCATTCTTTTGCTATTCTGGAATCAAGCTCTTTCTGCAACTCCTCAATTTTACTCTTGTAACCATTTAATTCCGTTATCAATTTGTTCTGCTCTTCAATTTTTGGTAATTCAATTTCCATTGCCAAGAATTTAGTTTCGTTTAAGTATTTTCTGTTTGTAACCCCAGAGCTGGCATCTTTACAAATTGAATAGAATTTTTTAGAAGAGAGCAGATAAGACAAATAATCTTTGTTTACAAAATTTTCATTTATATCAAAAGCCCAAAAATTTCCAGTAATAATTGCCCCGTCTAATTCTTGAGGGACTATTCCAAACGCTCCATTTCGGGCATCAATTTTTGAAAGTAGTAGCTGACCTTTTTTGATAAGAAATTGTTTTTTTGTATTTATCTTTGACCCTATCTCCTCATCTCTTATTGAAAGACCTTTCCCATAAAGTTTTATGGTTGCTCTTTTATACACAATATTGCTCTCAATATTTATTGGCGTTTTATTCCGCAATAAAAGCTTACTCAACGGCAGATGATTTTTTGTTTTTTTATCACCATTCTTTTTATATCTATCGCCGACAAGAATGTAATAATTATTTTTTATATCCTCTTTTTCAACAAATAACGCTTGGCTACTGTTTATATTTTTCCCATTAGCATAATTTTTCAATAATTCCAAAGCCGAAGGCAGATCATTATCTTTAATGGGATTTCTTGTGTTCCCAAGGCTATAACCATCATTGTTGATGTTTACAAACAAAATTTTACTTGTTTTTTGGGCAACTTTTTTATCTAAAAACAAAATGCTTGTTTCAGCATTGGAATATGGGTTAAAAACTCCGCCAGGCAACGAAATTACAGCCCAGAGTAGATTGCTATCAATAAGATTTTTTCTTATTTTGACATAACCAGAATCATCTTTAAAAACCACTCCAGCGGGAACAACAATACCAGAGCGTCCAGAAATATTTAAATGATTGACAATATAATCAACAAATAAAACCTCAGTTCTTTTCACGCTTACATTAAACCTTGAATGTGGACTAACTCCGCCTTTTGGTGTTGTAAAGGGCGGGTTTGCCATTATTACATCAAATGTTTCTCCCCACCGCTTTTCGCTTGTGAGTGAATCATATTCGTGAATTTTTGGATCTGGAAAGCCATGTAAATACAAATTTACGAGCGCCAATTTCACCATATCGGGCGAAATATCATAGCCCGCAAGATTATTCATCAATTTCAATTTTTCGTCTGGCGTGAGAGATTTTTCTTTATTCTGCCTCAAAATATGTTTGTATGCAGAAATCAAAAATCCAGCCGTTCCGCAAGCGGGATCAAGGATTGTTTCGTTCTTTTTTGGATCAACCACTTCAACTATAAAATCAATAATGTGGCGAGGTGTGCGGAATTGTCCCGCGTCGCCTTGGCTTCCGAGAATAGAAAGCAAATATTCAAAAGCATTGCCCAAGTTTTCGCTATGTTCGTAATTAAATTCATTGATCTCTTTGAGAAATAGCGAAAGTGTGCGAGGATCGTTGTATGGCAAAAACGCGCCTTTGAAAATATCACGAAACAATTGCGGAATATGCGGGTTTTTAGACATATTCGTAATTGCCTGAACATATAAATCAAGGCGTTCTTGCCCAGAAAGTTTGTTGTTCATAAGTTTCGTCCAAGAATACTGTGAAAAACTGTTGGCAAAAAATTTCGCCTCTCCGCCAAGCTCTTCCGATTCCTTGTCCATATCGTCCATAAACTTATAGACAAGCGCAGTCGTGATTTGCTCAACTTGCGCCTTGGGGTCTGGCACTTTGCCGACAAGAATTTGTCGGGCAGAGTCTAGTTTTCGTTTTGTAGTCTGATCAAGCATAATATTTTTGGCTACCTCATAAACTGATTAACGGGAACATAATCTTTCACATATTCAGGCACAGTTTCCCGCCATCCGTTTAATTCCTTAAATTCCGCCATTGTAAACCCCGCATAAACATTCAAGTCGGCGAAATGTTTGTTGTTGATAATGTCGCGGAATTTTTCATCCGTAACATACGCTTTCAGATAGTTTTTGATATGCGGAACATATTTGCTTTCGGGCTTGTAAATTGAAATAAACTTTTCGCATTCTTCTTCCAGTTTTTCGTCTTTGGATTTGAAAACGTCAATCAAGCCGAAGGCTCGTTCCAAGAATTCGCGCCAAGAAATACGGCGATCAAGGTTTTCGCTCTTGCGGATTTTTTCAAGATTCAAGAATAATTGCGGTTTGTCTTCGTATTTGTCGCGCATAATTTGCACCGCTTTGTCCCATTGCTCGTTTTCCACGGCAGATTTTACCTCAGTGTCTTTTTGCAATTCTTCGCGAGCTTTTTCAAATAGTTTGCGATCAACTTTCATCCCTTCTATTCCGACAGGTGTTTCCGTAAGAGTTTTTACTTTATCGGGATTGAAAGTTTCAAATTCATCAATGTCAACACCGACTGGTCCTTCTCCGCCTGTTCCTTTTTGCTTGATAGGCAGTTGCAAAACCTCGTCATAATCAAATTTTTCTTCAAAATATTCGCAGTTAGCGAAGAAATCAAAAAATTTGAAATGGTCTTTTGGCTTTTTGTGCTTTTCGCCGTATTCGTCCATATATTCAAAGGTGAATTTTCTTGTTCCTCGTCCTTTGATCTGAATAAAATCAGTCGGCGAGAAAATCGGGCGCATAAGCGCAAGATTCAAAATGTCTTGGCAGTCGTAGCCCGTGGTCATCATTCCAACAGTTACGCAAACCCTCGTTTTGCTGGATTTATAGTTTTCCAAAAACTTGGTGTGTCCGTTTAGGTTATTGTTTGCGAAGTTGATTGTGAATTGCTGGCTATCGGCAATGTTTGAAGTTATTTGCAACGCAAAATCAGAATTGTATTTGTCGGGCCAAAGTTGGCTCGCCATTTGGTTGAGCGTTTGGGTAATTTTGGAAGCGTGCTTTTGGCTCACGCAAAACACAATGGTCTTGCCGATTTCTCCGCTTATTGGGTCTTTGAGAGAATTTTCAATGAGTGTTTGGCAAAAGACGCGATTTGTTTTTTCGGAAAAGAATTTCTTTTCAAAATCTTTTTGGAAAAATGTTTCTTCGCTTCCTGTGCCGTCTTCATCTTCAACCATAACCGCGTAGCCCTTTTCCGAGAGTAGTTCGGTGGTGATGTCGGTTCGCGCGTCTGAAACAATAGGATTGATCAAAAATCCTTCTTTTACGCCGTCAAGCAAGCTAAATCGGAAAGTTGGCTCGCCATTTTTACAGCCGAATGTCGTGTAAGTGTCCAAGAGTTGTCGTCTTTCCCAAGCGCGCGGGTCTTTTTGTGAAAGTTTCTGTGGATCAACATTTTTCAAATAGTCTTTCGGTGTTGCAGTTAAGCCCAATTTGTAGCCGATAAAGTATTCAAAAACTGCGCGCGAGTTTCCGCCGATTGCGCGGTGTGATTCATCGGCGATAATCAAATCAAAATCAGTCGGCGAAAAAAGTTTTTTGTATTTATCTTGCGCCGAAAGACTTTGAACTGTTGAAATGACAACCTCCGCTTTTTTCCAGTCATCGCGGTTTTGTTTGTAAATAACTGATGAAAAATCATTGCTCAAATAGCGGACAAAGTTTTTATGCGCTTGATCTTCCAATTCTAAGCGATCCACTAAAAACAAAATTCTTTTGGCGTTGCCTGTTCGCAAAAACAGTTTGATGACGGCGGCGGAAATAAGCGTTTTTCCTGTCCCCGTTGCCATTTCAAAAAGGAAACGATCATTTCCAGCTTCGGCGGATTTTTGCAAAGCGTGTATTGCTTTAAGCTGATAAGGTCGCAAAATTCGCAAATTTTCTTCCCAAAGATATTGCTCTCGCGTTTCTTCTTGTTTGTAGCGAGGATCATCTTTGAAATTCGGGTTTTGCGTAAGTGCAATATAATCGTCTCTGACTTCTTCGTCTGCCAAACGCTGATTATCTGGTTTGAAATCCTGTCTGTGTTTCAAAGATTCTTGTGTCGGAAATTCGGTGATGATTTCAGGATCACCTCGTTCTAAATCCCAAAAATAGTGAAGATTGCCGTTTGAAAGAATAACAAAGCGGGCGTTTTCGGTATGAGCGTATTTTCTCGCCTGTTCTTTGCCGTCGAGCGGGTTTTTATATTCTTTTTTGGCTTCTAAAATAACAAACGGAAAACCTTTTTCATCAAGCAATAAAAAATCAATAAATCCGTTTTTTGTAGATTCAAAATCCTCACCAAAAGCGTCAATGTCCTTTTGGGTAAGTTTTACATTCGGCTCAAGCGAAATATTTGCTTGTCCCTTTTCATTATCAAAAAAACGCCAACCTGCTTGTTCAAGGAGTTTGTTTATTTTTATTCGTGCTTTTGCTTCTTTATTTTTCATAACTTTTACCCCACTGGGCAGCTATTCTTGCCAATGGCGGCGTAGAAGCCGCACCAGCTAAAGAGAGCTTCGAAGATGGCGAAGCCAGAGAAGAAGAGAGTGAGCGGGCTCCATGTGGTGGTGATGGCGAGGATGAGTAGTAGCACACCTATAGCGAAGCGCACAAGGCGCCCTACCTTCCCAATATTTTTATTCACCCCTCTCACAGTCCCTTTGGCAAAATATTTCAAAACAGCCCTATACCCAAAACCAAACAAAAAAGCCAAGAGATACATGAGAAGTATAAACCCTATATCCAAAAAGATTTCCTTCATCCCCCAAACTCTACCACTTCTTAGTGCATTTTTAAACCCAAACAAAAAGCCGCGCCCGAAAGCGCGGCTTTTGAGCCAGCCAGCTAGTCTTGTGAGAAGATTTGATTGATGAGATCTTCTGCCAACCTTGATGCCTCCGCGACCACAGTCTCGGCCGACAGATAACCCACCACCATTTCATCACTTACCGCCTCAATAAGGGCGATGGAATGAGCCGCACTAGCACTGTTATGAGATTGGATATATGTAAAGTCAACACACCCGCACTCTTCGGCCATGCGTGCAAGTTCGGGGATAAAGGTAAGCGAAAGACGCTCGAGTGTAGCAAGAAGGGCGAGCCCCCTCAGCCCCGCCAACGAAGGGTCTGCCAGTAAATTGAAGACGGAGCCCACATGATACGCGACATGCTCGTATTCATCTACACCAAGTATTGCACCGCACTTCTTAGCAAACCTAAGGAGCACACTCCGGCGGTTGACCCCCATATCGCATCGCAAATTGTCCAAAACGACACGCCTCGCCCGCTCATGCCTAAGCCAGGGATAAGTCATCCCGAGCCAAGCGATGAAGTTGCCGGCTATCGCCGCCGCATAGCGACCAACAACCATCTGTGACTCGAGACCAGACTCCCCGAGCAACCTACGATTTGCTTTTAGGAAAGCCTCGAGCCTCTGACTAGCAAACTGAAGCTCGACCTCAAACGCTCTCATCATTCAAATATCACCGATCCTTTCCGAAAATATTTATACCACAAAAGCAAAAAACGGCAATATTAAAATGCCCACATTAAAGAGATATGAATTTGAGAAACCAGAGCCACCGAGACCTTACTTACCGAGTTTGTTCTTCTTTGGTTTCTTCTTTTCCTTTCGTATTCCTAAGCCTTTAGCCATACATACATTATATATGAGCGAGGAGTAGCTACAATTTAAATATGTGTATAAAAAGGCCATTTTTACCCGCCTGTACGCCTGTATTGACAAGATAGACCAAATAGTATATACTTAATGGGTAATATCACTATTTTTGTTTGCTTAACTAATATAACCTAGGCGGACATCAGGGTGTAGTTAAGTAATTATGTTCAACAAAGAAAACAGAAGGCCCCTAAACAGAGGCCAAAAATTTAATAATAGATTTGGAGGAAGAGGCGGCAAACCTTCAAGGGGAGAGAAATTCCAAAGGGGCGGTAGGAGCAGGGGCAAAAGATTTGGCCAGCATATAGATGTATCCAAATTTATAAACAAAGCCGTCATAGTAGAAGAGGCAGAGAAGTTTGTGCCAGAGCACAAGTTCGTAGACTTTTTGATTGACGAAAAAATAAAATCAAACATAGCAAAAAAGGGCTACCTCTCCCCTAGCCCAATACAAGACAGAGCTATCCCTCACATACTAAAGGCAAGAGACATCGTCGGCATCGCCAACACAGGCACAGGCAAGACGGCAGCTTTCCTCATCCCTCTTTTAGACAAAGTTTTGAAAAATAAAAATGAGAAGGTCATCATCGCGGCCCCGACAAGAGAGCTCGCTATCCAGATAGAAAAGGAGCTAAGAGACTTTGCGGTCGGGCTCGGTATATTTTCTGTAGTCACAGTGGGCGGCGCGCCGATAGGTAGCCAGATTTCAAACCTAAGGAGGAGCCATCATTTCGTCATAGGCACACCAGGAAGAATAAAAGATTTGATAGAGAGAAAGATTTTAGACTTGTCTCTCTTCAAGACAATAGTCCTCGACGAAGCAGACCGCATGCTCGACATGGGCTTCATCGGTGACATGAAATTTATGATGTCCAAAATGCCGAGCGAGAGACACACTATTTTCTTCTCAGCCACCATGTCTCCCGAAATCGAAAGTCTTATAAAGGTATTCCTAAAAGACCCGGTTTCTATCTCAGTAAAAACACAAGACACAGCCAAGAGTATCGACCAAGACATAGTAAGAGTGGACTCGGGTAAAACAAAGATAGACATCCTTCACGACCTTCTTTTGAAAGATGGCTTCACCAAAGTGCTTGTCTTCGGGGAAACCAAACATGGAGTAGAAAAGCTCTCAAAAGAGCTTGCTTCAAGAGGCTTCAAATCAGAGTCCATCCACGGCAACAAAAATCACAACAAACGCCAAAAGGCTCTCGGACTTTTTAAAGATAATCTCGTACAAATACTCGTAGCCACCGATGTGGCAGCGAGAGGCATCGATGTCAAAGACATAACACATGTCATCAACTATGACCTCCCTCAAACTTACGCAGACTATGTGCACAGGATAGGTAGGACCGGCAGAGCCGGCAAGACAGGAAAGGCCCTCACCTTTATAGGATAATCGCCAAACAAAAAGTAACAAACAAAATATCTCCACTAATACGGCGATATTTTGTTTGTCCCCTCTTCATCAAAACTTCCCAATTCAAATGTTAACCTAAAGTCGCGGACATACCATTTATAAGTAAGACTCCTTAGAAGTAAGAGTTATACAAAAACTCATCACTTTTATTATGCCTTACAAAAATGGCAGTTCAGCAATTATTATCTTATTCAAAAACTTTTAATTCAAAATTATGAACAACAAAGAAAGCACAAAAAAGGAAAAGGTGCTTAAGTGGCTTTTGGGCGGAGCACTCATCCTGGGTCTCTTAATCCCAAGCTTTGGAATTAATCCCCAAAGAGCAAACGCGCAGGCGACTACCACTACAAGCACCGACGCTCACCTCAGGGCACAGATAAACACATTGCTAGCACTCGTGAGCCAACTACAAGCAATAATAGCTGGACAGCAAACCGGAGGTACTCCGACTACTCCGAGCTTCGTCTTCACTAGCGACCTGACTCTAGGAAGCACGGGTGCACAAGTGACTAGACTTCAGCAGTTCCTAGTTACAAATGGGTATTTGGTTATGCCTACAGGTGTAGCTTATGGATACTTCGGCACACTCACACAAGCGGCTCTCTCTCGTTTCCAAGCTGCACAAAGCATCAGCCCGACAGCCGGATATTTCGGTCCGATAACAAGAGCTAGGATAAACGCGATCCTTGCAGCCCAAACACCTACCACACCACCAACTACAGGCACCACCACTCCTACAACTGGCGGCATCACCACTCCAGGAGTAGAGGGCATCATGACAGTTAGCCAGACCAACGCCGGCATAAGCTCTACTATCTACGAAGGTCAGACTGGTGTAGCAGTGCTTGGTATGAGAGTAGAAGCTAGGACTTCCGACATAGCGGTACAAAGAGTCCGTGTAAACTTAGGCACAAACTCAACCTTGTACAATAGAGTACTCTCTCGAATATATTTGAGCGAGGGCAACTCAAACACAAGCATAGCATCTAGAGACCTGAATTCATCAAATGTGATCAGAGAAGGTGACAACTACTTTATAGACCTCACGGGTTTTAGCTACATTGTACCGAAGGAAACATCTAGAGACTTGGTGATCAGAGCAGATGTGCGGACTAGTATAGACCAGAATGACAGAGGCTCTCGCTCTATATCACTTGCAAACAACGGTGTGAGAGGTACAGACGGAGCAGGTATAGACCACTACGGTCCTTCTTTTGGCTCAAGCGTATCAAGAAGCTTTAGCGTACAGGAAAGTCTTTCAGAGACAGCGACACTTAGACTTTCTCTAAACAACTCTACTCCGAGAGCTCAAAATGTAGTCTCTTCTTCCGGTGTAAACAACAACGAGATAGACAGGCTCACTCTACTCACCTTTGACCTCAGAGCAGAGAGAGCTGATATCGTGATGAGAGACCTCAGAGTAAATATAAGTAAAAGTGGTAGCGGAAGTGCAAACGCTTCAAGCACACTTTACTTGTATGACGGCTCTAGAGAGATAGACAATACATCAGTAAATGGCGACACAGCAGTGTTTAGTAATATCGATTACAACATACCAATAAACACTACTCGCACACTCAGTGTAAGAGCTGACATAAGGAATAGTGACATCAATCCTGTTACATTTTCTGCTAGTGCCTCCTCTTCAGGCATCACAGCAGAAAACAATCTTGGTGACAGTATAGACACGAGCGACATCACGGGCAGCGCCATCGGCTACCCTGTGACAGTGAGAAATGTTGGTCCAGAGATTTCACTTTCATCCGCAAGCATCACCACAAATGGTGCACCCCAGTTTGGTGGTACAAGCAATATGAGCACATCTACTCTCACCGCCACATTCAACTTGAGGATTAGAGCGGTAGGAGAAGATCTGATACTTGGTACAGCAGCTTCTACATCCCCTGCTTTCGGATCTACAAGCGGGTCATTCCAAGTTTATAGGAATGGTGCATCCGACAATAGTATAGGGAGTGCCGCTACATCAACCTCATTTAGCATCCCTAGCGGAAGCAACACTTCGGGACTTACAAACAGCTTTAGGATCCCAGAAGGTACAGAAGTATCAATACCTGTAACCTTCCAAATCCTAGGTAGAAGACCAGACGGCTCTCCTCTACCTACAGGCATCTACTCAATAGGTTTTGAAGGATTTAGGTGGCAAGGAGGGGGTACGATAAACACGACAAACTTCATGTCAGGCCTAGTTGAGTGGAGGACAAGCGACGTATCATTCCCTTAAGTTAGCTAGTCCCCTAGTATCGAAAAATTAATAGCCAAAAACAGCCGGCCCCCTTACGGGGGCTGGCTGTTTTATTTTGAATTTTTATATCGCGGCGCCATCTCCCAAATTCATATCGGCTTTGTATTTTTCTATCACTTCAGGGTGCTTTCCTTCTTTACATTCAGCGACAAATGCGTCAGCCGCCACAGCGTCTGGGAAGGTCATGTATGAAAGAGCTCCTTCGCAAACTACGTTTATATTAATTTTTCCAGAAACTGCTCCCTGCTCAGTATTTGGAGTGTTTGTATTATTTGGCATAGCCTCCTCGGGAGACTTTCTAAAGAATAAATAACCCAAAACACCAACTACTAATATCACAATCAAAATAAATATCTTTTTCATACCAATATTATAACAAATCGATATTGGTTTTGTATAAAATTTTAAAAAGAAAAAGGCCAGGTGTCTCCACCCGGCCCCAGCCATCGCTGATTTTTTGCGCCGATATCCTACGCAGGTTTACCGCGCCCCCCACCCCTGGACACCAAGATTTTGAAATGGAGTGGGATCTCCTCTTCGTGGCCCTTGGGCTTGACGACCTGGAAACCCTCGCGGACGATGAGTCCCTGAGTGCTCTCGAGCCCCAGCTCGAGAGCAATCAAATCTGACAAAATTTCACTCACGCGATCGCACACCATCTGGAGACCATAGGTTTCTTCAAAGGTATCCTCGATCTCCTTTTGGAACGCGGTGCAGCCTAATTCTTCGCCCTCCACACGAGATGTGACCTCCTCCAAATGACGAGCGATGAGTTGAATGCCCTTTTCACGAGCCGCCCCGGCAAACGACCGGAGCTCGAAAAAGACATTGGCCCGAACGCAGAAGATCCGCTGAAGGTTCTCACTCATGACACCCAAAACGGTGTCTCCCTCCTCAACCGGGCCCCACACCCCATCATCCATGGACATCGACATCGCCGTCAAATCCACCGCGGCCATCGCCGCGAAGAGGTCGAGTCCCTTAGTATTTGCTGCCATAAAAACACTCCCCAAGTCAGATGTTACGCACCCTTTTCCGGTACTTCTACTTCTACAAAGAACGCGTACGGGCAATATACTACATTGAAATTATGCTTTGTCAATAGAAAAAAGATTGTGAAGTAAAAAAGAGAGCAGGAATATTAACTCAGGAAAAAATAGAAACAAACAGTTACCACTAGCTGAATTAGGATCGTGATCAGGAGCTTCTTGATACCAGTGAATGATCCATTGAGCAAATAAAAACCTAGGGATGGGAAATACACGATCATTGCCATCCCGAAGATCACCAATAGATTTGGACCTTCAGGGTCATTTAAAAGTGCGAAAAACAACCCCGAACAAATGAGAGATAGGGCTCCAAGTATCACCAACTGACTCTTTTTTGAATTAAACATATTTATAATTACTATGTTACAATAAAAAAACTATGCATGAAATTAGAAAAAAGTTTTCCGAATATTTACCAGAGTTTGTATATGGCTCGATAGACGGCACAGTCACCACTTTTGCCATCATCGCCGGCATCGCGGGGGCAAAGCTCGACCCTTCGATAGTGCTTATCCTCGGCTTCTCAAATGTTTTGGCCGACGGCTTTTCGATGGCATCTTCAAACTTCCTATCCGAAGAGTCGCACCAGACTCAAAACCAAGATATGGAACACACCTCTCCTTGGAAGACTGCTTCTGTCACCTTCCTTTCATTTATAACTGTCGGATCTATCCCTATGATTTCTTACGTGTGGAGCTACTTTTTCCCAGGATCAATCCAAAATGAATTTTATGCAGCCTCCATCCTCACCCTTATCACCTTCTTTATTATAGGACTCATCCGCGGTGAACTAGCTCATGTTTCCAAAGCTAAGACAGCTATCCAGACATGTGCCATAGGTATCATCGCAGCTATAGTCGCCTACAGCGTAGGCGCCTGGCTCGAACACCTCGTATAGTTTTAAAAATATTTTTAGTTCAAGAAAAGCCCCGATCGAAATCGGGGCTTTTCTTTTTGTATCACAAAATTAGATACGACTATTCTTCGAGTGCCTTTATATCAATCTTTTTCATCTCCAAAAGTTTTGACCAGGCACCAGGTTTGAGCATCAAGTCTTCTATATTTTCTGGGTTGATCTGCCACGAGAGGCCATACTTGTCTTTGCACCATCCGCAAACACTTTCTTCTCCTCCTTCTAGTGCAAGCTTTTGCCAATAATAGTCAATCTCTTCTTGATCCTTACAAGAAATATTGAATGAAACTGCTTCATTGAAAGTAAATTCGTTGCCTGCGTTTATCGCCACAAACTCCATTCCCATAAGCGAAAAGTAAATAGCGAGAGGCTTCCCAGCAAAATCTTTTTGGAAATCGAGTAGTCCTTCTGTCGGATAATACGAAGTAGTGATAATTTTGGAGTCAGGGAAAACCGATAAATAAAAGTTGACTGCCTCAACGGCGTTGCCCTTAAACCAAAGATTGGGTGTTATTTTTTGCATTACAAAATTCTACCCCCTTAATCCTGTTTTTTCAATGAATGCGAGTTTCTGATGCCTATGCATCTCAACACCCCATCATGAACATTTACAAAAAGAACCCCGCGATATCCTGCGGGATTCTATCAAGAGAGCGCGGCCAAACATTAGGCTGCCGGTTTGTGTTGCTTGTTGTCCAACCACCACTTCACCACCTCAACCTTATTGTGGAGGTCGAGCTTCCTCATGAGATTGAGCTTATGGGCCTCCACAGTCTTCACATTCAGGTTGAGATATACGGCAATCTCCTTGACCGATAAACCTTCCGCTAGCAAAGATAACACCTGCCATTCCCTGATGGTCAGGAGTTTCGGATTTGCCCCTGGAGTGATTATTTCCAGGTTAACAATTGAATGTTGTGGCAAGAGAACCATCGAGTTAACGAGTTCCTCCGGCTCCATCTCGAAGCTCAGTATCGCATTCACCCCGAGCGACTTCAGCTTGTCCACCTGGGTCGAAGTAACGCCGCTCGTGATGACAACGAGAGCTTTAGGTGACTCTTTGAATGCTCCGATTTGAGAAATCAGAAAATCCACAATCTGAACACCCTTCCTCAGACCCACAATAACACAATCGGGAATGTCGTCGGCGCACAAAGTGCACACATCTAAACAAGACACCTCGTAGCCAGCACCCTCCAGCACTGAGGTAAGACCTCTTGCATAGATGGTATCCTGGATACAAACCCCAACAGTTTTGAGAGAAGACATGCTTTCCTTTCCTTCCAGCTACAAACGCCGCAAAGGCGTTCTTTTTTTCCACATTCACACTACTATTTTTTTTGAAAAAGTCAATTTACCCAGTTTTTTCAATCAAAGCTAGCTTCTCCTGTCTTTTTAATCTTTTTATCTCAAGTTCCCTTTTTAGGGCGGCGGAGAGGTTGGGCATGTCTTCAGAATACCTCAAAACCACTGGCCTTCTTATTTTCGTATAGTGAGCACCTTTCTTAGAAGTATTGTGCTCTACGAGCCGCTTCTCCAAATTGTTGGTCGAGCCGACATACAAAGTTTGGTCAGCACATTCGAGGATATAAACTTTATACATGAGGGCTTCCTAAACTTGTTTTTTACTCATCCTACCTACAACAAACCCGAGTACCACAAGCACCAGAGCGGCTACCCCAAATATTATATATAAATTCATATTTGCCTCTCCCTCTGCTTCTGTTTCCGTTTCTGTAGGTGTTTCTACTTCGCCATTATTTACCACCTCCACACTTTCATTTTCATATACAGTGAGTGTGCCTTCGTTGGGTACTAGAGCTTCGTCGCTCTTATAAAAATTTAAAGATTCTCTGTTTATAGAATTTAGGCCGCCCACCACGAGGAGCGACTCGTCTATATAGCCACCTTCAAAACAATCACCCTTTGTAGAAAGGAGGAGCACTATCTTTTTATCAAACCCAGGCACAGCATAGCCGGCAAAAGTGAAAGGCTGCTCAGTGTTGCAGCCCGATATCTCCATTTCTGTCAGTTTTTTGTCACCTTGATATACAGTTGCACTAAACACACTGTTTTTGATCTCATCTATCTCGGGGTTCAAATTTTCAGTTCTCACAAACTTTAAATCAATAGCAATATTATTTTTCTTTAGACTGATAGGTACCAGGTTTTTGAAATTTTGAGTGATGGCGTTTATCTGAGCCCTCACCTCAGCAATAGCAACCTCATAATCTTTTCCGTCGTATAATTTTTCCCCCTGGTCACATGAGTACACCTTTTGACTCACGCCTGTGGCGAGTGATGTTTTGGAGAGCATGGGTGGGCAGCCTCTGCCTCCGTAGTCGCTTTCAGTGTAGTACACCGACTCATCTTTCGGGTTGTATTTGAAATCATATATGTAGGTCGGGCCACCTATAGTAGCGAGTGCTTTCTCCCCCACTCCAATCAATACCAGCAAAGCAAAAACCCCGAGCACTGCTATGTTTTTAAGTTCCTTTTTCATAGGGTAATTATAGCATTGAAAATGTGCTGGGTTCTTTGGTTAAAGTTATAAAAATGCCGTAACTAAAATCTTAACTCTCTAGCGATTATTTATTATCACTATAATTTCGAATACATTAGATGTTACATCGAAGGTTGTGGATGATATATCGTCTATCTGTTTTGCTGAAAAACTAAGTTTGCCGTTTGTAGCCCTTACTCCATTTTCTATTTCTCCTTCTCGCGGAGTGTCGGTTAGTAAATCTTGAATCTTTTTTATATTTTCTAATAATACACTAGCTTCAATACAATTTTCAGTTATAAAATGATGTTTATCTGCAAGTTTTATTAACTTATATGCTCTATTTCTGTATCTTTTTAAAACACCAGTAACCCACTTAAGTTCTACTCCATTTTTTGCCATCTCCCTAGAGATGTTAAAAAATTCTGAGTCAAAATTTTCAAAATATTTTATTATAATCTCTTTTTTTCTACGATCACCATCATCCTTTTTTCTAATTGCCCTAACAACAAAAATAGCAATTATACTATTAACAGACAAAGACAATAAATTCATTAAATCTATCTCTTTATTTATCTGGAATCCATAACTACTTAAATATCCATATAAAGAAAAGCCTAGTAAACTACCTAGTAAGAAAACTATTATGAATAATAAAATATTAAGATTTGTCCACTTTAACATCTTTTATATACCCAAGAACGTCCTCTTTTAAATATTCTTCTTCTGTAGATAAAACTTCTAATACGGAAAAGACTTCATTTGGGCCCTGCGTTCTTGCGAGACCACCAAAAACTTCCTCTAAGAAGCTTGTCCCGTACCCAATTGTTCCATCTAAATCTACAACCAACTTACAACCTTCTTTTTTTGCCCTCAAAAAAGCAGGTTCTAGGATTTTATCCCTAAATTCTTCACCTGAAAAATCACCCTCTTTCTTGTAGCGAGCTCCTGGTGTCACCGAAAAATCTTTAGCTATTGATATTTTTATAATTTTATTGTCCACGGATGATTTTTATTAGAATAGCACAGTTCCCAATAAATAAAAGTTCCACTAAAATCTTGTCTTAATAATTTGTACTTATTGTTTGACACTTCTGCATAGGTGTTATTGCTTATAATACAGAGGTTACTTATTTGATTTCTATCTAAAACTTGCTTAATTCCTGGCAAACCCTTCCCTCTAAAATCTTCTCCCGTAACAGTCACATGCATTTCTCCATTTAATAGTTTTTTTAAAATTTCTTCATTTGTCATTTTTATAGGTAACCCAGAAACACTCTTTAGTTTATTTTGCCAATCATACCATTTATTTCCTTTTTCTTTTTTATTCAAACTATTGAATATTCCCACTCCATAGTCAACAAAAACAAATTCAACAACTTTTTTATCTTTGTTGTGATTTATAAAAAAACACCACCTTTCCATACCCCTACTCAAATAACCTCCGGCATGATTATGAGTATTATGCATCAACTCAAGCAATACTCTTTGCAAACCCTTACAAATCCTTTTTTCTTCCCATATAAATTCGGAAGCATATTTCATAACAGGTAAACCCAAAGATGGTTCAACCTTTTTCTCAGAACTTGAAAATATTTGTTTGTCTTTTCCTATAACATAAGACATCCCTCTTCTGTCTTTCTTGTATAATTCATCAAAAAAACCAGAATCATCAAGTTTATTTTTTGCCAACTCCGCAACTGGCCTATCTCCATTAAAAGGTATATGACTCGTCCTAAATAGAATCATGACGGAAAGCAATACAGCAATTGCATCATAATCTATTTCTTCAACCTTATTTAGAAGAATAAAAACCTTATTTCTTTTTCTAAAATTTTCTCCTATTTTATTTATAAAAGATATTGTCTCCTCACTATTTTTAATGAGTGAAAAAATTTCAGGAGCCTCTATATTAACTGGCCAATCCCGCAGATGCCTGAACGTTGGTATAGTCTTTTTATACTTAAGTATGTTCTTAGCTTTTATATATAACTCATATCTTAGCTTTGCTTTTCTCTCTTTTCTAGCCCTTCTTTTTAGATAGTTTAAATATTTTTCTGATTGGAACAACTTGTTCATACAGACAAAATATAACTTTATTACTCAATATTCAACCCTTACTGATTTTAGTAATCCTAACTTATCAATAAGTAGTTTTCTATCCTACCGAATTTTGAATATATCCTCTTTTGTTTTTACAAACAGAAAAGGCCGACGGTTGGTTACGTCGTGCCTTTAAATTCGTACTGCGGCAAGTTAAGCGTAGATGTAGTCCGTTAGGACTACACCGAACCCCAAATTGGTGGAGAATGAGATCGCGATTTCAGTGCAAGATGATTTTGTGGAATCTCTCCACACATTTGCACCCTCGTCCCCATACCCATTGATCCCTTCGGGATCCCCCGTGTTGTGGCTGGGGACATGCGGCGTCGACCCGGCCCAGTTTCGTGCATCAAGTTCGTCGACTGCGGAAACGAGCATGGCACGGGTCTCGCCATGAGTAGGCTGACCCAAATTCTTGAGCAGGAAAAGCTTCTTCATTATTAACCTCTTCTTATATTATATCATAATATATACTAGCATGTCAAATACTGCAGGGCTCAAGAATCCCTCCCCTTTCCTCAACTCAAAAATTTTCAGGCAGCCCCCTCCTTTTTCAATCTTTTTTAGAAAAAATCTCATCAAAAATTTCTCTTTTAGAAAAAACTTTGATGAGAGCCCGTGCCTGCTCCAAAGAACAAGCACAGGCATTGATACCACGATCAGACTTAGTCAGCCGGTCGCTTCAAAACACCGTCCTCAAGCTTCATGCCAAATGAGAGCCCCATGGAACGCAAAATCTCCTTTACTTCATTGAAAGACTTGCGCCCAAACCCAAAGCGAATCCCCGTGGACAACATTTCTCTCTCCGTTTTCTGCACGAGGTCGCCGACAGTATGAACGCCCATAGCCTTAAGGCTATGGTAGGAACGGGTTGATAGCTCAAGCTCCTCGATTTCCTGAGAAAGAAGCTTGGCCGTATCCGAAACCTCAATAGGAATAGGGGCCGGACGGACAAACATCTCATCGAGTGTCCTTTGGGTAAAACTGAAGGGAGACTCGATAAAAGGACGGAGACGACGAGAACGCTCGGGGTGACGAAGCTTGCGCAATCCCTTTGCCTCGATTTGTCGGATCCTCTCATCAGTCACAGCGAAACGACCACGAAGTTCACCGGGGGTTAGTCTCTTCCCCGAAAGACCAAAGCGGAGATCGAGGACCTCTGCCTCCCTTTTGTCTATTGTCTTGAGAGCTTCCTCAAAAGCGATTTTAACACTCTCGCCGAGTGGGGCGCGAAAGTTTTGCCGGAACTCTTCCATGGCCAGCGTAGCAAGCTGCTCTGCGATGGAATCGCGGGTAAACTCAAAACCCGAGCCATGAATGAAATATCCAAAGTGACACAACAGAGCCGAATAGGGCTTCTTCTCCTTAAGCTTGGTAGGTTCTCCAAAGATAGCCCTGAGTAAATGCCGGTAAGGCAGATACTCTGGCGGATCAACCGGGTAAAGCAATGTATTGACGAATGCGACGACACCTTCGGCGATGCCGTTGAGTCGCCTCATGTCGAGGCAAACTGAGAGTGCGGATTCAATACAGTCCATCACATCCCGATCAACACCAAGCCTCTTGGAGTAGCTCTCAGTCCTAACCAAAAGCCACTCGCGCAAGGAGTGATTAAACGCCTTGTCGCGACGCTGTGGGCCGGTCAGCCCTTCAACCTCAAACCTCATCGTAACGGGAGCGATCTTCTTCACATCGTTCACCACCGAGCCGATATCTACGGCTATAGCGGTGGCAATGTCTTGATACGACAGCCCCAAGGACACTAGGACATGAACAGCCTCACGCCGCATGTCTAGCTCCGCCTTCTTAGAACTGCTAACCATTTTTGCTTCAACCTTTCTTTGTAGTCGTGGTATTGTCAAAACGAGCAATTAAGCTCTAACAATTTCCATAGTGAATTTACATTATTTCACAATAAAAATCAAACTTTTCAATATTTACGGAGATTTTCTTTACCTTCTATAAGTGCTACTTTTTTACTTTTTACCCATCCCTTTATTTCGGCCTCCCTACCTCTCGCCTCAAGCAAGGTAGCGAAGGATTCATTATATTTTAAAACCACAGGCCTTCGGATTTTTGTATAGTGTGCACCCGATTTCAAATTGTTGTGCTCGTGAACTCTTTTTTCTAGATTATTGGTACAGCCGACATAGAGAGACTTGTCTGCACATTCGAGGATGTAAACAAAATATTTCGTAGATTCACTTGTCCGCTTCATGTGTACTATTGTACCAAAAAGTATTGGGCCGCTGGAATTTCCGGCGGCCCAATCAGGTGGAGAATTCACTCGGGACTTTGGCCTTTGGGGCCTAGCTCTTGGGGCCACCTTACCCCCAAAAGTTAATGTGGCGAATGATTCTTTATATAGTATAACATATTTAGGTTTTAAATGCAAGTACACAAAATTAAAGATATCGCATCAAATTATCCATCTGGGGAAATACGTTAATAATTTATACGATCAGCTCATTCCAGACCACACCAATATCTTTGGTTTTGTCCCAAGTATCAATCGCTATATTTCTTAGATTTTGATGTTGCGAATACCCTTTATCATATCCCCCGTCCATAAGATCCCGAAATACTATATTTAGTATTGCCGTCAGTGACTCCTTCGCGTCGTTATATCTAACAGGGTCAACTTTATTAAAATCTCCAAACCTATACCAAGTATAAAAATGCCATAATTCATGCATTATATTTTTATTTACATTTTTCTTTTCGGCTGATACATAAAAGTATTTATTCCCTACATTATAAGGGTGCCTTCCTGTAATTGTCAGGTATGCATTTACCTCATCTTCTATTATTATCCCAAATATTTCTTCAGCTCTTCTATTAAACTCTCCAGAAATTAGATTCCAATTATTCTCTATTTCATTCTTATTTTTTTCTATATCTATATTATTTTCTCTAATATATTTTCTTACAAATTCTCTGACATTCTCTTTATTATTTATGTCTGAAGTAAAAAGGAGTAGAGATTCGTAAGGCTTTGTCATACTTCCTGGTTGATTAGTGGAGCCAGGGCCTTTACTCAGTAAACAGTCTATATCTTTGTCTTGATTATAAATAAAGTTTATTTTCATATTTGGATTATATCATTTTGACATTCAACTTTAATCATTTTTTACAAACAAAAACAGCCCACCGAAACGAGTCAGCAAGACTGTTTGTGTGAGCGGTTGAGTACATTAAGGGAGGACAATTTCCGTGGGAATCTTGTCCCCATTCTGTGTATGAAGGAAAACCTCCCCTCGACGAAGTTGGTCCAAGAGCCGAATGCCCTTTCTAAGCGCCACGGCTTTTATGCCGCCTAAACCTTCCAAGAGGTTGTAGTCCTCTTGGATGAGGTCAAGAGTCACACGAATCATTTTGTTTGGCTTTTCCAATCTGTTCTCCTACAAAATAATCTATAATATTTATTTAAAAAATCAAGTGCTGGCTATCTGGTATGAAGTTGAAACTATTTTAGACAAATAAAAACACCCGAACCTGCTGGATGGATGCTTCTGGAGGCTTGACCTCTTGTGTGTTACTAACTACATTAATACAGACGAACTATTTTAGAAGAACATGGCAACTAATTTAGATGCAACGCGCGCCGATATATGCCTTGCGCTCAGGAATCTGCTTGTTTAATCTTTTTGAGACTTCTTGTTTGGTAGGAACTTCATCCTCTCTAAAAAGAGAACTGACATCAACCCACCACTGTCTTTCAGGATTCAAAAAGTGCGAAACTCGAGCGGTGCCACCTTGGCACTCTCGAACCTCGACTCCATAGGACCCTCTGAGAATCTCGTTTATATTTTCAATACTAAGTGGTTCTTTTTTGCGACCCATGATAGTCGACATGAACCCCCCTTTCCTGTTACTAATTATGCTCTCATAATCTTAAAAAATCAAGTACTGCGGGACTCAGGAATCTCTCCCCCGACTCAAAATTTTTTAAGAGCTCCTGCCGACATGTTTCAAACATCCTCAAAATAAGGTTCGAAGTAGAGCAAACCTAGAATCTACCTTGATGCCGTTTGAGGTAACAACAGAATCTTTATAATAATTTTTAAATAGGAGGAACCAATTTCTCTTTGTAGAAAGTTTAACGAAAGGAGCGACACATTCAATAACCGTTTGTATAAATTCATGGGCGTTTTCAGGTATTTTTACCCCCCTGGGAAGATCTTCAAGTAAATATTGTTTATGAGAAGAAAATTCATTTTCAAAATCAGTAACATCTTTAATCTGTGAGAATAGAAATTTTATTTTATTGAACCATTTTTGTCGCACATCTTTATGGCCTTTTATTCTCCGCAGCAAATCGTGAGCAAGATATAATACTTGGCTTGAGATAGTTTCTGCTTTATAAGCTTTTCCTTCTACTCGTACATTATAGTAGGAACGACTATATGCGACTGGAAATAAATCAACCCACTTTTTTGTCTTTTTATGTACAAGTCCGAAATAATAACTATCAAAAGATTCTGTAATGCTCAAAACATAAAAATAATTTTTTATGGAATGCAAAACTGGGCACCTTTCTCTTGACCCAGCCAAGAGCACGATATCAATGTCACTCTTTTTGTTTGCTTCACTTGATTGCCCAAATTCTGGCAATAAAGCTCTTTGTGCCATTGATCCACCAATAGCAAATTCGCAGGTCAAAGATTTTTTAATATCCTCAAGAACCAATTTTAAAATATCGAGTTCTTTAGGATCTAGAATTATTTCTGGCTCTTTCATGTTTATTGGGTCTCAAGCTGCAAGCTAGTTTGATTGTAGGCCTGGGACCCCGACTCAAAATTTTTCAATCAAAGTTGCGATCAGTGCTGCGGGACTCAGGAATCTCTCCCGCGACTCAAAATTTTTTCAGACATTAAAAATCTGGCCCTTCGCTTCGCTCAGGACGCTGATTTTTTACAGTCGCTTCGCTCGTTAAAAAATCGCGGCTGCGGGACTAGGACTCGAACCTAGATAGACGGTTCCAGAAACCGTTGTCCTACCATTAGACGATCCCGCAATATTTAAATCCTACTTTTCAAAAACTTTCTACCAAAACCAGTCTTGAAATACTTTTCCCTCTCAATTGCCTTTTCCTTATCAAGGCAAGCTTCATAATACACAATTTCGAACGGAATTCTATTTTTGGTAGCGTCAACCTTACCCAGATTGTGCATTTCCAGCCTTCTTTTCAAATCGTTCGTCCACCCAATATAAAGTTTATTATCCCTTAAACTTTTTAATACATAGGTGTAATTCATATTTTCAGAAACCGTCGTCCTACCCGTCCGCCATGCAAGCAAGGCGTTGCGGGCGGGCCATTAGACGATCTCCCCGCCCGCTAACGCCTGAGCCTGCCCGCAATGCTTAGCAACACATAGCAGGCGGGCGTAGCGATGGCGGGCGGGCCAATGTTAACCTCCTTAAAATAACAGAAAATAAGGAAAATAAAAAGAGGGGCTAGGTGTCTCGGAGGAAGACGCCTGCCCCTACCTTCAAACGCTGTAAGGTTCTACGAAAACCTCAGGGAGAAGGGTTTTGCCGAAAGAGGATGAGTTCGGCAAAAACAAGATACCACAAATTTAGAAATAAAAAAGCCCCCGGTGCGAAAATTGGAGGTATGCGTGTGCACCGGGGGTCTCTCTCTTACCGGAGGTTAGTCTGCCCTCTTTGGGACCTTCTATTATTAGAGTAACATTTTTATATAAAAAGGCAAACTAGGAATTGGCCTTACCCCTCTCTACTGCCGCCTTGATGAACTCAGAAAATATAGGGTGGGGCTTGAGCGGCCTTGATAGGAACTCTGGGTGGAATTGAGTACCGAAGAAAAATGGGTGTGTTTTCTTTGGGAGCTCGGCTATTTCCATCAGCCTGCCGTCAGGTGAGACTCCAGAGAAGACGACTCCTGCCGACTCGAGCTTGGCTATGTAGTCTGGGTTTACTTCAAATCGGTGGCGATGCCTCTCTTGGACTATTTCTTCGTCTCCATAAAACTGCCTTGCTTGTGTGCCCTTCTTTAGTACAGTTGGGTAAGCTCCGAGGCGCATGCTGCCGCCCATTTTGTTTTCTTCTATTATCTTTTTCTGCTCTGGCAAAATGTCGATAACTGGGTTTTTGGTTTTTGGATTTATTTCTGTAGTATTGGCATCTTTGAGCCCGAGGACATTCCTCGCTATTTCAATCATAGCAAGCTGCATGCCGTAGCATATGCCGAAGTATGGGATTTTGTTTTCTCTGCAAAACTGTATCGCTCTTATCTTGCCTTCTACCCCGCTCTCTCCGAAGCCTCCGGGCACAAGCACACCGTCATAATTTTTGAGCTCGTTCATTTTCTTGCCGTCTTTCTCATAGTCTTTAGCATTGAGCCAAGTGATCACCGGCTTCCTGTTTAGGTTGTAACTCGATATCTTGAGAGACTCGATGACCGAAATGTAGGCATCACTAAGTACGAAGTCACCTGTGTCAAAATATTTGCCCACGATAGCAATATTTACTTCTTCTTTAGAAGTCTTAACTTTGTTCACAAAAGCCCTCCACTCTTTGAGGTCTTTTACTTTTGGCCTCATGCCAAAGTGCTTCAATATACTGTCCGAGAGTCCATCGTTTTCGAAGTTTACTGGTACTTCGTATATCGAGTCTATGTCCGGAGCTGAGATGACATTTTCAGCGGGGATACCTGAAGCGATAGCCACCTTTTCCTTTCTCTTTTTGTCGAGCGGTAGCTCACTGCGCGCGATGATCATGTCCGCATTTACGCCATACGAAGATAGCTGGCGGACGGCATTTTGAGTAGGTTTGGTCTTCATCTCGCCTATTTTGTTTGGTATTGGGAAGTAGCTCACAAGTACAAACATGACATCCTTTGGGTGTGCAATCTTGAGCATACGAGCAGCTTCGATGAAAATAGCATTTTGATATTCGCCCACTGTGCCTCCGATTTCAAAAATACTTATGTCTGACTCTGTCTTCGCGACTGACTTTTTGATCCTCCTTATTATCTCTTCTGTGATATGGAAGACTGGCTCGACACATTTACCCTTGTACCCGAGAGCGCGCTCTTTGTCTATCACGTATTTAAAAATCATGCCGTTGGTCATGTAGTTTTCGGACGGCACATTTGTATTCAAAAATCTTTCATAGTTGCCCATGTCTTGGTCTGTCTCGAGCCCTGAGTCGAGCACGAAGACTTCCCCGTGTTCTGTCGGGTTCATGGTGCCAGCGTCCACGTTGAGATATGGGTCGGCTTTTATACAAGAAACTTTAAAACCTTTTGACTGCAAAATCGTTCCGATAGATGCTGAAGTTATACCCTTTCCTACGCCTGACATTACCCCTCCTATAACAAAAATGTATTTGTGTTTCTGTTTTTTCATATGTGATTTTGCAAAACAAAACGACTCAGCACAATCGCGCCACTTATAGCCCGACCGTCTAAACCGCAAACTCCTTATTAATAACCTACAATTTCAAGTATCGTCTAATTGCTATGAGGCTCGAGAAGCCCCCAATCGCGATACCTGAACCTATTATTATAAATACTATCTGGAAGAAATTTCGTACAAAGTACTCAAATATATTTAACCCTATAAAGAAGTTCTCTGTTATCCCCCCTAGGAAATATAAAACAGGAACAAAAATAAGTATAGTCAAAAGTCCGGATATGAGCCCGACGAGCACGCCCGTGACCAAAAATGGCCCTTTTACATAGTTTTTGGAAGCTCCCACAAGCTGCATGACTGATATTTCTTCACGAGATATGTAGATAGCAAGCCTTATGGTATTGAGTGTGATGATAATAGAGACAGCAACCAAAAATATTGAAACACCCATACCAAGCCTCTCAACGGCATCTATTATTTTTGAAAGCCTGTCAATGATAGTTTTGTTTTCAAAATAATTTATTTTTTCTATTATCTTAGCTTCCCCACTTTGATTGTCGTTTTCTTCGTTTAGGAAGTTTGCCAAGTTTTCGTATTGAGAAGGCTGCTTTGCTTTTATGTTTAGGACTGCACCGAGTGGGTTTTCTCCGAGCTCTTCGAGCGCCTGCAGAGTGATCTGGTCATTTGCGTGTCTCTCTTTAAACTCAGCGAGTGCCTGCTCTCTGCTCACATACTCCACCTTTTGGACTTCAGGCAATCCTTCTATCCTTCTTTGTAGGGCAAGGATGCTCTCTTCGTTTGCTGTAGTCACGAAATAAACATTTACATCTACCTTATCTCGGAGCTCCTGCATAGTCACACCGAGTATCGCTCCGATAAATATGACAGCACCGATGACAGAAAGAGTGACTGTCATCACCATTATGGAAGCCAAGGAAACATATCCGCTCCTCCAAAAGTTGAAGACTCCCGCCCTCACTATCCTCTTGAATTTTGTTGAGAAATTGCTTTTTTCCATAGTTGTTTATTATTTGGTGTTTCAGATTTTATAAAATATATCTTCCTGTAGGGTCGTCTCTCACTACTTTGCCGTCCTGCATGGTGATGACTCTCCTACCTATGGAGTCAATCACGCCCTTATTGTGAGTCGTGAGTATCACCATGGTACCGAGGTCATTTATCTTTTTGAGTATCTCGACTATGTCGTATGTGTTTGATGGGTCGAGGTTGCCTGTAGGCTCGTCTGCAATGATGATATCAGGCTGGTTGACTATGGCTCTCGCGATAGCCACTCTTTGCTTTTCACCACCCGAAAGCTCGTGAGGGAAATTCCAAATCTTACTACCGAGGTCCACTAGGTCGAGCACATGCGGCACGTCAGACTCTATCTCTTCGTCTGACCTGCCCGCTGCTTCCATAGCAAAAGCAATATTTTCAAAAACATTTTTTTGCGGCAACAACCTAAAATCCTGAAAGACTGTGCCTATCTTCCTTCTTACCAAGTTTATTTTCTCTCCAGAAAGAGAGTGTATATCTGTATCTTGGAAAAAGACCTTGCCTCCTGTGGGCTTCTCTTCTGCGAGTATCATCTTTAGAAGTGTGGTTTTGCCTGCTCCGGAAGGGCCGACGATAGAGACGAATTCGTTTGGTGCTATAAGAAAAGACACATTTTCTAGGGCCACATAATCGCTTCCATATTTCTTAGAAACATTATCAAAAACAATCGACATATAAAGTCATTATACTACAAAAAACTTCTCCGCAACATTTTATAAACAAAAGATCCCCTACCTGCTTACGCAGACAGAGGACCCGAAACATACGGAAAGAATACGCGAGACCCAGCAGGCACCCTCTTGGGCTGGTTTTGCCTTTCTTCCACAGCCCAGCAGGAGCCCTCTATAGGCTCTGCCGTCAAAAACCAGCCCCTATCAAAAAAGCTAGCTCTAACAACTCTTGTTTTTTCGTAGGCATCCCTAACAAAAAAGAAGTTAGGAACTACATCTACGGCGAGTGACCCAGGTGTACCATTCCTCTGTTTCTGAAGTAGGTAGGAAACTTGAGAAAGAGTCATTTCTGAACTCTCCCCACCCATAATACCGAACAAAACATCAGTTTGGAGAGACTCGACAGGTTGGTACCACCCAATCCTGACCCTTCCCACAGACCACTCCAACTTGGAGCGTTCAGGTGGAAGAAAAAACCTCCGAAACACATCTCCCGTGCCACTAACCAATCCAGTGGCAAAAATCTGGGGAGCTCCAAATGACCCCCTCTCCGGTACTTCGATACTACCACCCACCTTAAGTGGGCGCGGGCACATGGTCACGCAAGCCATGTTTCTCCCTTATATATGCAGGGTGGATTTGAGCCAGAAAGAAAGCTCACCTGCATTCTTTTTATAATAGAGCATAAAAACGTTCTAAAATCAAAAGATTTAACCAAACTACAAATCTCTTTCTGCTTCTATAAATTTTTCTATTTCGCCATCTTCGAGCACAGCGTCTACATTGCTAGTCTCGACTTCGGTCCTATGATCCTTGACCATTTTGTACGGATGCAAGACGTAAGAGCGGATTTGGTTGCCCCACTCGGCCTCCGTCGTCTTGCTTATATACATCCCCTTTTCTTTGGAAATCCTGTTTTGTTCGAGCGCTCTAAATATTTTGCCACGCAAAATATTTAGAGCGCTCTCTTTGTTTGCTTCTTGAGTCCTTTGCCCGTCCGACTCGGCAGCCAGGTTGGTCGGGATATGCACTATACGCACAGCAGTCTCTCGCTTGTTTACATTTTGCCCACCAGGTCCGCTTGATCTTGAAAATTCTATTCTCAAATCAGCTGGGTCAATCTCCACATCACCTTCTTTTGTTTCTTTAAATTTTGGTATCACTTCCACCATACTAAAGCTAGTGTGCCTCTTTGCATTTGCGTTAAAAGGAGAAATTCTCACCAAACGATGTACTCCAGACTCATTTTTCAAATTCCCATAAGCACCCTTGCCACTTATTTCGATAGTCACATTTCGGAAACCGCCATGATCATTTTGGTTTTGGTGAAGTATCGCATAGCCCCAACCTTTATTTTCTATATATTTAAAATACATTCTTAGTAGCATGGCACTAAAGTCCTCACTATCGTCACCTCCAGCCCCGCTAAATATGGTCATCACGGCATCGCCCTTATCATACTTCCCCTCACCAGCTATTTCAGCTTTGAGGTCTTGAATCTTTTTTATGGTGGCTTGAGCCTGCGACTTGTCACTCCAAAAATTGGGGCTAAGCATCGCCTTTTCCAAATTTTCAAGTTCCTTATTTAAATCTTCTTTATTTTCCATAATACCAATTGAGTATAACAAAAAACCGAGGCTCGCGGAGAGCCCCGGTACGTTGATTCTTCAGGTATCAACAGGCCCTGACCTCCTGTTGACCCTTTGATTACGTTAAAAATAAAATACTAGTTATTATTACTTTTGACAATACCCTTCAAATATTCTTCAAATTGAGGGCCTATCTCTTCGTGTTTGAGCGCGAAGTCCACAGTGGCCTTAAGCAAGCCTATTTTGCTCCCACAATCATACCTCTTGCCCTCAAATCTAAAGCCGTACACCTTCCTTTTGCCAATCACATTTTTTATAGCTTCTGAAAGTCGCACCTCCTTGCCATCCGATTTTTGTGCCAATTTTTCGAGCTCATCAAAAACTTCTGGAGTAATAATGTATTTGCCACACAGAGTCATGTTTGAAGGTGCATCTTCTACTTTCGGTTTTTCAACTATGTCTTCTATTTCAAAAAGTCCCCCCTCTAGCTCCTTTGCCTTGACCACACCATATCTAAAAACTTCGGACTGAGGTACCTCGTCGAGCGCTACTACGACCGAACCAGTCTTCTCATAAAAATCTTGCATTTGCTTCATGCAAGAAACTCGGGCCTCTACCACATCGTCTCCAAAAAGCACTGCGACTGCCTTCTCATCTTCAACCAAATGTTTGGCACAAAGTATGGCTCCGCCGTCTCCTCTCACTCCCTCGACTCCTTTGTGTCTGACATAAGAAAAATTTGCGAGTTTAGAAATTTTTTGTACTTCCTTGAGCATCTCCTCCTTGCCATCTTGCAAAAGCAAGTTTTCGAGCTCAGGCGAAGATCCAAAATGATTTTCTATCACCTCACTATTTCTACCTGTAATAAAAATCACGTCGTGAGCACCTCCACTCACCGCCTCCTCCACCACAAACTGCACGACTGGCTTGTCTATGATGGGCAACATTTCCTTCTGTTGTGCTTTAGTAGCCGGCAAAAACCTTGTCCCAAAACCAGCTACTGGAATTATTACTTTTTTTATTTTCATTTTTATTTTTTGGAGCCGACTGCCGGACTTGAACCGGCCACCTGCGGTTTACGATACCGCTGCTCTACCAGATGAGCTAAGTCGGCTGAGCTTAGGCGAACTGCTCCTTTCAGAACAGTTCGCCTTTAGGAACCCTGAAGAGTCTTCTAAGAACCTTCTCGACACAGATTCCACAAAGCTCCCTTACCTTTTTATCTTTTCCGTTTAGGACAGCAAGGTAATCCTTGGCCCTGACAAATCCAAAGCACCCGTCGAGATGCCTTTTGCAAAGATTGCAATGTCTCATCCGAATCTAAATATACAATATAGAAATCTATAAAACCACTTGAGCCGTTGATCGGGATTGGTCACGAGTTACTAAATTTTTTACTTCGCTGTGCTTGTAAAAAATAAAGTACTCTCGACCCCGCCTCGCCCGTTTCGCTACGCTCAACATGGCTCCGACTTTCAATCTCCGAACGCAAAGCAAGCAGTTGCTTTGCTTCAAGACTCACTCACTATGTTCGTGAGCCGTTGATCGGGATTGAACCGATGACCTCCCCCTTACCATGGGGGTGCTCTACCAACTGAGCTACAACGGCAAGCGAGAAACAAAGAAAATATATCATATTTGCTTTGTTTTCGAGCGCAGCCGTTGCAAGATTTCTTACAACGGCACTATATTTTTATATCACATTCCTTCAACTTTTTCATAATCTTTATAAAGCAAAAGGAAACCAGATATACTAAAAACAGATATTATAACGGGAAAAATAAAGAAATACCTTACTGAAAGCTCGACTAGAGCCGAACCAAAAAATACATACAAAAAAACGACCGGCACATAAAACAATGAGTTTATGAGAGTGAAAGTACCAAAATTTATTTTGCTCAGGCCTGCAGCATAAGAAAGAAGCTCAGGCATACTGACAAACCCAAGGCGCGCTTTGATAAAAGATTTGGTAGTGCTTATTATATTTACTGTTTTCAAAACACTCTCTAGATTGTTTTCACCTACAAATTTTTTCAAAACTCTTTCTCCATATTTTCGACTTATAAAGAAGCAAACTGAGGAGCCTAAGATATCCCCGATCATCACTATGACGAACCCGGAGGTAGGCCCGAAAACCGCCCCCGACAATACATATATAGGAGTGCCTCCGAGGGGCGCAATGATAAGAGTCGACATTTTTAGCAATATCACCAAAAATGGCGCCCAGAATCCCAAGCTTTCTACTACTGATTGCAACTCTCCATTCCTCAAAAGCCAGAATGACAACACAAAAAGAGTCACGACAAAAACAAACCAGATTATTTGTGTTATGGACTCCTTCTTATTTTTTAAAAATTCTAAGTTCACTTATTTCGCAATATCGCACACTCTAGCCAACTCTGCCAAATCCTCCTCAGTCGGCCTCAAACTTATCTGCTCATTACCTTCTATAAGATAGTACATGATAGAAGAAGAATTTTCGGTGTGTTCCATCCCTAGTGCGTGCCCAAACTCATGAGCTAGCACAGTCACCAAATCCTTCTCATTTGAAAACTGATATATATTTATCTCCTTACCATTGTATTCTCCTTGGTTAAATTCCATACCTTCTCCGAATTCTTTGTTATATCCCGAAACCAATTTATTGTATTCCTGTGCCGCCTGATTTCTTTTTTCTAAAAGTGCATTGAGATCTTCTGCCTTACCCCTCAAATACCCGGCTTCTCTATTCAATATACCAGCCTCTTCTTTCAATAAAGCTCCCTCTCTTTGCAACTCGCTATACTGGGGTTCTGGAGCGCCCCCTCTTTCATTCCAGTACTCAGCATCTTTTACGTATTTTTGTTGCCTTTTTTCAAAGACTTCCGTTCTCGCATTCTGATTTTCTATTTCTTGTTCATAAGTTTTCCTCATACCAGCAAATTGCAAATCGAGTTCTCTCAAGACACTCTCACTTCCGCTTAGCCCGTACTCTGCCCTTCTCTTTTCATTTGTGGTCATCTGCCTCTCATCATAAATAAGATTGACCACAAAATCAGGGTCATCAGAATAAACAAAAGAATCTTTACCTGTTTCCTTCTCCCAAATAGCTTCAGCTTTCAAGATCTGCTCCTTAAAATATTTTTCACTTATTCCAAAATTATTATCAAACCTTCCTATACTGTATCTCAAAACATCATCACAAGGCCTCCTCGTCGAAACATAAAGGGTGTAACCTGAAAACCCAATCGAAACCAAAACTATAGCCAGAGAAACGATATTTTTTAACCTACCCATTATTAAAATCTAACACACCGTCAAACTTTTGTTAAAACAAAATAGCCAAATCAAGCTTCCAAATTTTGCTCTATCAACTTTTTATTTTTATCAAAATCCTTATAGTCGCCAGCAACTTTACTATTTGGATAAACCCAAATATGAGCATGCTCTACCTCCTCACCCACTATCTTTGAAAGCATCCAGTCTGTACCAAACGCCTTTCCTTGTGCCACAGCCACCTTCTTTACCACCTCAAAATATGCCCCAATATCCGGCACTTGCCATACCCAGCGATAATGCTCTTTAGGTATCACTTGGGTGTGACCCGGAGACTGCGGGTGAATATCTAAAAAAGCCAAAAATTTATCATCTTCGTAAACAACATAGGCTGGGATTTCTCCCCTTACTATTTTACAAAAAATACAATTATCCATTATTCAATTATAAACCAAAATTTGATTCAAGAATCAAATTTTGCAATTGCTCAAAATGACTGATCCCCTTTGCTCCAAAAATGCCTTGCCTTCTTCGGTCCAAAATATTAGAGATTCTGCTTCATTTATATATCTCACCCCAGAGGAAGGTATCACCTGTGTTAGATATTTTTCAGATCCAGACAAAGAAAGAGCCAGGTTGTTTTGGTAAACTTTGACGGCTATGTCTTTGGAGTCATCACAAGATAGGTTTATGATATTTTTTGGAGCACCTAAAATCTTCTCTTTCTCAAAAGCATTGCCAATAAAGAAACCCACCAAAAATACCACTATGAATAGGATTACCGCTACTATTTGAGAAGCTCGAGTCACTTGATCCCAAATTATTTTCATTTTTATCAAGAAATTATAATCAATATATTATACAACAAAGAAATATGTTTATTAAAAATATTGTGGATTGTTTTTAGAATGATAAAATTTAGTCAATGATGCTTTCAAACAAAGCCCAGCACATCATAAGAGATTTTTTGATAATATGCGCGAGTGCAGCATTTGCGTATCTTCTCACTAAGTCCCAAGCAATCCCGACCCTCTTGGAATATGACGGCAACTTAAAATTTTTGCTAGCGATAATTTTTGGCGCACTATTCACCACCATATTCACTATAGTACCCGCATCAGTTGCCTTAGTAGAAATGAGCTCCACGATACACCCTGTGACTATATCCATCTTGGGAGGCATAGGTGCCATGTTAATAGACTCTATTATTGCCTCATTTGTACGCAAAGATATCACTCGAGATCTGAAAGGTATAAGCAGGATGAGCTTCAAATGGCACTTTATTTCTCTTTTTCATTTTGGATTTTTAAAGTGGCTCTCTTTCATAGTTGGCCTCCTCGTCATCGCGAGCCCGCTCCCCGACGAGCTTGGGCTTTTCTTTATTGGTATTTCAAAAGTTCGTGGCAAATATCTGCCCTTTGTATTTTTCTTAGCCAACTTCCTTGGTATATACATACTACTATCCTTGGCACAAAAAATAGGCTGAAGCTCATAGTTCATCAAACCTTCAGAGCGAGTCTCTATAATCCTATATATGGAGAGTATCGCAAAGTCTGAAATATTCTTTTTTATTAGCACTATTTCTGTGGGCATAATAGCGGTCGCCCTCACAATAGTACTGGTACAAACTATTTTTATTTTGCGCTTTGTTAGTAAGACTCTCAAACAAACAAAGATAAAGTATCTTGCTTTATCAAAATTATTGGCTTCTTTTATTAAAAAGATTTAAAAAATATGGAAAAAAATAGAAAAGGAAGTGTTGGTGCTTTCTTGTCAGGTGCGATAGTAGCCACAGCTTTAGCTGGCTACACTTTTTTCTTGTCCAAAAACTCTAAGAAAAATAGAGATGCAACAGAAAAGTGGGTTGAGGATGCAAAAGACGAAACATTAAGTAAAGTAAAAACGATAAAGAAGCTTTCGAAGGATAAATATTATGAAATAGTCGACCAAATTTCTGACAAGTACTCAAAAATAAAAGAGGTTGGCAGTGAAAAAGCTGATCAATTCCGCGAGGAATTAAAAGCAAAGTGGCAAGAAGTAGAAAAAGAAGCAAAAAGAGAAGTTGAAGAAGAGGAGGCCTAAGGCCTCCTCTTCTTCAGTCCAAAATATCTGTTATTTGTATTCTACAAATTTACTTCCTTATTTGTCCTATTTAACACACCTACGATAAGTGATATTACAAATAACACCAAGAATACATAGAACAAAATCTTAGCGATACCAATAGCAGCTGAAGCGATACCAAAGAAACCAAACACAGCCGCGATAATCGCTAAAACAAAAAATATTATTGACCAAGACAACATAAATTTAAGTTAGTGAATAATTATTAAGTCTCCACTATCAGTATTACACTTAGACATGAATGGACAATGAAATCTTAAAAAGAAATTCATCTAAAATTAATCTGGATTTTGTATTATTAAACTTGTTATCAACTAAATCAAAAAATATGGCTATAGATGACAAACAAAGAGAAGTTGAGTCTTCTCAAAAAGAGCTTGAGAGAGCAGAGAAACGCCTCGAAGAAGAAAGAGAGAAGGCCCGAGAAAAAGCCGAGGAAGCAAATAAAGAAAAAGAAAAGGCTGATGAAAAGGCCCAAAAAGCAAACGAGGAAGCAAATAAATAATTTTTTATAACCAATACAAAACCCGCCTATATGGCGGGTTTTGTATTGCCGCTGTGCGGGCGATTGTGTTTGGTCACAGATAAATTATTTTTCGTCAAAAATAATTTTCTGCTACCCCGCCTCGGGCCAAAATTCTGCTGAATTTTGACTTCGCTTCGCTCCGTGCCCTACGGCTTTCAAATCCCATCGTATTGCCTGCATAGGCAATCAAAAAGACTAGTGAAATTCACTAGTCTTTTTGCTCGCTGCGCGGGCGATGGGATTTGAACCCACGACCTCTCCCGTGACAGGGGAGCATTCTAACCGGGCTGAACTACGCCCGCAGCAGGTAAAATATAACAGGTTTTATAAAAATATTCCAGAGCGTGTAAATAAGAGAAATGTAAGCTAAAATATATGTATGGAAAACGAAACAAAAGCAAAGCTTGAAGAATTAGAGAAGAAAATAGACCTTATTTATATATCAGTAGAGAAAACCAGAAATTATATTTTTTGGACCATGATAGTCACAGTGGTTGTATTTGTACTACCAATCATTGGTCTTATTTTTGCTATCCCCTCTTTCCTAAAAGGTCTTGATACCATAAACCAAATAGGGATTTAGGGGTATGTATTTTGTGTCGGCGGGTGGGATCGAACCACCGACCTTGGGCTTATGAGTCCCACGCTCTAACCAACTGAGCTACGCCGACATATTATTTATTCAATCTAAATATTATTCATATTTTTGAGCATTTTGCAATCATTTGATTTTGTGATAAGATAGTGACTGATTTCAAAAATCATCTGCGGGGTAGAGTAAAGTAATTCATCTGGCTCATAACCAGAAGATCCTAGTGCGAGTCTAGGCCCCGCAACCCGCGTAAAGCACGTAGAACGAAAAAACCACTTTTTAAAAAGTGGTTTTTTCGTCACGTGCCACGCGGGTTGCGGGGCTCCCCTAGTTTATTCGACAACCTCCGGAGTCGTAGTCGCCACTTCCTCTATCACTTCTTCTGTCGTTGTGGCATTTTCTTCTGATGTTTCAGGGATTATTTCAGGGGTGCTCGATGCACTGTCTCCGCCTCCATTTTCCCCTTCCCCAATACCATCTACTACCTGCACTGCTCCTACCCCACTTCTTAAAATCATTTCTTTAAACTGCTCTTTTGTGATGCATGTATCATCGACACAGATATTGCTGTTTATATTCAAATTTCCATTTACCTTCAAATCATCTACATTTGCACTCCTTATATACACTTCATTGCTTGCAAGGTATTTATCAAAAGCAACTTGTACTGAAGCAAGAGAGTCATCTATTTTTTTATTCATTTCTTGGATCGCCTTCACTATGACAGAAACAAATTTTGGATAATCAAGCCCCTGTATCTGTCCTGCGCTATCTCTTGCTACGAGCTCAGGTACAAGCAGGTCCACTTCTTCTGCTATGAAGCCGAGCTGTTTGGGAGCGTTTGGTATGTAGTCAGACTTATAGTCGAAAGAGACTGGTCGGAGACCAAGCACTTCTTCTAAGCCATAACCAATATCTTGTATATTTTCCTTAAATCTTTCTGATGATGCTCCGCAGGCAGAGGTAGATGTGGAAAGTTGACCTGTAGTTGTATTCACACAAGCATAGTAGCCAGTCGAGTCATTGACGAGCCCTGGTACAGCCACCGTCCCATTTATAGACAAAGTCCTCCACGGGGTCGTGGTCCCAATCCCGACATTACCTGAGTCTGTTACCAAGAGACGAATATTGTTACCAGTAGAATCTAAGAAGCCCATACCCGTGCTTCCAGAACTAAAATACCCAATGGAACCTTTATTCACGTTGTTTATAGAAAAATTCGCGAAAACCTGAGTTTGATTCGAGTCTATTCTTAATGGGTTATTGGCATTACTGTATAAATGTAAAGTTGTTTGCGGACTCGTCGTACCAATGCCCATATTTCCATTCCTATCTATATATAATCTCGTTACAGTCAATGTGTTATTTGCAGCAGCAGAAGTTTGAATTGCGAAGTCGCCGTAATCTAAAATATCTTTGGTAATACCCCAGCTACGAGAGTTGCTACTTAGAGGACTATATTGCCAACCCAAATACGAAGCACCACCCAACCCGTTCCCCAGGTCTAATTTAAATTGCGGACTTGTAGTCCCAATCCCCACGTTTCCATTTGGAACTATTGTGAATAGGTTGGTACCAGTTGAAGAGGCTATACTTAGCAAGTTTGTAGTGCTTGTACCTTGTATAGACAGAGTAGCTGAAGGGCTTGAATTACCTATACCTACATTTCCATTACTATCTATACGCATTTTTTCTCTTACATTTGCACTTCCACCCGCACCAACACTACTTTGGGTATAGAAAATCAAATTTCCATTATAAATTCCACCGCTATTGCTAGATGCATAAGATTCTATCCTTGCGATTTCCTGAGGAGCAACATTGTGTATGTTAAACCTCAATTGACCGGTAACAGAAGGTGTGGCAGAGCTTCCAGAAGTACCAGACTGAAAAGCCATCACTGGGTAATTATTTGCTGTAATGGTTTCAGTGGAAAGAGTGAGTAGATTTGATGTACCACTTACAGCATTAACCTGTAGTTTTCCAAAAGAAGGCACTGACGTCCCCACTCCCACATTTCCATTATTCAAAATAGTAAAGAGTGAAGTGGTGGCAGCTGCAGTGGAAGATGAAATATCAAAAAGAACTCTGTTTGTTTCTCCATTGTTTGCATGTATTGAGAGCTTTGCATACGGAGAGGTAGTGCCGATGCCGACATTACCCCCATTTGATAAATACATAGTTGCGTTGCTTGTAGACTGGCTTCCTAAGAGGATATTACCCCCTGAAGCAGTGCGTAAAATCAAGTCATTCTGAATTGAGCCATTTAAAAATCCATTTACTCCTCCAGACAACCCAACTAATGCTTTTTGAACTCCAGTATTTTTAAGAATCAAAGCGGCATTCACATTTCCATAATCCAAAGAAATATTTGCCTGGCCAGTGCTTGCAACATGCAATAGATCAGAAGGGCTCGTAGTCCCAATCCCAACATTTCCTTGAACAATAAGACCGTTTGATGGAGCAGAGGCAATACCAGCGTATGAAGCACCAATAGCTGCATTACCATTTACATCAAACCCATTTAATGGAAGTACATTCAAACCAAGTCCACTAGCATTAAAACGAGCAAAAGCACTCCCATAAGCTAGTGCGATCTGATTATTAAGGACACTAACATTGGTGGTTCCATTGTATTGTAATTTTGCTGCAGAAGCATTGAGCGCCAATTGATAATTAGTACTATCACCATAAATACTTCCACCAGTAGAAAGTGCGATATTTCCAGCCACAGTGAGCGATTGACTTGTAGTACTCGTCCCCACACCCACATTTCCATTATTTGCCACGATGAAGTTTGTCGCTGTCGACGAGCCGACTACAAACTGAGGGCTACCCGATGAAAGTCCATTTGCATTGACGGAGAGTAAACCCCAAGGGGTCGTGGTGCCGATGCCGACATTACCTTGTACTAATAAACCATTTGTTGGGGCTGCATTAAGCACAGAATATCCAGACCCAATACTTACCCCTCCGCCAACCCCCAATTTAGAAGCGGCAGCCGTAAAATCTGTCCCTATACCCACGTTACCTGAGTTCCCACTAATCATTAATTTAGTATCTGATATGGAGACATTGGTCAGATCAGGCGCAGTATTTACAGCAAAATACAAGTTGCCCCTACCCCAACTTCCGACCGCATCACTTAGTATCCCTACCTTTTGCTGAGTTGTTGCGCCATTGGTGTGAGAAAGTTGGATACCAACAGTACCAGCATTTAGGGTTGAATGATCAATGGTCAAAATTGAATTTGAACCCAGCATATCAAAATTGCTTCTTGGGGAGTTTATACCTACCCCTACGTTTCCATTTTTATCGACGATAAATTGCGTTGCGGTTGATGAGCCAATAGCAAACTGCGCTTGCCCTGCGGTCGACTCAACCGAAAGTTTGGCGAAGGGTGACGTGGTCCCAATCCCAAATCTGCCCGCTGAAGTGATGCGGGCTTTTTCATTTTTGTTGGTCGTGAAATAAAGATCAGACTGTGCACCCATCCCAGTAAAGTCTGCCGCAGCCACAGCTCCGATAGCAGCACCCACCTCAAGTCCGCTATCAGCTTGACCATAAAAATTGAGTGTGCCCAAATCATTCCCCGCCAAAACACGAGTAGGAGCACTTTGACTACCTTGGCTGCTAATCAGATTGATATATGGGTGTGCAGTTCCAAACATATCTGATGAGTAAGTATAAATATCAATTCCTCCATAACCATTTACCTCATCCAGCAGATAAAGTTGAGCTGCAGTGCCTGATGTGCCCACAGAGCTAAGCACCCCATGAGAAGTGATATTCCCTAGTACTTCAAGCTTATCTTGTGGCGTGGTAGTACCAATGCCCACATTACCACTCGTTCTCCATACACTCGTACCGTCTGTTTCCCAGACTCCTGCGGAGGCGCCTCCAATGAGGTTGCCTGCCCAGTATAAGTTGCCAGCTGTGTTGTAGAGGCGGTTTGATGTGTTGCTTGGAGCAGATATTTGAGAGAGGTACACAGCTCCGTTTACTGAAAGAGTGTCGGTAGGAGTTGATGTACCGATACCCACTCTTGTGTTCACTGCATCGACTGAAAGTACACTTGTGTTGAAGACAGAGTTTGATTGAAGAGCGCTCACGTCTCCTCCTATTGAGCTATTGATTTCATTCACACTCCTGCTGAGAGAGTCTGCGAGGCCTTGGGTGACGCCGGAGGAATGGTAGATGGTAGGCACCTGAACACTAGCTGACCTATTTTGAGATAAAAACAAATCTTTGAGCCAACTCAAGACTTCGCCCGTGCTGACACCACTACCCTCAATATCTTTTTGAGAAGATGTTGAGACAGACAAAACTTCTCCTCCTCTCGCGATATTTTCTTTTTCTATTTTTTTTGTAGAAGATATGTATAAACCAGTACCACTTGTCTTAGGTGCGAACCACGGCTCCCAAACTTTAGAGAGTGGTTCCACCAGGTGTCTTTTCCAGATATTGCCCGTCTCCAAAACTACAGATTTTACATATCCAAAATTATCTGACTGTGCAAATGTATGTATAGGCAAAAGTAAAATAACAAAAGTCAAAAAAACTATGGGAAATAAGCCTATTTTACTTTTCATTTATTGCCTGGTTTATCTATTATTATAACATTATAGATAGCCAAAAAACTCATGAAGTTGTGGATTCGGTTATCGATTAACGGCTCATTTCCTACCATTTGAGCCGTTTGGCTGTTTACCTCTCCCCAATCTGCTGTCGCCACATAGCGAAGTATAGGCCGCCTTGTTTCAAGAGCTCTTCGTGGGTACCTGTTTCTGTAACCTTACCCTTTTCAAGCACATAAATGCAGTCGGAGTGCATCACAGTAGAAAGTCTGTGAGCGATGAGTACCGTCATCCTGTCTTGGTCTTTGCCGAGGTCCCGTATAGTCTTAGATATTTCTTCTTCGGTGATCGAGTCGAGAGCCGAAGTGGCTTCGTCAAAGACGATGATAGAGGGGTTGCGGAGCAAGGCTCTGGCTATCGAGATGCGTTGCTTCTCCCCTCCTGAAACTTTGATACCACCTTCTCCAATCGTAGTGTCCATACCTTTTGATGCTCTGTCGAGTAAACTTTTGGCTGCGCTTTTGTACAAAACTTCGAGGCACTCCTCGTCGCTCGCATTTGGATTTACGAACTTTAAATTTTCTTTTATGGTACCGGCGAAGAGCTGCGTATCTTGAGTGACGAAGCCAAACTGAGAACGGATAGTGTTTAGGTTTATGTCATTTACCGAAATGTCGTTGTAGAGGATGTTGCCCTCTCGAGGTTTATAAAGAGAAACGAGGAGCTTCACAAGGCTAGTTTTGCCCGAACCAGAAGGTCCGACGAAGGCGATGGTTTGTCCTTTTTCAATTTTAAAAGAGACATCTTCAAGCGCCGCACTTTCTGACTCGCCATACTTAAAGAAAACATTTTTGAATTCAAGCTTCTCTATTTTGCCTACAGTTTTGGCGTCTATTGGCAGCACTTCCTTTTTTATCGACATAAGCTTTTCATATTGGGCTATGGAAACTTGTGCATCACGATAATTATTTATGACAGAGCCGAGCTCTTGCAAAGGGCCAAAGATAAAGAAAGAGTAGATGTAGAGTGAGAAAAATTGCCCAAAAGTGACGGTCCTAGCAAATACAAGATAAAGAAGGAAAATCAAAATAAATGTCCTCAAGAAATTTATGAGAGTCCCTTGCACAAAGCTGAGGGTCCTTATGTAGCGGAGCTTCCTGAGCTCAAGCTCGAGGATTTTGTCAGTCGTCGTATTAAGCCTCAAAACTTCTTGGTCGACTAATCCCAAACTTTTTACAAGCTCGATATTTCGCAGAGACTCAGTAGTGGAGCCAGCGAGAGCTGCCGTCTCATCAAAAATCTTTTTCTGGACATCTTTTATTTTGTGGCTCAAAGTGTAGCTCAATATGCCGATGATGGGCACCATCAGAGCAAAAACTATCGCTATACCCCAATAAACATAAATTGCATAAATAGTCACAAACACAAATCCAATCAGAGAAACAAAAAGTATGTTTATGAAAGAGATCATAAACTTTTCGCTATCTGTCCTCATTTTTTGAAGTGTACCTAGAGTCTCGCCACTCCTCTGGTCTTCAAAAACTTCAAACGGCAGTTCGAGCGAATGTTTGACTCCATCGCTATACATGAGAGCCCCGACTCTTTGGGTAATAGTATTCAAAAAATAATCTTGGAAATTTTTGGCAACTCTCGATACAAAAGCGACACCGACAGAGAGCGCCAAAAGAGTAAGTACGCCCTTAAAAAACTCGCGGCTAGTATAAGTATCAAACTTGGTGGCATAGTCGTCGATAATATGACGGAAAATGAGTGGGTCCAAAAGCGAAAAAACCTGGTTTACTGTAGCCAAAAATATGACTAAAATACAAATTTTCCAATATTTTTTTAGGTAAGAAAACAAAACTTTCATCAGGCTATTATATCACCTCAAACTCTTTAAAGACCATCTCGTAGAGAGAGATGATCCTCCTCGCTTCACGTTGATTCAAGAGGAAATCCTGACCCTCGTGAGCTATCATATTTCTAGCTTTGTGAGCCTCCCAAGCTTCATTTAAAGAAAGGAAGTCGCTCGGCTCTACAGCCTTAAGTTTGTCCCCTATCGTATTGCCCGGGAGCCGCAGAGAAAAAAGCAGCTCGTCGAGCATGATATCAGCTTCAATGATAGCAAGTCTCCAATTACCAGGGTTTTCAGATTCTACATAGTCAATCACGTTCTTCCACCTGTTCCTCGACACAAGCTCCTCAGAGCTAGCTGTAAATATATCAGGAGTATTTACAGTGGCAGGATACATTTTTGCGATCTCAGAAGCGGCGATCAAATCAGCACTTCTATTGAGAAACATGGTGCCAGCTGCGGCGACGCCCGCTACTCCAAAGCCAAAGAGTTTAAAGAAAAAAACATTATCCTTAAAAAAATTAAAAATATAGGAAAGTTTGAATCCATAAAAAGATATCTCTCCTGAGGTTATATAATTTATGACCCCGGGCACGATAGTGCCTCCTATGGCAAGCAACAAAACGAAAAGTATCACCAACTCTGTGGGATCAAGATTCCACCCAGGAGGCTTTTCTTTTGGTTTATCTTTTTTTGGATCAGCCATTTTTTAAAATCCCAAATCACAAACAAATAAGAGAACAGAGTTTCCCGAGTTTTAAATGTTGTGATTTTGATTATTAGACTCCACTTAGAATTTATTCATTCAGGAACATCTTTCCTATATCAAACAACACATCTTCTCGTCCATGACTCGCCATTAATTGTATTCCGATTGGCAATTTTTTTCCACCGACTTCTGAAAATCCTGCCTGCCCGCCATTAGCCTCCGCTCTAGGCGATGGCAGGCGGGAAGGGATTGATATAGCAGGGCACCCCACAATATTGGCACTGACTGTAAATATGTCGGCTAAATACATTTCGAGCGGGCTTGATTTTTCACCTATCTTAAAAGCAGGTGTTGGCACTGTGGGAGTAAGGATAGCGTCTACATTTTGAAACGCATCTTCAAATTCTTTCGCTATCACCCTTCTTGCGATCATCGCCTTGCCGTAGTATGCGTCATAATACCCAGCAGAAAGAAGGTATGTACCAAGGATTATCCTTCTTCTCACCTCTGGACCAAAACCTTTTCCTCTACTATTTTTATAGACTTCAAGAAGGTTGTCTCCACTTTCTGACAGGCCATACCTCACACCGTCAAAACGAGCCATGTTTGAAGAAACCTCTGCCGGCATGATTATGTAATAAACTGCTAGTGATTTATCTATATTGGGAAGCTTAATGTCCTTTATTTCAAATCCCAAATCTTCCAGTTTTTTAATACTTTCTTTAAAATTATTTGCCACATCTTGAGATATGCCACCCATTTCAAGTAAGTGGTAAGGCACTCCGATTATTTTTTTGGAATTTGAAGTTTGGGTTTTGAAGTCGAGACTTGTGGAGTCCATTGTATCTACCCCCTTTATAGAATTAAAAACAATTTCAGCATCACTAACTGTTTTAGTGATCGGACCTATCACATCGAGAGAAGAGCCCATGGCCATGAGTCCATACCTTGAAACACTCCCGTATGTTGGCTTGAGACCGACGACCCCGCAAAATGACGCCGGCTCCCTCACTGACCCACCCGTGTCGGATCCGAGAGCAAAAAGAGACATTTCTCCTGCGACAGCGGCAGCAGAGCCTCCCGAAGAACCTCCAGCAACTCGAGTTTCATCAAGAGGATTTTTGGTGACTCCAAAAGCTGAATTCTCTGTAGAACCACCACAAGCAAATTCATCCATATTTACCCTACCCAAAAAAACAGCACCCTCATCTATAAGTTTCTGGTTTGCAGTAGCAGTGTAAGTAGCCTTGTAATTTTCAAGTATTTTGGAAGCAGAGCTTGCTATTTTCCCCTTGAGTAAAATATTGTCCTTGAGAGCCAGGGGTATGCCTGTTAGGTATTTAGAATTTCCCACGTCTATTATTTTTTGGGCTTCTTCTGCTTGGCTTAAAACATCATCATAAACCTCGAGATACACATTCAAATCTTTATTTTTAGCTTCAATATTTTTGAGATAAAACTCTGCGATCTCTTTAGCTGTGATCTCTTTATTATCGAGCAGTCTCCTCGCCTCTTTGATTGTTATATTTTTAAAATCCATAATTATTGATTTTTATTCCTGGCTCAGGATTTTCTTTACTTTCAAAAAATCATCCTGCTTTTCTGGAAACTCTGCTATTATCTCCTCCCTATAAAGACCAGAGTCTTTGACTACGTCTTCTCTCATTACATTATGCACATGTCCAAAATCTATACCCACATCTTCATTAGATACTACTTTTTGGATAGTACCTACATATTCGAGGATTTCCTCTATTTCCTTACCAAACTTTGTAGCCTCGCTATCGCTTATGTTTATCCTTGCTAGATCAGACAATTTTTTAACCTCTTCTTTTGAAATCATGTCCTGATAATAACTTTATCCGACCATTTTTTCAAACCCATTTTCATCGAGGACTTGCACGCCGAGCTCCAGTGCTTTTTCGTACTTACTCCCTGGATTTTGACCAGCTACCACATAATCAGTATCTTTGGACACAGAGCTAGAGACACTGCCGCCTAAGCTGCGTATCTTTTCCTTCGCTTCATCGCGAGACATGGTTGAGAGTGTGCCAGTGAGTACAAAAGTTTTGCCAGAAAACTTAGAGTTTGAGGTTGATGACTTCGTTATTTGAGGGTTTAAAATTTTGATCTGCTTTAATAGTTTGCTCAAAATTTTGATATTTTCCTTATCTCTAAACCAATCAAATATAGACTGTGCGACGATAGGCCCGACACCTTCTATCTTTTCCAAATTCTCAATTTTTGCTTCTTGAAGTTTTTGGATCGAGTCAAAATTATGGGCAAGCAAAATTGCGGTTTCTTCTCCCACATTTGGTATGGAAAGAGAAACAATAAGACGAGGCAAAGTGACTTCTCTAGACTTTTCTATTGATTCGAGCAAATTATCTGCTGACTTTTCTGCAAACCTTTCTAGATTTAAAAGGTCTCCCTTCTTTAAAGTAAATATGTCATCAAAAGAAGATATGAGTTCCACCTCTAGTAGCGCGTCGATGATTTTTGGCCCCATTCCGTCAATATTGAAAGCAATCTTACTTGCAAAGTGATAGAGCCTCCTTTTTTTCTGAATAAAAGAATTTTTGTCTTTACACTTCCAGGCTACCTGGCCACTTACCCTTTCTATCTCGCCCGCTCCGCCACAATCAGGAACAAACTTTGGCCACACAAACTTTTTCTCCTTCCCTGTTCTGAGTTCTTTTAGAACAGAAATTATATCAGGTATCACATCTCCAGATTTTTGGAGTACCACCGTGTCCCCAATCCTCACATCGAGTCTTTCTATCTCATCTTCATTGTGAAGTGTGGCCCGAGAAACAGTAGAGCCAGCCACAAGCACTGGGCGAAGGTGTGCGACAGGAGTAAGGACCCCTGTCCTCCCGACTTGCAAGACGACGTCTTCGACTACCGTCGTCACCTGCTCTGCTGGGAATTTGAAAGCAATGGCAAACCTCGGTGCTTTGCCGGTGAACCCTAGGGCTTCTTGATAAATTTTTTCATTTACCTTTACGACCACACCGTCTATAAGATAGTCCTGATTTTTAGACTTTTCTTGCCACTCCTTCCAAAAATCAACTACCTCTTCTATATTTTTACAAAGTTTAAAATTCTTATTTACCTTAAAACCAACTTTCTGCAGAAATTTCAATTCCTCTTCTTGGGTTTTTACATCATTCTGACTTTGAGATATGAAAGAAAAGTCGTAAATAAAAGAATCCATTTTCCTTTCAGCTACTATTTTGGGGTCGAGCTGCCTCAAGGTACCAGCCGCTGCATTTCTCGGATTTGCAAAAAGTGGTTCGCCCTTTTTTTGCCTCTCAACATTTAAAGAATTAAAAGATTTTTTAGACATCCATATCTCACCCTCCGCCACAAGGTCAAGTGGCTCCTGCAATACCAGAGGCACTGATCTTATGGTTCTTATATTGTTTGTCACGTCTTCCCCCACCACACCATCTCCTCTCGTCGCAGCAGTCTTTAGTCTCCCCTTTTCATAATCAAGCACTATCTTAAGACCGTCTATTTTGAGTTCACAGACAAACTCTGGTGATACTTTTTTGCCCAGTTCTTTTTCGAGCATCCTTTTTACTCTTGCATCAAATTCATAAATATCTTCTGGACTAAAAGCGTCCCCAAAAGACCATTGGGGCACTTTGTGTGCAACCTTCTTAAAAGTATCTACCGGCTTACCCCCGACTCTCACAGTGGGGCTAGTGTCGGTTTTAAATTCAGGATTTTGTTCCTCGAGCTCTAAGAGCTCTTTAAACAAAGTATCGTAGGCAGTGTCTTCTATTTCTGGTTTGTCTAAAACATAGTAAAGATAACTATGTTTTTCTATTACTTTTCTTAATTTTTCTATTCTCTCCCTTAACTGAGTCTTATTCATAAAGGCATTCTATCAAATAAAATTAGGGCATGATACCCATATTAATAGAGCACCTCAACACCTCTTTCCACCCTTCTAGAGTTTGAAGTATCACAAGTATTATATCCGCGAGATTTTATATATGTAGTTCCATCGACGTTTTTAGTAACATTTACTATAACACAAGCGTTTGAAGGATTATTTCCATTATTTAAATTGAATCCAAAAATACTAGAACGAGTACTTGCGTTCCCTCCTATAACATTAACGACTCCAGTGGTAGTACCCTGTATCTGATTACCACTGTTAATTGAAATACCCCCACAACTAATAGGGCTACCAGGAACAGTTATGTCAAATTTACTTACAGATTGCCTATCCCAATACATAGCACATTCGATTCCGGCATCCGCCGCATAAAACGCATATTGAGAATCCTTACCAGAAGACGCGAAAAGACTACTTTTTATTGCTATATTTATCACAACAAAACTAACAAACAAAAGTACAGCCATTATGGTTACAGCCATAAATAAAGTTACCCCCCTATTCTTTGAAGTTATTCTGAAAAAATTTAGTTTTTTTGATTGAAAAAATTTCATTTTATAGCCAATTAAACAAAAGTGTCTTTACTTTAAATTCGTAGTTAATTATACCCTGCTTCCAAGAAACCCTTACAGTTACAGCAAGTTCATCTGGGTTTACGAGTTCAATTTGTATTTCTCTTTTAAAGTTTGTCTCTGGGTCATCTAGGTCATATCCATAAACTAGAGTCGTACCATCTTGTCGCATGTAAGGACAACTATCCCAACCCTCACCACATGGATAAAGGTATTCTGCAGGGTTCCCAGGACCCGAAGCATCAACTCTACAAGTACCACCAATACAAGAAGATATGTCAGTAAGCCAATTAGTCACAGTACCAGAGCCACCAAGAAGAGTGGAGAGTCTATTTTGATCCCTTTCATTTCTGAGTACCTCTATAGCTTCTTGAGCCAAGTAAAAAGCTCTGACTTCGTTTTTAGCGTAATTGGTTTGCAAAAGCCCTTGCCTTACAGCTGAAAAAGCACCTGTGATAGCTAAGGACAATACAAAAATAGCAACAACAGATTCAAGTAAAGTAAACCCGGACACCCAAGTTTTTGGTGTATGTGTAAACCCGACACTTTGCTTCGCTACGCGGGGCAAACCTTTAAATATTTTTAAATTAAAAATTCTTTTAATCATATTCTATTCTCCTTTGAGACATCATGGTTTCAATAAAAAATGATGACTGCAGGCTTGGTCTTGGCCCAACATAACCTTTTATAACAGCTATAACATAAGGCTGTTTATATCTTTCAGCACCAGAAGTACCCGCACCTAAAACATAAAACTTAAGGTTTTGAACTACAGTATCTGAAGAAGTTATTGTTTTTAAGTTACCGTTAGCATTATTACAATTTGTTTCTCCATTAGTTGATTTTCTTATTTCGGAACCACATTTTTTATAAACAACCTGATTTCCTTGAAAAGTAAGATTAATAGTGTCAGATCCTGCAGAACAATTCTTATCACCCCCTTGATCACCGCAATCATAATTATATCCAAAGCGAATAGTTCTCGTCATATCTTCTATGGTAAAGTTTAGATTATCCACAACCGTCTTAGAATTTTCACTTCTCCTATTTGCATCAAATATTGTTAGCACTGCGCCAAGAGACATTGAGGCTATGAGAGAAAAAAGACCAATTGCAACGATTAGCTCAACGAGAGTAAACCCAGCACTATCTTTTTTATTAAAAAGATAGTGCTGGGTAAACCCTTTTTTATTTATTTTTTCTTTACTTATCATAAATTAAAATACTACCTACTCCTAGGGGGAGGAATTGGTTTGTTTATATTTATTTTATTTTCAGATACAGTCAATCTGTAAGCCCTTATAGGAGAAACTGTTAAAGAAACAAGAGTGTAAGAATTATCAAAACCACTTGCAATATCACCATCAGGCTCTTGGAATGTTACAAGTGCCTTAGTCTCTGGTCTTTTAAAAGTGATATTTACCTTCCCAGTGACTGTACTTCCTGGATTAGAATCCGAACAAAAAGTGGCACCATTTGACCTGTTCCCACATATACTAGTAATTTGAACACCTCTTTTTAGAGTTTTAGTCTCTATACCTTCTCCATTATCATATATTCCATTTAAATTCCTATCCGCAAACATTATAAATTGACCAGGAGATCCAAAATCAATATGAACACCATAAGAAATATTGAATTTATCAGAGGAACCAACAACATCCTCTTTTACACCCAAACTATAAGTTTGAGCTTGTCTAATCGTAAGTGCTAAATCATAAATCTGAGAAGTAACAGCAAAATTCTTATTCCATTCTTGGTTTTTTATTATAAAAGCAGCAGTTATTATTGTAGATATTGTTATAACAACAAGAAGTTCTAGGAGAGTAAAGCCACTTGATTTTTGATTTATTATTTTTTTATTTTTATAAAACATCGAGAAGATTTTTTATTTGAAATAAGTCCAACCCTAAACAAAAACCGATTATGACTCCGAGAGACAAAAATGGACCAAATGGTATCTCAGATTTAATTGTAAGATTATTGAAACGGTTTAGCAAACCCATTTTTTTAAAAAACAATATAGAAAGAGAAATAAATGCTCCTATCCAAAAAGATAAGACTACAGCAGAAACACCAGCTGAAATTCCTAAGAAAAATCCCATAAAAAAAATGTACTTAACATCCCCGAAACCTATCCAACGACCTTTTGAAACCATAAATATGATTAGAAATGGTAGCAACAAAACTATCCCCGCGACTAAATCAAAACCAATTTGGTAAAAATTTGAATTTAAAAATTTATAACCAATAGACAATACAAAAAAAGCAATAAGAAATGAATCGGGGATTATAAAATGTCTCAGATCATAAATAGACAAAAGCAAAATAGTACCAAAAATAGAAGTGAGGATTAGGAAATTAACAAAAAGTAGCAAGTGACTAAAATCTAAAAATAAAGGAAAACCATGACCCAAAAAACCTGATTTGATAGCCGCCAAGACAGTAAACAGTCCCATCAAAACCTCGACTACAAAAACAGTATTGGGTATTTTTGCTTTGCAGTGTCTACACTTACCCCTTAGAAACAAAAAAGAAAAGATGGGAAACAAATCTCTTTTAGAAAGTGGTTTACTGCAAGAAAAACAAAAAGACCTGCCCTTCAAAAAAGAGAGGCCTGTGTTGTACCTGTCGGCTATAACATTTATAAAGCTTCCTATAATAGCCCCAAAAAGAAAAATAATTCCTATGTACAAATATTCCATTTCATTAATTATAACCCAAACAAAAAACACCCGCAGGTGTTTTTTGTTCACTCTAAATTTAATTAGATTATGGACAGACGTTTACAGAAGTTCCTATTGCACCAGAAACCTGCTTAGAAGCACCTGTTGAGTCGACACACCAATATGCTGTGTCACCATTAAGCTCAGCCTTTATAGCATAAGCAGTACCGTTAGATCCGCAAACAATAGTTGTTCCAGCCGGGTAATTTGCTGTGTTTACGTATGTCGCCATGCTAGATGTTGTATCTGTAAACATACCAGCAGAACAAGAAGCTCCAGTAGTGTATGCGCCGTTTGTGTCATAGTACAATTCTGCCGCAGATCGTGCACCAGAAAGTTGAGCCTTGACCTTAGCGTCATTTCCCCTACCTCTTGCTGTGTTAAGAGAAGCCAAAACAACCGAAGAAAGAATACCTATGATGGCGATAACCACCAAGAGTTCTATAAGTGTAAAACCTTTATTTCTCAATTTATACATATTATTATAATTTTTTAACTAATTTACTCTCTCGAGAGAGAAACTTGGCAACGATCGACCTTAACAATATATTCATACCAAGCTTATCCTACATTATAAGTAAATTCCCACATTATTTATGTTAAATATGTGGATAAATACTTAAGGGCACACAATACCACTTGTAGGAGTGCCTACCACTTTCCTTGAAGCACCAGTATAATCAACGCACCAATAGCTGGCGCCGTCGTAAAGAGTGGCTTTTAAAGAATACTGCCTATCGTTTGCACCACAATACACATCAGAAAAATCAGGCAAAACACCAGCAGCTATAGTAGATCCAGGGGCTCCATCTTGAGCATCAACATCATTAAACATTCCCGATGCGCAATCACTTGTGGTAGGACCATAACCCGTGTTGTTTGTGAAATATATTTGAGCAGCGGTCCTGAAATTTGTAAGTTGCTGGACTATTTTTGTATCATAACTTCTTGCCTGTGACTGAGAAAGACTAGTTAGGACAACTGTAGAAATAAGACCAATTATAGCTATGACTATGAGCAACTCTATGAGAGTAAAACCTTTTTTGTTATTCATGTTATTAAAAATGATAATTTATAGATTAATTATTGCACCCCACCAGCAATGTTGTAAATAGGCATAAGCACAGCAGCAAGCAAAATACCGACACCAACACCTAAAGAAACTATCATGACCGGCTCTATCAACCCCACTAGAGTGTCGACAGCAGTGAGTACCTCTCTTTGATAGAATTTAGACATTGTCTTCATGATATTGCCCAGCTCGCCAGATTCCTCCCCCACCTTTATCATTTGCACCAATATGCTTGGCATTTCATCTTTATCCGAAAGAGCCACCGAAAGAGCCTTTCCTGATTTGACCTGCATCATAGCGTCGTTTAGTACTTCTTTATAAATCTCATTATCTATAACTTGTGAAGTGACCTCTATCGCCTTGAGCATAGGGATACCTGAGAGCACCATAGCACTCATATTGTCCGAAAACCTTGAGAGATAAAGCTTTTTATACAAATCTCCAAGATATGGTATTGATAGTCTTGTATTAGAAATCCACCTACTACCTTCTTCTGTCCTGCCATACCAAATGAGGCCACCGATAAGAAAAATGACTCCAAATATCATGTACAACCAATTATGAACAAACAAATCACTTATCCAGAAAACTATTTTTGTATAAATTGGTACTTCCTGCCCAGACTCTCTTATGATTACACCAATCTTTGGGACAATAACAGTGAACATGAGGACCATGACAGCAAAGAAAGTAAATATAACGAAGGCTGGATATACCAAAGCATTTTTTGCTTTAGAACTAACTTCGTAAGTTCTATCCATGTAGTCAGCTAGGTATGCAAAAGACTGATCTATATGTCCCGACTCTTCTCCAGAACGCACCATATTTACATAAAAATCAGAGAAAACATCTGGATGTTTACCTAAGGCCCCAGATATAGAAGCACCTCCTTGAAGGTCATTTACTATCTCTAGCATATGTTTTCTCAATGCTGGATTTTCTGCCTCTGTACCAATAAGTTTAAAAATCTTTAGCGCCGAAACTTGTGATTCAAAGAGGGTAGAAAGTTGACGAGAAAGTATCACGACATCCTTGTTGGATACCCTATTTAGCCAAGGAATTTTCTTGAGCAAATCACCATCATCATCAGTTTTTTCTTTTATAGAAGAAATTACAAGGCCTCTGCCCTGAAGGTTCATTATTGCTGTATCTCTGCTTAAGGACTCTATATCCCCCTCTTCCCTGTCACCATTTTTATTTATAGCTTTAAAAGTAAATAACATTTTATAACATCTTTTCCAAAGTTTTTGGATTATTTGAATAGAGGTATGCGTTTTCAAGAGTAATTGCCCCTTGATTTACCCTCTCTACTAAGCACCTGTTGAAATCTATCATCCCATTTTGTGAGCTGGTTTCTATCACAGTGTCTATTTCATGGGTCCTTTTATCCCTTATAAGGTTTGCGATAGCAGCATTATTTATAAGAAGTTCGTATGCTGGCACGCGCCCACCAGAAATTTTAGGTATCAGTCTTTGTGAAAAGATACCAGAAAGAGAAGATGCTAGCTGTATTCTTATCTGGCTTTGTTGTGAAGCATCAAACGAGTCTAGGATCCTATCTATTGCCTGAGAAGCACTATTGGTGTGAAGTGTTGAAAAGACAAGGTGACCTGTTTCAGCAGCAGAAACTGCAGTAGCCATTGTTTCTTTGTCTCTCATTTCACCCACCATTATCACATTTACATCCGCTCTAAAGGAGTCATGCAAGGCTGTAGCAAAGCTGGGTGTATCTACCCCAACCTCTCTTTGGTGGATAATCGATTTTTTTTGAGTAAATTGATACTCTATTGGTTCTTCAATTGTAATAATATTTTCAAGTCTTTCTGCGTTTATTATTTCTACAAGAGATGCGAGGGTAGTAGATTTACCGTGACCAGTAGGCCCCACCACCAAAAAGAAACCTGCCTTCATTCTTGCAAAATTTTTAAGAATGTCTGGAAGATTCAAATCCTCAACAGTTGGTATTTGTTGAGAAATATGTCTGAAAGCAGCACACACCCTTCCTTGCTCAATAAATATATGACCTCTAAATCTTTCACCTTTGTGCAAATAAGCAAAGTCAGCACTCAACGTTTCCTTAAAGCTTTGCTTTTTTATAGGAGAAAGCACACTGTTTATCACACTCTCCATTAAGCTCTTAGAAAATTTTGGGTATTTAGTAAGAGGCACGAGCTGCCCCGCCACCCTTATGAGAGGCACTCTATCTTCTTCAAAGTGAAGATCAGAAGCCCCTTCTTTAACGACTAAATCAACTAATTTATCAATTTCATCCATATTTCTATTTTTTAGGAGGTTTAGAATTTATAATATCCATTACTTCGGAAACAAGGTCTGACGGCGTGATAGCAGACTTGACGATATATCCGCTTACATTCAGTATTTTTGCGTCCTTTATATCAGTCTCATTGTTTTGGTTTGTGAGCATTATCACAGGTATCCCCTCTGCCAAATTGCTATTTCTTATTTCCTGCAAAGTTTCTATGCCGTTTAGTCCGGGCATAACAACATCAAGCAATATAGCATCTGCCTTAACTCCACCTTTTAATTTATCTATGAGCATCTGTCCAGATCTGCAAACTTCTACCACTATATCAGCGCTACTAAATTTCGTTACATACATATCAACCAAAAAATCATCATCGTCCACTATAATCACCTTGTGTTTATTTTCTTCTGTCATAAATTAATTATACATTAATGAAAATTTGCTTGCCAAATTTTATAAAGAATTAACTTCCTCAAAAGGTATCATCTTATCAAATGCTTTAAGTATTGCATCTTCTTTCATAGTAAGCATCCCCTTACTTCTGGCTACTTTCCATATCTCCTGTTCAGTCGGAGACTTGAGTATTGTTTGTTCTATTTCTTTATCCACAGACAAAACTTCCATCACAGCCACTCGCCCTCTCACACCACTAGGACAATCTGGAGAAGGTGATATCCCATAAACTTCGGAACCAAATTTGATATCTTTCTTGTACTTTTCAGGCAAATCAGAAAATTGTTTTTCTATCATCATTTGCACAGCCCCATCTACCTTTATCGGTTTGCCCGCCCCAGGGCAAAAAGTTCTAGCGAGTCTTTGAGCAACAGCGACTATAAGTGTTGGTGCAATAAGATATGGATCAACACCCATGTCAATTAACCTAGGTATAGCACCGATAGCGGTGTTGGTGTGTATTGTTGAAAACACAAGGTGACCAGTAAGAGCAGCCTGGATAGCAAGCTGAGCAGTTTCTTTATCTCGAATCTCTCCCACCATTATTATGTCAGGGTCCTGACGTAGAGTAGTCCTGAGACCTGATGCAAAAGTATATCCAATCTCAGCTCTGACTTGAGACTGGCTCATACCCTCCATGTTGTACTCGATAGGGTCTTCGAGGGAGAGCACATTTTTATGATCCTTATCCACTTCATTCAACATAGAGTAGAGAGTTGTGGATTTTCCTGAACCAGTAGGCCCACATATCAAGATAAGTCCATAAGGCTTATCTATGCCTTGCATTATCTTTTCAAGATTTCCCTTACTTATACCAAGTTCACTAAGTTTCTTTATACCCTTTTCTTGATCAAGGATACGGATCACCACCTTCTCTCCGAAATAGGTTGGAAATGTAGATACACGGAAATCAACTTTTCTCTCATCAAGTTTTGCACTAAACCTTCCATCCTGCGGCTTCCTCTTTTCGTCAAGACGCATATTGGACATAATCTTTATCCTAGCCACCACAGCAGAATGCACTCTCATTGGCAACACGAGGGATGTGTTCATCACACCATCCACACGAAATCTTACTTTTACATTTGTGGCGCCTGGCTCTATATGGATATCTGATGCCCTGCCATCAATAGCATACCTAAGTATGGTAGCGACAATTTTTGTGACTGGAGCATCCTTTATAACCTTTGCGTCTCCTCCGCCATCTACAGCACTCAGATTGTTTTCTTCTTCAATTTCTTCTATTTTTTTCTTCTTAACCTTATCCTTCTCTTCCTCTCCATCTTCCTCTCTTGGCTCTGTAACAAATTCGGTCTCAAGCTCAGTGAGTACTTTAGTCACCTCACTTGATAAACCCTTATAAAGGGCTATCACTTTGTCAAAATCGTCTTCTGAGATAAGAAATATTTTGAATGGCAAATTTATTTTTGAAGATATAAAGTTCAAAGCGTCTTTTGCAGATATGTTATCAGGATCAACCATTCCAACCTCAAGCACTCCCTTATCAAGCCCTATTGGGACAAACTGGTAATAAGTGGCGGATTCCTCCGATATGTACTCTAACAGCTGTGAGGTAACGAGTGAAATATTTATTTTTTTTAAAGGTACACCATAATACTCTGCCTTAGCCTTTAAAATATCTTCTTCACTCAAACCAATACTAACCAAAATGTCATCGAGTTTCTTTCCCGAGTTCATCTTATCTTTGATATCTGATATATCTTTATTTTCTATTACACCTGTTTTTACAAGTATATCTAAAATGCTCATTTTAAATCTAAACTAAATTAAATTTCCGAAGAAAAAGGATTTGTCTTACCGACCGGTATATTAGGTAAAGGATTTTCTATACTCCTTAGTGTTTTAAATTTTGGATCATTAGCTATGCTTATATCGAAATTTACTGTCTGCAACCTGTTTAGAGTACTGATCACCACCTGACTCTCGCTCAAATCTGATGACAGATAAGAACCTTCGTAAGGAGTTGTAAACATAAATTTATAAGCAACAACAAGCAGGGCCAGCAACAATATGAGCAGTAGACTTGTATTTTTAGTTTTTTTCATTTTTTTATTTTAACCAATACGTCTCAAACTGCACAGTATACAAATAACCAAAATCTTTATTCTCTTCTATTTTCATTGATCTTATATCAAGTATCCTCATGCTTTTTTCAAGTTCATCAATAAAAGCCATTGCTTTTTTATAATCTGAACCAAAAGAAAAACCCAAAATAGAAGACCTGTAAGGTTTGGCCGGTGCAGCATTTGCCACCGAGTCACCAACCGAAGAGTCTATGTGATTAAGATTTATCTTATCTATTATTATCCCGTATTTCTTGGCCACATTGTCTATTTCTGAAACGAGTTTTACATAGTTAAGTGAAGTTGGTAATACAGTGTTCACGTCTCTCCTATCCTCCTCGGATATTTGATTAAATTGATTCTGCAAGTCATTCTTTTTTACTTCTATTTTAGAAATAGTTTCTAAAAATTCGCCGTACTGGCTCTTTGTATTATTTAAATCAGAAATCTCTGCCCATGGTGAATACACAAAGACATATCCTACAGAAAGTGAGAGTATTAGGTATCCTAGTGGTGGTATTCCAAACATTTTTTAAAAATTAATTACAAGTTAAAGTCACTCATATCTATATTGTCTAGATCGTTAAACTGATCTTCTTCAGATATTGAAGCCGCCGTGGTTGTGGCTGCTGCAGATGTGCTTGTGCTAGAAGGTGGTATGTATGGATTGTAGACTACTATCTTTGGATCAACCAACACATCCATACCAAACTGTACGCCACCACCTTCAGCGAGTTTAAGGTTTGTCACATCAACAGACTTCAAATACTGATTTTTAGACAAAATATCTTGCTGTAAAGCAATAGCACCATAGCTATCAGCGACCCCGGATAAACTAACAGAAAGAGAAGTTGGGGTAAGATTGTCGTATTTAAACTCTTTGAAATAAATAGTTTTTACAGTAGATGAGGCCAGAGAGTTCATAAACCCAGAAACAACCTGGTGCTTCAAAAGTATAGTCCTGACCACAGAAAGCTTGTCGCTAAAATCTACAAGTTCATCTATAGATTTTTGATCTATAGATTTGCCGGCCTCCACCAACTGAATTTTCATATTTTCTATATCAGCCTTAAGGGAACTTTTATAGAAATAGACTCCACCAGCAGAAACTACAGAACCCACAAAAACTAGAAACATTAAAAATCCAAAGAAACTATTTTTTTTCTTATCTGGCTTTGATTCACCGAGAGGTCCTTTTGGTATAAAAGATGATTGAAAGTTTTGAGGCATTTATAAAAAATTATACTACAAACAAAAAAGCAATGAATGATAAACTGTTAATTACATTTATTCTATCTCTTCAAGACAGCGGAGTGCGAGACCTACTGCCACTGTAAATTCTGGGCCGGTTACTTTTAAAATATTCTCAAGGAATGCGGGGGTCTCGACCTTACCAAAAGGATCGGCAGAGACAACATCGACCTTAAAATTATTTGCTGCCAAATCCCTAAAACCCTTGAGGGCACTGCCTCCACCTGTAAGAAATACTGATTTTATATTTGCATTTCTCTTTTTCTGAAATTCAAAAAGAAACCTATTTGCCTCGGCAAATATACTATCAGCAACCAGAGACACTGCTTCAGAGGTATCTACCCCCTCAGGAGTCTTGCCTATCCCTACATTTCGTTTAACAACTTCTGCATCCTCAAAAGAAATACCCAAAATCCTCGCCATATTTGCAGTTATATCCTGAGAACCCCTGATAATAGTATGTGAATTTTGTACTATACCTCTTTCTATAATATAAAGCTTGGTAGTTGAAGCCCCCATATCAAATATCATTATAGGTGCACTCACACCCTCGAGTATCGCCCTTATTGTGCTGAAAATTTCTATTTCAAAAAATCTAGCATCTAGAGAAGTTTTGGTGACCACCTCTTTGTATTGATTGATTATGTTGTTGTGGATGGCCACAAGCAAAATATCCAGAGTTTTTATCTTACTATCCCCCGCAGGTAAAAAATCGTTGCTATTATCTTTCTTAGGGATAACAGACCAATCTATGGTCACGTCTGATATGGAGACAGGTATATACTTCCTTGCTTCTATAGATATCATAGGCGCAAGTTCTTTTTCAGAAACTTCTGGCATTTTTATTATGGAAAGAAGACTTGCCTTAAAAGGTATAGCTAGCCCGCAAACCTTGGTAGTGATACCGACCTCCTTTTCAACTAAAAGATTATTTAAAGCGTCAATGATTTTAGCAGTATCAAGGTTTGTAGCCTGCCCCACAGAAGTCCCCCCATAAGGACCGAGGGAAAGCTCACCATATGTATCAAGCACTGCCTTGTTACCCTTCCTTTTTAGTTGAACTACTTTTATAGAAGAAGATCCTATGTCTATACCGATTGCACTATTTTCCTTTTTCTTAAAAAAATTGTCGAGAAATGACATACTATAATAATAACACAATGAAATTTTTGAAAACAATTTCAAACAAACTCCTCTTCATCTTAGAATTTTTGAAGGATTTGATAATCCCAGAAAATAAAAAAATAAGAGCTATTTTAAAAATAGAGAGAGGCAACCTAAGGCTCCTACTACCTAGATCGCCCATCAAATCAGATTCCATATTTGTACTCTTTGACTACAAAAATGAAACTATCCGCCTTTTAGTTAAGGCTTTAAAGTACAAGAATAACCACAGCGTAAAACGTATTTTTGCAGAATATTTATACGAAGATATGCTTGATATTTTTTCGGATATCTCACTTTTTGAAGGCCAGGCTCCCCTCCTTGTACCTATGCCAATGAGCAAAATGGAAAAGAAAAATAGGGGCTGGAGTCAATGTGAAGAATTGTGTAAAGAAATCCAAAATGTTTCTAGCGGCTCTATAAAAACAGAATACAAAGCATTATTAAAAACAAAAGAGACGGCACGCCAAACCAAACTGGGCAAAAAAGAAAGACTTTTAAATGTAAAAGACAGCATGATAGCTGACCCAAAATTAGTAAAAGGAAAAGTGGTCGCAATAGTCGACGATGTATATACGACTGGCGCCACCATGGACGAGGCGCGCCGCGCACTATATGCCTCCGGAGCCAAAAGAGTCATCAACTTCTTCCTCGCCCACTAGTTTTATAAAAAAATATAAACAAAAATCCCGCCCGCCTTTTTCAAGACAGTCGGGATTATAAAGTACTTCACAGATACCTTCTTTATATACTAGCGGCTTTGGAAATTTGGTCAGCTGCCGTCCTCTGCATTGCTTCCCAGAGGGAAACAAACTTAGGACAAGTCGCCAGTAATTTAGGAAGAGTCCCTGTTGCCACAATCCGTCCCTTTTCGAAAACGCAAATGCGGTCAAACATTGGTAGGAGGTGCAACTGGTGGATTGTAGAGATGATTGTTTTACCCTCAAAACCTTGGAAGATATTCCGGTAAACAGTTCCTTGTGTAATCGCGTCGAGACTACTAGTCGGCTCGTCAAGGAGCACGATATCTTTGTCGTGGCAGGCTAGCAGCCCACGAGAAAGAGCCAGTCTCTGCTGTTGCCCACCGGAAAGATTGACTCCTTTTTCCTTGATCGAGGAATCAAACTTTTTAGGCATGCCTTCTACCACATCAGTAAAACAAGCCATGTCGGTGAACTTCAGGACAAAGTCCAGACTATACTCTGCTCCCATGGTGATGTTTTCCCAGATGGTGCGAGCAAATATTTCCGGGTCTTGCTGCACAAGAGTAACAGCCTGACTGATTCCCTCAAAACCATTTCTGACAACTACACCATCAACACAGAGCTTTATTCCCTGAGGATGATATAGGTCTCGCATAATTTTGAGCAAAGTAGTCTTGCCGCTTCCGGTCTCGCCGACTAAAGCGATATGCTCACCACGAAAAACAGAAAAGGACACGTCGTTGAGATGTAAATCTTCGCCATCTCCAGTGTATGAAAATGACAAATCAGACACATCCAGCCTAGTCCAATTTTCAGGCAACACATGGTTTGTAAAGTTCTCAGATCTAAAGTCTTTGGATAGTTCTTCAGAGTTTTGAACTTTTGCGCGCCTCTTGATCACCTCGCTATAGGAGCCAGCGAACCTAAAAAACAGTTCGCCAATTTCATCCAGATAACGCATCAAAAGGTAGATACTTCCAGAAATAGTTCCCGGACCAGCACCATAGTTCTGCCAGAGAAAGACAAACAGACAAACTGCATACATAGTGTTGCAGAGCAAGCTCGTCAACAACCACTTGAACTCGTCCAGTTTTATACTTTCCCTGTATAGTTCAAGGGGTTTCTCGAGCTTGTGAACTATGGCGTCAAACACATATTTCTCAACCCTCAATATGATCACTGAGCTGATATTGGTAAAAGCATCAGCAGTACTCTCACTAACCACATTGTCAGCACGATTGAGCTCTTCGTACCGAGGCATGAGCACCCTATCAAAACGCATGGTGACCCACACACTAAACAGAAGCATGGGCAGAGCCACAATGCCGATTATTTTGCTGAAGTAGATCAGCATGCCATAGCTTACCAAGAGTTGTACGAGACAATATATGCTCTCGTAAGAATTCTCGGAAAAGCTATGCAGGCCGCTCGCCCCCTTCTCCACCTTGTCGATGGTATCGCCAGAATGGTGTTCTGTGTGCCATTCAAGTGGCATTGTCAAAATACCTTTTACCAAAAACTTTCGGTAGTTTATTTTGACATGAAATGCATTGATCTGCTCCAAGACCCTCGCAGGCATATGCAGTCCCCAAAAAAGGATTGACCGCAAAATAAACAAAGAGCAAAACACTGTCAGAGTTTTTAGGGACTCTGCGTTGACGCCTTGGGTTGCCACGATTTGCGTAATCTTGGCACCTATAATCGGCAGCATGAACAAGTTGACTGAAGCCGCCAAAATGAAGAGCCCCCAGTACAGAAAGATTCTGTGCCTATGCCCTTCTGCGTAGTGCCAATTCCTGCCAAATAGGTACATCAGAGGATTTTTCTTTTCCATATCACTTACCTTCCTTTCTCCTTCCCTAGATTGTAAAGTCAAAGAACTAAAACGCCGCGGTTACGCGGCGTTTTAAGTTTTCAAGTTAGTTTTCCTAGTTTAAATACTTAAAACACAGCGCCACTTACCTCCATAAAGAGTTGCAAATGTAGTCTGACCAAAATTGGATGCGACGAAATCGCGAGACCAATTATGGCCGTTTTTTCCGATATTCATTTGTGTGACTATGTTTTTCATAGTGGTGAAAATAATACACTTAAAATAAATTTAGTCAATAGGCATTAAATTTTCTAAAAAATAGATAAACGAAAACAGCTCCGATAATATCGGAGCTGTTTTGTCAGGAGGGAAAAATATTTTTTATACTTTCTTAAAAGGAAAATCGAGGGCTCTCAAAAATTCCATTGTTGATTTTGGAGATTTTATGTTTGTGACTATGGTCACTGCAAAACCAAAAACATCTTTCAAGTCTTCGTCTGCTGTCTCAGGGAATACTGTATGCTCCTTTATCGAAAGAGTGTAGTTGCCCATCTCATCGACTGCGGTGTTTGATATACCTCTAAAGTCTTTTGTTCTTGGTAGAGCCACGTTCATAAGCCTATCTAGGAAGCTCCACATCTTTTCACCACGTAGTGTGACTTGCACACCCACTACATCACCTTCTCTTGATTTGAAAGTAGCGATCGATTTTTTAGCACCTCTCTTGATAGGCATTTGTCCTGTGATCTTGGCTAGGCGATCGATCACAACATCAACCTTCTTTTTATCAGAAAAAGATCCGACACCTGAGCTCACCACTACTTTCACTATTTTTGGAGCCTGCATTATATTTACAAGTCCAAACTTTTCCTTTAGATCTTTGTATGAATTATTTACTTTTTCTTTTAACGATTTCATATTTTTACTTTACTTTTGAAACATTTGAAACATGCACAGGCATATCCATCTCTACTGTCTTGCCCTTCTCCCCCTGTTTTCTTGGCTTCTTGTGAATCTTCTTTTTATTCACTCCTTCTACCAAAACTTTTGAAAGTTTAGGAAATGCGCGCAATACAGAGCCAGACTTACCTTTGTCCTTGCCGCTTATCACTTTTACTTTGTCTCCTTTTTTAATATTCATTTTAGTGTTTCGTATTTATATAACTTCTGGGGCCAAAGAAACTATAGCCTGGTGTCCAGCTTCTGCTATCTCTCTAGGTAGCGGGCCAAAGATACGTCCAGCTCTAGGCACTATCTCACCTTTCTTTTGATCTACCACAATAACTGCATTTTCATCAAATCTAATATAAGAACCATCCTTTCTTCTAAGTGGAGACTTCTGTCTTATGACTAGCCCTAGGAGCACAGCCTTCTTTTTTATTTCCTTTCTAGGTTCTGCTTTCTGTACAGAAAACTTCACAAGCTCGCCTATCCTTGCGTATCTCTTTTTTGAAGATCCGAGCACCTTGAAAATGCGTCCTATCTTGGCGCCTGAGTTATCTGCAACTTTAACTATTGATCTTGGCTGTATCATTTTTGTTTAATAAATTTCTAACTTTTATACCATTATGAAGTGCTTATCTTTTGATATTGGTCTTGTCTCCTTTATCTCAACCTTTTCCCCAACATTTCTCTGATTACCGACATCGTGCACCTTGTACTTCTTGCTTACCTTATAATACTTCTTGTATTTAAGGTGTTTGACGAATCTAGTGACGAGTACGGTAGCCGTGTCTTTCTGCTTCTGGGAAACGACGATGCCACTAAGCACCTTGCCCTTCCCTACTACTGTATTATTTTTTGAGTTTGTCTTTTCCATTTTTATTTTCTATTTCTTATTTCTGTCTTTATCCTAGCGATATCTTTCTTTATATTATTTACCTCCTTTACATTCTTACTCCTACTTCCAGCAATACCAAACCTGATATCTCTCAAGGTTATCACTTTTTCAGAAAGTTCCTTCAAAAGTTCTTCTGTATTCTTTTTTGAAATTTCGTTTTTCATATCTGTTATATTCTCTCTACTATCTTAGTCTTTACTGGCATCTTAGTACCACCCTTTCTCAAGGACTCTGCTGCCACAGGAGCCAGGGCGCCATCTACTTCAAAAAGTATCTGTCCTGGCAAAACTCTTGCGCAATATCCCTCGATATCTCCTTTTCCTTTACCCATTTTTACTTCAGCAGGCTTCTTAGTGAAAGGCATATCTGGGAAGATTCTTATCCAAACTTTTCCAGTCTTACCCAAAGCTCTTGATATTGCCTTTCTTGCAGACTCTATCTGATTTGAAGTAATTCTCCCTGGAGTAGTAGCCTTGAGTCCATGAGAACCGAAAGAAACTTTTGCACCGCGATTAGCCACCCCTACTTTAGTAGGGTTTTTGCGCATCGTATGCCACTTTCTGTATTTTACTTTCTTTGGGAACAACATGGTTTATTTTTTATCTTTATCAAAAATTTCTCCCTTATATATCCACACCTTTATGCCTATCTTTCCAAGTGCTAGGATAGCCTCATAAAAAGCATAGTCAATATCAGCTCTGAGTGTCTGTAGCGGGATCCTGCCGACCTTCTTTGTCTCAACTCTCGCCATATTTGAGCCTCCCATGATACCAGAAAGAGTGATTTTGACACCTTGCACGTTTCTATTTGCATTAGCCTTCTCTATCATTTGCTTCAAAACTCTCCTGAAAGGCATTCTCTTCTCAAGGGCCTCTGCTACCATCTGAGCCACTATCATGGCACTAGACTCTGGGGACTTGACCTCCTTTACATCTATCTTGAGCTCCTGCTTTACATTGAGCTTCCTTCTTCTCATGAAAGTAGTGATGTCTTCCCTAAGCTTATTCATACCCTCACCGCTTCTACCTATGATAAATCCAGGTCTTGATGTTTCTATTATTATTCTAAAAGTCTTTTCGTTCCTCTCAATTTCTATTGAGTTCACGAAAGCACCCTTGAGCCTCTTCTTTAGATATTCGTATATTAAAATGTCACCCTTTAGGTTTTCTTTGTATTTAGCCTTAACACCAAACCATCTCGACTTCCAATCGCGAATGATACCTAGCCTATGTGCATATGGATGAACTGTGTGTGTCATATTATTTCTTTGTTTTTTTAGATTTAGCTTTTTCTTGTTTTTCTGCCAAAACTATTTTTATATTTGAAGTCCTTTTTCTCATAGGATGAGCGGAGCCTCTTGCAGCAGGAAGGCTTCTGTAAAGTATCTTGCCTCCGTCTACAGATATCTCCTTAACAAAAAGACTGCTCTCTTCTACTCCCAAATTTTTTGCATTTGCAATAGCTGAATTCAAAAGTTTGTGCAAAGGGCTAGTAGCTCTCTTTATTGTAAAATCAAGGATATTTTTAGCATCAGAAACTTTCTTTCCTCTTATACTATCTACGACAAGTCTCACCTTTCTCGGAGACTGTCTGTACATATTTAGCTGTGCTGTTACATCTTTCATTTATAAAAAATTATTTCTTTGTTTCTGTTGTTGCTTTAGCTGCTTTTGCTGCTGATATTTCAGCTTCCTTTTTCTTTGCTTCAAGATCTTTCTGCATCTTTCCTCCGTGTTTGATGAATTTACGTGTAGGAGAAAATTCGCCAAGTCTGTGACCTACCATGTCTTCAGAAACGAATACTTCTATGTGGTTTTTGCCGTTGTGAACACCAAAAATGAAACCCACCATTTCAGGAGAAATGACACAGGCTCTAGACCAAGTCTTAATAACCCCAGTTTCCTGTGGTTTTTTGCCGAGTACTTTTCTTAGCACTCTTTCATCTACATATGGTCCTTTCTTTAATGATCTTGACATAAACTTAATATGAATTTCACCCAAAAGGGCAAGAAAAAAGCCCTTTAAAGCTTTCCGCAATATACTATATTATAGGCCAGATAAAGTCAAACAAAATAAAACATTAACCCCCGAGCCAGATGGCCCGGGGGTTGCAGACGAATGAACTAAAAAGCGGTAATGGAGTCGATCTTACAGTCGACTGTACCACCGCTAGCCGCGTTTCCAGCGGCAGTGACCCTCAGTAACAGAGAGTCATTGTTTTTTGTTTGCACATTAAGCAATGGCAAACCAGTAGAACTTTGCATAGTACACACAGCGGTGTACTGAGTGTGTCCCAAACTAGGGAACCACACCGTGGTGGTACACGTCGCACCCTGCGTAGCAGCAGTAGTGCATAGAGAGGCATTCCACACTCTCTTCTGACGCGGCAACACCGAAACTTGTCCGTACGTACCGTACGACTCGACGGCCGAACAGGTGTCGCAGAGCGACCAACCGTCGCCGATATTCGAACCGATCAAACGGTGATTGTAGGCTTTGGTCGGCACGTTGCCCGGACCGCCTACGTTGTCAAAATAGACACCGTTGGTGTTACCTTCGGTCCGCAGACCGTCAAAGGTGAAGTTCAGCCCACGAGCAAATACTCCATAGTGGGCGCCTTCGATGTCGGTCCCAACCACATGGAGAGTATCAACGCTCTCCGCATAGATACCATAACAGGTACCCTGACATGTCCTGGTCATGGCAATCCTGCCAAACAGAATCATGTTGTGGTTGTTGTTGTCGTTCATCTCAGGGCGCGAACCCTGGATGCGAATTCCGTAGTTGAACACCCCGTTGAAATCGGGGTTTATGATCATGTTATGTGCCCCGAAACAGATTGAGGTTAGACCTCCTGGAGCCACACAAGAGTTGCCACCTCCATTGTAGAAGTAATGACCGGTGGTACTAGCCCTTGTACTATTCGAGTTCACCACTCGAACATTCTCAAGGACCCCATTCAATGTGTTGTTCATCACAACACCTGAAGCTGAAGGGTTGCTGGACGCGGAGATATCGATTGTGAGATTCTTGACTCTCTTGTTGTAAGTCAGATAACCACTCGAACCGACTGTGATACCAGCGCCACACAGGGTGCACTTCAAGACAGCTGAGACATCCTCACCTTCGATAGTTATGGGTGTCTCAAGCCTGTAATTGAGGCTTGAGAACAGGACAGCACCCCACGGGATCAGACAAGTTTTCCCCGCTGGGAACTTGACCACACCGCCTCCATTACCATTGTTGTAAGCCGCCAAGGCAGCTTGGTTATAAGCAACAGTATCATCGGTGACACCGTCGCAAACTGCCCCATAAGAAGTTATGGGGAAATCCGCCCCGAACAAGTTCGGGGTAATTGTCAAAAGAACAAAAAGTAGAAGGTGCATTCTGCACCCCTTTCTTTGAGATAGCCGTCAAAAACGGCTCAAGATATATACCACACACCTTTTATCTTTTCAAGTTTTTATTAAAAGAGGTACCCAGGGTAGCTTCGCTACCCTGGGTACAAGACTAGATCAAGAAACTCAGGATTCCATTCCAGACACGACCCTTAAGGCCGCACCCGTTACATCCATATTCGGTCCAGAAACAGTTGGACCTTCCGATATAATATATACTTCCCCTACAATCTTCACACTGCCGGGGTAATTCTTGAGGAATGGAACCCAAAAACAAACAAACAAGCAAAAGAACAAGAAAGATGACTAGTATTTCCATAATATTCCATTCGAGATACTACACCCATTCACAAAAAAGAAAAAGATAAGACAAAAGCAGGCGTGAGCACACGCCTGCTTTTAGAGAAACTTGGTCACTTCTTCATCATAAGGTTGACCA
>CAZPQX010000002.1:78268-156226 GCA_964589445.1 uncultured Candidatus Saccharibacteria bacterium | reverse complement strand
TGGGACTTGATGTGCACCCAGACGATATGGGCAAAATAATCGGCCGCAGCGGAAACACCGCGAAGGCAATAAGAATACTTCTTAGAGTTGTAGGCATGAAAAACAACGCGAGAGTAAACCTAAAAATAAACGAGCCAGAAGGCAGTACAAAGAGAAGAGAAAGGCCTGAGTCTGCAGATGTCATGAAGACAGTAGACGATGTGATGGAAGACCTAAAGCTCTAATATAGGTATTAGATTTTAGATAATAGAAAGTAGTAAAACAAAAAAGTCCCTTGCGGGGCTTTTTTGTTTGGTCTTGACACAAGCTTTGACATTGTCTTCATGATGTGTTTATTTTATGGTCAGGAGACCTTCACATGAACAAAGGCTGGCTTATGGTTGTGTGCGCTGGGTTTGTTGGTTTTGGGATATACCAAAACAACCAACACCAACAGGCTGAGGCCGAAAAATCTAGAGTCGCACTCGAAAAAAAGGTACTTGCGCGAGAAAGGAAGGCCAGGTTAAGAGACCTGGCCAAAGGATACGATTACTTGAACAAGACGAGGCCTGCCCCAAAAGCCCTGGTGCGGGAGCAGGAGCTCTGTGAGCTCTACAAGATTGCAAGGGCATATCAGGATCTGGATGTCAGAATGTCCTTTATGACACCCTTTCCGACACCAGAGGAGCAAACCAAATACGGTATCAACAGGTTAAGGGGAGGTTCCCCGAATGTTGGCATCGAAGAGGAGGTCATACAAAGTCTTAGGACCATGATGGCCTCCGGGAAACTCATAGGGTACTGCGAGAATAAAGACCCGATTGAGTTTTTTGAGGAGCTTGAGAGGAGGTTCTTTGACGAAAGTGATGAGCCCCCTGAAATAAGACCATATCTCAATAAACTCCTCCACCGAGAGGTTAATAAGGTGAGGGAGGAGGCGAGACGTGAATTCCTGAGCAAGGAGGAGGATTGGGCCAATATGCCCAACCGAAGCCGACTCTGCGCCCTTGCCGATAAGGCAGTGAAGGAGTGGGGGTTCACTCTCGAGGAAGTTGGAATCGAGCGCCACCTGCTCGATGGTGGTGTGTACTGATCTTTAGTGGGGCGGGCCGCTTGCGGCCCGCCCTTTCTCTTTATTGATTTTTTGGATAAATATTGTATATTAAGGAGACGATGAATTTTCATTTTATAACACTTTTCCCCGAGAGCTTCGACTCTTATATAAACTCGTCTATCCTAGGGCGGGCTATTGCCGATAAAAAAATAAAAGTTAAATTTTATAACCCGCGCGACTTCACGAGAGATAAGCACAGGAGGGTAGACCAAAAACCGTATGGCGGCGGCCCAGGCATGGTCATAGAAGCAGAGTCAGTAATAAAGGCTGTGGCTAAAGCAAAAGGAAAATCAAAAAGCTCAAAAATAATATGGCTTAGCCCAAGCGGAGAGCAGTTTACAAACGAGAAGGCAGATAAATATAAAAAGATAAAAGACCTCATCGTGATATGCGGCAGGTATGAGGGGATAGACGAGAGAGTCAGGAAAGTTTTTAAAACAGAGAGTATTTCTGTCGGGCCTTTCGTTTTGACGGGTGGGGAGCTGCCGGCGATGATAATAATGGACACAGTGGCGAGGAGGATACCTGGAGTCCTAGGGAAAATAGAATCTGTAGAGGAAAACAGAGTGGCGAGCAGCGAAGTTTATACGAGACCTGAAGTTTTGGTTTATAAAAACAAAAAATACAAAGTACCAAAAGTACTTCTTTCCGGAAATCACAAAAAGATTGAGGAGTGGAGGAGGGGAGAGAAAAAAAAATTTTAGTCAACAAATGGAACAATTGTTCCATTTGTTATATACAGAATTTCGCGACCGCGAAAAGAAAAAGTGTATAAATATAAAAAAATTAAAAAGGAAATAAAATAAATAATTAAAAGCCGCGGGGAGTGCCCGTGGCTTTGGTTTGATAACTATGAACAAGTAGGAAGAAAGCTAGCGAGGCTTTTCGAGTACCCTATACTCGCAGTTTTTCCAGTGGTCACGGATGCAACCCTCGACACCCAGACCATGATGAATGGCCCAGATCATATCGATTTCTGACAAGCATACTACAACAAAATGTCCATATTTCAACTTTTTAGATATCCCCAGGGGTAAGGCAGGGGTGGGTGTATAATTATAAGTAATAATTTATTTATAATTTTCAAAACCATGGAGGGAATAGGTACAACAAACAAAGTAGAGACAGTAGAAGTGGGCGATAGAAATCAGGAAGCAGAGGCAAGAATTTTGGAAATGTTTAATAATCACGAAATAACTCCTGAGATGATAAAGGCTCACGGTGTCTTGGCAGAGAGATTTTAAAAAATAGATATGAAAAAAGAAGTTAAAAATCCGCTAGACTTTATGCTCGCTCAGGCTCAGCTTGATACGGATATAGCAAAAGAGATAATAGAAAAAATAAGAAGCAACAAACCTTCTGACGAAAAAGGCAAGAGTGACAACTACTACGACGAAAAAATAGCTCTAAAAATGCTCGAGTTTTTCAAGCAAGAAGAAAAAGTGATGACTCTGTATGTTGAGGCAAAAGAAAGTTATCCGCTCATGGCGGAACTAATGGAAAACAAGAGACCGTACCTCAAAGACCTCTTGCTTGAGGCTAAGAAGCTTTATGAGCAGTCATTATTAAGCTAAAAAAATTGGCCGTCCTCCAGTGGACTGGGCCGTGTTTCAACAGACATTAACACGGCACGATTCTGGGGAATCGCACAATTTCGCAAAATCGAATGATTATCGAAAATGATTTAGTCGAGAGACACCTAGATAATATAAGATCGCTTGGCTCGGCTTCGGGCCTCTTTATGGCTTCCCGTAGTGATGTCTCGACTGGCTACAACAAAGCTTGGATCAGGGACAACTTTTACACTTGCCTCGCTTTTGAAGAAGTGGGGGAAGTCGAGACGGTGAAGAAGGTTTGGAAGGCTCTGCTTGCTGTATTTATAAAACACAAAGACAAAATAGATTGGGCAAGCAAGAACAAGCCCACTTCTACATTTCAATATATCCATGCCCGCTACAACCCAGAAAGCTTCGAGGAATTTTGGGAGGAGTGGGGCAACAAGCAAAACGACGCTGTGGGTGCGGTGCTTTTCAAGATAGGGGATTTGGAAGAAAAGGGAATCAGGATAATAGAGACAGAAGAAGAAAAGTACATGCTGCAGCTTCTTGTAAATTACCTTGAGTCGATAGAGTATTGGCACGACAGTGACAACGGAGTCTGGGAAGAATATGAAGAAGTACACGCTTCGTCTATCGGAGCTTGCGTCGCCGGACTCAAAAAAATGAAAAATTTGGAGTATGTGACTGTGCCGGAATATCTAATCAAAAATGGCGAAGACGCCTTGCTCGCTCTTTTGCCCAGAGAGTCTAAGACCAAATTTACCGACCTAGCACTACTCTCGCTCATTTATCCATTTGATATGGTTTCAGAAAGAATGAAAACAGAAATTTTGAGGCACCTCGAGTACCACTTAGAAAGGGACCGCGGAATAATAAGATACAAAAACGACCGATACTACAACAAAAATGATGATGGCTATAGCGAAGAAGCTGAATGGTGTTTTGGCTTCCCTTGGGCTTCGATCATTTATGGAGAAATGGGGAACATAGAAAAAGCTCATGAGTATCTCGAAAAATCTAAGGCAATAGCGTACAACGGCCAAATCCCCGAGCTTTATTACTCTGACTCCAATAAACCCAACGAAAACACCCCACTCGGCTGGGCAGAGTCGCTCTTTGTAGTGGCACTCCTCCGGGCAGGGAGGTAAAAAGACCCAAAACTACACCTCAAAAAACTCTATTTTAATACTTGACAAAGTTTGTATATATGCTATACTATAGGTAGTTAGATAGTAAGCGTATGGACACTTCCATTTAGTGCCTTATTTTAGGGCTTTAAATGGAGGTGTGTCCTATGCCGCGTTACTGGATTGTAGATGGCGTCATTTATTGGAATAAAGGCGCCGCCAGGCAACACCGCAATAATCGCTAGATTGTTGCGGTAAGACAAAAAATAAAAAACCAGACCGCCACGGGTGCCATCCCGAGCGGTCTTTCTGTTTATAAAAAACTAGCGGAGCCTATGGCTCCGCTTTTACTTGACTACTGATTAGCTGATTGAGAGAACTTTATACTTGAGGTGGTTACCAGTTGCTTGACCCACCTTAACCTGCTCGACTGGGAGACCCCCAATATTTACCTCTACCTCATCAGCAACCCTACAACCCAAAAGAGCTCTCCCGGCAAAGGAGTCGGGGTGTAAACCTTTACCACCTAGATCTGCAGCGTCTTTTGTGATAACCAAGGTTTGGCTGTTATGTAAAGCATAGGAGAGATATCTCCTCCGAGACTGACCGAAACCCTCAATCTTTACCTCTCCAAGATAGACTTCGACGGTTACCGTCGAACCGATACCAACCAATTTTTCTTGCATAGAACCTCTAGAATTCAAACCTTAGCAAAGACGCAAACTATTGTAAATATGAATTGAATAAAAGCCTTTAGTACTATTGACCATTTTGTTTCCCCAGAGAAATAGGTGGGTTAACGCGGATTTCACTATCCACAGGTGCATCTTGACTTAGTTGACAAACTTTAACTCAGGTATATACTAAAGCTTACATTGATGAGGGATGAGTTATGGTTGTCAATAGAGGGGTTGTTTACAACCAAAATCGTCTAGAGCATAAGCCAAATTTTTGGCAAGTCTCTAGAGGGGGGACCGATTAAAAGCAAATTCTCTGGTTTGACTCATTTAAAAACAAATAGTTAAAAAGGGGGGAAATTATAAACCTAAGAAATCTTGGGGGTTATTTTATTGTGTTAATAAAAAATTATGGAAAAAGTCTTGCCAAAAAAGTATTTCGATAAGTACAAAAAAGACCTGGCTCAGATGCCAAACTTGGTGAAAGACCAGGTGGAGTCTTTCAAGTGGCTACTTGAAAAAGGCGTGAAGGAAGTGATGGACGAGTTTACAGCAGTAAACGACTTCACAGGCAAAAAGTTCAAGTTTGAGTTCACTGGTTTCAGTATAGAGAAGCCAAAGTATGACGAATACTTTGCAAAGGAAAAAAAGCTCACTTATGAAGCTACCCTCAAAGCAAAAGTGAAGCTTACAAACAAGACTTTGAATGTTGAAAAAGAACAGGAAGTTTTCATGACTGAAATCCCAATGATGACCAACCACGGTACATTCATCATAAGTGGTGTGGAGAGAGTCATCGTACCTCAACTCGCAAGGTCATTTGGTGTGTTTTTCACAAAAATGGAAGCAAAAGGCAAGCCTGTTTTTGGTGCAAAAATCATCCCTTCAAGAGGTGCTTGGATAGAAATAGAGACTGATGCGGACAAAGTAATATATGTAAGAATAGACAGAAAGAGGAAGTTTTCGGTCGCTTCTTTGCTCCGTGCTTTTGGAGCTGAGACAGACTCAGAAATCTTTGACCTATTTAAGGGCAACTCAGACGCAAAAGAATACATAGAAAAATCAATCGCAAAGGACCATGCAAAGACAGCAGGGGAATCTTTCGTCGAAATATACAGAAGGCTCCGAGATGGCGACCTTGCTACTGCAGAAAACGCAAAAGAATTCTTCAAAAACCTTTTTGATGTTGAGAGATATGACCTCCAGAGAGTCGGTAGGTTCCGTTTTAATGCCAGATTTGGCCTCCCAACTTCAGGGAAAGAATTTGATAGAAGAACTCTAAACCTCGAGGACATAAAGCTCGTAGTGAATGAAATAATCAAACTAAACAACACCCCAGACGCAACCGAAGACGATGTGGACCACCTAGGTAGCAGAAGAGTGAGATATGTGGGTGAAATGATGCAGCAGAAGTTTAGGATGGGTATGGCCCAGATAAAGAGAAACATGCAGAACAAAATGTCTACTCTAGACACTGATGTCACTCTACCTATCCAGCTTGTAGTCACCAAACCTTTGCAAGCAAGAGTGAAAGAGTTTTTCACTACAAACCAACTTTCTCAGTTCATGGATCAGGACAACCCTCTTTCAGAAATTGAGCACTTAAGACTCCTCTCGGCTCTAGGTCCCGGCGGTCTAAATAGGAGCAGGGCAGGATTTGAAGTCCGCGACGTGCACCCTTCTCACTACGGAAGACTTTGTCCTATACATACACCAGAAGGTCCAAACATTGGTCTTATCCTCCACCTTGCTCTATTTGCTAGAGTAAACGAGTTTGGAATGATCGAAACTCCTTATGCCAAAGTCAAAAACGGTGTAGTGACAGCAGAAATAGAATATTTGAATGCACTTGAAGAAGAAAACTTCGCTATTGCTCACGCCGCGGTAGACAGAGACGAAAACGGCAAAATAAAAGGTGACACAGTAGAAGTGAGAATAAACGGAAATCCAGGCATCGTAACAAAAGACAAAGTTGACTATATGGATGTAGCTACAGGACAAGCCTTTTCTATCGCTACAGCCATGATCCCATTCCTAAACCACGACGATGCAAACAGAGCACTCATGGGTTCGAACATGCAGAAACAAGCAACTCCTTGTGTAGATCCAGAAGCGCCTCTAGTCGCTACTGGTATCGAAGGAGCTGCTATGAGAGACACAGGCAGACTCATCTTGGCTGAAGCAGAAGGTACTGTCACAAAGGTTGATGGTAAAACAATAGAAACAACTGATAGCAAGGGCAACAAGACAGAATACAAACTTGTAAACTTCTCAAAAACAAACAGCGCGACTTGTTTCCACCAGAGGCCTTCAGTAAACCTTGGGGATAAAGTAAAGAAAGGTGGCGTGCTGGCTGACACTCTCACAAGCGTGAAGGGTGAAATGGCTCTCGGACAAAATATCTTGATAGCATTCCTTTCATGGTCTGGAGCAAACTACGAAGACGCGATCATACTTTCAGAAAAGTTGATCAGAGACAACAAATTTACAACTGTACATATAGATGAAGTGGTAGTAAATGTCCGCGATACAAAACTTGGACCTGAAGTGACTACTTGCGACATACCAAATGTCGGAGAGAGCAAACTCAGGAACCTAGCCGAAGACGGCATCATCAGGATCGGTGCTGAAGTGGCTCCAGGTGACATCCTTGTAGGAAAAATCACTCCAAAAGGTGAGACCCAACTTACTCCAGAAGAAAGACTCCTAAGGTCACTCTTTGGTGAAAAATCAAGAGATGTGAAAGACACATCAAAGAGAGTTGAGGGTGGAAAGAAAGGAAGAATCATAAATATACAAGTATTTTCAAGAGAGAGGGGCGACAAACTTGAGTCAGGCATCATAAAGAGAATACACATTGAAATCGCACAGGTAAGAAATGTATCAGTGGGTGACAAGCTCGCCGGAAGACACGGAAACAAAGGAGTTATCTCAAAGATACTTCCAGTTGAAGACATGCCTTACATGGCAGATGGTACACCAGTAGATATGGTACTTACTCCTCTCGGTGTGCCATCAAGAATGAACCTCGGACAGATCCTCGAGCTTCACCTAGGGCTTGCAGCAAAGAGCCTTGGATACCAGGCTGTCGTGCCTCCTTTTGCAGGAGCAACTGACACTGAAGTCAAAGAAGAGCTCAAAAAAGCTGGTTGGGACGAGAACGGTAAAGTACAACTCTTTGACGGAAGGACTGGAGAAGCCTTTAAGAAACCTACAGCAGTCGGATATATGTACATGCTCAAACTGGACCACATGGTGGAGGACAAGATACATATGCGTTCTATCGGTCCTTACTCTCTCATCACTCAGCAGCCTCTTGGAGGAAAAGCACAAGGTGGAGGACAGAGATTTGGAGAAATGGAAGTCTGGGCACTCCTCGGTCACGGTGTGGCTTACACTCTTCGCGAAATGCTCACAATAAAGTCTGACGACATACAGGGAAGGAGCGCAGCATTTGATTCGATAGTTAAAGGAGAAAGGATATTGGTCGAAAACCTACCCGCAGCATTCAACGTGCTTCTAAGCAACCTCCGAGGACTTTCGCTAAACGTTGATTTGATCAAGAAAAATAATTAATAAAAAAACAAGACTATCATGCAAAACATGCAAAATAAAAATCATCAAGGCATCAACCCAGATTTCGACCTAATGAAGCTCTCTCTCGCTTCCCCAGAAGTGATAAAAAATTGGTCTTTCGGAGAAGTCACAAAACCTGAAACTATAAACTACAGGACCCAGAGAAGCGAAAGGCACGGACTTTTCGATGAAAAGATATTCGGTCCTGACAGAGACTACGAATGTTACTGTGGAAAATACAAAGGCATAAGATACAAAGGTATCGTTTGTGAAAAATGTGGAGTTGAAATCACTCGCTCAATAGTGAGAAGGGAGAGGATGGGCCATATCGACCTCGCGGCTCCTGTTTCTCATATCTGGTTCCTGAAGAGCATGCCTTCACGTATAGCACTCCTCCTCGGCACTACATCTGCAGAAGTTGAGAAGGTGATTTATTTCGCTGGATACATCATCACAAGAGTTTCTGAAGAAGAAAAAGCTTCACTACTCCGAGACCTCGATGCTGAATTTAAAGCAAAGATAAAAAACCTGACTGATGAAAAGAGCAAAGATAGCCTCAAGGACAGTTTGCTTTCAAGAAAGAGGGAAATAGAAGGCATAGTCGAGGGTAAGGTCATCGACGAAATCGAATACCACAAATATTCAAAAGACTACGGAACATTCTTCGAAGCCGAAATAGGTGCTGAAGCAATATACAAAATATTTAAGTCTCTCGACCTGGGTAAACTTGAAACAAAAGTCAAAGAGGAGCTTGAAAAATCAAAATCAATTGAATCAACAAAAATAGCAAAGAGACTATCTTTGATACAAACAATGATCAGATCTGGCTCTAGACCTGAGTGGATGTTCCTAAACAGGATACCAGTCATTCCTCCTGCAATGAGACCAATGGTGCCTCTCGATGGTGGTAGATACGCTACTAGCGACGTGAACGACCTATACAGGAGAGTGATCAACAGAAACAACAGGTTGAAGAAACTAAAAGAAATCAGCGCGCCTGACGTGATCCTTCGAAATGAAAAAAGAATTCTCCAGGAAGCGGTGGATGCACTCCTCGACAACTCCATAAGACACAACAACAGCCAGCAGCAAACAGCTCAGGCAAGCAAAACAAGAGAACTAAAAAGCCTTGCTGACAACCTGAAAGGCAAGAGAGGTATCTTCAGACAAAACCTTCTCGGTAAGAGAGTCGACTACTCTGGTAGATCAGTGATCGTCGTCGGTCCTGAGCTCAAACTTGACCAGTGCGGACTTCCTAAACACATGGCTCTTGAACTATTCAAACCATTTGTAATTTCAGAACTTTTGAAACAGGAGCTTGCTTACAACGTAAGAGGCGCATCGAGACTTATAGAAGACAAAATACCTGAGGTATGGGCAATCCTCGAAGAAATAATCAAGGACAGATATGTACTCCTAAACAGAGCTCCTACTTTGCACAGACTTGGTATACAGGCTTTCAGACCAGTACTTATAGAAGGTAACGCTATCCAGGTGCACCCTCTAGTATGTAATGCATTCAACGCCGACTTCGACGGAGACCAAATGGCCGTACACGTACCACTTTCTCCAGAAGCTCAAATGGAAGCAAAGATGATCATGGCTTCTGACAAAAACATATTGAAGCCGGGATCAGGAGATCCTACTATTTCCAACAAGCTACTCGACATCATCCTTGGATGTTTCTGGATGACAAAAGAGGTTTCAGGAGAAAAAGGTGAGGGTCTTATATTTGAAAGTCCAAACAGCGCAATCACAGCTTATGACTTCGATGTGCTTGATTTCAGAGCAAAGATAAAAGTACTACCTACAAATTCTCTCAAATACGCAGAGTTCAATGGAGGTCTTTTTGAGACAACTATAGGGAGACTGCTCTTCAATGCGGTCATGCCAGAAGACTATCCTTACCTAAATACAGAGATGAACAAGAAGAAAATGTCTTCTATCGTCGACGACCTTATACAAAAATACGGCATCGAATCAATCCCTGACATAATGAACAAGGTAAAGGAATTCGGATTCAAATATGCCACTGTTTCGGGTACAACTTGGGGTATAGACGACATCAAAGTACCAGCAGCAAAACAAGAAATAATAGACAGAGCAAAAGAAAAAGTTGCACTTATAGAAGAGCAATACGCATCAGGACTTCTTTCACAAAACGAAAAGAAGATAAAAAATATCGAGAAATGGACAGAAGCAAAAGACGAGGTTCAAAAACTTCTACAAGACAACTTGGACAAGACTGGATCTGTTTATGACCTCGTGAAATCTGAAGCTAGAGGCTCCATGGGTCAGCTCACTCAGATGGCAGGTATGAAAGGTCTCATCGTCAACACTACAGGAGAGACTATCGACTTCCCAATCACATCTTCTTATAAAGAAGGTTTGACTCCAATCGAATACTTCATCACCACTCACGGCGCCCGAAAAGGTATGAGCGACACAGCCCTCAACACAGCAAAGGCCGGATACCTCACAAGGAAACTCTTTGATGTGGCACAGGACAGTTTGATTTACGAAGAAGACTGTGGAAGCAAAGAGGGAGTACTCCTAAACAAAGTGACTCCTTCTGGAATGGAAGTTTCAATAGCCAAACTTTCAAGAGGAAGATTTTTGGCAGAAGACGTGAAAGACTCTGAAGGAAATGTATTGTTTAAGAGAGACCACTTCCTAAGTAGAGACGACGCTGCAAAAATAGAAGCAGCTAAAATAGAAACAGTAAAAGTAAGATCTCCTCTCACCTGCAAAACAATCAATGGTATTTGTGTTAAATGTTATGGTTCAGACCTAGGAAAGAACAAAGTCATCGAGCTCGGTGAAGCAGTAGGTACTGTGGCAGCACAGGCTATCGGTGAACCAGGTACTCAGCTCACAATGAGAACATTCCACTCAGGAGGTACAGCATCAGTCGGTGGAGACATCACATCTGGTCTTCCTAGAGTTGAAGAAATCTTCGAAAACAGAACTCCTAAAAACCCAGCTGTAGTAGCGAGAGTAGACGGCACAGTGACTGAGATAAAGATAGAGGGCAAAGACAGATTTATCATCTTGCTACCAGACGAAGCTACAAAACAAACAAGCAAGGTAAAAGCAAAAAATGAAGCAGAGTATCCAGTGAGCTACATGAGGACAATCCTCGTCAAAGTAGGGGATAAGGTTAAGAAGGGTGACATCATGACTGACGGTTCAGCAGACCTCGAAGAACTCTTCAAGTATGCTGGCGAAGTGGTCACTCAAAACTACATCATTCACGAAATCACAAAGATTTACGAGCTACAAGGAGAGCCTATCTCAAGGAAACACATCGAGGTGATCATAAGGCAGATGTTCTCAAGAAAGAAAATCAAGACTCCTGGAGACACCAAATTCTCACAAGGCGACACAGTACCAGAAGGTGAATTCATAAACGAAAACGAGCTAATAAAAGAAGAGAGCAAGACAGTTGCTACAGGAGAAGATTTGCTCCTTGGTATCACAGAAGTTTCTCTTTCAAGAAAGAGCTTCCTCTCATCTGCTTCCTTCCAACACACCACAAGAATGCTCATCCAAAACGCACTCAAAGGTACAGAAGATGAACTCAAAGGACTCAAGGAAAATGTCATTATCGGAAGACTTATACCAGCAGGTTCAGGATTTAAGGGAAGCGAGAAGTACGAACTCATCAAGAAACTTCAGGAAGATTTGGACCGAAATATGTAAAGGCCAGATCGCATCCGGGAAGATAACAATTTTCACATGTCTTCTTCCGACATAGAAAAAATAAAAGAAAAAATTAATATTGTGGATCTTATATCTTCTTATATAAAAGTAGATAAAGCGGGCATCAACTACAAAGCTAGGTGCCCGTTCCACAATGAAAAGACCCCCTCTTTCTTCATATCAGAGGAAAGGCAGTCTTTTTACTGCTTTGGTTGCGGGGAAAAAGGGGATATTTTTTCTTTCGTTGAAAAGTTCGAAAGTACAGATTTCAAAGGGGCGCTTGAGCTGCTCGCTTCGAGAGCTGGCGTAGAGCTTGTAAAGAGTGGTCCTAAAAAAGAAAAGGATGAAACTGGTGAGCTCTTTGAAATAATGGAAAAAGCCACGAAGTTTTATGAAAATAATCTTTCAAAAAACAAAGAGGCACTAGAGTACCTAAAAAATAGAGGTCTTTCAGAGAGCAGTATATCTAAGTGGAGGATAGGACTTGCAAAAAACGAGTGGCGAGATTTGCACGATGAACTTCTTTCTTCTAAATTTTCTAAAAAAGTAATGCTTGAAGCAGGTCTCATAAAAAAGGTACCAGACGCTGACAAGCACTACGACACTTTTAGAGGTCGTGTGATGTTTCCTATCTTTGACCCAAGCGGCAAAGTGATAGCATTTTCAGGGAGGATACTTCACGACGACGGTAAATCTCCCAAATACCTCAACTCACCGGAAACCAAACTCTTCAAAAAATCAGAAGTGCTTTATGGATTCAACTTCGCCAAAAATCAAATTAGGAAATCTGATTATGCAATCTTGGTAGAAGGACAGATGGATTTGGTCATGTCTCATCAGTCTGGAGTCACAAACACAGTCGCTTCTTCGGGCACAGCACTCACAGAAGAACACCTCAAAAAAATAAAGAGGCTAACGAACAAAATAGTGATAGCATATGACGGAGACAAGGCAGGAGAAAACGCTGCCAAAAGAGCCGCCGAGATAGCACTCTCTCTCGAGATGGAAACAAAGATAGCTCCTATAAAAGAAAATGAAGACCCTGCTTCGATAATAAAAGAAGATAAACAGGAATGGATAGAGTCCATAAAAAAATCAATGCACTTTGCTGATTTTGTATTAGAAAAAATATCAAAGTCTCAAAAAGGAGAAAGACTGATAAAAGAAATAAAAACAACGCTGTTTCCAGTATTGTCGCTAATAAAAAGTGACATGGAAAAATCGAGAATAATAAACAAAATATCCAAGATAACAGGCGCAAGCGAATCATCAGTTTGGAATGATTTTGAAAAAAATAAAACAGGATTTAGCGAAAGACAGAGTGAGGTAGCCAAGAGTTCTGGACCACCGACTCTTGAAGAAATGGCAGTCGCAATAGTCTTCTCTGAAGAGACTTCGGGAGAAAGTGAGACCAGGAAAAAGCTAGAGGAAATACTCGGTAAAGAAAAGACAAACCTACTCATAGAATCAAAAAGAGAATACAAAGAAAAAATGACCTTTGAAATAGAGAGGCAAAACATGACAAAAGAAAGACTCGAATCAACCAAAAAAGACATTTTGAAAAGATTAGAACTTCATATATTAAAAAAGAAATTGAAAGAAAAAAGTTTATTGCTAGACAATAAAAATTTAAATAAAGAAGATGAAGTCGCAATTTCTAAGGAGATAAACGAGTTACAAAAACAAATATCAAATTTAAGAGACTAATTAAAAAAATTAAAAATGGCTACAAAAAACAACAAAACAAAATATCAAAAAATAAAACAAAAAAGACTGAAAACAGTCAAAAAAGAGGTGTCTAAAAAGGCTCCAAAAGCCAAACCTGCTGTAAAGAAAACCAAGGAAAAAGTGGTCAAAAAAAGTGCAGCAAGAGACGAAGAAAAATCAAAAAAAGAAACACTTATAGCAAAAGGAAAGGAAAGAGGTTTTATCACTTTCGATGAAATCATAAAAGAGTTTCCAACAGTTGAAGACAATGTGGAGCTCCTAGAAAATCTTTATGAAGAGTGTGCTTCGATGGGTATAGATATCCTCGAGAGCGGCAGACTGCTCGAAGACAACCTGACAGTAAAAAAGGAAATGTTTAAGGACGAGGCTTCCTACGACTCTATACAAATGTACCTCAAGGAAATAGGCAGACACCAACTCATCTCAGGCTCACAAGAAAAAGACTTGGCCAAGAAAATAGCAGCAGGGGACGATGGCGCAAGAAACTTGCTCGCCAAAGCAAACCTCCGTCTTGTGGTTTCTATCGCCAAAAAATATGTTGGTAGGAGCTCAGACCTCTCTCTCCTCGACCTTATCCAAGAAGGAAACTTGGGGCTTTTCAAAGCAGTAGACAAGTTTGACTACACAAAAGGTTATAAGTTTTCAACCTACGCCACTTGGTGGATAAGACAAGCTATCACGAGAGCCTTGGCAGACCAGTCTCGTACTATCCGCGTGCCGGTGCACATGGTGGAGACTATCGCCAAGTACAAACAAGTAGTGAGACGCCTTTCTCAAGACCTCGGCCGTGACCCACTCCCAGAAGAAATAGCGATAGAGATGGGGCTTGAACCAGAAAAAATATACATGATCGAAAAGATTGACCAAGGCACATTTTCACTCGAGTCTCCGATAAACGGCAGCGATGAAGACGATAAGTCAACATTTGGAGACTTCCTTGCTGATGACAAAATAATGGCGCCTGACCAAGAGTCAAACCACCGCATCATCAGAGACCAGCTTCAAGAAATACTTAAAGACTTGCCTCCAAAAGAAAAGAAAATAATAGAAATGAGAAATGGCCTCATCGACGGTGTGTACCACACCCTTGAAGATGTGGGTAAGGAGTTTGGTGTCACAAGAGAGCGTATCAGACAGATAGAAGCCAAGGCGCTCGAAAAAATGCGCCAACACGAAAAAGCAAAACGCTTGCAGCATTTCTTGTAAAAATAGAAACAAGCCGGAAAAGAAATCGGGTGTATTCTTCCGAAAAGCACTCCTAGCTCGGGAGTGCTTTTCCTTTCCTTTTCTGGTTCAAGGCTTTTCTCCAGAACACACCCAGTTTCCTCAACGGCTCAAACCGAAAGGTTTGAGCCGTTTGGTTTTAAAGTAAGCATATGGTCAACATTTGGAACATAGGTTATTTAACACTTTGAGACTATGATATCATGAGTAAATGGAAGAGGTATTTAACCAAGAATACGCAAAACTAAACAAAAAACAGAGAGAGGCGGTCGACACCATCGACGGCCCCGTGATGGTGGTGGCGGGCCCAGGCACAGGCAAGACGACCATCCTCACGCTCCGTATCGCAAACATTTTAAGAAAGACCGACGCAGGGGCTTCTTCGATTTTAGCGCTCACATTCACCGAGTCAGGAGTCAAATCCATGAGAGAAAAGCTTCGCAAGATAATAGGCGAGGCGGCTTTTGATGTGCAGATAAATACATTTCATGGCTTCGCAAAAAGTATCACACTCGAATTTCCCGAGCACTTTACCCATCTCAAAAATTGCGAGCAAATCACTGATATCGAAGCCGAAAGCTACATAAGGGAAATACTTACCGACAATAAATACAGACTCCTTCGCCCAGCCGGCGACAGCGAGTTTTATATCGGCAAGATACTTGGCGCGATCAGCGACTCCAAACAAGAAGCCTGGGAGCCTAGCATGATCAAAGATTTTGCAGAAAGTGAAATCGAGAGGATAAAAAATAGTGAAGAGTCTATATCTTCGAGAGGCAAAACAAAAGGCATGCTAAAAGGCGAAGCTTTGAAGCGTATAGAAAAGTGCGAAAAAACTATACTTTTTTCAGAGGTTTATGAGAGTTACGAAAGCCTAAAAAAAGAAAGAAACAAAATAGACTTCGACGACCTTATTTTTGCATTACTTCTAACACTCCGGCAAGACGAGCTACTGCTCCAGATACTTCAAGAGAGATACTTGTACATCTTAGTCGACGAGCATCAAGACACCAACAGCACCCAAAACGAAATTGTCCAAAAAATAGGTGAGTTTTTTGATAATCCAAACATATTTGTAGTGGGAGACGAAAAGCAGGCGATATACAGATTTCAGGGTGCGTCGGTAGAAAATTTCTTGCGGTTCCAAAAGATCTGGAGCGGCATGAAGCTGATACAACTCGAAGAAAACTACAGGTCTCACCAGGGTATCCTCGACTCTACTTTTAGCATGATAGAAAATAATTATGCAGAAAAAGAAAATGAAGAACTTCGCATCAAACTACTATCCGGAAATGGAGCCGAAAGAACTCCGATAGAAATATGCATGGCTGAAAAGATTTCTGACGAAGAAGTTTTCCTTGTCGAAAAAGTGAAAGAGATGCAAAAGAAGTACGGTCAGATCGCCATCATCACAAGGAAAAATCGTTATGTATCGAGGATTTTTGATATCTTGAGGAGAGCCGGAGTAGAAGCTAGCGCCGAAAGGGGAGCTGATATATTTCAAAGCAGAGTTGGTAGCATGTTTTTTTCGATACTCGAGTTTTTAAACGACCCATCTGTCATCGAGCCGCTCGCCGAAACTTTTTCGGGAGGACTTTGGGGGCTCGACTTCAAGACTGAAGTCGAGTGTATAAGAGCAATCAAAAATGGCGACCTCGCCGAGCTCCAAGAAAAGTTGCCAGCTATAAAAAATCTACAAAATATCCTGGGTGAGTCGAGCGGTGTTGAATACCTTATCAAGATAGGTGAGATTTCAGGTATCGTAAAAATGGCCAGCAAAGACCCTCTATATGTCGAGGTTTGGAGAGCGATAATAAACCTTAGCCAAGAAATAGCGAGACAAAATAAAACAGAAAATCATAGGGAAATCATAAAAACACTTCTTGAATACAAAAAAACAGCTGAAAACAAAATAGTCAAAATAAACGGGGGCAAAACCAAATCAGATATCATCATCACTACAGCTCACTCATCAAAAGGACTCGAGTTTGAGTCGGTACTAGTGCCATATGCCACCGAAGAGTCTTGGATAAGCAAAATCAGAAATTCGTACTTTGTACTTCCAAAAGAAAAAGAGCAATATGATGAGATAAGGGACGAGCGAAGACTTTTTTATGTGGCGCTGACGAGAAGCAAGAAGCACATAGCTATCACCAGCCACTCCGAAAACTTCGCAGGCAAACCAACTACTGCATTAAGATTTATATCGGAGCTTGACCAATCTCTCATAGAAAACAAAGCTATACCTGAGTACAAAGAAATAATAAGTGCATCCCAAGTCACAAACGACCCTGGCAAAATAGAAAAACAAGAATTCGCAAAAAGAGTCTTGCTCGAAAAAGGACTTTCAGTGACTGCGCTCAATCACTTTTTAGATTGTCCCAATCGTTTTTTCTACAAGAGCATCCTCAAGATGCCCGAGGCGCCAAACGCGACTTCAGAGAGAGGCAATGCCATGCACGAAGCCATGTCAAATGTCTGGAATACTAACTCAAAAACAAAAGAGGAAATAGAAGAAACAATAAAGACTTCAATACAAAACTACTTCAAAAAATCGCTCCTCATAAAACATGAAAAAGAAGCTATACAAGAAGAGTTGATCAAAAATGCGCCCGTAGTTGCGAGCGAACTTTTGACACACTTCAACCAAGAGGGCGAGGCTAGCTCGGAGAGATGGTTTGAAACCAACTTTGTATCAAATATGGGGGGCACTGAAGTGGAGGTCAGGCTCCACGGCAAAATGGACCTAGTGCTTGAAAAAGAAGATGAAATACTCGTCTATGACTACAAAACAAAAGAAGCTATGAGTGAGAAGGCGATACGAGGCGAAACAGCGAGCGACACGGGAGATTATTTCAGGCAGCTAGTCTTTTATAAAATACTTCTTGGGGGCCATAAAAAATACCAAGGCAAGAGAGTCACCCCGAGCCTTGTCTTCATAAAACCAAATGACAAAGGTGAGTGCAGGACAGTCACTTTGCCGATTTCAGAAAAGGACGAGGAAGATCTGAAAGAAAAAATAAAAATACTTATTGAAAAAGTTATGTCTGGCAATCTCTTGGACGAAGTATGCGAAGACCCAGAATGCAAATACTGCAGAAAAAATAAAAATACTTATTGAAAAAGTTATGTCTGGCAATCTCTTGGACGAAGTATGCGAAGACCCAGAATGCAAATACTGCAGAAAAAATTAGATTCCAAATTATTATCAACAGCAGCACTAGCACAAGAGACTCACAAAAATTATAATTAAAGAAAAATGATTCCAGACGTACAAAGCCATTTTGAAACTCCAAAAAAAATAGGGCCAAACCCCCAAAAAAGCTACGACTTTTTGATCACTCTTGTAGCTATCATGTTCCTCTCCGGAGGCTATGCTATCTGGTTTATTTCTACCTATCTTTATGCATACGACGATACAGAATACGCCTATACACCAAGAGTCCACAGAGCCACAGCCGCAGAAGTAGCCACTTCGACCGACATGACCGGCTGGCAGACGTACAGAAATGAGGAGTACGGGTTTGAAATAAAGATACCAAAAGAATGGACAACAGATATTCAAAAAGACACGATTTATTTATTTTATTCACCCAAAAAAGAAATTCAGGAATTAACTTTTGTAAACTTAAATCCTGATATAGAAATAACCTATCCTCCTAAGTTAAATACTAAGCAAATAAAAACAGGTGATTTTGAATGGACCAGATATGAGGATTATGAAAAAAATATTTCTTACGAACAAAAGACAAATTTTGGAATATTTAATTTTTCTTCCAAAAATGAAAAATTATTGAATGAAATCCTCTCCACATTCAAATTTATTCCTTAAGATTCGAGTATCAAATCAATAGCCTGCTTCATTTGGAAATAAGGGAATGCGCCTTGGATGGGGTAGGTGTCTCCGGTCTTCCTGTCTATCAATATACTTTGCGGAGTGCCTGTGAAGCCCATTTCTCGCGCGTTGTTGACGTCCATCTCTACTCTCGCTGTCATCTCGCCGCTCTCCATACACACACGCATTTTCGCTTCGTCGACGCCCACCTCCTTTGCTATTTTTGGAAGCTCCGTGAGAGCGAGACTCCCATCTTCTGCCGATCTTTCATACATCAAGTTTGTAAATTGCCAAAATTTATTTTCATCCCCGAGAGCTGCGATGCACTCCATAGCCTCTGCCTTTCTAAAAGCATTTGGATGTATCTCAGTGATGGGGAAGTGACGATAAACCCAAGAAAGCTGCCCCGCCTTGCCGTATTCATCCATGAGAGAGAGCATGGTGGAGTGGAACATCTTACAAAAAGCGCATTCAGGGTCAGAGTATTCTACTAGCACGATCCGGGCGTCACTATCGCCGAGCACATGGTCGTTCCTATCTATTTCTCTCATACTAGCCATGAGATCAGCTTGTTTTTGGATTTGTTCTGGGTTGTTTGGACCTTGAGGAGTGGCGAGTGGTGTACCAGGAGTCCTAGAAAAGTAAAAGCCAGCCCCTATGATGAGCCCAGCCACTACTATAGAAATTGGAAGCAATAGATTGTCTTTCATGTATAATATAATCATAATAATAACACAGACCAAAATCATGAGCATCATCGAAGGTATCATTTTAGGAATAGTACAAGGCATCACAGAGTTTATGCCCATATCCTCCTCAGGTCACCTGATACTAGCGAGGGAGCTGCTCGGACTCGACCTCACAGGCAGCATAAGCTTCGATGTGCTCCTCCACCTATCTACACTCCTCGTCATCATTTACTTTTTCTGGGGAGAAATAAAAAGACTCTTGCTCGACGCCAAATCAGAAGGTTTGAGTTCTCGTAGTTCCAAACTTATTTATGCCATCCTTTTAGGCAGCATCCCCGCAGTTTTAACTGGTTTCTTCTTTCAAGACAAAATAGAGCAAATTTTTAGAAGCCCTGAAAATGTAGCATATGCACTTGTGGCAGGCAGTGCAGTTTTTTGGATAGCAGACAGGATAAGCAAAGACAAGGGCGGCATCAGCTTGCCTAAAGGCTTCCTGATAGGCATCTTCCAAGCTCTCGCACTCATCCCTGGAGTTTCCCGCTCAGGCATCACCATTTCAGGAGGTCTCATTTCTGGACTATCAAGAGAAGAGTCTATCAAGTTTGCATTCCTACTTGGTATCCCGGTGATAGCAGGTGCAGCACTCAAGACACTCCTAGACTCATGGGGTTCTCTTGTAAGCATAGTCAGTTTGCCTATGCTAGCCGGCTTCATCGCTGCATTTGTATCAGGCATTCTTTCTATCAAATTCTTGGTAAAATACCTTTCAAATCACAGCTTCAACGCATTCATCGTTTACCGCCTTCTCCTCGCCGCAGCCATACTTTTGTTTTTGTAAATCTAGTAAACAAAAACCTGAAGCAAAATTCTGCTTCATGTTTTTTGATGTTTTGTCTAAAATATAATTACAAAAAATAAAAACGAAAATATTGACTGTTCCTCCCTAAAGGGTTCCCACGGAGATCATAATTTTGTTTTAGGTTTTTTATTTTTGCTCTAAAAAGGCAGAGTGAAATTCATTGCGCCCTTGTCTTCCAACTTTTCCCAGTCACGAGTGTCGAGCTTCACTTCATTTAAATTTGGACCTTCTTTGAAAATAAGTTTCCCGTTTTTGAGAGCATATTCATAAACATCTTTAGTGATCTTCACATCGTCCAAACAATACTTTCTTATACTTTCTATATCTCCCTCCTTCCACCACCTGATAGCGTCGAGCCCGTGCCCGCTCTTTTTTACCCCTAGAGTACCTTCGGCTATCTGGTCGAGCTTCATCCTACGACCAGCCGACTTTTGCATTTCTTTTAGCAAGTCCACGCTTTTTATTTTGAGCAAATCACCGGGGTAATACTTATTTAAAAGGGGAATATCAAAATGGTCGCCGTTGAATGTGATGAGTGCTTCTGTATTTTCAATTAGCCTCCACAAACTACCAAGTTCATTTTCGAGATAGCTCGAGTATTCTCCTGTCTCATAGTCATAGACACCTACCAAAGATATCGAGAGTTGGCTCGGGTCATTACTCCCGACTTCTTGAAAAGTATTTTGAGTTTCTATGTCAAAAACAATCTTTTTCATCTTTCTGTTTAGTATTATTTAATATTAGGAATTGGTAGATTTTATAATCTCTGCCAATTCTTCACAAGACCCTTTATTCTCTTCTCTTGTCTTGGTGTTCCTCAAAGCAAAAATATTTTTTTCTATTTCATCCTTCCCGACAGTGAGTACAAATGGGATATTTCTTTTATCCAGACTTCTAAGCTGATCCGAGAGTTTCCTCCCCGAGATATCAACGGCTACATTGATTTCTTTATTTCTAAAATTATCGGCCACTTTGTTTACTTCAGAAAGGGGAGTCTCTGGAGCAATACAAATATACAAATCAGCCGATGAATTTATTTGTGGCAAAAGGCCGTGAGTCTCGAGGAAGTCTTTAAGGGTCACATCTCCCATACCAAAACCAGCCGCCGGCACCTTGTCGCCCACGAAAGAGCCAACGAGCTCATCGTACCTACCTCCTCCAAAAATAGATCGTGGATTGTCAGGCGACTTATCAAATATTTCAAAGACAGTCGAAGTGTAGTAGTCGAAGCCGCGAGTCAAGGTAGGAGCAAACTCTATGTTGTTTATACCACTAGCTCTGAGAGCAGCGATGAGCTCGCTTAGGTATCTGACTTTTGGACTCTCTGACATCACAGAAAGCAAACCTTCTTTTATATAAAGTGCTTCGAGTATATTGCCAGCTCTCTTTTCATCTGTAAGAGAGATGAGAGACTTTCTAAATTCGTCATCAGACATCTTTTCCTTTTTGTCGAGAAGCCTATAAACAAAAACTCTTCTGTCTTCTTCTATATCAGCCCTCTCAAAAAGCTCGTCCAAAAGCTCTCGACTATTTATTTTTACTGTAAAATGATCTTCGGTAGCACCAAACTCCTTGAGGATGCCACAAGCCACAGATATCACTTCGAGGTCAGCAGCCACTCCGCTCACCCCAAAGATGTCGAGGTTGAGCTGCCAGTGCTCGCGGAGCCTCCCTCGCTGAGGTTTTTCATATCTAAAAACATTTGGTATGGAGTACCATCTCACAGGAGCAGGCAGGTCTTGCCATTTTGCTCCCACCATCCTCGAAACAGTCGGCGTCATCTCGGGTCTCAAAGCCACCTGGCGACCTCCGCGATCTACGAAAGAATAAATCTGCTCATTTACTATTTCTTCACTAGATTTTGCCTTATAAAGCTCGATGGGCTCGAGTACAGAGGAGTCATACTCTTCGTAGCCATACTTTTCAGCCACTTTTCTCATAGTACTAAAGAGGAAATTTTGAATTGCCTTGTCCCGCGGATAAAAATCCCTGACGCCTTTGTATCCCTCTATTGAAATTTTCTTTTTGCTTAAGCCAAACATGAATGATAAATTATAGTGTAATTATGCCAAAACAGCAAGAAATACAGTCAAAAGTAAAGGGTTTGCCCACTACACCCGGAATATACACATTTTTGGGGGAGACAAACAACATACTTTATATAGGCAAAGCGACGTCTCTCCGAAACAGAGTGAGGAGCTACTTTACTCTTGATATTGCTGAAAAAAGAAGCCCTCTCATAGCCAAGATGGTAGAGGAGATAGCAAACATCAAATTTGAACAAACCGAGTCGGTCCTCGAAGCCCTCATACTCGAAGCTAGAGAAATAAAAAAACACCTACCTCCATACAACACTGCACTCAAAGACCAAAGAAGCTGGAATTATGTAGTCATCACAGACGAAGAGTTCCCAAGGGTTTTGCTGAGGAGAGAAAGAGAACTCGAGCGTAATCCTCAAGAATTAAATATCAAATACAAATTTGGACCATTCACAAACGGCGGGCAGCTAAGAGAAGCCATGAAAATTGTCAGGAAAATTTTCCCTTTTAGGGACAAGTGTATGCCATTACAAATTAACCGAAAAATAAATCCTCAGAATTATCCTCTCGAGCAAACGGATTATTTTTCTGCTGAAAAATATCCTCCTTCTCCCACCGGTCGTGGTCCGAAAGTTGCTCTCGAGGACAATACTTCGGATTTATTCAAAACAGTAAAAGGCTGCTTCAATTACCAAATTGGCCTTTGCCCAGGAGTTTGTGCCGGGGTGATAAGTCAAAAGGAATACAAAAAAATAATAGAAAATATCAAAACTTTTTTTGAAGGCAAAAAAGGAAAACTCATAAGCGACCTCGAGAAGGATATGAAAGCTCTAGCTAAACAAAAAGATTTTGAAAAAGCAGACGAAATAAAGAAAAAGGTTTTTGCACTAAAGCATATACACGATATTGCCTTGATCAAAAATGATTCCGAACCAACGAGCCAGTCTTTCCGTATCGAAAGCTACGATGTTGCCCACATTTCTGGCGAGAGCAGAGTCGGAGTGATGACAGTCATAGAAAACGGCGAGATAAACAAAAATGAATACAGGATGTTCAATATCAAGAGGGAAGAGTCGAGAGGGGACACAGGTGCGATAAAAGAAATCATAGAAAGGAGGATGGGTCACAGCGAATGGCTGCTGCCAAATCTTATAGTTGTAGATGGGGGAGAGCAGCAGCTCAGTGCCGCGAGGAGCGTCCTCCAAAAACTAAATCTAAATATTGCACTAGTCAGCGTAGTAAAAGATGAGAGACACAAACCACGCGAAATACTTGGCGACCCAAAAATGGCGACCGCCTACGAAAAGCAAATCCTCCTCGCAAACAACGAATCCCACCGCTTCGCCATCACCTTCCACCGCAAAAAACGAAAAAAGAACTTCTTGTAATTTAAAAACCAGAGTACCTGTGGTAGAATTTTATAGTAATTTTATTTCTGATTTTTTATAAATGCTTAGTTATACTAGCCAATTTGGGATAATAGCCGGGATACTCTCATTCTCTGCTTATCTTTTTTATATAGCAGCAATAATAAAAGGCACAACCAAACCAAGCCGAGCGACTTGGTTTATATGGGCTTTTATAGGGATAATACTTGCCATAAGCTATAAGGAAAGTGGGGCAGAGGATACAGTTTGGGTAGCAGTAAGTGAAGCAATTGCCCCAACTATCATAGCCTTGCTGGCCATAAAGTATGGTAAGGGAGGAGCAGAGAGAATCGACATTATAGCTTTTGTCGGTTCTCTTTTTAGTTTACTTCTCTGGTGGATATATGGTTCACCTATAGTCGCATTAGTAACAAACCTGGCAATAGATTTTTTCGCAGCGCTTCCTACAATAAAAAAATCTTGGCAAGAACCTCACGAAGAAGATCGTTTTGCTTGGACCATCACACAAACTGGTAATTTACTTAATCTTTTTGCGATTGACAAATTATTATTTGGTGTTATAATTTATCCTATATACACATTCATTATAGATGGCATAATTACTGGAATTTTATACAGAAAAAAATAACAAACATGTCTAAGGGAATAGAAATTAGAGAAAGTAAAATACAAGGAAACGGCTTATTCGCAAATAAAGATTTTAAGAGAGGGGATATAATTTTTATCTTTAGAGGAAAAATAATTGATGACTGGAAAGTAACAGATGAAGAGTCATCCCTGTACGGACCTAACTGGGTAGGTATAGGTAAAAATAAATGGATGGATGTTATTGCTCCTGGTGTCTATATAAACCATTCTTGTGAACCCAACTGCGGTATAAAAGGAAAAGTAAGTGTAACTGCTCTGAAAAATATAAAAAAAGGTGATGAAATTACCATAGACTACTCTATAACAGAGATAGATAATTTTTGGTACATGGAATGTAATTGTAGAAATAAAAACTGTAGAAAATTAATAAAATCTATCCAACATTTACCTAAAAAATTAATTAAGAAATACACTCCATTTATACCTACTTATTTTATGAAGGTGTATAATAAAAGTACATGAAGTTAATTAAAGTACTAGATATTTGTCTTGTTATTGGCTTAATCCTTACCGTTGTAGCAATATCAATCAGATATTTGTATTTTAAATATTTTGTTTTTTTTATCTAAAAAATGGAGGGCAACATAGTAACAGAAACAATAAAATTATGTGCCTGGAGTGAGGCTAAATTTCTAATATTTTCAGAAAACGTATTTGCTCCGCTAATTTATTATTCACACTTAGGAACACTCATAATTGTTGCTTTCTTTGGTCTTTTTATATTTATAAATAATAAAAAAGGGTTAACGAATAAAATACTCTTTTACCTCACATGTGCAATAAGTGCTTGGCTTTTTTCAGATCTTGTACTTTGGGCAACTGACAGACCAGAATTATCAATGTTTTTTTGGAGTTTAGAAATAATACTGGAGCCACTTATATATGTTTTTGCCCTTAGATTTTTTTACGTGTTTATTGACAAACAAGAAAATTTGAAAGCAAAAATAATTTCTTACACACTCTTAATACCAACCTTCTTATTAGCGCCTACAAGCCTAGCCCTTACCGGTTTTAACCTTACAAACTGCGACAGGGTAGCCATAGAAGGAATTTTGCCCAAATACGGTTACTTCGTTGAGATCATAATAGTTTTGTGGGTAGTCTTGCTGGCATTCGATAGATATAGAAAAAATAAAGAGTGGTCAACAAGAAAACAAATAATTTTTACTGCTTTGGGCATATGTCTTTTTCTTTTTAGTTTCTCTCTTGGTAACATCGCAGAAGTAATTACAGAAAATTGGTATATCGGGCAGATAGGATATATAGGAATACCAGTATTTTTGGGGATACTCAGTTATCAGATAGTGCGATTTAAAGCTTTTAATATAAAAATTATTGGTTCAGAAGTTTTAGTAACTTCTATTTGGTTTTTGATAGTATCTATACTTTTTGTTAGAACAGTGGAAAATGCTCGGGTTGTGGTTTCTCTAACTCTGATGCTTTTCACAATATTAGGAATATACCTCATCCGCTCCGTCAAGCGTGAAGTCGAGCAAAGAGAAAAAATAGAACTTTTGGCCAAGGATTTGGAGTTCGCAAATAGCAAACTTACTGACCTCGATCAGATGAAATCCGAATTCCTCTCTCTCGCTTCCCACCAGATGCGCGCGCCCCTCACAGCGATGAAAGGTTACACATCCATGCTCACCGAAGGAGAGTTCGGCACACTGCCTCCAAAAGCAGAAGAAGCAGTCAAAGTGATCATGCGCTCCAACCAAAACCTAATAAACATAGTCAACGACTTCCTAAATATTTCTAGGATTGAGCAAGGCAAAATGGTTTATGAAAAAACAGTATTCCAAATAAAGGATTTGGTAAAAGAAGTTGTAGAGGAACACAAACTAAATATAGAAAAAAGCAAACTATCAATAAAACTTGAAATTCCAAACAATTTCGAATCAGAAGTAAACGCAGACAGAGACAAGATAAGACAGGTGATAGGCAACATTATAGACAATTCAGTAAAATACACTATAAACGGAGGCATCACCGTATCGCTCCTTTCAGATTCCGAAAAGGTGATGATAAAAATAAAAGACACCGGCATCGGCATCGACCCAAGTGAAGTAGGTAAACTATTCAATAAATTCTCTAGGAGCAAATCAGCAAACAAGACAAATGTGATAGGCACCGGTCTAGGTTTATACATCGCCCAAAAGATGGCCGAAGACCAAGGCGGCAAAATAAAAGTATTTTCAGAAGGGGAGGGCAAGGGCAGCATTTTCACTATAGAGCTACCAAAAGCAAAAGTTTAAAATTTTAAATTTCTGCCAAAACTCTGCTAAAATAGTCGCATGACTCAAAAAGAGGCTCTAGACATACTCAAAACGGGTAGGAATGTTTTCCTCACCGGGCCTGCCGGAAGCGGCAAGACTTTCGTCCTTCGTGAATACATCAAATATCTCAAAGAATTAAATGCAAATATAGGCATCACGGCATCAACAGGCATAGCCGCCACCCACATGGGTGGCACCACCATACATTCTTGGTCAGGCATCGGCATCAACAACTCCCTCACAAGCTCCGAAATATCTGAAATAGCCGAGAGGTCTCATGTAGTAAAAAAGGTAAAAGACTCTTCTGTACTCATCATCGACGAAATATCCATGCTAAGTCACAACCACCTCGACCTTGTAGACAAGGTGGTGAGAGAAATAAAATCAGTCGACAAACCATTTGGTGGTATGCAGGTCGTACTTTGTGGCGACTTCTTTCAGCTTCCACCAATACACAGGAGCGGAGAAATAGAGGCCCTTTTTGCGTACCATGGCACAAGCTGGAAAGATATGGGAGTCAAGATATGCTACCTCTCCGAACAACACCGTCAAAAAGACGATCATCTGATCAAGATACTAAACGAAGTCAGGTCCGGCAGCGTGTCCTCCGAAAGCAGCGAGATACTCCAAACTCGTTTTATAAAAAATAAAGATCTAGACGCCACAAAGCTCTACACTCACAACTCAAATGTTGATACAGAAAATTTCACTGAGCTAGATAAAATTTCAGGCAAAAAAATAGAATACATCATGCGTTCAAGCGGCAAAAAATCCATCATCGAAACTCTAAAAAAGAGCTGCTTAGCACCCGAAAATCTTGAGCTTAAAAAGGGGGCGAAGGTTATGTTCGTAAAAAACAATTTTGAAAAAGGTTATGTGAACGGCACACTAGGAGTAGTTGAAAACTGCGAATACGAAGACATCAGAGTCAAAACTCTTTCTGGCCAAACCATAGATGTCGAGAGGGAATATTGGGCAATAGAAGAAGAAGGCAAAACAATAGCAGAAATAAGCCAGTTCCCCTTGAGGCTTGCTTGGGCCATCACCATCCACAAAAGCCAAGGCATGTCTCTCGACGCGGCCGAGATAGACCTTTCTAGATCCTTCGAAAGAGGTATGGGTTATGTGGCTATTTCGCGCGTACGCTCGCTCGACGGACTCTTCCTCAAAGGCATAAACGCGATGGCACTAGAGGTAAACCAAGAAGTTTTAGAGCTCGACCGTAAGTTCAAAAAAATGTCAGAGACCAACTCATTCCACATCCGCACCTTTGGAGAAGAGAAGGTAAAAGAGATGCACGAGGAGTTTAAAACCAAAATAGAAAACAAAAGTTCATCCAAAAAACCAAAATTAAGCACTGTAGAAGAGACCAAAAAGATGCTCAACGAAGGGATGCAAATAAAAAAAATTGCAGAAAAGAGGGGATTAAAATTTGGCACCATCATAGACCACATCGAAGAAATCAAATCCGAAAACCCAAGCTATAATATTTACAATTTAAAAGACGGCATCCCTCAAACCAAATTCAAAAAGATATACGCAGCCTTCAAAAAATTGGGTATTTCCGAAGAAGGGTTTTACAAGCTCGGGCCCGTCAAAAACCTGCTCGGCCCCAAATTCTCTTACGACGACCTCCGCCTCGTCCGCCTTTTCCTTTAATTTAAATTACCCGACCCAAAAAACTTTGTTACTTATATTCAAAGCTCAGCTTCGCATATTCAAATTAGTCATATATTTTGGTATTGTTAGGTTATGAAAAACAAAGCGATAGAAATTTGGGATACAGAGCTTCCAGGGTACAAACTCCTTGATTCTGGGCAAAAAGAGAAGCTCGAGGAAATAAATGGCAATAGAATAATCAGAAAGGAGCCAAGAGCCTGGTGGCAAAAAACCCTAAAAGAAGAAGACTGGAGCGACACCACCAAAGAGCTAGAAGGAACAGTCGAGATAGGAGTGGCTAGCGTAAAAGCAAGGGTAAATTTCAAAGAAGCTTCAAAACACATAGGCATTTTTCCGGAACAGGCAGGCGAATGGAGATGGATCGAACAAAAAATAAAAAACTCCAAATCCCAAAATCCAAACAAAAAAATAAAAGTATTAAATTTGTTTGGCTATACTGGGATAGCGAGCCTCGTCGCAGCAGCGAGTGGCGCCGAGGTCACACATGTGGATAGCTCAAAGCAAAGCGTTGAGTGGGCAAGGGAAAACCAAAAAATATCAGGCCTCGAAAGTTTACCTATAAGATGGATAGTCGACGACGCAGTCAAGTTTTTGAAGAGAGAAATAAAAAGACTTGCCCCGCGGGGCTTTAGCGAAGTGGAGGGAGAAAGCATGTCCGCCGAAGAGGCTGGGTACGACGCCATCATCATGGACCCCCCAAGCTACGGCAAAGGTCCAAAAGGGGAAGTGTGGAAAGCAGAAACCAAACTCCCTGATTTTTTAAAACTTTGTGGTGAAGCGCTTTCAGACACTCCTTTGTTTGTAATACTAAACATGTACTCCACGGAGCTCTCATCTCTTTCACTTTCAAATATGTTGCTTGATATGATGGAGGGAAAGGGAGGCGCAGTCACAGCAGGCGAGCTTGCTATCAAACAAGAAGCGAGCGACAAGGTACTCCCAATGTCGATTTTCTCAATTTGGGAAAATCTTAATTAAATCAATCCAACCAACAAAACAGGAGGGTATATTCTCAAAAAAACATTCACGAATCCTAAAACCTGGTCAGGTATGTTATGAGGAAAGCCTTGGACCAAAGAAGGAAAAGTGCTCACTCCCGGGTTACAGGTGCTTTTCTAATAATATACCTGCCCAGGTTTAACCCTGCCATTACTTTTGGAAAATTAGGTTTTTGTTGTACAATACAAAAATCAAAACTAATTAAATATAAATGAGCAAAACAATACTTTCAGGCATCAAACCAACAGGCAGACCGCACTTAGGCAACTATTTTGGGATGATGAAGCAGTTGATCGATATGCAAAAAGACGCAAAAGTCTTTGGTATCATCGTCGACTACCACGCACTCAATTTCATACAAAACGCGGAGGAGATGAAAAGACTGACTAGGGAAGTAGCCATAGACTTCCTCGCGCTCGGTTTTGATACGGAAAAAAACATCCTCTTCAAGCAGTCTGACATCCCCGAGCACACCGAGCTAGCTTGGATTTTTGACACTATCACCACAGTGCCATACATGAAAAGAGCTCATGCATACAAAGACGCAGTCGAAAAGGGTGAAGAAGAAAAAGTAAGCATGGGCACATTCAATTACCCCATGCTCATGGCGGCTGACATTTTGCTTTACGAGCCAGACATCGTGCCAGTAGGCCAGGACCAAAAGCAGCACATAGAGTTTGCTCGCGACACAGCCGAAAAGTTCAATCGTATCTTTGGAGAAACTTTCAAACTTCCCGAAGAGTACATCATGAAAGAAGTCGAGACCGTCCCAGGTATAGACGGCCGCAAGATGAGCAAGAGCTATGGCAACACCATCTCTCTTTTCGCCGAAGATAGCGAGATAGAAGAGAAAGTGATGTCTATAGTCACAGATTCGTCAGGCGAGAGACCAGCCAATGTATATGCGATACACAAACTTTTAAGACCCGAAAGCGAGCTCGAAAAAGTGTACGAAGAAAACAAAGGCAAATACAAATCACTCAAAGAAATCCTAATCCAAGATTTAAAAAATTTCATCACACCCCTCAGAGAAAAAAGGAAAGAAATAGAAAAAGATGAGGAGCTAGTCAAGAGAGTCTTAGAACAAGGCAAACAAAGAGCGGGGGAGATAGCCAAGACCAAAATGGTCGAAGTGAGGGGCGCCATCGGAGTAAATTAGGCACAAAAAATTTTAAAAAATTACAAAAGTGAACGGCTCGCAGGTTAGCGAGCCGAGGGGGAGCGAGAGGTAAGTCATTGGTCCTCATCGTCGATACGTATCTCGACCATGAGATTCACCCTCACTAAAAATAATATAAAAAACCAAACCACCCACCAACAGCACCAAGAAAAAAATCGATGCCGTGATGAGCGTCTCGGTACTGGGGAAAGAACTCATACCCCACACTATACAACACTTAATAAAAAGTTCATAATAGAAAGATGCGAAAATTTTTAGACTTCCTCAAAAGCGTCAGGACCTCAATGGGGTTTGCCCTCACCATAGCACCAAGAGAAACATTACTCACAGCACTCCTCATGGCTATAGGTGGAGCAGTGCCTTATGCAAGCTCGTACTTCCTAGGCGACTTAGTCAACAAACTTGTCGCCATAATCTCTGAAAATGCAGCTGCGAGTACAGCCATAGCGACACTCATCATTTACTCTCTCGTGAGTGCGATACCCAGCATCACATCCAGCTTCGAAACCCTCATAAGCAAGAAGTGGTATTTCGAATTCCAAACCTACATGGAAACCTTCGTAATGAAGAAAAGGATCAGTATAGATATCGCCACTTACGAAGACCCCAAATTCCAAGATCTCCTACAAAGAGCGTTTAGAAATGGTTTTTGGCCGATATTCAAACTTGCAGATTCGACTATACAAACAGTTTTCACTGTAGTAGCCCTTATTGTTGGTTCCATCATCACAGCCAATGTATCTTGGACCATTTACCTCATAATCATAATCTCAAATATCCCTAGACTCATAGTGGAGGGCAAGTACAGTCAAGATGTTTGGAGTATCTGGGTTAGCGATAGTCCCGAGCAAAGAAGATTTGCAGACCTACGCGGACATTTTTCAGGAAGGCAAAACATATCTGAAACAAAACTTCTACAAAGCGGAAACTGGATAATAAATTGGGTAGATAATATTTTAAGAAATTTTAATAAAAAACAATTAACCACCGAAAAAAGTAAGTTCTACTTCCTCACTGGAGCTCAGATAATTTCTGTAATGGGTTTTGCATATTCGATGTATCTCATAGTAGCTGATGTATCAAGTGGAGCTTTGGCAGTCGGAGGGCTCGTCTTTATGTTTGGAGTTTTGGGCAACTTGCGCTCAGCTGTGACCACCATCCTTTCTGGGTTTGGCCGACAATACGATGATCATTTGATAGTAAAAGATTTGGTTGAATTTTTCGAGACAAAGCCAATTATAATCAGTCCGAAAAATCCAACCAAACTAAATCTCACTTCTCCTCCGACCATCGTCTTCGAAAATGTCAGCTTCAAATACCCTCAAGAAGAAAAAAAGTGGAGCCTCCGAAATGTAAATCTCACACTAGCTGCGGGCAAAAAAATCGGCCTCGTGGGCAACAACGGAGCCGGCAAAACCACTCTGGTCAAATTGATTTGCAGGATATACGACCCGACCGAAGGTAGGATACTTATAAACGGCGTCGACCTCAGAGAAATTTCTCTCAAAGAATGGATTTCATATATCGGCTACATGTCTCAAGAATATTCTCGTTATGATTTCAAGATCAAAGAGGCGATAGCCATGGGTAGAGTAGAAGAGGGAGTAAACGAAGGCAAGGTTCGCCATGTATCAGAGCTCGCCCAAGTTTCTGAATTCGTCGAAAAGCTCGAACACAAATACGACCACATGCTCGGAGTGGAGTTTGGCGGCATCGAGCCTTCGTTCGGCCAGTCGCAAAAGATCGCCATAGCCAAAATGCTTTATAGGAGCGCGCTCGTCACCATCTTCGACGAGCCCACCGCCTCCGTCGACGCCGAGTCCGAAGCCAAGATATTCGAGAGCTTGAATAAGATCCCCGCCATGACCGCCATCATGATATCCCACGACTTCTCGACCATCTCTGAGTGTGACGACATTATAGTACTCCAAGATGGCAAAGTGAAAGAGAGCGGCACTCACGAAACTCTAATGAAAGACAAAGGTGAATACGCCAAACTTTACGCCCTCCAGGCAGAAAAGTTCGAACAGGGCATGCAAAAAGACAAATAGACTGCTCGCCCTCAAGTATGGTGTAATTTTTTAGATTTGCTATATTAACATCATGAAAAGAACTTATATAAAAGACTTAAAAGAAAATATTGGCTCTGAAGTGTCAATATCCGGCTGGGTAGACGTCGTGAGAGACCAAGGCAAAATGGTCTTCTTTGACTTCCGTGACATGACCGGCAAAGTGCAGGGTGTAGCCCTCCCAGGCAACACTGAGCTCGTCGCCCTAGCTAGAAGTATCAAAAACGAATGCGTAGTCAAAGTAGGTGGCAAAGTAAACAAGAGACCAGAAAAAATGATAAATGACAAAGTCCAAAACGGCGACATCGAGCTCGAAGTTTTGAATATTGAGGTCCTAAACAAAGCCGAAACTCTGCCTTTTGAAGTTTCTCAAAATACTTTTGGCATAGACGAAAATTTAAGACTGAGACACAAATACCTCGATCTTCGTTCAGAAAGAGTCCAAAACAACATAAGGATGCGTCACAAGATAATAAAGCTCATTAGAGACCACCTCGACCAAAACCATTTTACAGAAGTTGAAACTCCGCTTCTAACCAAATCAACTCCAGAAGGAGCGAGAGACTATGTAGTGCCTGCACGTCTTTATCCAGGTGAATTTTACGCCCTCCCTCAATCTCCTCAGCAATACAAACAGCTCCTCATGACAGGTGGCATCGAAAGATATTTTCAAATAGCAAAATGCCTACGAGACGAAGACACAAGGGGCGACAGACAGCCAGAATTCACCCAGCTAGACATGGAAATGAGCTTTGTCGAAAGAGAAAACGTGATGCAAATGAACGAAGATCTTCTTATCTCCATAGTACAAACTCTTTACCCTCACAAAAAAATACAGCAAATTCCTTTCCCTCGTATCAGCTACAAAGAAGCAATGGAAAAGTATGGTAGCGACAGACCAGACATCAGAGAAGACAAGACCGACCCAAACCTCTTGGCTTTTTGTTGGGTTATAGATTTTCCATTTTTCGAGAGGACAGACAAATCAGACAACCCACAAGCAAAAGGCGAGTGGACATTTACTCACAACCCATTTTCAAGACCAGTCAAAGAGCATATGGAGAGCTTGATGAATAAAGAAAACATCGGAGACATCATCACTTCTCAATACGACATTGTACTCAATGGCTACGAGATAGGTGGTGGCAGCATAAGGAACCACGAGTACGAAGCTTTGCAAAAAGTTTTTGAAATCCTAGGCTACGAAAAAGAATCAATAGAAAAAGATTTCGGGCACATGCTCACAGCATTCAAACTTGGCACACCTCCACACGGCGGCATCGCTTGGGGCTTAGACAGATTTGTCATGCTTCTCCAAGGAGAGCCAAACATCAGAGAAGTCATCGCCTTCCCAAAGACAGGAGAGGGTAGAGACCCGATGATGCAATCCCCAAGCCCAATTTCCGAAAAGCAACTCAAAGAGCTAAGTATAAAAGTAGAAAAGAAAGAGGAAGGTAAGAAATAAAAAAAACAAATGCCCCAATCGGGGCATTTGTTTTTTAGTAACGAAAAAACCCGCTCGCGACGCGAGGGGTTTGGAAAGAACAATGAGAATTAAGAGAAAAGAAGAAGGGTGATGTAAGACATCGGCAGGGTAAATGGGAGGAAGCTAGCTTCCAAGGAAATGGCCGGAAGTCTTACGAAACCCGAAACTTATTTTCTCAAAGAACTCCCAAGAGATTAATAATACTCCCTTTACAACTCCCCGCAACCCACCCCTGTGGATAACTTTTTGGTGTGATTTTAAAACTCTTCGATACAAAAACGAAACGCCCCACCCGGCTCCTCAAGGAGCCAGATGGGGGCGGATGACGACAAGGAAGACCATCACGGTCTCTATCGTCGTAAAAGTGACGGGTTGCAATGCGTTTGCAAGGTCCCACTTCTTAACAGCAAGCAGGGCACAAACGCATGAAAGGAACCAGATTACCCACGCCAAGGCATTTTCCTGTGCGGGGTTAGCGTACGCATTCGCAAATGTGGGGAAGGCCCCGATGGACACTGCGATTTGCGAGCAAATGATCGCGAGGACGGCGTTACCAGTCTTCTGCCAAAGAATGATCCCCAAAGCAGCACCAGCGATACTGACCCATTCAACTGAGCCGATCGTTGGCTTTCCCAGAACAAGGGAGAGGCCAGTGACTACCCAAGCACCCATCATTGCTCCCGTGAGTTGCCCGACGGCCGCTTTCTTTTTGACCATGGCGACCCAAGCTAGCGTATCAACGCTTGCCCATATCGCCCACGACACAGGAGACGGCAAGGTCTCCCGACTGATAACGGCCCAGATGTAGGGCAGAAACGCGACAAAAAACAAAACACCCGAAACGGTGTTCATTAAATTTACCTCCACTACTAATTATATCACAATATGTTTAAAAACACAACAACGCCTTTAAACGACGCCATAAAATACTTTTATGCTAAAATGACAGCAATGCAAAGCGATTCTGAGACAAAATTAGTCGTAAATAGTAAATTTAGTGTGCGGGCGGGGGAGTTCGAAGGTCCTCTCGACCTGCTTCTAGACCTAATAGAAAAAAGGAAACTCCACATCAGCCAAGTCTCACTTTCCCAAGTGGCAGACGAATTCATCGAACACACCAAAAGTTTCGAGGACTTTCCGATCAAAGATAGTAGCGACTTCATACTCATAGCTTCAACCCTCCTTTTACTCAAATCAAAATCCCTCCTACCAACTCTCGAACTCTCGACCGAAGAAGAGCAAAACATAGAAGAGCTCGAGAGGAGGATAGCTCTGTACAAAGAGTACAAAGAAGCTTCCAAACAAATAGCAAAAATATTTGGCAATTTCCTATACTTCGCGAGAGACAGGAAACAAAAAGAAGTGGTCTTCAATCCAACCGCCGAAATCACTCTCGAAAATTTAAAGCAAAGACTTTCTGAAGTACTCGAAAGTATCCCCAAGCCCCAGGTGTTGCCAAAAATCTCCGTAGCAAAGATAATAAGCCTTGAAGAAATGATAGGCAGGCTCTCTGAAAGGATAGAAAAAAATCTAAAAATGAGTTTTAGTTCCTTCTCTGGGAGAGGTGGCGGAGCAAGCAAGGAAGATAAAATAAATGTCATCGTGAGCTTCCTCGCCATGCTCGAGCTAGTCAAGAGAGGGGCCTTGCGAGTCAAGCAAGAGAGCAGCTTCGATGAAATAGAAATGGAAACAGATGAGGTGTTAGTGCCAAAATACTAAAATTTAAACAATGAACTTAGAACAAAAAATAGAAGCCTTACTTTTTTATAAAAACGAGCCCGTGAGGAGAGACTGGCTTGCTTCAGTGCTCGGAGTAGAGGTCGGCGAAATTTCAAAAGCACTGGAGAGTCTTTCTGCTTCCCTCAGCACAAGAGGCATTTGCCTTTTAGACAACAAAATAGAAGTTTCCCTCGCCACATCTCCCGAAGCCAAGGAGCTCGTAGAAAAGATAGCCAAAGAAGAAATGAGTCGCGACATAGGCAAAGCAGGCTTAGAAACATTGGCAATAATATTGTATAATGAAGGAGCTACAAGGAAGGAGATTGACTATATAAGAGGGGTCAATTCATATTTCGTAGTGAGGAGTCTCGCCACGAGGGGGCTCATCGAAAAATACCAAAGCGAAGATGACAAATCGCCAAGATATAGGGCGAGAGTCGATCTTTTTGCTCACTTAGGCATAAGAGACGCGTCCGAATTGCCTAGCCTCAAAGAATTTAAACAAAATATTTCAAAAATACTTACAAATACAGATGGAGAAAATTAAACCATTACTCACAATCGAAAATAGGACCAAATATTTCCTAAAAGTACTCAGTGCTTTTTGCATACTTTCTGTTATAGTATTCGCCTCGATGCTGTTTTCTCTCGACTCGGCACACCAAAAAAAAGAGGCTCTTGCTAAAGAAGTCATCGTCAATCCTTTCGAAAATATAGAGCTAGAAGCCAAAGCAGTAGTAGTTTGGGATGTCGTAAACAAAAGAGAAATTTTTAGCAAAAATGCAGACTTAGCTCTCCCTCTAGCTTCTCTTACAAAGGTGATGACAGCAGTCACAGCAGACAAATATCTACCGAAGCAAGAGATGATCAGGATAAAAGAAGATTATCTTTCTCCAGAAGGGGACTCAGGCCTTCTCGTTGGAGATTTGTGGAACCAAAAAGATCTTCGCGACTTCACGCTCCTCACTTCTTCCAATGATGGTGCATACGCACTCGCTGCAGTTTCAGAAGTTTCAAATGAAATAGACAGCGAAGAAGAATTCATACAAAAAATGAACGAGCTTGCTGTACAAATAGGTCTCCTAAATAGTCACTTTTTAAATGCTCACGGACTCGACGCCAGCATCGACAGGGGCGGTGCATATGGTTCAGCCAAAGACACTGCTTTGCTTTTTGAATACGCAATGCGAAATATCCCCGACTTACTCGAAGCCACCCGGTACAAAAGTCTCACATTCCAAAGCGGCACCCGCACATACGAAGCTACCAACACCAATACTCATGTAGATGAGATACCTGGCCTTATAGCCTCAAAAACTGGCTTTACCGACCTCGCTGGCGGCAACCTCGTCATCGCGTTCAACGCAGGGCTTGAAAGACCGATCATAGTTTCAGTCCTTGGCTCAAGCAAAGAGGGGAGGTTCACCGACTCGCTCGCCCTAGTCAACGCCGCCCTCAAATACATAAAATCAAATAATTAAAAACCATGATAGATATCGTAAAAGTTTTCTTGCCAGCAGTTGGCTCTTTCGTAGCCGGGGTTCTCATTACACCCATTCTGACCAATTACCTCTACAAATATAAATGTTGGAAGAAGAAGGCAGGCAAAATAGCCATAAGCGGTGAGGAAGCAAAAGTTTTCAATGAGCTCCACAAAGATAGGGAAGTAAACACGCCTCGCATGGGAGGCATCATCATATGGCTGAGCGCCAGCCTCACCATGATATTCATCTGGGCACTCTCACACCTCATAGGAGGCGAGACTTTAGTGAAGCTTGATTTTATTTCAAGAAACCAAACCTGGGTCCCTTTTGCCACTCTACTCGCTGGCTCCCTCGTCGGTCTCGTCGACGATTACCTAGAAATAAAAGAATCGAGCAGTGGTGGTCTTTCACTCAAAAAGAGGCTCACCATAGTTTCAGTTATCGCACTTTTATCTGCTTGGTGGTTTTATGACAAGCTTGATGTAGTCGGTATCGGTCTTCCTTTCGGTCTTGGCGAGCTCTACCTCGGTCCTCTTTTCATTTTACTCTTTCTCCTCACAGCACTCTTCATATACGCAGGAGGAGTGATAGACGGCATAGATGGTCTCGCCGGTGGCATCTTCACCACCATGTTTGCCGCATACGGAGGCATCGCTTTTTATCAACAGCAGATAGACCTCGCAGCATTTTGCGCCACCATCGCTGGAGGCCTGCTTGCTTTCCTCTGGTTCAACATCCCGCCAGCCAGGTTTTACATGTCAGAAACAGGCAGCATGGGCCTCACTATCACTCTCACAGTAGTAGCCTTCATGACTGACAGGCTAGGGGATGGCTATGGGCTTTTGGTACTTCCGGTCATCGCCATGCCACTCGTGATCACAGTCCTCTCAAATCTAATTCAAGTATTTTCCAAAAAATTCCGCGGCAAAAAAGTTTTCCGTGTTGCACCCCTTCATCACCACTTTGAAGCCCTCGGCTGGCCTCCTTACAAAGTGACTATGCGTTACTGGATCTTCTCTACAGTCTGCGCTCTTCTCGGTATCAGCTTAGCTCTAATTGGGTAAGTCTTTAACCCCTCAGGAATATTATCCGAAAAGCACTTGTAACCCGGGAGCGAGCACTTTTCCTTCTTTGGTCCAAGGCTTTTCTCCTAATATTCCTGGGGGTTTTCCTAAATTAAAATAGTTGCGGTTATACTTTTAGGTTTGACAGAAGTAAATAAATATATCACTCTAATCACAGGAGATCTCTGTGAAAAAACTAACAGCAACGCTCGTCTTGCTCACCAACCTCTTCGCGACCTTAGCGGTCGCGGAAAAACTTCCAGATTTTGTTAGAAAAGAAATGCAATTCTACTCCAAACACAAGGCTGCCAAGAAGTGGCTGACCCGCCCCTTGGGCTGGGGCAAGGGTATATACTGGGCCGAAAAGGGACGCACAGTTAATTTTATTTGGTTCGCCTACTCTAACGAGCAAGGCTGGGTGCAATTGGTCTTAGACACCCGACTAATGCTTGACGCCACTCTCAAAATCGAGAGTATCCAGGACTCCTATCAGAGGCAATGGGAAACCAACCTGGAAGGCAACACCACCTGGATCGGGGCGACAAACGATTGGGTCACCCATAAGGGGAACTGTCACTTCACACGAGGGAAGGACATCCTAGTATGCGATTTTAACAGAGGGCTAATGTTTGTCTTGGACGAGTTGAACAAACAGTCGTTCATTAGTTTCGAATTCCGCAGCTACCTCAACTGGCCGAAAAAGTAGCCGCGGCCAGCCGCGCCACACCTCAAACACAAGGGACTCCAAAAGAGTCCCTGTTTCTTTTTTAAAACAAAATCCCGCATGGCGTGCAAGCGCGCCATGCGGGAAAACCTGAAGGGTTTAGAAAGTGAATTCCAGTCCGATTCGATGGGTGGGTTTGTAGCCGACCCACCACATCTCATAGTTTATAGTAGCGATCTTCCAGTTTTTGGGCCGGAAGATGAGGCGAGGTTGGCCGACATTCGACTTGGCTCCCGGACGAATCCGGTAAAAGCCGTCGAAAGAAATGTCTCCAAAACCTAAAGCGACTTTCTTGGTTGCCCAAGAAAAGAAAATCTCTTGCTCTGGTCCCGAACCTCGGATACGCCCCAGGCGCGCGACCGAAAGAGACTGCAAAGCAGACCCAACGACCTTGCGGACCCCAGGAGTCCGGCTCAGCACGATTACTGGTCCGCCGCTCCAGAAGGCCCCCTTAGGCGAACCGCCGGATTCAGTGCGGTAAGCGAATGGCACCTTGTCGTGAGTAAAAGTCGCCGCATGGTTCGTGAATAACTGAGACTTATTTTGCCCCAACTCCACAAACCCAAATTGCGAGACACTCACTGGTCCCAAGCGAGATTTGATCGCATACCACGGTGCAAGCATCAAACCTTCTTCCGAAGGCAAGCCCTGCCCATGATACAACTCAGCACCGAAGACTGGTTTGCCAATCTCAAAGCGCCGGTCCTTTCCGTTCACCTTGCTCTTTGCCTGGCCACTAGAAGCTTGGGCTTTGACCATTTGCATGGCACCCAAACCCCAGAAACCAAATATCGACATGATGATAGACTGCGAGTAGCAGAGCACCTGGAGTGCTTGCCTCAGCTGCTCCATCTTTGTTTTGTCCGTAGGATAAACGAAGAGTCCAACGGGCCAAAGAATAGAGAACAGCAAGATCCGTGGCGTCTCCACCCATACAATCTGCTCTTTACGATACAAGCGCATCACAAAGAAGCAAAACATAACCAGGACAGAGAGCAGATAGCCCTCCTTAGCGAGCCTCCATGTCTGAGATGGCAACTTGGGCATCTGGTCAATCGGATGCTTCTCCCGCCACGCAGCGAGCCGAGCATCAAACTCTTTCGTCTTTCCCTGAAAGCGATCGACGAGCTCCTTCTGGAGCCTTACCCTCTGGGTGTAAACCTGAGGTTTTTGTGCACCCACATGAGTGAGCAGCTTGGCTTCCGCCTTTACCAACTCATCAACTTGCGGGTTCGACATCCTCCCAAACTTGTAGAGACTCTTTTGCAAGACTTTCTCTAAGAAGAGGGACCGGTCGACCAAAATGAAAACAACATCCGGCGAAGTTGCCGGGGCTGATGCGTCGGTCTGCATCATCTCATCCGCGAGGCACTCGACCTCACGGAGGATGTCAGCCGCATTCATATCAGGCACACGGCTGAGCAAAATCTGTTGCTCCTTTTCAGACACCCGGGCCGACTCTTGATAAGCCGGCACGAAGCAGGTGACAAGCAGGAGAAAAAGCGGCAAGTAGGCAAGGGGAGTACCCCACACCCAAACGCGATTGAATTCGGCGAAATTTTTCGCCATTTTTTTAATCACTGGAATTCCTTTCTTTCAAAGTACAACTAATGCATATTATAGCACAATTTATACTAAAATGCAATATATTTACTGAGTTAAAGTTATCCCGTATTTTTTAAAAGGGTGGGGTGGGTTATAATGAATTTTATATGGCAAGAATCGGCAAAATCAGCAGACCTTTTTTGGTGTGGACAATACTTCTCGTAGTGGCGGGATTTTTTATTTTTAGCTCAGCTTCCTTAGGAGTACTCGCGCGCGACGAAATCAAATTTTCAAGCGTCGCATTCAAACAAATTTTCTACGGCCTCTTCCTTGGTACATTAGCCTGCATCATATTTGCACGAGTCGACTATCACATATGGAGGAAAATTAGTTTTTGGTTTTTTGTGGGATCTGTAGTCCTCACACTTTTTGTATTTATCCCAGGCATAGGCATGGAGCATGGTGGCGCACACCGCTGGATCGATCTAAAGTTTATTTCATTCCAACCTTCTGAAATTTTAAAAGTAAGCTTCGTTGTATATTTTGCCGCTTGGCTTTCGGGTATAAAAAAACGGGTAGATACATTCAAATGGGGACTTTTGCCTTTCATAATATTCTCTAGCATTGTAGGTCTGGTCCTCCTAGCACAGCCAGACACTGATACATTTGCAGTCACCATGTTTGCCGGCCTCGCCATGTACATCACAGCCGGAGCAAAATGGAAACATATATTTGCGATAGCGATCGCAGGAGTGCTGATATTAGCAGGACTCGCTTTCACAAGGCCCTATGTCATGCAGAGGATAAAGACACTGATTGACCCAGCCGCAAACAGCCAAACAACTGGCTACCAGTTGCAGCAGTCTCTCATCGCAGTCGGTTCAGGCGAAATGTGGGGTAGGGGCTTTGGGCAAAGTGTCCAGAAATTTAGCTATCTGCCAGAGCCAATAGGTGACTCCGTATTCGCCGTAGCAGCAGAGGAATTTGGTTTCGTTGGAGCATTCATACTGATAGCTGCCTTTATAATGTTTTCAATAGAAGGTCTCAAAGTCGCAGGCAGAGCCCCAGACGATTTTGGTAGACTACTTTCTGTGGGAATTGTTATACTTATCATATCCCAAGCGATGGTAAATATAGGCGGTATTATCGGCATTTTACCCCTCACGGGGATACCACTACCCTTCGTGAGCCACGGAGGCACAGCACTTCTCATCAACCTTCTTGAAGTCGGGATAGTGATGAATATATCAAGACAAGCAAAGAAATAAATATAATAAAAAAATGAAAATAGCTTTTACAGGAGGAGGCACAGGTGGACACTTTTATCCCATCATCGCCGTCGCCGAATCAATCCAAAAAATATCCCAGCAAAGAAAATTTATTTCTCCCGAACTCTATTTCTTTGCACCGACCCCCTACAACCAAGGCATACTTTACGATCACAAAATAAAATACAAAAAGGTGACGGCGGGCAAACTTCGCCGATATTTCTCCATAATGAACTTTGTCGATATTTTTAAGACAGCCTGGGGTTCTTTTATAGCATTCTTCGATATGTTCAGCGTATTTCCTGATGTGCTTTTTAGCAAAGGTGGCTTCGGTAGCTTCCCAGCAGTACTCGCAGCTTTCATTTTGAGGATACCAGTTGTGGTGCACGAGTCAGACTCAGTGCCGGGGATAGTAAACAAATTTGCAGGCAGGTTTGCCACAAGAGTTGCGCTCTCCTACGAAGAGGCAGCCAAATATTTTGATGCTAAAAAAACAGAAGTGACCGGACAGCCGATATTAGAAGACAAAAAAATACCTATCACAGCCAACGCATTTGAATTTTTCGGCCTAGAGTCAAGCATACCTACGATTTTTATAATGGGCGGCTCACAAGGCTCAGAGACGATAAACAATGCCGTGCTCGACTCGCTCGTTGATCTCGTAAAAGACTTCCAAATAATCCACCAGACTGGCAAAGTAAAATTTGAACCAGTAAAAGAGTCCGCAGAAGCCATCCTTATAAACCAGCCCAATAAAAATAGATACAAACCAATCGAGTACTTAAACAGTCTAGAAATGATGATGGCAGCAGGTGCATCTTCTGTCATAGTGAGCCGTGGTGGCTCGACCATATTTGAGATAGCTGCTTGGGGCATACCTTCCATCATCATCCCCATTACTCATTCAAACGGAGACCATCAAGTCAAAAACGCTTTCTCATATGCCAAATATGGTGCCTGCTCAGTCATAAAAGAAGAAAATCTAAAATCCCACATATTTTTAGCTGAAATAAGAAGGATTTTGGGAGATAAAAATATAATAGAGTCCATGAAAAATGGCAGCAAACAATTCTTCAAGCAAGGTGCTGCAGACACCATAGCCCAAGAGCTACTTTCGATAGCTATTTCTCACCAAAAACTTGATTAGATAGCTTAGACAAACACTTCTGTTCATAATTTGGAAAAAGCCTTGAACCAAAGAACGAACATTGACCACTCTCATGGATAGATGTGCTTTTGGAAAATTATGAACAGGAGTTTTCTAGACCATCTTTTAAAATAAATAAGAGGGCTGGGAGAGTCTTATAAATCTGTTATAATGCCTTCATGGAAGCTAAAAAAGTGATAGTCAGGTTCCCTCCAAGCCCCACTGGTCTCTTGCATGTTGGGGGTGTGAGGACAGCCCTATATAACTATATCTTTGCCAAACAAAATCAAGGCGAACTATTGATGCGTATAGAAGATACCGATAAAGAAAGAAGCAAAAAAGAATACGAGACAGACATATTTGACTCCCTCTCCTGGCTCGGTATTGATTATGACAACAAAGGCCAAATCTGGAGACAGAGTGAAAGGACCGAAATTTACAGAAACAAAATTCAAGAACTGATAAAGAAAGGTGCTGCCTATTTGGCTGAAGAATCAAACCAATCTTTGCAAGAGACTGAGGCGAGCGAAAATAAAGAGGCCCGCCCGCTAACGCCTGAGCCTGCCCGCAATGATTCGCAACGCATAGCAGGCGGGCGTAGCGATGGCGGGCGGGTAGTAAGATTCAAAAACCCAGGAGGCAAAATAAAATTCCAAGACCTTATACGAGGAGAAGTCGAGATAGATGTAGGAGATTTAAATGATTTCGTTATAGCCAAAAATATAAACGAGCCTCTATACCACCTGACTGTCGTAGTAGACGATTTAGAAATGGGAGTGACCCATGTGATAAGAGGCGAAGACCACATATCAAATACCCCAAGACAAATATTGATACTAGAAGCCTTGGGAGGAGAAAGGCCGATTTACGCACACCTGCCTCTAGTCTTAGCAGAAGACAAGTCCAAACTTTCCAAAAGGAAACACGGAGAGAGTGTGTCTTTAAAATACTACAAAGAAAAAGGCTATGAGCCAGAAGCAATTTTAAACTTCCTCTGTCTTGTCGGTTGGAACCCAGGCACAGACAAAGAAATTTTTACCCTAGAAGAACTAATAAAAGATTTTGATATTTCAAAGGTCCAAAAAAAGGGCGGCGTCTTCAATATCGAAAAGTTAAATTGGGTGAACAAACAACACATCCTAAAAAGTTCGAGGGAATCCAAAATTTCAAATGTAAAATCCCAGCTTGAAAAAACAAGATTCAACCAAAATCCAAAACTAGAAGATACTCAATTCTTAGAAAATTTTTTAGATTTACTGCTCGAAAGGATACACAGGTGGGGTGAAGTAGAGGAGCTCTTAACTGCAGGCGAGTTTGACTACCTATTTGAGGCACCCGCCCCAGAGCCAGAAAAAATATGTTGGAAAAAGCAAACAAAAGAAGAAGCCAAAAATAATCTCGAAGAAATACTAAAAATTATTGGAGAAGCAGACCAAATCATGCAACTCGCCGAAAGAGTAGGGAAGGGGGAAGTACTATGGCCTTTACGCTTCTCCCTATCAGGCAAAGACAAGTCTCCGGACCCGTTTTCCCTCATGAAGATATTGGGTGAAGAAGAAAGTAAAAATAGGGTACTTGCAGCCATAAAATTGTTATAATAAATGAATGGAAAAAGGATTTACAAAAACAATTCTATTTTTTGTTTTTGCCGTTTTTATTTTTTACAGCCCTTATAGCAAACAAGCAAACTCTCAAAATGTAGACAAACTAAAAGAAGACATCAACAGCCACAGCGAAAAAATAAAACAACTCGAACAAGAAATAAAAGTTTATGAAAAAGAAATAGAGGTAGTGGGCAAAGAGGCAAGCAGCCTTCAGACAGCCGTAAAGACTCTTGATATAAACCAAAAGAAGATAACTACCGAAATAAAAAAGACAGAGACAAACATAGAAAAAACAAACTTAAACCTAGAAAAGCTTGGCGACGAAATCAGCAGTATAGAAATCAAAATAGGCAGCAACTCAAAAGCTGTACAAAAGTCTATCCGCGAGCTCGACCAAAAAGAAAACAGATCATTAGTTGAAATATTTCTTTCGAGCCAGAGTTTGGCTGAAGCGCTAGGGGAGTACGATACCTCTGTCCAATTCCAAACCAAAGTTAGGGAACAGTCCGAAGATCTTTCAAATTACAAAGAAGAATTGGGTGGCAAAAAACAAGAGACCGAATTAGAAAAGAAAAGCCTACTAGGCCTCAAGTCAGAGCTGGGAGACAAAAATCAAATACTCGAGATAAATAAAAAAGAAAAAACGAGCCTCCTAACTCAAACAAAAAATAAAGAAACCGAGTACAAAAATATGCTCGCCCTAGCACAAGCTGAAAAAGAAAAATTTGAGAAAGAACTTTTCAATTTCGAATCTCAACTCAAGAGAGCTATAGACCCAAGCAGCTTCCCTACAAGCGGAAAGGGGATACTCAGCTACCCTCTCGACAACATCGTTGTTACACAATACTTTGGTAAAACTGTCGATGCCAAGAAGCTTTATGTATCAGGTACCCACAACGGCGTGGATTTCAGGGCGACCCGAGGCACGCCAGTCAAAGCGGCTCTCAGTGGAGTTGTAAAAGGTGTTGGTAATACAGATGCTCAAAAAGGCTGCTACTCTTACGGTCAATGGGTCCTTATAGAGCATCCAAACGGTCTCACGAGTCTCTACGCCCACCTCGACCTTATCAAGGTCTCTGCAAATCAAAATGTCTCTACTGGTGATATTATTGGTTATAGTGGCAAGACTGGCTACGCCACCGGCCCACACCTTCACTTTACTCTCTATGCGAGCCAGGGAGTCGAGATACAAAGATACACTTCTAGCAAGAATTGTAAAAATGTAGATATCCCAATTGCCCCAAGCAACGGATACCTCGACCCAATGCTTTACTTCTAAAAGAAGCGCTAGGCAAGGTTCAGTATGTTCTGAGGAAAGCCTTGAACCAAAGAACGAACATTGACCACTCTCATGGATAGAGGTGCTTTTCGAAGAACATACTGAACCTGGCCAACATCAACATTTATCAAAGATTTTTATAAACGAACACGATATAATTGCTTTGAAATCTGAATAGTGCTTTTCGAAGAATATATCAAACCAGATTTACCTTAAATTTAAAAATAAAAGATAGTATGACCAAACCAAACAACAAAGGCTTCATAAGTATCACCCTCATCGTCGTAGGAGTCCTTATAACCCTCAGGTACGCATTCAACGTAGATGTAGTCGGCTTTCTGACTAGCGGTAAATTTAGAGAGTTTCTAGACTTAGCCTACACTTGGTCAGCCAAGGGTTGGAACGAGTACAGCGAGCTACTCGTCAAACTAGCCAAGATGTCGATCGATTTTATAAAAAACACTCTCGATAAATTTTTTAAAAATTAAATTAAAGGGGATTATAGGTTTTAGAAATCCCTGAACGGGAAGACTCTGAAATGCCTTGATTAACCACTCCCGGGTCGACGTGCTTTTCGAAGAATATACCCAGGGCTGGCTTATTCATTATTATAATATAAATATAGTTATATTACCGAAAAGATATATTGTGCGACGTTACTAATGTTTGTCGCCCACAAGACCTATTAATAGAAAAATAAAAAAATAAAAACAAAATCCCCCGCCTTAGTTCAGGCAGAGGGATTTTGTTTTTCAAAATTATTTTACAGCTAAGTCTTTATATTCACTATAGGCTGCACTCTTCCCCCAGCAGGGAGAAGAGGAGACCCAAGGTTTGACGCCAGACTTCTCATATATGTATCTTGCGTAAGCCGTGTTCCCTTCTATCGTAAGCAAGTCATAGCCCAATTTTTCAGCAGTCTCAAGGTGGTAGTACTCGTTGATCTGCATTACTCCCCTGTCTAGGGAATTCACATCTCCACGTAGCACCTCACCATTCTTGTCATACTGCCTAAACCTTGACTCACACTTTGCGATCTCGATCATCACTGGTATATCAGAGAAGTATCCCCTGACATATTCTTCTACAGTCATAAGATTCTCAATTTTTTCTTGTGATTCTTTTTTCTGTGAAGGCACTACCTGTGTGACCGCGCTTTCTGTTTTCAAATTTAGAGGAACTGTTACGGGACTTGCTTCCATTCCTCCTCCGAGGTTAGAAGCGATCATTACAAATCCCAAAATGGTATTTTGTAAAATAAGCCAATTGTTTAATTTTAATCCTTAGCCCCTAGAAACTTTTTTTTGACTTCCCTGCTCTAATATAAGAATGCAGAGGTTTCTCGAGATTCAGGGGGAACCTGAATGAAAGAATCAGAGCGGCGAACCATTGTTGTTGCCCTGCTTTAACAAACAAATCCCCTATCTTGCATGGTAGTGTAGGGCTTTTTAGCCCATACAGCTTCACACAAGATTCATAAACGAAAATCCAGCTTTCTACTGGATATATATCCATTATAGCACAATACCTCCTTGACGTCAAGTAGGTATTGTTGTCCTATTTTTAGCCTATTTTAACTAGAATTCCACCGAATCACCCTCTACGAGACCGCTTACCACCTCCACAAGCCCGTCACTTCCCTCTCTTCCAAGCTGTATTTCCACTTTTTCTGGCTTACCGTCTACTATTTTGTTTACAAAGCTTTTACCCTCTTCCTTAGTCACAGCATAGAGCGGCAGAGTCACGGCATCACTGATTTTAGAAGTCTCTATCTTGAGGTCTGCAGTCAGGCCGTTCTTTATACGCTCATCAGTGTCGTCATTATTCCAATAACTCCAAGTTGCTCCTTCTTCAAGCTTTTCTACCGTACCAAAATCAACCCTTATCTTGTAGTTGACCACACCTTCTAAAAGCACATCGCCTGGCTCAATAAAAGAAACAAAACCATTAAATTCTTCTCCAGGGAAGGCATCGAACTTTATAGAAACTGGGTTGCCCTCACTCAATTTACCAATATTTATTTCCGATATATTTGCCTCGATATACATATCCTGATCGCTCGTCATAGACACCAGAGTCTCTCCAGGGGAAACAGCGGCACCCACCTTAGCATCTTGCAAAGTGATCACCCCATCAAAAGGGGCTATTATAGCTGACTTGCCCAAAGCTGACTCAAGTGCAGCGAGTGAGCTCCTTGCCTGATCCACCTTAGCTCTTTGTATGAGTACATCTTTATATTGCCCAGTCTGACTATCTAGCTGAGGAGCTGAGTTGAGGGCATCCCTTGCTGAGATGAGTTTAGCTAGAGAAGCAGCTGTCTCTGACCTTGCATTTGAAACTGCAGTCTTGTAGCCATTTACAGTAGTTTCGTATTCAAAGTTTGCAGGAGTAAATGAGTTCATCGCCGCTGCCACCTTATCAAGGAAGCTCAAAATTTTATTCATGTCGCCTATAGCTTTGTCTGTAGTCTCATAAGCACTTTCAGGAGACAGTGCGACATTTAAACTAGTCCAGTTATCGAGCACAGCCTCCACATTTCTCCTCTCATTATTCAAGACTATTACCTGCTCCGAAGGCACTGGGAAATAGTGAATGAAGTTACCATCTGTAAAAGTCACTTCAAACCTAGGATTAGTAGATCCATTTTTAAAAAACTGGTCCACTTTGTTCCTGACTGCATTGTCTGAAGTGAGAAAGGCGTCCCTTATAGCTACCCCGAGAGATCTGACTGAATCCTGATATGACCTTGGTGAGCTATTTTCTATTTCCCTAAGTCTCAATATTTCCTCGTCGAGCACAGCTCTAGCCCTAGCTATATCAGAAGAAGCTTCTCCTGATTCTAGAGAGGCTATCAAGTTACCTTTGGCTACAAAGTCTCCGACAAATGCATACACAGCGCCCACTCGTCCTGATTTATCAAACCCGAGGTCAACGCTCTGGTTTGGCTTCACCTTACCAGTAGCCGCGACTTCTTGTACTATTTCTCCCCTCTCCACCACCACAAGCTGTTTGCTACTTTCGCCACCAAAAAAGAATACTGCGCCTATGATTATCAAGACAACAATTAGTGCGATTACTTTTTTAGATTTCAATATTTGTAAAAATTTCATAAGATTTTATTTTAACACAACTTCTCTCTTTAATGAATAATCTGGGCCGGCGTACCATCCTCAAGGATCTTGCCATCTCCTATCCTTATAGCCCTTTTGGTGAGCAAAGCGTACTCAGGCTCATGGGTGACCATGATGATAGTCTGCCCCTTACTATTGAGCTCTAGGAAAACTTTCATGACCGTGTCAGCAGTTTCTGAGTCCAGGTTTGCAGTAGGCTCGTCAGCAAAAATTATTTTTGGCTCGTGAGCTATGGCTCTAGCTATCGAAACTCTCTGCTGCTCACCTCCAGACATTTGGTTGGGTAAGTTGTTTAGCCTCTCACCGAGCCCCACCTTCGAAAGTGCTCTCTCTGCTTTTGCATAAGCCTCTCTTTTATCTACTCCCTGCATAAGCAAAGGCACCACAGTATTTTCGACAGCTGTAAGCTCTGGCACAAGCGCATAATCCTGGAAAACATATCCGAGCTCTCTGAGCCTAAAATCAGTCCTGCCGTCATGATCGAGCAAGCTCACGTTTACACCATTTATTATTATGTCTCCAGAGTTTGGATGATCGAGGAGTCCGAGCTGATAAAGGAGAGTCGACTTACCTGAGCCAGACCTACCTGTTATCGAAAAGAAGCTACCTTCCTCCACAAAGAAAGACATGCTGTCCAAAACTCTGAGCTCCTTCTCTCCTGTCTTAAAAGATTTACTTAAATTTTTTACTTCAATTATATTCATATGATTTAGCGGAATCATGTCGCACGATACGTCCTTTGGAGTGCGACGGTTTTTCGTATCATTACCTTCCCAATATCGAATCAAGCGTATTCTTCTTGACCACTATCCTCGCCGGCACGAACCCAGCCACGAGAGTAGCAAACATAAGCATGAACACCCTAAAGAATGTAGCACCGACTTCCGCTACAAGGATACCATCACTAAATGGGAACTTGATTGGGTTGGCCGATATAAACGGCACCAAAACACCATACAAGATGATAAGCCCTATGCCGATACCAAGCACAGCATAAAAGAGCGACTGAAATATATAAGCGATCTCAATCGCCTGAGCACTTATGCCGATACCCTTAAGGATACCGATAAATTTTCTTCTCGTGATTGCATTCACGAATATAACTATAAATATTGTTATCGATGCCACGACGAGCCCGATAGACCCGACCACGTTCCCAAGTATGGCAAAAGTATTTTTGATATCTATGATGAATTTAGGAAGTGCATCATCGGCAGTTTGTACGCGAGCTGTTTCCCCCACCCCAGCCCGGATTAGTGAGTCCCTTACCAAATTTGGGTCAGTCCCGGGCACAAGTTTTATAGCTATCTCGTCGACATTGTAGTCGGTGCGACCGATCATATTTCGGAGCACAGAGTCCAGCACATAAGCTCTGAAGTCCACTTCGTCAGCCTTGCTTTGGACCACTCCTTTTACTATAAATTCTTTTGTGTTTCCACCCACACTTATCCTGACCTTGTCGCCAATCTCTACATTTTCAAGGAAAGAAAAGCTGGCCGACTCTACCGGCACATACTTCTTAAGGAGGCTCGATCCGAGCACCACATACTCAGTATCATTTGGACCAAGGAAAGATCCTTCTACTATTTTAGTCGAAAGATTTGTGGTGGATTCTTCTTTTATTGGGTTGATACCAGCGATGACTCCCCCTGCACTATTTGCGGCATCAGTCAGGTTTATCCTAGATTTGTACCCAGCTTCTATTGTGCCTGACTCCAAATATCTTGCAGAGTAAGTTCTCACCCACGGCAAACCTTCTATCTTTTTCAAAACATCTGGGCTGCTTTCTATATAGCTTTTTTTAGGTAGTTTAGAAATAAAAACTTCACCAGTCGAATACTCTCTATACACGAGCACAGAGCCTTCAATCAACCCGACGAGCACACCTCTCACCACCACCAGGTTTAGGAAAGTGAGCGTCATTACGAAGATGATGAGTGCAGTAGTCGCCTTGCTTGATCTTCTCACCTGCCTAAAGGCAAGAAAAAATCCAAGACTAAGTGATATAAAAAACTGATTTATTTTTTTCTTTTGTGTTTCCATTCTATTTAAGACCTTTACAGTTTGACGCTGGAGTGTAGCCTTTGGCCCTCGCCTCCTCTATCGAAGCAAAAGTTATTTTGTTCTTTTCCGAAATCTGCTTTGCACCAGCACACCAAGGGTAATGATACTTTGTACCGTTCTTTGAAGCAACCACCGATTCACTACCAGCCACCGGGGCGAGCACGGCACTCGCACTATCCTTAGTCTCACCTATTTGCCCATTTGTATTTTGAGGAGAAGCCACCTCTTTATTCGCTCCCGCTGCCCTACTAGCCACCTCTCTTTCATAAACTCTCAAAGGCTCTTTCTGGCTCTCCGCACTCCAAAATACACCTAAAAAGAAGGCTATAATCCCGACCATTATTACAACAATCGCAAAAAAGTACCTGCTTTCAAGGAATACTTTGAGCTTTTTGACAAATCGAGACTCCCCTTCTTCGTCAAAATAGACTTCCCCCACATATTCTCCCTCGCTTGCATTTTCTTCCATATTGATTTAGTATTATACCACTATGGCACATAAAAAGGCGGCCGGTACAACAAAAAACGGAAGAGACTCGCAGGCTAAATACCTCGGGGTCAAGGTTCAAGACGGCGGGACTGTAAAGACAGGTTCTATTATCGTACGTCAAAGAGGCACCAAAATGTTGCCTGGCAACGGTACTGATATAGGCAAAGACCACACAATCTTCGCACTTAGAGAAGGCAAAGTTAAAATGAGCTCAAAAAGAAAGGTTCATTTCGATGGTACCACTATCGTCAAAAAGGTAGTTTCTGTAGTCTAAACTACAGTCTAGAGAGCTTCTACTCTTATCTTTATCTTTCCCTTCACTTCCATCATTTCTAGAGAGATTTCTGATTCTCCAATCTCCTTTATTGGATTTTCCATTTTTAAGAACTCGGGATTTATACTTATCCCGAAGTTTTTATTTATAAAGGCAGTCACCTCTTCTGGCTTTATCTTTTCAAACAAATGACCTTTTTCGTTGGACTTCTTTTTGAGAAAAACTGTCTGACTTTCTAGTATTTTAAATTTCTCAGATATTTCTTTCTTTTGCTTTTCTTCTTCCTCCTGCTTGTGTTTTTTCTCTTTCTCAAACTTAGCCACATTTTCTTTTGAAGCAAATTCAGCTAGTTTTTTTGGCAAAAGGAAGTTGTTTGCATATCCTTCGTTTACGTCCTTTATATCACCCTTTCTACCCACCCCTCTCACATCCTGTTTTAGTATTACTTTCATATTATTTCACTGTTGTTAAGAATTTCACCGCTGCATTTAGCTGTGGATCATTTCCATCTTTTGTATTTTCTGCATTTACTTCTACTTCAATATCAGGAGCGAGCCCACCGTTTGAAATACTGTTTCCATTTGGAGTCAGCCAGTGTGCAACGGTGATCTTGAGCGAAGTATCGCTTGTGAGAGGCAAAAGTTCCTGGACCGAACCCTTACCAAATGTTTTGCTACCGATGAGAGTTGCTTTGCCATATTCACTGAGTGCCCCCGCAAGTATCTCCGAAGCAGAAGCTGAGCCTCCATTTACGAGTATCGCCATCTTGAGTCTGTCTGTAAATATATCGTAACCCTTGCTTCTATATTCTCTCGGGTTTACACCGTTTCCAAAATCTTCACTTACTACCACCTTACCCACAGGAAGGAACCAGCTCGCCATATCGAGGGCTGCCTCGAGGTAGCCACCCGGGTTGTTGCGGAGGTCTATTATGAGCTTATCGTTTCCAGAATTTACAAATTCCCTAAGAGAATCACGGAAGAGAGCCGGTGAGTTGGCCGAGAAGTTGTAAAGCTCTATCACGAAGACACCTCCTGGCAAAGTTTTTGTATTTACAGTTGGTATTTCTATAGCAGCTCTTGTTATCTCTTTTACTATAGGAGCACTTTCCCCCTTCCTTGCGAAACTTATAGATACAGTAGTCCCTATCTCTCCTCTTATTATTTTTATAGCCTCATCGGTATTCATATCTAGAGCAGGAGCGCCGTTTATAGAAATTATCTTATCTCCAGCCTGCACACCAGCCCTGTAAGCAGGAGTGTTTTTGAGTGGGGCGATCACAGTGAGCACACCATCCTGTATGCCTATTTCCATACCCACACCTCCAAATGCTCCGCTAATCTCTTCTTCAAACATCTTTGCTTCTTCAGGAGGGAAAAAGACAGTATAAGGGTCACCATAAGAAGCAGCGAGACCCTGTATCGCCCCCCAAACTTTGTCCTTTGCCTCGACATCGGGCGTACTCGAAGAAGCAGGAGAAAACTTCTCATCCAAAAGTTTCCAAGCATCCCAAAACGGTGCCATATCCACAGCTGCAGCATTTTGCCCTGACAAAACAGTAGGCTTTTGTGAATTAATCGCTCTATTCTCCCCTATCCTTATCCCTGCAAACAAGAGCACTATTGCAAGGAAAATAGATATCCCTAAATTTTTATATTTTTCATTCATAATTTTCTGTTATAATATATCATAAATTAACTAGTATCAAAAATGATAGTCACAAGAAAACTTAATGAGCAGACCTGGATAGACTTAAACTCTCCAAACAAAGAAGAAATTGACTCCGTAGTCATCTCACAAGGCATAAACCCGATTCTAGCCAAAGACTTTTTAACACCCACACCCAAACAAACAGTAGAAGAATTTGGTGACTCGATTTATGCAGTGATACATGTTCCCTTTTTCAAAAACTCACAAAGAGAATATTCCGAACAAGAAATAGATTTCCTGATCACAAAAAACAACCTAGTCACAGTCAGGTACGAGAGCATCGATGCCCTACATCACTTTTCCAAACAAATAGAAGTAGCTGAAGTACTAGGTCGAAATCAAGATTCCCACCTTTTCTTTCTTGTAATGCAAGAAGTTTACAAATTTGCTATGGATCAAGTCGAATACATCCAAGAAGAAATAAAAGAAGTTGAAAAAAATATTTTCAAGGGTCTCGAAAAAGAGATGGTATGGAGTATTTCAAATACAAGCAGGAAGATCCTCAGCATCAATAGGACTATAGGATCTCAAAAAATAATATGGTCGTCCCTCATAGATTCTCATGGTCACATATTTGGAGACAAATTTGTTAAAGATTCCAAAAAACTCATGGGCGAATGGGAGAGGATCATGATACTGGTCAAAAATATTTCTGACACAATAGACGAGCTTCGCGAGACCAACAACTCCATGTTGACCACCAAACAAAACGAGACCATGAAGATATTCACCATACTTGCATTTGTTACATTCCCACTATCGCTTGTAGCTGCAATATTTGGCATGAATGCTCAACATATGCCGCTAATAGGCCTCAATTACGACTTTTGGGTAATTATAAGCATCATGATTTTAATGAGCCTTGCCATGTTTACTTACTTCAAGTATAAGAAATGGATGTAGTAATTAAATATGCAAATCAAACTCACAAATACACTGACCAATAAAAAAGAAACTTTTGAGCCTCAAGAAAAAGGTGTAGTAAAAATGTATCACTGTGGCCCCACTCTCTACGGCCCCCAACACATCGGCAATCTTTCCATGTATGTCTTTACTGATATATTGAGGCGCACTCTCGAACACGATGGGCTCTTGGTAAAGCAAGTCATCAACTTCACAGACTTCGGCCACCTCTCAGGCGACAACGAGGGCAAAGCTGACGAAGGCGAAGACCGTATGACCAAAGGCCTAAAGAGAGAAGGCCTAGAGCTCACCCTCGCCAACATGAGGAAACTTGCCGAAAAGTACGCCTCGGTTTTCCTATCAAGTCTCTCCCTCTTAAACATAAAGACTGAGGACACCATCTTCCCATACGCCTCCGACTACGTAGATTCACAAATAAAAATGATTGAGTCTCTTCTCGAAAAAGGCTTTGCTTACGTCGGTTCGAACGGTGTATATTTCGACACAGCCAAATTCCCAAATTACGGCAAGCTTGGAAACATAAACCTAGAAGGTTTAGAGGAAGGCAAAAGAGTGACAAGTACAAACAAGAAAAATCCTACCGACTTTATCCTCTGGAAAAAAGACGGCAAAGTAGGCTGGCAGTCCCCTTGGGGCCTTGGCTTCCCTGGCTGGCACATCGAGTGCTCTGCCATGATTATCGATATTTTGGGCGAGCAGATAGACATTCACACAGGTGGCATCGAGCACATCCCAGTGCATCACAACAACGAAATCGCTCAGTCCGAAAGCTACACCGGTGTTTCCCCTTTCTCACGATTTTGGCTACATAGAAATCACCTCAAGATAGACGACGCCAAAATCTCAAAATCAGAAGGCGTAGTGGTTTATCTCGAAGATATAATAAAAAGAAAAATCCACCCCCTATCTTTCCGATACTGGCTTCTCACCTCTCACTACAAAACCCCAGCCAACTTCACATGGGAGGGGGTATCTTCTTCACAAGTGGCGTTCGAAAAGATAGTCGCCTCTTTCAGGGATTTGCCCGAGACGAGCGAGAGCGACAGTGAGGTAATATCAAAATTTGAAGAAGCGATAGCAGACGACCTCAACACCCCCAAAGCCATCGCCCTACTTCAGGAAGCAAAATCCAAAAATGCAATTAGGAAAATAGATGGAGTTTTAGCTTTAAATATAGAAAATATTTCAGAGTCTCTCTTCACAGAGATCCCCGAAGAAATTTTGGATTCACAAAAAGAAAGAGACGAGGCTAGAAGCAACAAAAACTGGCAGAGAAGCGACGAGCTTCGCAAAGAAATAGAAGCCGCTGGTTTCGTCATCGAAGACAAACAAGAAAATAGCTTGGTACGAAAGACGCTTGCTTCACTACTTTAGTTTATTTTTATATTTTTAATAAATGAAAAACTCAACCTTTCGGCTGAGCTTACATATCCATTCGGTTATGTTCGATTTTTGGCTACCGGCGTTTTAGCCAAGCTCTCATGGCGTGCGCCAGCGCCTCAACATCGCCTGCAGCCGGATTCTTGCACTCTCGCAAATCATCTGCGACCATCTGTAAGGAATCGGCGAGTCCTTGAGAAGTGCGTGACTCACCAAGAAGGACGCCTGCAGCAGAAAGGAGAAAGTTTGCTTTCAGGGATTCCTTATAGGCAGGTGTTCCCTCGGCCTTATCCACGACATTCAAAATCGATTCGATGAGGCGGGCACAGGTTAAGTTCATTTGCGCTAGACTCTCTTGAGCCTCCTGCATCTCCTTTGCGCTAAAGCGTGCAAAGCGTTTTGCCATGGTGCCATCCTTTCAGAAGAGTTTATCAAAACCTTTTTCTACTATATATTGTACAGCTTTTAGGTATATAAGTCAACAAAGCTATCTCTATAGAAAATGTGCGGGTAAAGAATCGGTCCTTACAGGACCAGTAACAAAATCAGCAAGACTGAGAATCGGTCACGGATAATTTTGTTTTCGTCAAAACAAAATTTCCGCGACCCCGCCTCGGCTGTTTTTTGTGCTCAAAAAACATGCCTGCGGCTTTCGCCTTCCTACAGAAGCTGTACACCTTTTCTATTTTTATTTCGCAAAGCTCATAAAAATTATCAAAGGTCTTGCGAAGCTCCAAGTTTTCGCTTCTCACTCCCACGCAAAGTAAAGCAGTTTACTTTGCTTACCTCGCACAATATAGTCACTTCGTTCCTTATTGTGCGGGTACGCCCGCACACTAATTTTTGTTTTTGAAAAGTTTTATAGTAAAGGAAATCCTTTTTAGCAAGCCGACTCTAGCTTGACCACGGAGTTTTAAACTAGCCTCCCTATCTCGAGCTTCACCCTCAGTAGTATAAGCTTCGTAGTAAAGGAGACTAAACGGGGCTCTATTTTTAGTAGATAAAACTTTTCCTGAATTATGTTCTATCACCCGTCTTTTTAAATCATTAGTAGAACCTATGTATAAATCTTTATCTTTCAAACTACCGAGAACATATACATAGAACATAATTTTAAACAAAATTTAGTGTGCGGGTAGGGAGAATCGAACTCCCGTCTCAGCCTTGGGAAGGCCGCATTCTACCACTAAACCATACCCGCTTTTTCAAAAGTATACACCAAAGTACTTCATTTTTACCAATTCCTAAAAAACCCTTATTTTTAAACATATTTTGCCATACTCATAGACAAAATTAACTTTGCTATTGACAAATTCCATAGTTCTGCTATACTATAAACAGACAATCACGAGCTTACCTGCTCCGCAAGGAGGTGGTATGGATTGGTCTGTTGTGACTATCTCGTGAGTTTACGACAGGTGAAAACCCCGTCGGGAGTGTGTTCCTTCCAGTAACCACTACTCCAGAGAGACCTGGAAACAGACTCTTTTTCAAAGAGGATCATTTGGTCAAAGACCTGAGGAGCGAAAACACTGGAACGCTCCAAGAATCCTCACAGACCGCGCCCAATAGGACGCGGTCTTTCTTATTACCTAAACAAACACCATTATCATCATATTTATTGATATAATTTAAATATCTCATGCAACTAATTTTAAAAGATACAAATTTTTAAAAATGATAAAAAGATTTTTAGAATGGATTGGACTAAAAGAAAAGATTCATAAAAACGAGCACAAGCCACCTTTATTTAAAGAAGGAGAAGTTTGGTGGTGTGCTATCGGAGAAAATGTAGGAATAGAGGTCAATGGTAAAGGAAAGCCATTTTCTAGACCAGTTTATATTTATAAAAAATTAAGTGTAAATGGTTTCCTCGCGATACCTCTTTCAACAAAAGGAAAAACTGGAACTTGGTATACAGAAATAAATTTTCAAGGAAAGGACATTGTCGCCAACTTAGCACAAGTTAGAGTTCTAAGCTTTTTGAGAATGTATGAAAAAATGGGAACTCTAGACGAAAAAGATATTATAAAAATAAAGGACGGATTTCTCCGTCTTTATTCATGATATTCTCCCTCTTTCGAGGGAACGTGGGTAACCCCAAATATGAATACAATTATAACAAACCAAATATTTTAATCAATAGACAGACTAAACCATACCCGCTTTTTCAAAAGTATACATAAAAACCCTCCCCTTTTAAATACATTTATAATTCATTTTCATACTTGACAAGTTTTTTATATATGCTATAATTGATACCAGAAGAGTGGTAGTCCAGTTTTATGGTCGGCCGCAGCGCGTCACGGGCTCGTTTAGTTCTTCATCGCCCCATACGCGTAGGCGGTCCACTACTGGAGACAGCTCTGATGTTTAACTCCCCCGGTCAGCAGGTTGCTGATGTGCGGGGTCTGGTGGCGGCACTATTTAGCCGACTCGCAGTAGACGTAGGGAGGAAGTATCACTCTTCTAAAGTTTGGCTCGGAAGATTATCGTAAGATGTCTCCGAGCCTTTTCATTTTCATAAAAACCCTCCCCTTTTAAATACATTTATAATTCATTTTCATACTTGACAAGTTTTTTATATATGCTATACTTAATTATGTTGGGATGGTAATTCTGTCATGGCCCGCTCCAAAAGCGAGCCGCGGTTACCACCCTAGGTCCGAGAGTGATGAACTCTCGGACCTTTTCATTTTCATAAAAAAATTCTGATATACTTAATTACATGGAAGATTTAAATAAAAAAATTGAACGAGAAAATAGAGTTACTATTGCAGAAAGCTTTGAAAATTTAAAAAGAAGGATTGATGTTTTTTTTACAGAATTTGGTTTAGACTTAAGCAAAATACCGGATGATTTTAGTCCAGAAAAACTTTTTAAATGGAAAAATGAAAGATACGAAGAGACAGACAGGCCAGGCACAACCCTAGAAGAAAAAGTGATATTCCGAGTAGAGCTTGCCTATACTTATATGTTACGCTCAGGAGATGATAATTACGCGAGGCTTGTATGGGAAGAATTAGACGATGCACAGACCATGGCAGAAGGCGGCAACTTAAAAGAGTTGCTATTAAAAATTCAAGATCTCTCTAATTCCTGTAATAGTATTTATAAAATAAATGACCAAGAATAAAAAAATTATACTTATTATTCTGATACTAGCCTCAGGGGTATTTACCTACACATACACAAACAAAAATACTAGTGACAGAGACAACCTTACAGTTGAACAAAAAGCCCAGATAAAAAATGAGATAACCCTGACAAGTAATATAGAACTTTCAGATATCGAAAAAGAACAGCTCAAAAATTCCGTCGACACCTTTATGAACGAATACAAACTTCCAAAAGGTGTGCCCAATTCATACGATATATCGATAGAAAAAAGGAAAAATGATGCAGTGGAGATGATAGTAAATAAAGGTGAAGAAGGCGACCTTGGAAACATAATCATTCATGCAAGGAAAGTTGGCGGAGTGTGGCAAGTAGATCCAAGCGGCGGCCCTTGGTGCACCCTAGAGCAATTTGAAGGTGGCGACTGCTAGCACCTACATTTGTATACAAAATATTTTCTCTCTATAAGTCTGCCCACTGAGTAGCATTACTCTCGACATTGGTACCTCAAAATGTTTCGCCAAAATTTCTGCGACTCTCGCATTTGCCTTCCCCTTTTCTGGCGGAGCAGACACCCTCACCTTAAAAACATCAGGAGCAATCTCCTCGAGTTTTTCTGTCTTTGCCCCCGCCGACACTTTTACTTTTATTATTCTCTCTTTCATTTACCAAATACTACTACTTTTTCCAAAAATCAAAACTTAAATCGAGTGAGAGAAGCTAATTTTATTTCTGTTATACCCGATTTTGTGTTTTTTGGTATAATCTAACCTCATGATACCCAACCATTCACCGTGGATACAGCAGCTCAAGCAATCTAGGCCAGTCGTACCTTTAAGCGGAGACATAAGTACCGATGTAGCCATCGTAGGCGGCGGCATAGCCGGCATCACCACAGCCTTTTTCACTCTCAAAAATACAGACAAAAAAGTCACACTTCTAGAAGCCGACAAAGTAGCCCACGGAGCCACAGGTCACAACGCCGGGCAAATAGCCAGCTATTTCGAAAGGCCGCTCAGTGACTTGGTAGAAGAGTTTGGTTTTGATTTGGCGATAGACGGTCAAAGGTCAGTAGAATCAGCTTGGATTTTGCTAGACGAAATAATAGAAGAAGCGCGTCTCCAAGTGCCGGTGTATAGATTTGTCGGCTATGCTGGAGTTTCTAGTTTCGAAAACCTTATCCTCCATTTACAAAACAACCGCCATCGCGTCACGGGCGGCTTGCAAACCGAGTCCATAGTAGTAGCCGAAGAGTGGCCGGAGCTCAAAAACATACCCGTAGAATATAAAGACTTATACAAGATAGTCCCTCAAAAAGATTTGATGTCTCTTTTAGAAACAGACAATCCTGATTACATAGCTTGCCTTTCCTACCAAAAAGGATGTCTAAACAGCGCCCTCTTTTCCGAAGAGCTCTTAGGCTACCTTATAGCCAAATATCCTGAGCGTTTTGATTTTTATGAAGGCAGCCCCGTCAAAGAAGTGCTGCTCAAAGAAAAAAGTACAGAGCTCAAAGTTTTAGAGCATAGAGTAATAGCCGAGAGAGTGGTCCTATGCACAAACGGTTTTGAAAATTTCACCATAAACAATCAAGCAGGGCGTGACATAGACACAAGTTTTCATCATTCTGTAAACGGCCGCATCGGCTACATGTCTGGCTACTTCGAACCGATGAACAACTCCCCCATCGCCATAAGCTATTTCCCAAAGACAAACGACAAAAATAGCGACCCGACCGGCGAGAATTATTTTTATCTCACGAGGCGCCCCCACGAGCACGAAGGGAAAGATTCATACAACTTAGTCTGCACCGGCGGACCTGAAAAGGTGTTGCCAAACGGTGCCTCCTACTCTCGCCACGACTTCCACTCCGAAGAAACAAATTACACGATAGACGACTTTTTGAGCAAAAATTATGCCAAATACCCAGGCGAAAAAATAGAATATTCTTTTTCTTGGCACGGCCTCATGGGCTACACTCCAAATGGTATTAGGCGCGTAGGTCCCGAGCCAGTAAATCCTACTCTCCTCTACAACCTCGGCTGCAACGGCGTCGGCATTTTACCTTCCATCTTCGGCGCAAAGAGGATTTCACAATTCATAAACGGCGACCCCCTCCCCAAATCCATCTTTGACCCAGAGGATCAGAGGAGTTAAAACCTAGTTTTTTGTATATGTGACTCCCTTGCCAGTCTTTCCGTTTTGTTTGATCTTATTTTCCTTTTCTAATTGCTCAAGGTACCTCGTAGCTGTAGCGTCAGAGACATGCAGAGCTTTCTCCACCTCGTCATTTGTTATTTGATGTTTCTTTGCAAACAAACTCATGATTTTTTCTATTCCCAATCTCTTTTTTAGTTGTATTTTTGCCGCACCTTTAGCAAAAAGCTCTTTTATAAAACTTTTATTTTTCTCAGGAAGCATGGGTTCCGTTGCAGGCTGCTCCACCTGCTCTGGCACTTGAGCCATCTCTGTTATTGAGTTTGTAGATTGAGCATCACTCTGCACTGCCACAGGTTCAGGAGTAGGGTTAGGAGCAGACTCTGTACGCATTTCTACTTGTACTGGAGTTTCTACAGCAGGCTGCTCGGGCGCCGGTACTTCTGTTTGCACAGGTGTATCAGCGACGGGTTGCGGAGCTTCTACACTAGACTCCACAGGCGCCTCTACAGCACTAGGCACTCCTACACTGTTTTCTGTAGTGCCTTCTGCACTATTCCCTACCACCCCCACTTCTTCATTTTCCATGAGTAAATAATACCACTGAAATAAAATTTAGGGATTTTAGAGATTGCAATATTGATATATTTAGAACAGAATCTTTAATATTAATGATTAAAGAAAAGCAAAAAACAATAAAACAGCACTACGTTCCTCAATTCTACCTAAGACAATGGACAGATTCATCAGAGAGTTTTTACCCAATAAGGATAGAAAATAAAGAACCTCCTGAACTTAATATTTTCAATGAAAAATCAGGACCAAGCAGATTTTGTTATGAGAACTATTTCTATGCCCAACATACTGGTAAAGAAGATGATATAAGTCAAACAATGGAGGAATTTCTAACGGAAATTGAAACAATCTTCTTTAAAGAATTACCAGGTTTAGAAAAAAAGATATTGGAAAATCAAGAAATAACATATGTGGATAAATATCACTTGTCGGAATTTATGTTATTTCTATGGATCCGAGGGAAAAAACATAGACAAGAATCCCAGGAGATATCTGAAAGAATTATAAAAGAAATGAATAAGATGATTGTTCGTTTTTCTAATCAAGATCCAGAAATGAAAAAAATGATAGAAAAAGCAGGTCTCACAAAACAAGATATGATAGATTTTGCAGACAAAGAAGAGTACTCTGTTGATCTTGGGAATATGCACCATATGCAGCTATTTAAAAATTTCCCAGGTTTTTGCAATTTATTATCTGCAAAGTATTGGATAATTTATATATCACACAAAGGAGAATTCATTACTACCGATACACCTTATAAAGATATTTCTCTAAGTGATAAATTTTGGGGAAATGATTTCTTATCAAGAGAGCAATCTTTTGTTTTAAGCCCAAGGATTATGATTATCGCCAGATACCCTAAATATGGAACAGGAAAAAATTCCAAAAGAAAAGATATCACGGACAAAAAAGAGTTAATCCAAACTATCAATTATCATACTCTTATGAATTCTATAAAATTTGGCTTCCACCAAAATAAAAAATTACTCGAGGAGTTAAAAATATTTATCCAAGAATTCTATAAATTCAGAGTGAATAAGCTAATTTAAGTAATAATTACCCAACATTCACAAGCCTTGTAAGGATATCTTAGTAAAATTTTCCTGCTTGGTTTTAAGATGGGTCAGAACCAATTTAAAATATTTTAATCTTTAGAGACATGAAGGGTATTCTGCCGTAGGCCAGTGATTATTAGAAAAAAACTGAGGTCATTGTTTTTTAGCGGAGGGTAAGAGATTCGGTCACAGATAATTTTGTTGCACAAAATTTCCGCGACCCCGACTCGGCGACAAGCCTCGCTTTGCTCGCTTGTATACCGCCTCCGTCTTTCTCATCTCTTCCCTCTCTCGAAATGATGCCCCGCTCAAATGGTTCCCATCCATTCTTGCGGATCATTGCGGAGGGTAAGAGATTCGAACTCTTGGTGGGTTTCCCCACGGCCGCTTTCCAAGCGACTGCACTAGACCGCTATGCGAACCCTCCTTTGGGTTGCCGTAAGCTTAGCGAAGGCACCCATTAACAACAAAAACACTCTACCATTTTAATGTACTTTTTTAAATCTTCTGCTCCCAAATTAGACCACACCACAAAGTACAATAGCAACCATTTTTTTAACATTTTTAAAAACTCAAAAGGGCGGCTGTCCGAAGACCGCCGCCCCACATACACTCAAGTGCCTGCTAAAATTTCCCAGGGAGAAACTCATCCCCGAGGAAATCTACCTCGTTGGGTTTTCTTCTTTTACCCTTCTTCCTCTTCCGAGGTTGGTTTGGGTTTGGGTCATTGGAATAACGGACTCCATAGTAGGGGTTGGCGATCCGTGGGTAGACCTCTTCGAGGAAAGACCCATCCGTCAAGCTGTCTTCCTCTATCCCCCGCCTCCCAAAGACCGAGAAAGACACGCGAGTAAGACCTAGCGTCTCATTGAGAAGCTTGGTCGGGATTTCGATGAGTAGAGGAGTGTCTTCCTCATCCTCTTTGTATCGGACATTTTTGTCCGAATACCTCATCCACACTTCGCCGTTCCACAGAACAGCGAGTATGAATCCCTCACGCTCAGCCCACCTGCCACGCTGAGACTCGGGGAAATAAAACTCCCTACCGCCCGATGATTCATAACAAGGGATATATGACATTCCCGTTACATGAATAAAACCCTCTGCACGAAGCGCAGAGAGCTGTCGCTTAGTCAAACTCGTTTTGTACATATCTGGCCTAATTATTATTATACATCAATTTATATAAAATTACAATATTTAAAAACTCAAAAGGGCAGCTGTCCGTAGACTGCCGCCCTTACCCCGCCTTTTCCAAAAAGCTCCTTTCTGCCCTACCCGATGAAGTTTTCGGGCGGCCCCATGTCAAAATTAACAGTAGTTTCCTTCCCGGTCATACCGAGAATATACCTTATTCTCCCAAATGGTATGGCGCGGCGGCCAATCCATTTTTTAAAGTACAAGGTAAAGCCACCCCCACCCTCAACACTCCCGATCATATTGAGGCTTTTGGGTAAAAGGTAAAAAGCTTGCTGTTCCCGTAGACACATAGAAGCTCTCCTAATATTCATCCTACCACCAACCCCACAACTCAGCAAAAAATTATGATTTGAAATTATTTAGAGTATTTATATCGACTTCACTAGAAACGACAGGAGCTTGACCCTTTGGGTCAAATACAGAGACTTTGTCCCTACCACTGTGTTTAGAATGATATACAGTGTTATCTGCATTGCTCATTATATGTTCCCAATTTGAATACTTGTCTCCAAAAGCAATACCAATACTTACAGTTACATCATTTGTTTGAAGCCTATCTTTACCCAAAATATTTTCCAAAATTTTTGCTTCTCTTATTTTTCTATTTATCCTTTCTGCCACCTTCATAGCTTCATAAGGAGATGCTTTGGTGAGTAGTACCACCATTTCTTCACCACCCCACCTACTTGGATAGTCATCACCATCAAATCTCACTGATTCTTTTATCACTTCAGCGATAGCCTTGAGTACCTGGTCCCCCACACCATGTCCATAAGTATCATTTATGGTTTTAAACTTATCAGCATCTATCATTAAAATAGCTCTATCGTCATATCCTTCTCCACTTTTCCTTTTTTCTTCACCCTCATGTCTTTCCTCAAACATATCGGGAAAAACAACCGTAGTCATATATATTTTTGAGTAAAGGCCAGTCATTCCTTCAAATGCTATTCTGTCTCGCAAATCCAAATTTTCTTCCAAAATCATTCTGTGCGCTTCTTCTATTGCCGCATGCCTCGGGTCTTCAAATCCAGGGTCTTGTTCTAAAATTTGATCCAATATTTTATTTTTCTCTTCATCCAACTCTGCAAGCCTTCTCTTCAGCTCTTCGAGTCCCACCATTCCCTCACTTTTTTCCTGACTGCTTGTATTATTAAAATCCTCCATAATCCAAAATTAAAATATTAAACCTCTATACCCCTCAAAGCAGCAATCCTCTCCTCCACGGGTGGATGTGTCGAAAAAAGACTAGCCATCTTTTGCGCTCCAAAAGGGTTCGAGATAAACATATGTGCAGTCGCACTGTGAGCTTCTTTCATAGGAGCGTTGTAAGAAGAAATTTTCACGAGCGCACTTGCGAGGCCTTCTGGGTAACGAGTGAGCAGAGCCGCCGAAGCGTCCGCCAAGAATTCCCTCTTGCGTGAAATAGCAAGCTTGATCAGAGTCGCGATGATAGGAGAAAGTACGATCAGCACAAGCCCGACTATTGCCATAGGCCCGCCGCCCCTACCTTCCTTTCTGTCACCCCCGCCAAACAGCGCGCCCCGCAAAAACATATCAGAGATTATAGAGACGAGCCCTACAAGCACCACGACCGCACTCATGAGCAAAATATCCCTGTTGCCTATATGTGAGAGCTCATGAGCTACCACGCCTTCAAGCTCGGCTTTGTCGAGCCGCGCAAGGAGCCCAGTCGTCACCGCCACCACGGCGTGATTTTTGTCTCTCCCGGTAGCAAAAGCGTTTGGTGCACTGTCTTCGATCACATATATTTTTGGCATGGGCAGCCCAGCAGTGATGGCCAAGTTTTCGGTTAGTGTATAAAAGTCAAAAAATTCCTGCCTACTTGCCTCCTTAGCTTTTGAAATAGAGAGCACTATTTTGTCCGAATACCAGTAACTCGCGAAGTTCACAACGACGCTCAAGACTATTGCAAAATAGAAAATCCCTGGTGAATTATAATATGTAGAAATGAAATATCCTAAGAAACCTATCAAGACGAAAAAGAAAGCCATTAAAGAATAGGTTTTAAAGGTGTTTGAGGTTTGTTGTGTGTAAAGTGTAGCCATAACAAAATTATACACAGCTTTTACATATTTTAAAGTTTCGGGATTGGCCTCCGATTAGATATCATTCTTTGTAATGGAAAGAAAATTAAAACCCACACTCAGGATACCTCCCTACAACGAAGAAGCTGAGAAGGCTTTGCTTGGCTCTGTCATGCTCCGAGGAGAGGTACTCTTTGAAGTGACCGACTTGGTCCAGGTGCCCTCTTTCTATTCTGAAAAGCACAGGATGATATTTGAGACCATGCTCGAGCTCTTCGCAAAGCGCAACCCTACAGACATGCTCGCCATAGCAGCCAGGCTAAAAGAAAAAAACTTGCTCGACGACATAGGCGGCAACAGCTACCTTGGAGAATTAGTAAACTCAGTACCCTCTGCCGCAAACGCGAGTTACTACGCCCAGATAATCCAGAAAAAATTTATATCCAGAAATCTCATAGCCGCTGCAGACTTTATCTCTTCCCTAGGATACGAAGAGGCAGAAGAAATCGAAGCAATACTCGACCAGGCCCAAAAAAAGATTTACGAAGTCACCAACTTTTCAGACATACACAAATTCGTAGAGCTGAAACATGAGCTCGACGAAGCATGGGAAAGACTTGATAAACTCCACAATTCAGCAGAAGGACTTAGAGGAGTGCCCACAGGATTCCAAGCGATGGATGACATGCTTTCAGGTTTTCAAAAATCTGACCTCATCATCCTCGCCGCCCGCCCCTCCATGGGAAAGACTTCCCTAGCTCTCGACATCGCTCGCCAAGCTGCCGTGCTTCACAACATACCTGTGGGTATCTTTTCACTCGAGATGAGCTCCCAGCAGCTAGTAGACAGGATGCTCGCTGCCCAATCCAACGTCGACGCCTGGAGGCTCCGCACAGGTAAGCTCTCAAAAGAAAATGATTTTGAATCAATCAGGCAATCCCTCGACGTACTCGCCAAAGCTCCGATTTTTATAGACGACCAGCCAGGCAACAACATCCTCAAAATGCGTTCAGTCGCGAGGAGACTCAAAAACGAAAAAGGCTTAGGGCTCATCGTAGTCGACTACTTGCAACTGATGATGACAACCAAAAATTATGATTCTATGGTCAACCAAGTGACCGAGATTTCAAGGTCGCTTAAAAACCTAGCCCGTGAACTCGATGTGCCCGTCCTTGCTCTCTCACAGCTTTCTCGTGCCGTCGAGCAAAGAGGTGGTAAGCCCAAACTTTCTGACCTTAGAGACTCTGGTTCCATCGAGCAAGACGCCGATGTGGTCATGTTTATACACAGAGAAGACAAGTCCAACAGAGTTGATGAATCAGAAAAAACAAACATAGCCGAGATACTTATCGAGAAGCACAGAAACGGTGCCACAGGCAAAGTCGACCTATTCTTCAACGAAAAGAAAGCTACATTCCAAAATCTTGAAAAAGCAGAATTCACCGGTGCCGAGGGCGAGTTTAGGGACTTCTAGTTTTATAGACTTAACGAACAAATTGCAAAATGAATAGTATAGAAAAACTTACACAAATATTTTCTCACTTCCCTGGCGTTGGCGAACGCCAAGCAAAAAGGTTTGTTTATTACCTACTATCAAGGAGAAGCAATGCGGTAGACGATCTTGTCGAGGCGATAAACTCACTCAAAAAAGAAATCGCCATTTGCGAAGATTGTATGCGTTTCTTTAAGAAAGAAAGAGAAGAAAAACTTTGCAAAATATGTAACAATGCAGAAAGAGAAAGGAGTAATCTAGTTATTGTCCAAAAAGATATAGACCTAGAGTCAGTAGAGCGCAGCGGCAACTTCAAAGGTGTGTATTTTGTACTTGGTGGCTCGGTACGGATACTCGACAAAGAACCCGAAAAAAAGGTGCGGATAAACGAGCTTAAATCTTTTATAGAAAGGAAAAATATAAAAGAAATAATTTTAGCTACAAATTGGAACCCAGAAGGCGAAAATACCGCCGACTATGTCGAGAGACAAATAAAAGAGATATGTGAAAAGAAAAATATTAAAATCTCACACCTAGGAAAAGGTCTTTCCATGGGCACAGAGCTCGAGTATACTGATCCTGACACACTAAAGAACGCTCTAAAAAATAGATCATGAACATAAAAAAAATATATCCATACATACTCATCTTTTTATCAGCTATAGGTCTTTTTGCTTCAGCTATACTGACAAACGACGCCATTCTGCTCGCCAAAAACCCAGAGGCAGACCTCCCCTGCAACATAAATCCATTTTTGAGTTGCACAAGTGTAGCCACAGTCTGGCAATCAAGTGTGTTTGGCTTCCCCAACAGCATACTCGGCACCGTAGCCTTTAGCCTACTTTTTGGAGTCGGTCTAGCGCTCTTATTTCATGTGATCCCGAGCGAAAGCATGAGTGAAAAAATATTTGGTTTAAATAAAAGGAAAAAAGTTTTTTGGACTTTAGTAAATTTAGGCACTCTAGCCTCTTTCCTATTTGTACTTTGGTTTGCATATCAAAGTATTTTCGTCATAAAGTCTCTTTGTATTTACTGTATGTTTATCTGGTCTATCACTTGGCCCATATTCCTCTACACCACCATATGGAACACGCAAGAAGGTCATTTCTCCCTAAACAGAATACACAAAAATTTTGATAAGTTTATTTACAAAAATCACAAAGAAATACTGCTCACTTGGTACATAGTGATAGTAGTGACCATAATAGTAAAATTCAGAGATTTCTTCCTATACTAAATTAAAAGCCATTTAAATGGCTTTTAATTTCCTGATCTAAACCCAAGAGTGGTTTAGGCTATTTTCTCAATCCTAACCTTAAAGTAAGGTTGTCTGTGACCATTCTTCTTGAAGTAACGGCTCTTTTGTTTGTATTTGATGACAGTAACTTTTGCATTCCTTCCTATCTCAACGAGAGAAGCTTCCACCTTTGCACCATCAACATAAGGAGTACCTATGTCAGTTACGTCCTTGCCATTGTCCACCAAAAGGACCTTATCGAAAGTGATAGAATCACCCTCTTTGTATTCCCCCTTCATCTTTTCTACCTTTAGAGTATCTCCGACAGAAACTTTGTATTGCTTACCACCTGTCTCGATAACAGCAAAGCTGCCGTCATTTGACTTAACAGAAGTATCCTTGACTTTCTCAGTTTTCTCTTGTTTTGTTGGCTTTTTTGCCGCTTTTTTTGTTTCTGTCATAACGAACAATAATTTACACTATTTCCTGTTTTTTTGCAATATAATCCCTCTATTCTTCGCCTTGAGGCTTGTCTACCGAAGGTAGCTCTAGGTTCATACTATCCCCCGTGATACGCAAAACATCCTTGTCGATTTTGCCGAGCTCCTTTGCCCCAGCGGTGTAGTGATTGACCGTAGTGCTGAGCGAGTTGCCCAGTTTTTTATAAAACTCTTCATACGACTTGATATGACGAGATAAGTTTTCGACATTTTTGATAATCTCTTTGGCATTTTCTTCAATTTTTGAATTTTTGAGTCCATAAAGCACCGACTGCAGGTATGCAGCAAAAGTGGTTGGAGAAACTATGATCACCTTCTTTTCGTTGTAGGCATAGTCGATTAAATTGCGAGTATTCACCTTGACCGAGCCCACTTCATTAATGATAAGGTCATAGTAAATACCCTCCGCTGGGATATACATAAAGGCATAAGGCAGCGTACCATCTTTAGGGCGCACATATTTTGCAGTCTCGTCGATTCGCTTCTTCAAATCATTTTTAAATTCCTTCTCGAGCTCAGACCTTCTGTTTTCGTCTGTCTCATTGGCGAGCCTGTTGTAGTTGTCCAGAGAAAATTTTGCATCGATTGGCAAAATTCCTTCTTTCACAAAGATAGCGGCGTCCACAGTCTCACCTCCGGGGAATTCATATTGCATCTTGAAAGCATTTGGCGGCAAGATGTTTGAGAGTATGAGTTCAAGTGAAGCTTCACCTAAGTTCCCTCTTTGCTTTTGATGTTTCAAAACTTTCTCCAAGTTTTGCAGCTGCTCAGCGATAGTAAAGACTTGGCGAGTAGAAGCGTTTGTTTCAGCGACACCCTTAGCCACTTCGTTTAGCTGCTTGTAGACGAGATCGCGGATATCAGTCGCAAGTCTCTGAGACTCACCAAACTGGACCTTCATAGACTCCCCCATCTCTCTCGTAGTCTCACCCATCTTCCTGTCTACCACGCGCGAAAGTTCGTTCATATGCTCCAAAAGGAGCTTGAGGCCTGTATCATCACTCTTCACATCCTTCTTTCTCAGTAAGGCAAAAATGGCTGCGACCAGCCCCACTGCCAATATTATTGTAAGTATGTTTTGCATAGGGTGATTATAGCAAATAAAAACTAAAATATTATATTGCCCCTGTGCCGCAAGGAATAGTTCTTTGGCGAGATTCCGCAGGCTGACTGAGACGAGGACAAGGCAAATTTCTAGCAAGAAATTGCCGTATCGAGCAAAAGGACTATTCCTTGCGTCACTTATAATATATTTTAGTTTTTATTTCTGTGTTATAGTAAAAACACGAAAAAGGTCGGCCCTTAGTGGACGTATCGCCGACATGATTTCGCTAAATCATATGTACGAAAATATACAAAATCAAATTAAAGACGCGATGCGATCAAAGGACCAAACTAGGGTCACTACCCTACGCGGTACACTTGCAGCTTTTATGAATGAGTCAGTGGCTCTAAAACGCACCCCTCAGGATAAACTTTCTGATACTGAAGCTTTGTCTGTCATCCGTAGATTAGTTAAACAAAGAAAAGACTCAATAGAGCAATTTGAAAAAGGTGGCCGCCCCGAGCTTGCTGAGTCAGAAAAAGCCGAGATGGTAATCCTCGAAGAATTCCTCCCTGCTCAAATGAGCGAAGAAAAAATAAGAGAAATTGTTTTGAAGAAAAAAGAAGAGATGGGTGCCGACAAATCTAAAATGGGTATCTTCATGGGTGCAGTGATGAAAGAAACAGCAGGCCAAGCCGACGGCGCCCTGGTCAAAAAAATAGTTGAAGAAGTTTTGAGCTAGTAGAATTAGTATCAAATAAAAACTTAAAACTTTCTGGAAAAAAGTCTGGCCGAGCATAGCGAAGGAGACCCGAGGACTTTTTGAAAGAAACGTTTTCAGTTTTTATTTATACTCACTTGATCACCTTCGCGATTTTTTCTACCACCCCCTTATCAAAAGGACTTGGGATTATTTTATCGACAGAAAGACCTTTTACAGATGAAGCCAAAGCGGCAGCCGCTTTGATAAACATTTTATTATCAAACTGTTTTATTTTGTTATCGAGTGCACCTCGGAAAATCCCAGGGAAAGCTAAGGCGTTGTTTACCTGATTTGGATAGTCAGACCTCCCCGTCGCAACGATAAAGGCCCCAGCCTTTTTAGCTTCTTCGGGCATTATCTCCGGCTCCGGGTTCGCAAGCGCAAATATTATCGGCGCTGGGTTCATGAGCTTTACCATTTCTTTGGTTAGTAGCCCTGCCTTACTTACCCCGATAAATACATCGGCACCTCTGAGGCTTTCTTCTAGCAAACCTTTTACATTTTCTTTATTGGTAAGTTTTGCAAATTTTTCTTTCTCTTCATTCAAGTCTCCCCTGCCCAAATAAATAGCGCCTTTACTATCATTCAAAATAATATTTTTGAAGCCATACTCGAGAAGTAGCTCTGTGATAGCGAGCCCCGCGGACCCTGCACCATTTATCACTATCTTTACATCGAGTCCTGCATTTAGTTTAGGAGTTTGTTTTTTACCCTTTCTTAGTTTAAGAGAATTTATAAGCCCAGCGAGCACTACGACAGCCGTACCATGCTGGTCATCATGCATGACGGGGATATTGAGTTCGGCGCGAAGTCTTTTTTCAATATTGAAACATCTCGGAGCCGAAATATCTTCCAAATTTATAGCACCGAAAACAGGAGCAATAGCTTTGACCACATTTATGATTTCTTCCTCATTTTTTGTATCGAGGCAAATAGGAAAAGCGTCTATCCCTGCAAATTTTTTAAATAGAGCCGCTTTACCCTCCATCACAGGTATTGCCGCGTGCGGCCCTAAGTCCCCGAGACCCAAAATAGAAGTACCGTCCGAGACCACAGCCACACAGTTGGCTTTGATAGTATGAGTGAAAACACTTTTTGGGTTTCGAGCAATTTCTCTCGAAACTTCAGCCACCCCCGGAGAATACGCGATGGCCAAATCAGCTTTATTTTTAAGGGGCATTTTTATACCAAGTTCGATTTTTCCTTTATGCTTTTTGTGGACAAGAAGTGACTGTTTGTATACGTTATTTTTCATCTGTTCATGATACTACACGTTACTATTAGCATCAAAACTAAAATTTTATAGAGTCCTCTATTTTATAATCCCCTACCCTAGTACGCCTTATCAAAAGAGTAGTCGCTCCGCACCCCAAAGTTTCTCCCATACTATTTACAAGACTTCTAATATAGGTACCCGAAGAAACATGCGCCGAAAAGTGTGCAACGGGTATTTCGAAATTACCATTTTTTAAGAGAAGCTTGTTCCAATCTTCCAATATTTCCCCTTGCCTGAAGTCCCCTCTTACCCTACTCACATCCATCAAAATCCTTGCAAAAAGATCCTTACTCGAAATATTTTCTATTTTTTGAAATTGTAGTTTATAAATACTAACCATCCTTGAGGGAAAGTTCTCAGAAAAAAGTCTGGCTGATTCTAATTCTTGTGAGCCGGGAGAAGAAAACTCCTCGATAGCAACTTTCGGACCGTGGCCGACAGGAGAAGGAGGGGATTTTTCAGCAGGAAAATACCCCGTTTGCTCGAGAGGATGTTTTTTCTCCTGGCTCACACCCTCCTTCTTCTGTCTCTCAGAAATAATTTTTGAAGAATATTCCGGATACTTCTGACTCCTCTCCCCTTCATAAATTTTACAAATCTTTATCAATTCAATCTCTCGCAAATCTTCAGGCTTTTCAGATTTCAAAACTCTCCCCATCACATCATAAGTATCAGTTTCAAATCCAAATATAGCTGTGAAGTCATATTCCTTATCAAGCCCAAAAAACTTCTCCCTTTCTTTTTGTGTAGTGTGATCCCCGCCCGCAACGCCTCGCGAGCTTCGGCTTGCGTGGCGGGCGGGTCCGGTACCTACGAGCAAAACCCCTTCAGCAAGAGGGTCAAGCCTGCCGAGGTAAGTCATGCTTTCATTTTGGAGTTCTGGCCTAATCGCACGAAATCTCTCCAGACACTCAAGCGGTGTCTCCCCCCTATTTTTATACAAATTAAAAATCATTACATCTTCAAAGCTTTCTTCAAAAACTTTCCTGTGTGAGAATTTTTACTATTGGCCACCTGCTCCGGAGTACCTTTGGCGACGATATTTCCACCCCCCTCGCCCCCTTCAGGTCCAATATCGATCACATAGTCAGCACTCTTTATCACATCCATATTGTGCTCAATCACAAGCACAGTATTCCCCTTATCAACCAACTTTTGGAGTATACCAATGAGCCTCTTCACATCATCATAATGAAGTCCGATAGTTGGCTCGTCCAAAATATAAATAGTCTTCTGTACATGCGGCCTATAGAGCTCGCTCGATATTTTCACTCTTTGTGCCTCACCTCCTGAGAGAGTAGTAGCGCTCTGACCCAGCTCGAGGTACCCGAGCCCCACATCATCAAGTGTTTTTAGTCGGTCATAAATAGCAGGTATATCCTGGAAGAAGTCTATCCCCTCCTCGACAGTCATTTTGAGTATTTCATAAATACTCTTCTTTTTGTATTTCACTTCGAGAGTATCTTTCATAAACCTCTTTCCGCCACAAACATCACATGGCACATAGACGGTAGGCAAAAAGTGCATCTCGACAGCTATCTCGCCATTACCTTCGCAGGTCTCACATCTACCTCCCGGCCTATTGAAAGAAAATCTCCCCGGCCCCCAACCGCGCACCCTAGCCTCCGCGCTCTCAGCAAAAAGCTCTCTAATGAAGCTCCAGGCCCCTGTGTAAGTCGCTGGGTTTGATCTAGGAGTCCTGCCTATCGGTGATTGGTCTATAAGTATACTCCTACCCAAATATTCACTACCCGAAAAAGAAGCACAGTTATAGATTTCGTTACTTCTGTACTTTCTTTCAAATCGTGCCTGTAAATTTTTATAAAGTATTTCGTAAACAAAAGAAGATTTACCACTTCCTGATACTCCAGTCACACAAAGGAACCTGCCCAAAGGCACATCCACATCCATGTTTTTTATGTTGAAGACATGTCCCCCACGCACCTTGAGGCTCCCCTTGTCTTGTTCTCTTCTTTCTTCTGGCACTTCCACATAATCCTCACCTCGCAGGTAAGCAAGTGTGCGAGAGCCAGAATCATTTTTCTTGGCAGTGATGAGGTCGTCCAAATAGCCCGCGACCACCACTTCACCTCCATGCACACCAGCACCAGGCCCGATATCGACAATGTAGTCAGAGGCAAAAATAGTATCTTCGTCATGCTCTACCACGAGTATCGTGTTGCCCATATCACGGAGGTCAATAAGTGTCTGTATTAGCCTTTCGTTGTCTCTAGAGTGGAGGCCGATGGTAGGCTCATCGAGCACATAGAGCGCACCCACAAGCCCGCTCCCTAGCTGGCTCGCAAGCCTTATACGCTGTGCCTCACCTCCCGAGAGAGTGTGTGCCCTTCTGTTTAGAGAAAGATATTCGATACCCACACTCAGCATAAACTTAACTCTTGATTCAATTTCTCTCAAAACAACTTTTGAAATATTTTTCTCCCTGTCGCTGAGCTTTAGTGAATTCATAAACTCATAAGCCTGCTCGATAGACATAGAGACAAAGTCCACCACGTTCTTACCCCCTATCAAAACTTTCAAAGCTTCCGGTCTGAGTCTCGCACCCTTACACACAGGGCATGGTTCGTCCCCAAAAAGGTGCTTTGTACCGAGTCCATTACACTCTGGGCACGCTCCGTACGGAGAATTGAAAGAAAAGAGTCTTGGTTCTATTTCAGGGTATGAGTACCCATCGTTAGGACAAGAAAATTTGTTTGACATAGTGACTCTCTCTTCTATAGCAGGGTCACTTTCTTTGCTTTCAGGAAGTTTTCGGAAAGAAATTTCCACCAAACCATCCGCCTCCTCGAGAGCCTTCTCCAAAGACTCCGAAAGCCTCTCTTCGGCAGCTCTTTTATTATTTACAAAATCAGCAACATTTATAGAGTCTACAAGCACCGAAATATCGTGCCTCTTATTTTTTGCGAGATCTATCCTCTCTCTTAAGTTTTGTCTTTTACCGTCTATTATCACCTCTATATATCCCCTACCGAGTAAATCATAAAGAAGTTGGTAATATTCTCCCTTACGGCCTCGCACCACCGGAGCAAAAAGCTCAAGATATTTTGGGAAGGGCAAAGAAGTCTTCGAAGAAAGTCTGGCTGAGCCCACATCAAGGGGCGAGGGACCGAGGACTTTCTGAGAAGACTTGTTTGCCCTGACTCTCTCTAAAATAAAATTCTTTATTTCATCATTTGAAAGTTTTTGTATTTCTTGTCCACAAACAAGACAGTGGGGCCTGCCGATACGTGCATAAAGCACGCGAAGGTAGTCATATATTTCAGTGATAGTCGCCACTGTAGATCGTGGATTGTTTGAGCGAGATTTTTGGTCTATCGAAATTGCTGGTGAGAGACCTATTATTTCATCCACATCTGGCTTCTGCATCTGCCTCAAAAATTGGCGTGCATAAGAAGAGAGAGATTCTACATATCTCCTCTGACCTTCTGCAAAGATAGTATCAAAAGCAAGCGAGCTTTTACCAGAGCCCGAAAGCCCAGTGAAAACAGTCATCTTACCTCTTGGCATCTCTACTGTGATGTTTTTGAGGTTGTGAGTCCTCGCACCCTTTACTATGAGCAAATCTTGATTTTTATCTTTATTTTCTTTGTCTTTTTTCATAAAAACAAACAGACCCCGCTTTTCTCCCTAGGGGTTGTATATCTCACATTATAGCACAAATCATCAAATTATTAAACCACTACAAATAAATTATCTTACTTTTTAGCAAACCACTTCGCACTATTAGGGTTACGGTGCGGGCAGCCCGCCCAGCAGCAGGGGCGTCTTTTGCCTTTTGGCAAATCGTTTTTTATGCGTGCAATATGAGCCTCCCTTGTTTCTGGCTTCTTGACGATAGTGACATAACAAATCCATTCATTGCGAGCAAGCGGAGTGAGCCCATTCCAAATCTCGAGCACTTTAGTATTTTGCAGCAAAGTATCTTTCAAATCTTTAGGGACTTTATGCACCACACCTTCTGCGATTTTTGTCATAATAAATAAATTATACCAAAATAAAGATTGAGTAGAACATTTGTTATAAATTAAATTTCTGATAATATAACAAACTGTTGGAGGAGTGGCAGAGTGGTCTATCGCACCCGTCTTGAAAACGGGAGTCTCGCAAGGGACCGTGAGTTCGAATCTCACCTCCTCCGCATATGATATCAATAGACGATTTTAAGAAGGTAGAAATAAAAGCCGGCAAAGTAGAGGCGGCCGAAAGAGTAGAAGGCTCTGAAAAGCTTTTGAAACTCAGGGTTAATTTTGGCCCCCACTCCGCCGAAGGCTCCGACGGGGTAAAGGAAGAAAAAACAGAAATACGCCAAGTTATCTCAGGTATTGCCAAATTCATAACCCCTGAAGAAATCACAGGCAAAACTTGCGCATTTGTCGTAAATCTCGAACCAAGAGAGATCATGGGCCTAGAAAGTCAGGCAATGATAATGGCAGCATCAGGCGGCGAAGAAGGCAGCCAGTTTTTCTCACTCCTAGAAATGCAGTGCCCTCCGGGAGCAGGAGTTAAATAAAAAATCTGTAGATTTCCCCACACAAATACTCACCACTTGAAACTAAAAAGATGGTATTATTTTTATATGAAAGAAATATTTCTCGAGTGGCAAAGTCCCGAGCACCGCTTTGACCGGAAGTCGGCAGACTGGTATTGGATACTAGGCATACTTTGTGCAGGTAGCTCTTTTCTTGCTTTTTATTTCGACAACTACCCATTCGGAGTTTTTATAATAATCGCCGGCATAACAGTAGGCTTTCTCTCATATAAAGAAACCAGAGTTTCAAATATTCAAGTGACCAAAAAAGGTATCATTTTTGGCAACAAGCTATATCCTTGGAGCTCTTACAGCATGTTTTGGATAGAAGAAGAACACATGCACGGAACTCATATTTTGATGCACCCCGTAAGCCAAATATTACCCCTCATAAACATACCTGTATCAGAAGAAATAGACCCTGAAAATCTCCGCGAAGTCCTTTCACTTTTCCTTCAAGAGGAATACTTGCAAGAGTCTATATTCCACAAATGGTTCGATAAACTTTTGTCTTTTTAGTTTTGTGGTCACGAGTATTTTATTCTTCGACACTCATAAAATCTCTCGACCCAGTAGGAATCGCCTCTCCCTATGGTCGAGATGCACCATTTTTATAGTCGCTTCGCTTCCTTAAAAATGGGCACCTTCGGTTCGATTCCAAACTTAGGACAGATATGAAAAATGCCGAGTAAAAATACTCGACATTTTTCATATTGTGCTCCCAGTAGGAATCGAACCTACATTTTAACTTCCGCAAAGTCATGTCCTATCCATTGAACGATGGGAGCAATCTAAAAATAATCCTTCAGAAGAAGGTTAACAAAAATTATGCTTTACTGCCACATTTTTAATCAAACAAGCCACTCCAAAAACCTTTAAAACGCTGCCAACGGGTTTCTTTAGTCTCTGTATCATTCGGAGCAACTTCTTCTTCTACAATGATAGCCACACTCTCCCCCGCTTCAGCCACATTAAACTTTTTTCTTACTTCAAACTCGATCCCTTCTTTAGTCGACAACCTATCCAAATAACCGCCTAGGTACTTTTGTCTTTCTCCTAGCTCTTTCAAATCACCTTCCATTTTTACCAAAGCTTCTTCCGCACCCTTTTTCTTTTCATACACATTAAATAAGGAATTTAGAAGCATCACCAAAACTAAAACAAGCAAATAAAAAAGGGCTACCCTCCTCCACTTGCCACTTTGTTTTGTTTTTATTCCCCTCATGTTATATATTTATAATAACATGCTTTGGCAGCCACAAAATCAAAGAGTGATAAAAATTATCTGGTCTATTATGG
>CAZPQX010000002.1:66710-78168 GCA_964589445.1 uncultured Candidatus Saccharibacteria bacterium | reverse complement strand
ATGCTTTGGCAGCCACAAAATCAAAGAGTGATAAAAATTATCTGGTCTATTATGGCAGTGCTCATAATAGTCGGTATGATATTTACCTATATAGCACAACCTCTCCTAAACTAAGCTTTCATTATCTTTAGGAATACATCATGAGGTATATTCACTTTGCCGCGTGACTGCATTTTCTTTTTACCCTTCTTTTGCTTTTCCCTGAGTTTCATTTTTCGAGTGATATCCCCTCCGTACATATGTTGAGTCACATCCTTTCGGAAAGCCGAGATAGTTTTTGACGAGATTATCCTACCCAAAGCCTTTGCTTGTACCTTTACAGCGATCATTTGTCTTGGTATAAGTTCTGAAAGTTTTTCCGCCATTATTTCAGCTTCAGTTTCCACCACTCTCCTCGAAACAACCCTAGTAAAAGCAGTTTGCACCTCCTCACCCACCAAAATATCTAGGCGCACCACATCAGCTTTGCGTGTATCAAGCATCTCATAAGAGATAGAGGCAAACCCAGATGTTGCACTCTTGAGTTTATCAAAGAAGTTTCTCATAAGTTCGCGGAGCGGCATCTCTATTTTCATTTCTGTTTTTCCATCACCAAAACTTTCTGAGTTTTTAAGTATAGCCTCATGCTCATAGAGTAGCTTCATAAGCTCACCAACATATTCCACGGGGGTGATGACGATCACAGAGACCCAGGGCTCATATACCTCGCTCACATTACCATCATCAGGGAAGTGTACAGGCGAATATATTTTATCCCTACTACCATCTCTTAAAACAACCTCGTAGTTTATAGAAGGCATAGTGATCACGAGCTCCAAATTAAACTCCCTTCTGAGCCTCTCACTTATTATTTCAAGGTGAAGCATACCAAGGAAGCCACAGCGGAAGCCTCTGCCCAAGACCCCCGAAGTCTCTTCTTCAAAAGTAAAGGAAGAATCAGAAAGCTTGAGTTTCGAAAGAGACTGACGCAAAGTCACGAAGTCCCCTTGGTCTTCTGGGTAGATACTCGCCCACACTACGGGGTTTGGGTTCATATACCCAGGCAATGGCTCTCCATTATCAAAAACAGAAGCCACAGTATCCCCAACCCTCGCTATACCAGGCTCCTTTATACCTGTGACGATATAGCCGATTTCTCCGGCTGTTAGTTTTTCAACTCTTTTCTCCTCTGGGTGGAAAATACCGACTTCGAGGGCAGTGAACTTTTCTTCAGCAACTTTAAAAATAAGCTGGTCTCCATTTTTAACTTCCCCACTCATCACACGTATAAAAACAACTACACCCTTGTGTGTAGAATATTTAAAATCAAAGACCAAAGATTTGAAAGTATTTTTGTCGTCTTCTTTAGGAGGTGGCACCTTTTTTATTATTTCATTCAAAAGATTTTCTACACCTTCTCCCGTCTTACCCGAAACCAAAAGTACATCTTCTTCATTACATCCAAGGAGCTTCATAACTTCTTCCCTTACCTCCTCGACTCTTGCTAGGGGCGAGTCTATCTTGCTAAGTGCTGGCACGATCACAAGCCCCAGCTCCTTTGCCATATTCAAAACAGTAAGTGTTTGAGCTTGCACACCCTGAGTAGAGTCGACTAGGAGCACGGAGCCTTCCACAGCCTTCAGGGCTCTCGAAACCTCATAAGAGAAGTCTATGTGTCCAGGAGTGTCGATCAGGTTCAAAATGAAAGATTCACGCCCTTCGCTGTGCTCAGGACGGTCCGAATGGTTTGGTGCCCAAACCATTCGGACTGGCTGCATTTTTATAGTTATCCCCCTCTCCCTCTCAAGCTCCATGGAGTCAAGGACTTGGGTTTTCATTTTCCTTTTCTCTATTGTATTAGTGATTTCGAGCATGCGGTCAGCAAGCGTCGATTTGCCGTGATCTATATGAGCTATGATTGAAAAGTTCCTTATATTTTTCATTTTTTAATTATGAGATTTTATTTTTTATGAAAACAGCAATATTTACGATATCTCTATCACCCCATTTATACAGTGAGAAAGCCCAAACAGCAATACCGACGACGCCTGCCAAAGCTGCGTGCATAAATACACCAACAAAAGTATTTAGGTTAAAAATATGATCAGAAAGTTGTAATACATAATAACTTGAAAAGAAAAGAAGGGAGGATGATACAAATATCTTAAACAGATGACCACTAAACCCTCTCCATATATCTGTGTACATCTTTCTTCCAAACCCAAGGAAGATAAGTAGGCACCCTAGAATGGCCCCCATAGAAAAAGCTACTGGCAACACAATTACCATACTTGATAAATCTTCTATCTTTAGAATTTCAGAAATAAAATAAAAGATAGGTTCAAAATAAGAAAAGTAATTCAAAAAAATTAAACCCAAAAATACAGAAAAAGCTCCACTAAAAATGTTGGCAAAAAGAGGCCACCTAGTTCTGCCTAAAGCATAATGAGACCTTGAAAGGAAAAGTAATATATTTTGAAAGACAAGAGAAAAGACAAACAAAGCAAGTGTTGCTGCTACAAGCCTAGTAGATTGCCAATCAAAGACCCCAGACCCAAGGACCAACCTCACTATATGGGCTCTGAGTATAATAATGAGAGCAGTGAGAGGAACTGACCAAAATATTATCTGGCGCAGCCCCGAGCTTATCCTGCCCACTACTTCGTCCATCTTATTTTTTGCTGCAGAAACAGAAAGTGAAGGGAAAGCTGCAAGAGAAAAACTGACACCTATCAGAGAAATTGGTGCCGATTGTAAATTCCAAGAAAAATTAAAAATAGCGATAGAACCTTCAGCCATTTTGCTAGCAAGTACCGCAAAGAAAAATCCAACGAAGCTAACGATAGAAACTGCGAGAGTTCTTGGTACAGAAAGCATTGCTATTTCTTTCACGTCACGCCAATTTATATTAAGAGTTAACTTTGGCTTTCTAGGAGAAGCGAATATATAGATCGCCTGTAATGACAAGTGAAGAAATGCTCCAAAAATGACACCCACCACAGCCGAGATTATACCCACTCTTTCACTCAAAAAATGTATGCCCAAAATGATACCTAAGTTATATAGAAGTGGGCTGATTGAGTAGAGGATAAATCTTTTTTCATACTGAACTATACTGCCGAAAAAATTAGAAAATCCTAGCAGTAAAGGAGAGAGTAGTAGTATTCTAGATAAAAATGAGATATCCCCCACACTCTCCAAACCCAAATCGGAAAAAGAGAATTTTGTAATATAAGGCATCAGAAAAAAGGAAACTGCACAGAAAAATATTATCGAAAAAGAAAATACAGTAAATATTGAATTAGTAGCTTCTTTCAAAAACTTCTCCCCCTCTTCTTCCTTTTTTGCAAATATAGGCACCAGAGCCGATATAGAAACTATTGAAGCGATGGTTACAAAAATAAGATCTGGTATCTTAAAACTAGCATAGTAAATATCCAGGCTTTTACCCACACCAAAAGTATGTGCAAGTAGCCTATCTCTCAAAAGTGCTAATATTTGAGAAAAAAGAGAAAACAAAGAAAGCCAAAATGCCGCTTCACCGAGGCCTCCTATTTTACCGCCTAATATCGAAAAAACTCTTCTGACCATGGACGAAATGATAACATATAAAAACAGCTAATATATTATACTAGCTGTTTTTTATATATATTAATTTTATTGTATTGGTGGCTCTAGTCTCTTCTCTGGATTTGGGTCAACAGGTGCCTCTGCATTGGCAAATGGAGATTTGTCTTCTCTCAAATTCTCCAAGATCAAATTTACCTCTGCATTATCTGGGTTTGTTTTTTGTATCTCTTCAAACTGGCCTATCGCTTCACTTCTTCTACCCAGTCTTTCATAAGAAAGTCCTAGGAAATATCTTGCATTAGCATAATCAGGCACCAAAGCCACAGATCTTTCAAAAGCAACAGAAGCACCTCTAAAGTCTTTGTTGTTATACTTCAAAAGTCCGAGCTGGAAGAAGAGAGATGCATTTTGTGAATCAAGGATAGTAGCCGCCTCGACTGACTGGATAGCTCCGCCTATATTATTTGTAGAAGCTTCCACCTGAGCCAATGTAAAGTATGCATCAGTGTAGTTATTCTTGAGAGATAGTGATTTGCCTATTTTTTCCCTAGCAGCTTCAAAATTGCCAGCTATTGCATCAAGACGAGCAAGAGCCAAAGGTACAGCCGGGTTGTTTGGAGACTTATAGCTAGCTTCTGTATACGCCGCTACAGAGCTTTCACTAGCACCCTCAAGGCCATTTGAAGCCAAGATTTCATAAACTCTACCTAGGGCAAAATAGTTCTCAAAATTCTTTGGGTTCCAAGCTATTGCATTCTGGACACCGACAATAGTATTAGAAACTGCTCCCTGAAGCTCAGCTCTCTCTGTATCGGTCAACTCACCAGAAGAAGAATTATTTACAATATTTGTCAGATTAACAAGAGAAGCTTCACTAAAATATCTCCAATATCTATCTGTTTGTACCATTCTCAAAGCACTTTCAACATTGCCATTATTGAAAGAAGAAGCAGCCACCACTCTCTCTATCACGAAGTAACCTCCGGCAATTGAAAATATTAGCAAGACGACAGTCACAAATACAGAAACAAAATTTGATTTTGGATTCTTAAGTATATTTATTTCTGAAACTGGAATAAATCCACTGAGCACACAAGCACCCACGAACAAACCGCTAAAAATAAAGGCCATCGCAACCACCACAAAACTTCCAGAGTAAGCGAACAAAACAATCCAAAGGAAAAGAGAAGTGAAGAAAGTTGATGACAAAAGCATCCTATATCTTTCATCAGAAGACGAGAAGATAGCGCTGTACCCCATTTTTACCAAGAAAAATATTAGGAAAAGTATAGATGCTAGACCCAATATACCCATAGTTGCAGCCACAGTTGGCACAAACCCAGATCCAAAACTAAACTCTGTATTCCAGAAATCACTTGTATTGACTTCGATCGGCCTATTCATATCCCAAAACTCCTTAAACATGTTTGGTCCGATACCAAGAGGAGGGTTTGTAGCGATTGCTTTACCAGCTATCTGTAGAGTTGTAGAAAAGTTTGGCCTGATTTCTACAACATTTATATTCATAACACCCGAAAGATAAGATGAGAGTGCTGAGCCCGATAGTATAAACACGACTGAAGCGACGAGCACCACCAGAGAAGGTATCGAAGAAGTAAATTTCTTGGAACTATCCACTACACCAGTAGTAGTATCTACAGACCAAGACAAAGTATAAACGAAGTATACAAGAGAAAATATACCCACCAGTACAGTTATAAATGTAAATCCAGTTGCACCTATATAAAGCACCGAGAGGGCCAAAATGAAGTACATCATGTACTTCATTCTCTTACTCAAGACTGAGTAGTTAAATATAGACAAAGCGAGGATTATAAATGCAGCCATCACCACAGCTGTATCCATGGGGCCACCTACTAGGAAATTAGGTATTTTGGTACCGATAGACTGAGGGAATACTGGAGCAAAAACCCTAAGGATGAGATGCAGAGACAATATTGCCGATGAAAAAACAAAAGCATACATAGCCTTTAGGCCAGAAGCAAAATTTTTCAAAGAAAGAGAAGCTAGGATAAATAAGAGAGAAAGTATAAAGAATGAACCAGATGTACCAAGCTCAAATACTTCACCAGCAATAGATTTGATAGGAACACCAGAAAAATATGAGGAGATAAGCGCAATAAGAGGAAATACAGCCACAGGTATAAGTATTTTTGATTTTGGTAAAGAGAGTTTTCCTGTAGATATTGTATTTACAAAAAATGACGCTATAAACACCACCAACACAATAGACACAAGAGCTATCTTAGATGAATACAGAGAAACCGAAGCCGCGGGCAAGAAGAATACCGGCATCAAGAATAACAAAACCAACAAACATGACTCAAAAACCCTTAGAACCTTTGTGTTTTTTAAATTTTCCTCCATTTTTAAAATGCTAATATAAACTTATAATACATCGTTAAATTTTAACCCCTTTAAACCAAAACATCAAAAAAATATGTGGAAACAATTAACATTATTTTGTGTTCTAATTATTTAGGAATGTACTAATTACTTGAAATTCTTTATTGAATCTACAACCTTACTATCTTCCCTTAGATATTCGTAAAATATCACACTACTTTTGTTTATGATTAAAATATCTTGCGGACCGTGCAATTCTGAGCCTAGCTTCACAAGCTTAAACCTTGACTGGTTTAAATCATCAACAGTCTGCCCTTCTTCTGCTTGTAGATAATAAACCTGCTTTAAGACCATCTCCTTACCACTATTTGAATCAATTTTTCCGAAGTAAACCTGCCCATTCGAAAGGAAGACTGCACTCCATTCATTTTTCTCACTGGAGAGAAAGCCAGAAACCAAGTCCCTACCAAACACAAAAGCAAATACGAGTACAACCAAAATAAAGACGACACCAAAAGTTTTCATAATTTTAGAACCAAAAGACTTTGAGTTAGGCTTTTTTTCTACGACGGTTTCAGCTACAGCAACATGAGTATTTTCTTCTTCTTTTTTTATTGGAGAACTAAATCTTATTTCTTGCATATATTTTTAATAAATTAATTTTTAAATTTTAACACTTACATATCAAACTTGGGTTCAAATAATGTTGATAAATATCATAAATTTTAATCATCTAAATTTTACACCACCCCTCACCTTCACCGAAGAGCCACTAACTGGTGCTACCCCTTTTGTGGACACTCCAGCAGCAGATCGGTTTTCGACACCTACGGCTCCATAAGAGTAAAAAGATTCTGGTGAGTATTGATTATAATATTCGGTGAGTATCCAATCTGGAGAGCGAGCAATATTAGAATATCTGACATCATCCATATAGACATTTGGAGCTCGACTACTTCCAGTAAAATACCCGAGATTAGCTCTACTGTCTGCAAGACTACCGCTCATTGCAATCGTAGAATCTTGAGTACCATTAACATAAAGATAAGCATTGGAGCCGTTCCAAGTTGCTGTTATATAATACCAAGTATTTGCGCTTAAAGTTGTATTTCCAATTTGACCGCTAACAGCAACAGTATTACTAATTTGAAATTTCAACACACCTGCGTCATTATAAAATATTCCGAACGAATCATTACCACCTGAAGCTTGCCACACTAGAAACGCACTATTAGTATCCGTACCTAAGAATTGCTTGGGGTTAAACCAACCAGAAACAGTACGAGCCCCTGTGCTTAAGCCTAGTGCGCTGGTGCTGGTCGCAACACCACCTCTGTATTGGTTAATTACATCAAAATATGCACCGCCATCTATTTTGGTTGAGGTTGCTGTTGGAGTAACTCCTGTTGAACCTACTGTACTTGGACCAAAGCTTAGATTATTACTATTTGAGGTTGAATCAGAACCAGAGAGTGTCGTGCCGTTGGCCATATGCCAAACAGACTTATAATTCGAGTCCCAAACATTAGTCCTGTCTTGCTGATCGCTTGAACCACTATTTCCAAAGTAAACATAAATAATAGTTTGTTGTGCAGTATAAAGAGTGGGTACTTTCACCCAAGCTATGATTTCTCCGGTGGTTGAGGCGTAGTATTCGATTTCGTGAGAGAGTTTGGTAGAGCCATCACTTGATGTAAAGAGGAGGTCTGTAGCATCTATCTTCCCCATTTTACCTCCATGAGCGGTGTGTTTTAGTTCTAGATCTGTGACCTTAAAGAGCATTGGGAAGTCTGTGAGGTTTGATGATCCAGATACTTTTTCTGGGTCTACTGTGATCTGCTTCCTGTAGCCCCAGGTGCCTCCGGAGGAGTACCAGGCAGCACTTGCTTTTTTGGTGGTAAACAAATCACCAGAAGAAAAAAGGATAACGAAAAATATAAGCAAAACTGCTGCTAATATATTTATTTTTTTGTTAGAAAAATTTTTCATTTTTTATTTATCCTGAAGTTGGTGTAGTAGTTGCCCCATCACCTACGTCACCCGAGCCGTCTGGGGTACTCGTTGCATTATCGCCATCTGGGGTGCTACTTGCAGTTGTAGTAGCGTTTCCCCCCGTTACTCCATCACCTTCTGGCAAAACTAGCTCTGGCTCTTCTTGATCTGGGTCCGTAGTGTTTGTAAGTATTGGTATCCCGTTTGTCGTCTCATACCCTTCCCTCTTTCCAAAGACTGCATAATGCACGTTTGCAGTCACAGCCTGACCTTCTGTACCAAATGTCTTTATCACAAGCCCGATATAGTTACCTGCCAAATCTTTCTTCCAAGAAGCGACCTGAGCTATTGTAGGCACATCCCCTTCAGGAGTAAGCTGTATCACTGGCTTACCTGTTCCTAGATTGTTTGCAAAATCTATGTCAGCAAGACCCATGTCGTTTGTCGCTATGCTTCCGGCGAAACTGTCACTCTCTATATATATAGTACCTGCTACTTTTACATCTCCCGCTGAGTTTATACTAAATGCAGAACCTCCATTATTATTTATTTCGAAGACGATTCCCTTTGAATCAGTTTCTTGCGTAAACATTTTTACCGCTCCGTTATTTGCCACGAGCAATCTAGTTTGACCAGCTGCCTGAAGTTGCATTATAGGACCGCTATCGTTTTGATTGTGAAGCACAAGAGGAGTTTGATTTTGTATTTCATCTCCTGAAAGAGTTTCGCCATTATTTACTTCCACCAAAACATTTTCTGTTATTGCCTGGTATCTAGGAGAAACCATAACCATCACCTTTGATAGTTTATAAGTCTTGCTACCAAGAACGACCTCGGTAGTTGTAGAATTATTAGAATCCTTAAGTGCCACACCCACTATTTGACCACTCTTTGTAGCCTTCATACCATATCCAGGGAATTTTTCTGATGAGGTTATGTAGTCGCCCGGCATTATTTCACCATTCTCATCTGTAACCTTTGTGAGGACATGTCCTAGCAAACCTACATTTGCAAAGTTTGGATTATTTTGTCTATCATCATTTGGATTGTTGAAGCTTGTACCTCTCTCTGTATAGACACCAGCTATCCTTTCGTCATAACCACCAGATGTCCTCCTTACTACACCAGTGTCTTTAGGAAGAGTAGTTGAAGCATTTGCATTTTCTTCTATATACTCTTTTGTAGCAAGAGAAAGTACATCACCAGCTTCTGAACCCTCAAATTGATAGAAGAATTCTGAGTAGTCAGCTGTGTTGTTATCAGACTGGAATCTAAATGTGGTTGCACCACTCCTTATCCAAATCCTTCCTCCCGAAGCAGCTGTGCCGCTATTTCCTATAGTAAACTGCCCATCTGCTGTAAATGTTGGGCTGGTCGTTGTGGCGATTTTTATCCACTTGTTTGTAGTGTCAACTGAAAATACAGAAACATTTGATCCGTTTTGTATATCGATAGCAGTAGTAGAAGAAATGTTCATGAGCATAGCTCCACTAGCTGTAAATCCTGAAAGGTAAGTCCCACCAGATGAATATAGATTCACGAGATTTCCTGTCTGACTACCTCCTGCTGTGATGTCGATACCTGAGTTTGCAGCTGTACCTGTAGTATCTACCGCAAAGACTGACTGACCATTACCATTTTGTATATCGATAGCAGTACTTGAAGAAATATTTTGTACGAAGCCACCCCAAGAGCTTATGGTCAATATCCTGCCACTAGTTGATGTGGCGACACTCAAAATATCAAACCCAGAAGCACCTTGGAGAGCAAATGTCGCACTCGTAGTAGTGGTACCCACAGCTACTGTACCTGCAGTTGTGGTGGTGCGTCCTGGACCCACAAACAGAGTAGGAGCTGTAGTATTAGTGCCTAGCATTATCGAGTTGGCAACATTATTTACCAACCTGCTAGCACCTGTTGGCCCTGATCCAAATATATATGCACCAGTAGCACTTGTTGTTATGTAGTTACCTATGGCTACGCTGTTGGTAGCACCTGCTATAGCTGTCGACACAGATCCACTTGTATCACCTGTACCTATTGCAATAGCATAAGAAGTACCATCATTTGGGATAGAAGCTCCTGTACCAATAGCTATACTGTATGATGAATTACCTGTTATAGTTGCACCATGCATTGCCAAGTTTCTATAACCCTGAGTTATGCTTGCACCGTAGCCTATCGCACTGTTATCAAAGTTACCTGCTCCAGCAGTAACAGAGCCACCACCTATTGCCATCGAGTTAATTATTCCGCTTGATAAAGTTCCGCTACCCTGTAGCATGTTTCCCCTGCGATCTATCCTAAACATAGTCGAACCAGAAGAAGAAGCGACTACAAATGGGTCGATTGTTGTGGCAGTAGAAGTACCCTGTACTGACAAAGTAGCAATAGGAGAAGTAGTACCTATTCCCACCAAACCCGTATTGGTCAATCTAAACTTTTCTGTTATCGCATTGCCTTCATTTCCTGGAACTTTAGTAAGAATCGCAAAGTCAGCAGAATAGTTGTTGTCATATGCTGCCATCCTAAGCCCTGGGTTTGTACCGCCACTCAAGTCGTAAGTATAAAAGTCGATTGCGCTTCCAGCTCCTCCTCCGCCTCCTGTGTTTACGAGACTTAGCTGTGTCTTCATTACACCACCCGCACTATTTACCAAGTTAAGTGGAGCAGTTGGAATATAAGTAGGTACAGTCGCACCAATCATCGCATTTCCATTTACATGTAGTGGGAAGCCAGGAGCAGAAGTACCTATACCCACATTTCCATTACTTGTCACGATGAAGTTAGTAGTTGTGGCAGAAGCAGTAGAAGAAGCGACCACGAAGAGTGGAGCATTTGAAGTGTTTGATGTATTGCGATGTATCGAGAGTTGTGCCCAAGGAGTAGATGTACCTACACCGAGGTAGCCTGAGCTGGTGAACCTCCCGTATTCTGTGCTTGCAGCACCATTTCTAAATACATGAGTATTGTTTGAATAGTAGTTGGTTGGATCAGTTGCATTACCCAAGTGAAGCCTGCTATTACCACTTCCATCAGCAAGTTCTGTGTAGTTCGTAGAAGCGAGCATCCTGATGGTGTTGTTTATTCTATATGTAGAAGTTGTATCTATTGACCCCACTACTCCCAAAGCATTTGTAGGTGAAGTAGTTCCGATACCAAGCTTTCCGTCAGAAGTGAGTCTCATCCTCTCCTCAGCCAAAGAAGTGCCTCCCACATTAAACCTGATATCACTTCCACCTATGAGTGTAAGTCCTCCGCTACCAATACTATGCCCCATGAAGACTCTCCCAGCTCTTTCGTATCCTGGAGGGTTGTCATAAGCCGTAGAGTAAGCAGTGAATATTCCAAGATTTGTAAAATCAGCACCAGCAGACACAGTGTACCCAGCGGCCACATTAGTACCACTATTTGTATTTTTGAGTGCCACTGTAGCAGCCTGATCAAAATCATTATTGAAACTTGCAACACCTTTTACTGTCACCTGTGAAGTGCTTCCGTAGCTACCATGCTGAGCCACAGTGAAGTAGTTTTCTCCTGAAGAAGAAGC
>CAZPQX010000002.1:0-66610 GCA_964589445.1 uncultured Candidatus Saccharibacteria bacterium | reverse complement strand
TTCCGTAGCTACCATGCTGAGCCACAGTGAAGTAGTTTTCTCCTGAAGAAGAAGCTATGGCAAATATATTTCCAGTTGCACCACTCTTTGTGACGGTGAGTGTCGCCGCTGGTGTGGTGGTGCCGATACCGACATTTCCTGCAAACGAAGCTGTGCCATTATACAGAGTATATGCACCAGTAAATCTTATAATTTCACTACTATCACGCATTAATGCCCAATCAGAATTAGATCTCGTACCAAGCCATGTGTGATTTACACTTGTTCCTTTACCCAAAAATAGATGACCCGCACCACCAGAATTAGTAAAGTATGCATCGCCATTAACATCTAATTTATACCCTGGAGTTGTTGTCCCCACACCCACATTTCCATTATTAGCTACAATAAAGTTTGTCGCTGTGCTTGAGCCGACTACGAATTGTGGTGCGCCACTTGAAAGTCCGTTTGCGTTGACGGAGAGAAGCCCCCAAGGGGTGGTGGTACCGATACCGACATTTCCAACACTATCAATCGTCACCCTGTCAACGCCACTTGTCTGCAAGAACAAATTTTTCTGTCCTGCGGTGCTTAGTGTAGATATGTTCAAACCTCTACCACTTGAATTGTCATATGCTATTTGTGCACTAGCGATGCCCAAGTTAGCAAGCTGTATCCTTGAGTCACCAGCAGTTCCATTGACCAAAATTTGTGGCAAGCCGCTACCGTGGACAGTAAACAGTGAGGAAGGAGTTGTTGTGCCGATGCCCACATTTCCTCCGCTTGGATTAAGTAGCAATGGTAGCCATGCGACTCCCTGCTTTACACCTGAGATAAATGCTGTGCCGTTTGTACCAAGCGTATTATCAATACCAAACAATAATCTTCGAGAATTATCAGCACTGTCAACAACTGAAAGTATACCTGTCTCATTACCGACACCTATGCTTGATCCAGCAACTTGGAGTCTTGATGTTGGTGAAGTGGTGCCAATACCCACATTGCCAGTACCAGTTATCCTCAACTTCTCATCTGCCGCTGCATTTCCATTTGAAGTTCTAAATATAAAGTCTTTACCACTTGCATTTTTTACAACAGCAAGCGCTGCACCATTTGGAGTAGAGCCTATCGTGTCATTGAAAGCAAAAGATATAGTTTGACCAGCACCATTAGTGTTGTTGAGAGTTGATAGTTGTATACCTACATTTTCGTTTGCATCATTTGTGTTCTGTATAGATAGTTTTGATGATGGTGTAGTAGTGCCGATGCCGACATTGCCGCCATCTTTTTGAAGTGACAAATTCCTGTTTGAATCTGTAAATAACCACATATCACTTCCAGAATGATCAAAAACAAGCTGATTGCCATTTTCAGTATAAAAATTTGATAATGCTGTGCCACCGCTATAATTAAAACTTAGGAATGGAGAATCCGAACCCCATTTTCCACCAGAATGATCAACACGCAATGATGTTATTCCATCGGTAGAGCTATAAATATCAAATTTTGCAGATGGAGTGGTAGTACCTATACCGACGTTACCACTACTATTTATAGATAAACGTGATAGGGCTGCTGTTTCGTCAAAAATATTAAACAAACCACCACCAGCACCAGCACCGTTTGCAGTAGAAGTTATAGAGTACCTTCTACCACCTGTTGCTGTAGAATTAAGGACCATGCCAGAGCCTATAGAGTTCGAATTTTCGAACCAAATACCTTTATAATCAGAAGAAGCAGAGACAACAAAATTATACTGTGGTGTCGTAGTCCCAATACCTACATTCCCTCCCGCAGTAGCAAGATAAGTAGAGCCAGTGACAGTGAGGCCTGTGGTGGAGGCATTGCCATTGAAGTTTTGTCTCGCACTCCATGTATTTAGGTCAGAGAGGAGAGTTGATGATGCGGCGTTTCCACCACTAGTGTCTGCCCATACTACACCACCCGATGTCACCCTGAGTGTTCCGGCTGTTGTGGTGCCGAGAGAAAGTGCTCCGTTTGAACCGTTGATTGACAGAGCTGCGAGTGTTGACGTTGCAGTCCCCGCTACTGTAGTTGTAGAGAAGTACAAGTTGCCACCTGCGTTGCGGAATGCCCATTGTCCTATACCTGCTCCAGCAGAGAGTGAGAGTTGAGAAGCTGATGAGTCTGTAAGTGTTAATTTGTAATTTGGAGTGGTGGTGCCGATGCCGACGTTGCCACCATTTATTATAGTGACTGCTGCTGTTCTGTTTGGAGCAAGAATTATTGGTTGGGAACCATTTGTTCCTACATAAAAACTACTAGTTCCTGAATTTGCCTCAAGTACCAATTGGTTATTCCCAGTAACCCCACCAAAGAAGGTGTTGCCGTATGTAGAACCGAGAGCGTAAACATTTAAACCCTTTGCTCCTTTGTTAAAGACATTAAGCATACCATACGATGAGGCACTGGTATTTTGTGTAGTGATTCCAGAAACTCCACCAGTAGCACCTACAACATTTAACAAGTAAGTTGGTGATGACGTCCCAATACCTACATTACCTGAAGTATCTATATTCAAATGTTCACCACTATTTGTACCGAGTCTCAAACCAAAAGCACCTCTAGTTTGCAAAGTTGCAAATCCTAGGTTTCCATAAGAAGTCAAAGCCACTCTAGTTGAAGTAGAAGTATTTGCCCACAAATCAATTCTTGGGTTTAGAGATGAGAGTGTAAGTAAGTCACCTGGTGTTGTGGTGCCGACACCTACATTACCATTCATCATTGCAAAACTTCCGCCAGTACCAAGATATAAGTTAGTTCCATTCTTTTGGATGTAATAACTATTACTTGAACCATAATCAAAATGAATACTATTACCAGAAGCTAAATACATGTTTCCGGTTTCGACTGCAAAATTTCCACTGGCCAAAGTTAACTTATGAGATGGGCTAGCAGTCCCTACTCCCACATTTCCATTATTCGCCACGATAAAGTTGGTTGCTGTAGATGAGCCCACGACAAACTGAGGAGCTCCGCTAGATAGTCCATTTGCATTGACGGAGAGGAGTCCCCAAGGTGTAGAAGAACCCACACCTGTATAACCTGCACTAGTTATTCTCAATTTTTCTGTAATACCCGAACTTCCTTCTGTAGTAGAAAATGCAAGTGCACCAGCCCAGCCAGTTGAGCCCTCACTTATACCTTCTATTTTTCCAAAAATATATGGACTATTTGAAGGAGAAGTACCCTGATCATTTCTGCCACCAAAAGCAATCGAACCTCCTACGCCAGCCGCCTGACTAGAAGAAGTCATTATCTCTAAGTTGGCTCTGTTGTTTGTCGCATAATCAGTATCGTAAATAACAAGCTTGGTTTGTGGTGTAGTAGTACCGATGCCGACATTTCCATCATATTTTACAGTCATTCTTCTTTGCCCATTTCCTGTATTAAAACCAATATCAGAATCAGAACTGTTTCTAGCGACAATATCAATATCATTACCGCTTCCAGAATTATTAAATTGCAAAATGTTTGTTGTTCCGTCAGTCAAAGTGAAAGTAGATCCCCCGTCATATTTAATTTGTGCAGAAGAACCTCCATATGATTTCAAATAAAATACAGGGTCAGTAGCTTGGAGAGTAAGAGTCCTTTGTTCTACAACTGTCGTACCTATCCAAACGTTTCCCGCCTTATCTACAGTGAGGAGATCAGAGCCAGTAGAAGAGGCAACTCTAAATATATTAGTTGCACCAGCCACACCTTGGACATCAAGTCTTGAACTTGGGCTGAGCAATCCTACACCAACGTTTCCACCATTCGCCACGATAAAGTTGGTTGCTGTAGATGAACCGACTACGAATTGTGGTGCGCCACTAGATAGCCCATTTGCATTTACAGAGAGGAGTCCCCAAGGAGTAGAAGAACCAACACCAAAATTTCCACTAGAATCAATTTTTGCCCATTCAGAACTTGAATTACCGTTTGTAAATCTCAAACCACCACCGACTAGTCCTCTAATCTGAGAAACTTGTGCCCCAGTTGATCTAAATACAACATTAGGCTCTGCACCATCACGATTTATATCAAGACCAATACCTGAAATAGCTAGTGTATTGGTTGGACTTGTAGTACCAATACCGACATTGCCACCATTTGAATTTAGAGACAAAATCTTTCCAGTACCAGCAACATCTGAGTAGGCTCGTATTTCAGCATAAGAACTTCCACCATTTCCTGCCATAAATACTCCACCAATTGAATTATACCTAGAGACAGTACTTGTAGAGTTGAAGGCTGAAGCAAAAACATTTCCAGAAACTTCAAGCTTGTCTCCTGGAGCTGTAGTACCGATACCGACGTTGCCACCATTTTGTATCCTCATCGCCTCTACTCCAGCTGGCGCAAATGCAAAGTGGTTTGCAGATGCCGCACTTGAAGACCATGTCCAAACAGAACCAGAATTCCCAAAATTAACAGTCGAAACACCAGGCCTCTCAAATGTTAGCAGAGGATTGGCACTTGAGTTAGAAACATGCAAAGCCGACGAAGGACTTGTAGTACCAATACCCACGTTACCGGTAGTTGATTGCACCGTTAACAAATCCCCGCCCGCGTCGCCATAAAGCCGCAAATCTTTAGATGAAGCAGGAATATACCAAGTCCAGCCGTTGTTATACGAACCTCCCGATTGTACACGTCTGATATATAATGCCGCCTGATTCCCTCCTGATGCGGTAATAGTATTGTATGCGTCATATATCCCGGAACCTTGAACCTCAAAATGACTGAATGGACTCGTCGTCCCCACACCCACATTTCCATTCTTGTCGACAATAAAGTATGTTCCTGTTGATGAGCCAACAGTAAATCCAGGCACACCAGCAATACTGTTAACTGCAAGTGCACCAAATGGCGTTGTAGTACCAACTCCTGCTTTTATACCCGCAACAGAGCCAAGTACCACAGTTCCATTTGAGGCAGGGCTGATACTAATATTTGTGGAACCAGATGAGAATATTTGGGGGCTTCCTGCTAGTGACGAAAGACGAATAGCACTACCTGAAGGAATTTGAATATTGCCATTTACTGATAATTTTTCTGTAGGTTCTGCTGTACCTATACCTACATTCCCACCATTCGCCACAATGAAGTTTGTCGCTGTAGATGAGCCGACTACAAATTGAGGCACACCGCTTGAAAGTCCGTTTGCATTTACGGATAGCAAGCCCCAAGGGGATGTAGTACCAATACCTACATTGCCGGTGTTTGATAAAATTGACATTCTTTCTGCTGTTGTACCATTGTGATTACTTGTAAACATCAATCTACCATCAGAAGAACCGTTGTCTCTTCCTATATCCCAAGAGAATTGATCACTAAAACCAAGTCTTAATTGAGATTGCCCTACTGTAGAATCAGAAAATACAGTTAGTTTCCTATTTGGTGTAGTAGTGCCGATGCCGACATTCCCAGCATTAAAATATGATATCCCTGAGGCACTTGTGGCATCAAAGCTAATTGTATTTACTCCTCCAGTTTGGAGGCTTAGATTTCCACCACCAGAAAAACCAAGTAGTCTAATTGCTTCATTACCATCGTCTGATTCCCTTACCACCATTCCCTTACCTGCTGATGATGGTTTAAGGGTTAAGTTATCAGTTAGATTAGTAGTCCCGATGCCGACATTCCCATTATTTGCCACAATGAAGTTTGTCGTCGTGCCGCTAGCAGTCGAAGAAGCGATAGCGAAGAGTGGAGAGTATGATGTGTCAGAAGTATTTCGGTGGACTGAAAGTTGTGCCCAAGGGGTGCTGCTTCCAAGCCCCAATCTTCCGTTTGCTTCCATTTTTAATAGAGGCACAGCAGAAGAATCTTGTATTTGGAAAGAGGAAGTTGGAGAACCCATAACAAACCTCAAATATGAACTTGATGGAATATTGTGAGTAACAGCACCTCCAGAATAACCACTATAAGTATCTGAGAAAAAACTCCCGGTTCTCAAATAGATTGAACCGTTCACATCTAATTTTGCAGTTGGGTTTGTGATACCCACACCCACATTTCCATTATTCGCAATAATGAAGTTGGTAGCTGTGCTTGAGCCGACGACGAATTGTGGTGCGCCGCTTGAAAGTCCATTTGGGTTAACGGATAGGAGCCCCCAAGGAGAAGTAGAGGCAATACCCAAATATCCAGAAGAAGTAAGTCTCATACCTTCAGCTAGGCCATTTGTGTAAAAAGCAAGATCGTTGCTAGAAGTGCCACCTATAGCTGCTGATTGTATAGAAGAGGATTCAGATCTAAATCTAATGTATTGATTTCTTGAAAGACTTATGTCCCCTCCCACAACAGTTAATTTATCCATTGGAGTGGTAGAGCCAACGCCCACATTGCCTGCCTGAGTTATATTCAAAAATGCATTAGTACTACCAGTATCAGAGCTTCCATTATCCCTTCCAATAGTGAAATAAGAAGAACCAGCAGTTCCATTTGTTTCCAATCTATAACCATCCACACCTGCCTTAGTAATATTTATTCTTGCATCTGAAGAATCATGTACACTTATCAAACCTCTGTCTGTTAGAGCCGCATTGTTACCTATAGAAATACCTCCACCTGTTATATGTAATTTATTTCCTGGAGATGTAACCCCGATACCCACATTTCCAGAAAGATATGAAGTCGAAGTGTTTGGGTCGAACCAAAATTCTGCTGTGGTGGTCGAGTTGCTGCCTATCGCTACCAGGTCAGTAGAGTTGAGTGAATAGTTTACAAACCTACCCGCAACTTGTGATGTGGTAGTCGCCCATGTGCCGCCAGCTGACCCACCACTACTAGAGCCGCAAGCACTTCCTGTACCAGCGACTACTCCGTTTGCGTCTACTTGGAGACACTGGTCAGAGCCAGTGATACCGGAGAAAGTGACTGTGCCTGTAGCAGTGAGCCCAGCCACTCTCACATTGCCAGTGATTGCTGCATCTCCTACTACAGAGAGCTTTGCGTATGGTGATGTGGTGCCGATGCCGACATTTCCATCACTTTTTATTATAAGTCTTGTCACATCACCAGAAGCTGTATTTGTTATCAAAGAGATATCGCCACTTGTCTGATTGTTGCCTCCAGCTATCAAACTTAGGCCTCCACCACCCCAGTTTGTTTTTATCGTCCCAAGAGAGCCTCCACCAAAGAAAAGTTCATCGCTATCTAATTTAAAGTTTCCGGCACCATTTATCCTCAAAGTACCGTTTGCACCGTATCTTATGTCTCCATTCACATCCAGCTTGTATGAAGGACTTGTCATACCTACGCCCACATTTCCATCATTAGCCACTATAAGGTTTGTCGCCGTGCTTGAGCCGACGACAAACTGAGGTGCGCCGCTCGCAAGGCCATTTGCGTTTACTGAGAGCAAGCCCAAAGGAGATGTGGTACCGACTCCGACGTTACCAGCACTTGTGATTACCATAGCCTGACCCGAACCAAATGTATTGTTATTAACATTAAAATCTATACCCCTACCTGATATGCCTTGTATAGTAGCAGCCGCTCTTGTTTGGTTATAACCAAACAAAGCTCTATTTTGTACATTCAAACTTGTATTTGTATCTACACCATTACCAACTTGCAAAATGTCAACGCCCTGACCGTATATTTGTAACAAGGAAGTTGGATTCGCAGTCCCCACTCCCACATTCCCATTCTTGTCGACAATGAATTGCGTTGCAGTCGATGACCCGACCACAAACTGTGATGCTCCCGCAGTCGATTCAACAGAAAGTTTTGCAAATGGTGAGGTCGAACCAATACCGACATTACCATTATTTTTTATAGTAAGTACTGCATTAGAAGCAGTAGGGTTTGTGGCGTCAGCTGTTGAATTCTGTAGAAACATAAAATCTCCTCTATTCCAACCTAAAGAAGTATCATTTTGATATATAAGACCACCTTTTCCTCTTCCAGCTGCACCACCTTGAACTTCAAATAAAATTCCAGTTGCAGCACCTACTCCGTCTGCCGAATTGCTTAATTTAAGTCCGTAGCGCAAATTGCTAGCCAGTGTATCAACAATATGAAGCTTGTTATCTGCAACAACCGTCCCCACCCCCACATTCCCACTCGCATCTATTACAAAAGGAGAAGCATCAGGAGATGTGCTGTCTTCGACGATAAAACTTGGGCCGCTACCCGTATTTGTGATCGAAAGCTTACCCCAAGGAGTAGTGGTACCAACACCCACATTTCCTCCAACTGGATTTAATAAGATAGGGTATGTAGTACCATTGTTTGTCCTATCTTTACCCTGCAAATATAGACCGTAAGGCTCGCCAGTCTGTGATCCAATTTGGAGATAAGCTCCGTTGCTTCCTCTTACTGTAAATATGCCGTTATCAAGCAAAGCAGAAGCATCAGCTGAAGTACCATAAACTGTAAGTTTGGTCACTGGAGTCGTAGTACCAATACCGACATTCCCATTATTTAAAGTCATAACAGTACCATTGTTTTGACCAAAATAGACAGCACCACTCTCTCTATTCCACAAATACATATCTGTGGTGCCGGCACCTAGCCCCAAGTAGTAGCCATCACTTACAGTACTACCTGTAGTTGGATTTTGAAGTGTGATGGTCTGGCTCGCACCATACAAGGTCAAAAGGCTTGTAGGACTAGATATACCCACCCCTATATTTCCGCTTGAATTTATAAGGAAAGGAGCAGATGAAGAAGATGCTGTACCGTACCAAAAAGAACCTGATGCATCGTATGTAATGCCCATATCATTTACCAAATCATTTCTCCTCCACCTGATACCATCACCAAGCGTCAATCTTATCTTGCCCGAGCTTGCTAGCTGTGAGCCAGTACCTAAGAGCAAACTTCCATTATCAAGTACAGTGAGTTTCTCGGCATCAGCAGAGTCAGAAATAGTAAATGCTCTGCCAGTACCAGTACCATCCGCCTTTATAGAAAGTTTTGCAGAGGGAGAAGTAGTAGCGACTCCTATGTTTCCCGCAATCAAAGTACCAGTAAAGTCACCTAATGTGCCGTTGCCTAAATACAATTTTGATACACCACCCCTTGAAAGATTTACATCAGGGCTTCCTGCGCGAGTAGCGTTTGCATTCCAACCAAAATTGTAGCCACTATACATGGTAGTTTGAGTTGGAGATATGCCTATACCATTTCCAGAATAGAAACTACCTGAAGCTTGTACGCTTCCCACTACATCCAATGCTTGTGTAGGGGTCACTATACCAATCCCAACATTTCCATTTTTGTCGACAATAAAAGAAGTGGCGGTTGATGAGCCAATAGCAAACTGTGCAGCCCCCGCAGTCGACTCGACAGAAAGTTTTGCAAATGGTGATGTGGTGCCAATACCCAAATTTCCATTATTTAACAATCTGACTTTTTCTGCCCCATCAGTTGTATGTAGAGAAATATCTCCTGCATTATAAGAAACTATGGCTCCCTGGAGCCCACCATTTGATTTTGTAAAGTAAATTGGCAAATCCCCTGCAGTTGAAGCCCTCCTTAGAGTAAGTATTGCTCCAGATGGGTTCCCTTCTATTTGTAGTAAACTACCTGGACTTGTTGTTCCAATACCTACATTTCCAGCACTTGTTATATACAAGCGATTGGTATTGTTGGTCATAAGAGCTAATCCTTGTGAATTTGTAGCGCCCATCTGGTAATATCCAAGGTTCCATATTTTAAATTCATCTGGAGTACCCAAGGGGCCCATATTAAAGACAGGGCGATTATTGTTGCCTCCTCCAAAAGATATTGTAGAACTTCCTGCATTTGTATTTGTATTTACATAAGTCAGACCATTTCCTTGAACAACTAAAGCTGTTGAAGGAGTAGATGTACCTATACCCACTTTTCCTGAAGCTCTCCATACACTAGTGCCATCTGTAGACCAATTGCCCACTCCGGAGCCAGCGAGTATAGAGCCATTCCAATACAAATCACCTCCGTCATTGTAAAGCCTGTTTGATGTGTCTCCCGGAGGGGTAACTTGCGCCAAGTAAAAAGCACCATCCACTGTGAGAGTGGCATGATTTGTGGTAGTACCTACAGAAAGCCAATCCGTGGCAGAGAGTGTGCTTGCTGTGGTCGAGCCATTTAGAGACACATTTCCAGAGAATATAGAGGTACCTGATACTGAAAGAGTAGAAAGATTGAGGTCAGTGAGTGATATATTTGAGATTGCATCGTCTATCCTGTCTTCGAGATTGGCAACCACACTTCCTATATTGCCGACTATTTCATCATTTTGTCTTGACACATAGTACCTGTTTACATTTGGAGCAATGGTGCTAGTGAGGAAATTGTTTTTGAGAGCCACAAATTTTTCTTCGATGAGTGAGTTTATGTATTCCTTATCAAAAGAAGGTAAGAAGACTGTCTTTGCTTGGGTAGATACTGTATTTTGTGCGGGAGCAGCAGAAGGATAAGAAGTCTCTTTTATAACTATTGTTTTTACCGTGTTTGATTCGCCAGAATCCACCAAAACAGTCTCTTTGCCAAAGAACCTGCCAAATACTTTTTCTCCAATATTCCTTACAAAATCAAAAACTAATTTTGTATTGCTATCTGATGCGACAGAGAGAGCCAACTGTGAACTAGAAACTCCTGTTTTTTCTGAAATTTGAGCCACAGATCTGTTTATATCTCTAACGAGAGGAGAATAGAGCAGCGAAACTTCTTCAAAAGCAGAACCTCGAGACTCTGTCTTTAGTCTGTTTATGAAATTTGACCCTTCAAAAAGACCAAAAGTGCCCAAAGAAAGTACGACTACTGCCACAAGCGAAGAAGCGACTGTTTTATCAAATTTGGTCGCTTTATATTTGCCGCTTTTTGCCTTTTCTAGGTTATCAAAAGCATGTCTTTTTATGTATTCGAGGTCTATGTTTCTTTTGAGTGTTGGGAATAGCTCTGAATTGTCTTCTATATATAAGACTTTTTTTGAATCAATCTCGGCAACCCGAGATATTTCAGGAAATACGTTGTATTTTGGTGATTCTTTAGGTGTTTCTAAATTTAAATAAATTTCTTTTTTATTTTCTAACAAAACATCTTCTTTTGAATCTGCAATTTTTTTTGTTTTCTTAAATGAAGATGAGTGTAGTGTTTTTTTGTTTGAAAGATTTTTTTTAGATGGTCTACCTGGAGCGAGATGAACTTTTTTGTAAGAAGATATTTCTGATTCGAGTACATACCACACCCTACCCACAAGCTTTGATTTTATTTTACCACCACGACAAAGCTGACCAATGTAGTCACTTGTATAGCCAAATTGCTTAGCAGCATCTTTTGCTGATATATATTTTTTGCCTTCAAAATTCAGAGATCCTTGCACCTATTTATTTTAATATCTCGTGAAGACGAGATAAAGAAAAAAGTGTGGATAATTAAGTGTTATTTGAAAAAAGTATTTCTTCATTCATCCGAGACATATCTCCATTTTTTTTAAAAAAGTCAACCGATATTTTTTCAAAATTTTTTCACATTTTTTATTTTTTTAGAATATACCCAAACATCGCATAATGACTCATGAAGTACAAAATATTGCCCTCAAAGTCGCAAAAAAACACCTCTCAGAACTAGAAGCCCCTTGGTCAGCGACTTAAATATACAGATTACCCATTTTATTTGGATTTTACGCACACAAGAGTCTATCGGGCTTCACAAGGAAAATCAGGTTGTCGCCCTTAATGCAGAAAGACAAGACCTAAACCAAGTAAACCCCACTACAGAATGTCATGGTAAGCAATATCTATATTGATATATTTTTAGTTTTCCACATATATAAACTTTAATATTTATTAATATAAGTTTATAATGTTTATTAAGGTTTATATATGTTTATTTTTATATAAAATAACCTTTAAATACAATGAGCAATAAATACATAACCATAAAAGACGCAGCATCTATCCTTGGAGTATCTAAGCTCACCTTGCGCAATTGGGACAAGAACGGTAAGCTCAAAGCATACAGACATCCATTCAATAACTACCGTATATATAGAGTAGAAGATATAGACCAAGTGATTGATCTTATAGAAACCAGTCCATTCTTAATAAAAGAGAAAAAGTCTCTCGTAAGAAAGCTAGTTGTACAGCACCTTGAAAATGAAGAAAGTGAAGAGGATGATAGAGACATAAAATCAGAAAGTGATAGCGCACCAGACAACAACACTCTTCATTAAAAAATGATAAATAATAAAAATTAATTTTTATTAAAAAATATAAATTAAAATTTTATGAGTCCCCTATTGTCCTATTTACCATAAACGAAAATAGATACTATCTTTTTTTAAATTTTAAAATATTTTTGACACTTCCTAAATATAAAAATTTAAATAATAAAATATTTTTATATTTAAAATAATTTTTTTAATACAGATAATTATTCAAATTTTTTAAAAAGAATAAAATTTAAAAATAAAATAAAACTCTTCAAAGAATATAAGATGAAAAAAATATAATTTTTGTATCTCAAAAATTATTTAGTAGAAAATTAGACTAAATAATAATTTTTGTTTTTATAATTTATTTTGTAAAAAGTCAAAAAATATATCATAAAATACCACTCCTCTCCCTTCCGAAGGTAGGTCCAGGCGAGATTGGCTATTTTGGCCCCACCCCAAACTGAGCTTACCCCTATTTTCAAGCCTCTCGAAAAACCCTTTTTTACAATATTTTTATACTAAAATCTATATCAAACGCTCAGCGTTAGATATTCAAACCCGAGCTTTAGATACTTATCCACACTCTAAAATAACAGTGAGTGAGAATAAGTTATAATGAAATCATACAAGATAAAAATGAGGCTTCCGACATGGGAGAACAAATAATAAGATGCGTTACGAAGTTTTTGAAAAAGATAAATACTACCTAATATCAAACCTTGGTTTAAACAAAGAAAATATTTTTATAGACGAAGAAGATGTGGCCCGCTTTCTATTTCTGATCACCCACTTCCAGTCCCCTACCCCTATACACAATAGCTCTTGGTCTACACGGATGTACCTACGCAAGGGTAAATTCACCACCACCCAAGCTAAATTAGACCCTATACTAGAGGACCGCAGCATAAGTCTACTAGCCTTCTCAGTCCAAAAAAATAGCTTCTCTCTACTTATAAAAAACATACAAGAATCAATCCTTTCTGTATATATGCATCGCATATCTACCGCCTACAGCAAATACTTTAATTCTAAATACTCAAAGAAAGGTCACGTATTTAATGGACCTTTTAGTGCTGATTTAATACTTCAAATAGACCTAGCCAAAACATCCTGCACACTACACCAAAATACAGAAAAAGATACATGGTCAAGCAAATATGACTATCTAAAAACCAACAGGTTTGGTGAACTTTTAAATACAGAAGAAATACTTGAGCCTATTGGAGGACCTTTAAAATACAAAGAATTTCTAGAAAAAAATATTAGTCAGAAAGAAGTTTCTCAAAAGTAGACCTCAGAACCTGAGGATTTATAGACCCCTTGGTCTCTTTCATGGCTTGCCCGAGTAAAAATTGGATACTAGAAACCTTACCTGATTTGTACTCCTCGACGACAGAGGGATTGGCCTCTATGATCCTTTGTGCCACCTTCTCTACCTCCGCGCCATCACTTTTTTGTAACAAACCCTCCCTATCAGCTAGTGCTCTAGGGGATTCGTTGCTTATCTTAGGCAAGATGTCTTTCATTACCCTAGACGATATATCGCCCTTCAAAAACATATCCACGAGTTCAGCCACATTTTTAGTATTTAAATCCTTATACCCTTCCCCCATAGATGCTATATCAGTGACCACAAGATTAGATAAGGTCTGGAAACCCTTTTTATCTATAAGTAGGCTCGCACACTCTTCAAAAAAGCGAGTAAGGGAGGAATTTTGTATATAAAATTCAACATCAGCGTCTTTAAGACCATAATCCTTCTTAAACCTTTCTCTTTTTTCACTTGGTATTTCACCGACACTTTGCCTTAAAGATTCCACAGAAAACTCGGGTATTTCACTTATTTTAAGTTTTGGAAGGTCAGGATCTGGGAAATATCTATAATCTTTGGAGGTCTCTTTGGCCCTTTGAGAGAAGGTGGTGCCGCTTGAGTCATTCCAACCCCTTGTCTCCTGGATCACCTGACCACCTCCCTCTATCAGCTCTACCTGCCTTTTTAGTTCGTGCTCTATTGCCTTTTCAACCGATTTAAATGAGTTTAGATTCTTGACTTCTACCTTTGTACCAAGAGTGCCATCTTTGCTTACAGATATATTAGCCTCGAGTCTCATCTCACCCTTCTCCATATTTGCAGAAGATACCCCTAAGTATTGCAAAACCTTCTGTAGCTCCATGGCAAAAAGAGCGGCATCCTTACTGCTATGTATACATGGCTCTGTCACTAGCTCCATAAGAGGGAGCCCAGCTCTATTAAAGTCAACAAGGCTCACGTCTCCCTCATGACTAGATTTGCCCGTGTCCTCCTCTAGATGGATCCTGGTTAGCTTCACCCCGAGGAGCTCTCCTCCTGAGACAAGAGGATACTTGTACTGACTTATTTGATAACCCTTTGGTATATCTGGATAAAAATAATTCTTCCTATCAAACTCTGTTTCATCAGCCAGCGTGCCTCCGAGAGCTAGCCCCACCTTGAGCACATTCTTTACCGCCTCCTTATTGATCACAGGCAGTGTCCCTGGGTGAGCCAGACATACGGGACAAATATTAAAATTAGGCCTTTTTTCATCAGGGTCATTTTTACACGAGCAAAACATTTTGCTCTGTGTCTTTAATTCGGCATGAATTTCGAGGCCTATAGTGAGCTTATAATCCATAGAAGAAATATAAACTACAAGCTAGGATTATGCAAAGCCTAAAGATTGCATTTTTTTATAATATTCTATGACGGTTCGCACAAATTCAGAGTGGCTCCAAGTTAGAGGAGTGGCTGACAAAGGCTCGCCTGTGTGGGGATTAAGCTGCTCAGAAAGCATGCCAGATACTGCAAATTTGGCTACCCACTCAAGGTCATTTGCTATTGCTTCCATGTCCAAAAGAGAAGAAGCAATTGATATTTTATATTGAGTAAACCATAAAGTAGTAACAAACCAAGGGTTGCCTGTAGCCTCTTCAGAGACTTTTGAGTAGCTATCACCCTCATACCTAGCCAGTCCTCCGATTTTTATACCACCAGAAAGACGTCTGCTTGCTACAGAAAAAGCTTCTTTCATGCGAGGGTCATCAGGCGAAAGCACCCCAAACCTAAACAGGCCATAAAAACTACTCGAATCAACTCTCATATCCATCTCACCTGTATCTCCAAATATTTTGAAAAAATATCTCTCCTTTTCATCCCAAAGGACAGACATTATGCCCTTCCTTACCTTTTCTGCCTCACCATAAAAAAGTTCAGCGTCATCTTCTTTACCCAAAGTCTTGGCAAAATGACCAGCCGACATAAGCCCAGCATAGACGACAGAAGCAGTAAAAGGAGAGACACAATAAACCTCCTCCCACAAATCATAAGTAGGCAGAGGCAAACCTGTATGCACATTTTTATACCTTATAAGAAAATCAGCCGCCCTTTTTATAAAATCGTTATAAATATTTTCGATAAACTCAAGATCCTTAGCTCTCACATAATGCTCCCAAAGACCGACAAGTAAAATGGCTGTTTCGTCTTCTTGTATAGCGAGTTGCCTCTTACCATCCCTCACCCAAGGGTGCCAGGAACTTCCAAGTGAATGGTCTGGCTGATACTTATGAAGTACATACCCTTCTTCGGTCAAAACATCACTAGCAAACCCATAAAACCTCTTAGACACATCAAAAAAACCTGCCAAATCAAAGCTCCAGGCTGTAAAACACGCGTCTCTAGGCCACACATAACCATAAGTATCACCTCCATACTGGACATTACCGGAGTCAGCTGACGCCAAGATACCTCCTCTGTTATCTGAGTGCGCTCTCATGACCAAAAGAGAGCTGTAAAAAAGATTTCTTACAGATTCTGAAAGCTTAGGGAAATATATAGGCACCTGTCCGAGCCAAGCCTTCCAAAAATCTCTTGTTGACCCAATCAGATGTTCACCACCCTTCTGAAAAAAGTATTCCGTTAGTGCGAGAGAGTCCTTATATGTCTCCCCAGCGGCTACAAAATAATAAACGACCATCACTCCTTCCGGATCCAAATCCCTTTCCCAACCCACTACAGAGTCCACCACGCCATGCTCGATAGGGTTGAGAGACAATATGCCGTCTTCTGCATCCTTCCAAGTACCCTCCTTACCTTCTATACCACAAAATCCGATGCTGTACTGTTCAAATGGTTTGTCTTCACACAAACCACCCACCAAAAAAACTCGTCTGCCTTTGTAATGGATAATAGACTGTATGCCACCAGAAAAATAAGCGGTGTCAGCATGATTGTTGTCACTTATCTTAAACTGTTGATTCAAAAATAGTTTTATTTTGCGCTGCCTGTTACTTGTATTTTTTAGAGTTATTTTTCTCAAAAAAATATTTTTTTCATTGTATACGACATCTTGTGTTTCAATAAATAAACCTTTGTTATTATTGCCTGCTTTTATATTGCCGACCATTGAGTTATTTTCATAGTCAATCTTAGTCTGCCACTCACCACTGTCGAGCCAACTGATACTCCCATCAACAAAAACACCTATTTTGTGTGTCTGATTTTGACCAATGTGATTTTCACTTCCTACGTAAGGAAAATACAAATCTCTGACCTGCCCGAATTTATCGAGACAAACCATCATGTTGCCATTTCCTAAAACCATAGAGCGTGCCATATATAAAAATATTTTATCACACAAACAAAACTCAAAAACCCTTCTATTAGAAATAGAGGGGAAAACTCAAAAATATTTTTAAATTACAGACCTTCTTCTTGGAGTTTTTTGATTGTCTCTTTTTGAGATTTGGAAAGTTTTTTTGGCAAAACTACTTTTATATTTACAAGGATATCTCCTCTTGACTTACCTTGAGTTGGCACACCCTTACCTCCTATTCGTAAAATTTCTCCCGTGTTTACACCTTCTGGTATTTTGAGATCAGCCGCTCCATCGAGTGTCTCTATGCTATATAAGGCTCCAAGCAAAGCGTCTGAGAGCTTCACATCTAAGTTCATTATCAGATCAGCACCTTCTTTTTTGAAAATCTTATGCTTCTTGGTGTGGACTTTGACATATAAGTCACCATTTTGGCCACCCTTCACAGCTTCGCCAGCGCCCGACATGCGTATCATTTCGCCGTCATCTATACCAGAAGGTATTTTTATTTTTACTTCTTCCTGATTTTTGAGCACACCCACCCCATGACAATTTTCACACTTTTCTTTTGGCATCTTGCCTGAACCACTACAAATTTCACATACTTTTGAAACCTCTATTGATCCAAAAATTGACCTCTTTACTTCTCTTATTTTTCCCTTGCCATTACATGTGGTACAAGAAACCATATCACTGCCCTTTTTAGCTCCAGAGCCACTACAAACACTACAGGTCGAAATTTTGTTTATAAGAAAAACTCTCTCAACACCAAAAACAGCCTCTTCAAATGAAAGCTCGACATCTATCGATATATCCCTACCCCTCTTAACCTTTGACCTGCCACCGCCGAAAAATTCTCCAAATATATCACCGAGATCAAACTCTTGATCGAAACCTCCCTGAGAAAAGTCGAAACCGAAATCACCCCAATTGCCCTGGAAACCTCCGAAGCCACTCTGCCCAGCCCCTCCATTACCTGAAAATGTCTGCCCATAAGTATCATATTGAGCTCTTTTTTGGTCGTCAGAAAGCACAGAGTAAGCTTCATTTACTTCTTTAAACTTTTCAGCATCCCCCCCTTTTTTATCAGGGTGATACTTATGTGCGAGTGCCCTAAAAGCCTTCTTTATCTCCTCTTTTGAGGCATTTTTGGTCACTCCCAAGATTTCGTAGTAATTCTTCATTACTATTGATTATATCAGATTTTTAAGCTTTTGGCTATTAGACTCAGTGGCGTTTTTTATTGTGGATTTTCACCCTTATCCTCTTCTTTTTTGTCCTCGCTACCAGATGCTGGCTGCTCATTACTACTTTTTTGCATATGCTCGCCTATCTTTTGCATTTCTTTTGAAAGATCTTCTGTTGCCTTCTTTATAGCATCCACATCCGATCCATCCTTTACCTTACGGAGATCATCAATCTTTACATTTACTCCGCTCTTTATTTCATCAGATATTTTTCCCTCAGCATCTTTAAGTGACTTTTCAGCTGTGTATATAAGCTGCTCAGCAATATTCCTTGATTCAGCAGCCTCTTTTTTCTTCAAGTCATCGGCTGCGTGCATTTCAGCCTCCTTCTGCATTTTTTCTATTTCTTCTTTTGAAAGACCTGAGCTACCTTCTATTTTTATAGACTGCTCTTTGCCAGAAGTTTTATCTTTTGCTTTAACATTCAATATACCGTTTGCATCGATATCAAAAGTCACTTCCACCTGTGGCACTCCACGAGGAGCAGGTGGTATACCATCGAGAATAAACCTACCCAAGGACCTGTTATCGCTAGCTAGAGGCCTCTCACCCTGCACCACGTGTATCTCTACACTTGTCTGATTGTCTGCCGCTGTAGAAAATACCTGTGAGCGAGAAGCAGGCACTGTGGTGTTTCTTTCTATAAGTTTAGTAGCTACTCCACCCATAGTCTCGATACCAAGTGAAAGAGGGATGACATCGAGAAGCAATATATCTTTGACGTCCCCTGCGATGATACCTCCCTGGATAGCAGCTCCGAGAGCCACCACCTCATCTGGGTTGATAGATTTGTTTGGTTCCTTACCAAAAAACTTTTTCACCTCTTCGATAATCTTTGGCATTCTTGTCTGACCTCCTACGAGTACCACTTCATCTATATCTTCCACCTTAAATGGTGAAGCTTCTATCGCCCTCTTAGTGATTTCGATTGACCTCTTTATGAACTCATCTGCGATTTCCTCGAGCTTTGCGCGAGTCATCTTTATGAGCAAGTGGCGAGGACCAGAAGAATCTGAAGTTATGAATGGGATATTGATTTCTGTATCCATTGCAGTAGAAAGCTCAATCTTAGCCTTCTCAGCAGCCTCATCGAGCCTCTGTAGAGCAAGGGGGTCTTTGGTGATATCTATACCGCTCTCCTTTTTAAACTCATCCGCAAGCCAGTGAATTATCTTCTGGTCTATGTCTTTACCACCAAGGTGGCTGTCTCCGTCGGTTGATTTCACTTCGACGATATCCTCACCAACTTCCAAAATAGAAATATCAAATGTTCCTCCTCCGAAGTCGAAGACCGCGATCTGTTCGTCTTTCTTTTTGTTAAAACCATATGCGAGAGCTGCTGCAGTAGGCTCGTTTATAATCCTCTTCACATCAAGACCCGCGATAGCGCCTGCGTCCTTAGTAGCCTTCCTCTGAGCGTCATTGAAGTATGCAGGTACTGTGATGATAGCCTCTGTTACCTTCTCACCGAGCTTTGCTTCTGCATCAGCTTTTATCTTGGAGAGAATCATGGCTGAAATCTCTTCTGGCATGTAGTCTTTGTCACCTATTTTTACACTGACCCCACCGGCGTCAGACTTTGACATTTCAAATGGAACTGTGTTTTTGTCTTTCTGTACTGCTTCCTCATCAAAGTTGTGACCGATAAATCTCTTTATGCCAAAAACAGTATTCTTCGGATTGGTCACCGCTTGCCTACGAGCAAGGAGCCCTACGAGCCTCTCTCCAGTCTTCGAAACAGCGACGATAGATGGAGTGGTACGAGCACCTTCGCTGTTTTCAATTATCTTTGGGTTTCCCGACTCCATGACAGCCACTGCTGAGTTTGTAGTACCAAGATCTATTCCTATGATTTTTGACATGTGAATTTAAAGTTAGTTTATAAATTAAAAGTATTTGCGGCTAAAATTATACCCTTCATACAACACTCTGTTAACTTGACTGTCTTTTCAAAATTTGGTATAATATAGATTGTTAACCTTTATATTCCCCTACCCTTACCTTCGGTGCGCGGATTATCCTGTCTCCTATTTTGTAGCCCACACTAAGCACCTCAATTATCTTGTGGTCGTCTTTTTTATCCTCCACTTCTACCATTTCTATTGCCTCATCCCTCTGCGGGTCAAAAGTTTGACCGAGTGGGCTCACCGTCGCGACTCCATGATTAGAAAGGACGTTGACGAGCTGTGTATGTATATACTCGACGCCCACCCTCCAATTTTTATCTACCTTCTCCCATGCTTCTTTGTTTTTAAATGCAGATTCAAACGAGTCGAGTACGGGGATTATTTCTGTCGCGATATCTTCTTTAGCAAATTTGGCGAATTCCTTTTTTTCTTCTTCGAGCCTCTTCCGCAAATTCACTCCTTCAGCTCTCTCTTTCTGCCAACCAGTCAGATATTCCTGATTTTTCCCTTCTAAGTTTTTAATCTTTTCACGAAGTTTTTTGACCAAAGAAGATTGGTCGTGGTTCCCCTCTTCGTCTATATTTTCATCAAATTGGATATCATCTTCGTGTTCCATAGTAAATATTTTAGCTTAATTTTAATAATTATATAAATTAAACCTCTTTAATTTTTCAGATTAGGGAGCAAAATAGTTCCTGAGCGAGATTCCGGAGCGCGACTGGCGCTAGACAGAGGCAAATTTTTAGCAAAAAATTTCCGTATCGAGCAAAGGAAGCTATTTTGCTCCCTAATCCTCGGTAGTCTCTAACGTTTGCTCCACTGTGGAGCCTTTCTAGCTTTCTTGAGACCGAATTTCCTTCTTTCTTTTGCTCTTGGATCTCTCTTTAGGAAACCTAGTGGTTTTAAAGATTCTTTTGTTGATCTTTCATCAAATTTGAGAAGAGCTCTTGAGAGTCCGTGACGGAGAGCTTCTGACTGAGAATGTATACCACCACCAGAAAGTTTAGCTGATACAGACCAAGTAGAAGGTGTTTTTAAGTTTTGGATAGCATCGGCCACCACTCTCTGCATTTCTTTTGTAGGGAAATATTCTACGAGAGGTTTACCGTTTATTTCAAAAACATTTTTTGAAGAAGGAGTTATCCTCACTCTAGCTACAGAAGTCTTCCTTCTGCCTACACCTTCAAAGTATTTTTCTGTTTTCTTGGTAGTCATTTTATTCTGTGATTGTTAAATTTTTCATCATCCTGTCTCTAAGTTTATTCTTAGGAAGCATGCCCTTTACTGCGATTTTAAGAGTCTCTTTCATACCCTTATCTGCTACAACCTTTTTCATGACAGTCTCCTTTAAACCTCCTGGGTAACCAGAATAGTTTTTGTATGTCTTCTCAAGCATCTTTTTAGTTGTAACTTCTATTTTTGAAGCATTCAAAACAGTGACCTTAGTACTTGGTATTGCGTTTTTAGTGAAGTCAGGAGTCTTTTTGCCCATGAGCAAAACAGCTATCTCAGTTGCCACTCTTCCCAATTTCTTATTTTGTGCGTCTACTGTGTATTCCATTTTCTTTATTTTACAAATTCTATTATAGCCATTTTACTACCATCAGAAAGCCTTCTCTTGTTCTTTATTATCCTGACAAAGCCTCCTTTCCTATCTTGATACTGCTTTGAAAGAGTGTCAACCAAAATCTTACCAGCATCTTTACCAAGTTTTATTGAAACAGCTCTTCTTGCAGCTACTGTACCAAGCTTGGCCTTAGTAACCAACTTTTCTACGAAAGGTCTTAGCTCTTTTGCTTTAGCTTCTGTAGTTTCTATTTTTTCGTGAAGCACCAAAGACCTAGCGAGCGAATTCAAAAGCGCTCTCCTTACCTTCCTGACCCTTCCCAATTTTCTGTTTTGGTTGTGATGCCTCATTGTTTTTTAATTCTCTTTTTCTAACTTATTTAAGTGTTATGCCATTCTCTCCTAAAACTCTCTTTATCTCAGCTACTCCTTTAGCTCCTAGACCTTCTATTTCTAAAATGTCTTTCTCTTTCTTTCTTGCCAAACCTCCCAAAGTCCTGATGTTTGCGCCAGCAAGAGCATTGAGTGTCCTTGCTCCAAGATTCAAGTCCTCTATTCTTGTCTTTAGAGATTCAAGGTCAATCTTCTTCATAGATTTATCCTCCTCACTCTCTTCTGCTTCAAAAACTTGCGCTTCTACCACTTCTTTCTCTGGTTTAAAGTCTGTTATTGCCTGCAACTGTTCTATCATAATATTGATAGACCTTACAAGTGCCTCAGTAGCTGTGATGCTACCATCTGTCTCGATAGAAATCCTGAGTCTGTTGAAATCAGTCCTGTCTCCAACTCTCATATTTTCAACTTCGTAGCTAACTCTTCTTATTGGAGTGAAGTTTGCATCCAAAACTATTGTACCTATATCCACTCTGTCCTTAGCAACTCTATCTTTACTTACAAATCCCAAACCTTGCTCAACTGTCATTTCAATTGAGAGCTCTGTGTCTTTGTCAGTGATAGTTGCGATTTCTAGTTCTGGATTTACTATTTCAACTTGTCCAGGAGCTTCTATGTCTTTAGCTGTGACGAGTCCAATACCCTTCTTTTTCAAAGTCAAAGTCTGAGGTTCGTTTGAAAGGAGCTTTACTCTAAGCTTCTTCATATTTAGCATGATAAGGATCACATCTTCCCTAACTCCTTTGATAGAAGAAAATTCGTGATCAACACCATTTATTTTTATAGATGTGATAGCAGCACCAGGAAGAGAAGAGAGGATGATCCTCCTCAAACTATTTCCTATAGTAAAACCATAGCCTGGGTAAAATCCGTCTATCTCATAAACACCCTTGTTGCCATCTTCGGAGACGATTTTAGGTTTTGAAGGCAAAACTATGGATTTTTCAAAGTTATCTGTTGTCATTTTATTGAAAAATTAAGCTCTTATTTTTTATAATTATCTTTGGTAATACTCTATAACTTGGCCCAAATCGAAAAGGAGTTCTCCGTCTACTGTCACAGTGTCTGACTTTACTACTATCTCCTTATCTTTTGCATTCACAGTCATCCAACCAGGGAACTGCAATGATGCTGCTTTTGCTTCAAAATCTCCAAACAATTTACTGTTCTTGCTTCCTTCTCTTATTGAAACCTTGTCTCCCTCTCTTAGGTGATATGAAGGAGTGTAAACTTTCCTACCATTTACCAAGAAGTGTCCGTGAGCTACAGCCTGTCTTGCATTTAGGTGAGTAGGCAATATACCAGATCTCCAAACTACATTATCAAGCCTCTTTTCAAGAAGACCGAGCAAGTTTGATGCAGGAGAGCCACCCTTATCAGAGAGAGCCTTTGTGACATAATTTCTAAACTGCTTTTCAGAAACAACATAAAACATTCTTGCCTTCTGCTTTTCATTTAGCTGGTTTCCGAAGTCTGTCTTTGGCCTCCATGGCTTGTGCTTGAGCTTCCTCTCTTCTCTCACAGCATATTTTTGAGTTTGAGTTTTCTCAAATATTTTGCTTCGAAGTTTTCTTGCTATTTTGTATTTTGGACCAATTTTCATAATCTTTTAGTTTCAATATTTAAATATTATACCCTTCTTGGTTTCTTAGGTTTTGGACCATTATGAGGCACAGGTGTCTCGTCCTTTATAGAAGATATATTTATACCTTTAGAAATAAAACCCCTGATACCAGACTCTCTTCCTAATCCTACGCCCTTCACAACTACAGAAATTTCCTTAAGGCCTAGTGTCTGAGCTTTGAGAGCTAAAGTCTCGCCTACCTTTGCAGCAGCAAATGGTGTTCCCTTCTTGGCACCCTTAAATCCTAAGGCACCGCTCGAAGAAGATGCGAGTACATTACCCTTCTTGTCAGCTATTGTAAGCAATGTGTTGTTGTAAGTAGATCTTACAAAAAGAATACCAGACTCAAATCTTTTCTTTGAGCCAGCCTTAACATCCCCCTCTACTTTTGACTCTGCCACTTCTTCTGTTTTTACAATTCTTTTCTTTCCCATAATTTTATATTACTTCTTCTCAACGGCTCTTCTTCCAGTACCCATTGTCTTCCTTACATTTCCTCTTCTGGTCCTAGAATTTGTTTTTGTCCTTTGACCTCTAGCTGGGAGGGACCTCATGTGGCGGATACCTCTGTAAGCTTTGATGTCTTTCAGTCTTTTTATGTTTCCAGCCACCTCTCTTTTTAGGTCGCCTTCTATTTTGTAGCTTTCAATTATTTTTTTTATTTTGTTTTCTTCTTCGTCGCTCAAGTCTTTAGCTTTCTTGCCCCAATCCACACCAGCCTGATCAAGTACGCTCTGAGCTCTTGATCTACCCATACCGAAAAGAGCGGTGAGTCCTATCTCTAATCTTTTTTCATCTGGTATTGTGATTCCTAAAACTCTCATTTGTATTAAAATTATCCCTGCCTCTGCTTGTGCTTTGGGTTGCCCGAGCAAATAACAAAGAGAATACCTCCTCGCCTTACGAGCTTACACTTTGTACACATTTTCTTTATAGAGGCTTTGACCTTCATATTAAATATATTTTACGATACAGCTGGTGGCCTATAACCGTCAACCCTGCGGACTATCCTTGCCTTACCCCCGTAAGGGTCGAGCACCATTTCCACAGAATCACCTATTATTACCTTAATTCTGTTGAGTCGCATCTTTCCAGAAAGATAAGCAAGCACTTCTTTTTGCTCTTTTTCGAGTAACACGCGAAAAAGGGCATTTGGGAGACTTTCCGTCACCACTCCTACACTATTTGCTCGGCTTGTTTTTTCTGTCATCAAATTGAAACAACAATGTCGAAGGTTATCACAAAAGGATAATAAGGTCAATAGATGGGCTTAATTCTGTCTTCATTCCAGTTTTACCTCTATTTTTGAAGGGTTTTCTGGGAAAGACTGCTTCCAAATTGGCCTTAGTGTGACCTTCATACTTGATACATTTGGCATGCTCTCGATAAGAGAATTTATGTTTTTCTTCTCTATACCAGAGAGCTTAGCTACTATAGCATCTACATCAACATGAGCAAATATAGTAGCACCACCTTCTATGCCTAAATTTATATTACCATTACTTGGTACTGCGTTTGGTTTTTTAGACACCCTTAGACCAGAGAAATCTTTTATCATTGAAGGCATATTTTGCCACTCCGGGTTACCCTCCAGATACTTAGCCGATATCATTTTAGAAAGATCGTCTTTGTTTAGAAGTATGGCATATGCATCCACCTCTCTTCCTATAGTCACCCTTGAGGAATCCTCATTTTGAGCTGTTTCCCTATAATCAAAAACTATTGAATCTTTTAGCAATACCAGCCCTTCTGGAACTTTTGAATCAAATTCTTTTGAAACCGCCTCAGTAAGATTGGCATCCAAAAGGCCGAGTGCTGTACTCTTGTCAGCCGCGGCTACGGTTTTCCTTTTGCCCGAAAATCCTCCACTCATATCTGTAGCAGATCTAGCATAAAAACCCTTGTACCTTTCTGCATCACTCTTAAATCCTGGCACTGTAAAATCTGTCTTTTCTATATTATATTTCTCTCCTGCTTCATCTGCGAAAACCGTCACCTCTATACTACCCGGGCCTTGCGATGTTTTACCCGGCACTACTATAGACTCAGGTATACGATATATAAGCCCTTGTGCACTCTCAAACCTTGTCCTGATTATGAGTCTCTGAGGTTCAGAAGAAAAATTATTGTATATAACTATTTTGCCACTTGCCTTCTCTTCGACAAACTCTTCGCCTGTAGCTTCAACAGAAGTACTGTCAGACTTGGTGAGCTTCAATACCTCGTACCTCACTGTACTCGTAGCTATAGGGTCTTTGCTAGCAGTAAAATCGAGAGACACCTGTAGATCTTGATTTTTGGGATTAAGCAAAACAGTAGCCGAAGAAAATACTGTCATCATGGAAAATACAAAAATGAGACAAGCAGCTACGACCAAACCTCCTATTATAAAGGTCTTTCTTCTGCCATCGCCTCCCCCCGAACCTAGATTATCTTTCTTTGGATAATAAAATTCGTAAGCAGGGTTGCTTTTTGTCTCAGGCACCTCTCTTGTTACAGAAGGAATTGAAGCTACAGGAGCCTTAGGGTAAACATCTCTTTGTTGAGAGATATTTACTTTATCCATTGAGCCTGCTGTCTCTACAACTTCAATATTCCTTCTCTTGTTTGGTCTTGAGATTGATATGTTGCGGATGCTCCTCTTGTCAGGAGGAAGTACATCACTAAACTGAACTTTTACCATACTTTTAATTATACAGCTCTTCACCCACAAAATAAAATATTTTGTGGAAAATTATTCGAGGATAGCTTTGATGCGGCGGATTCCCGCTGCCACCGATTCTTCTTTTGAGATTTTAAATTTACCAAGACTGCCCGTATGTTCGATGTGCGGGCCTCCGCAAAATTCTTTTGAATAAGCATTTTCGATAGAGTCGCCGATGAAATATACGGAGACTTCGTCACCGTACTTATCACCGAAAAAATGAAGTGCGCCAATCTTTTCTGCTTCTTCCTTTTTCATTACCACCTTATTTACAGGAAGATCTTCCTGTATTTTTTGATTTACGATTTGCTCGACTCTACTCTTTTCTTCTTCTGTCATTTTTTGAGGGTGGGCAAAGTCAAACCTCAGTCTCTCAGGTGTGATGTTGCTACCCTTCTGCTCTACATGAGTACCGAGTACTTCTCGGAGCGCCTGATGCAACAAGTGCGTAGTGGTGTGGTATTTGATACTCATCTCACTAGTGTCACCTAAGCCCCCTTTGAATTTCTGTTCAGCACCAGAGCGACTGAGCTCCTGATGACTTTCAAATTTCTTTTTAAAATCTTCCTCGTCTACCTCAATACCCTTTTCATTTGCAAGCTCCTTGGTGAGCTCAAATGGGAAACCATAAGAAGAGAACAAAACAAATGGGTCAGTTCCTTTCTCAAACTCCTTCATACCATTTTCTAAAGTCTTCCTAAACTTTTCTTCTTCTACCTTTATTCCACTTTCAATTTCACTTCTCTTATCTTCGAGGTTTGGGTAAGTAGCTTTGTATTTGTCTATCACGACCAATGCAATCTCTGACAATTTCATTTTTTCAATTCCCAAAATATCTGCGTGTCGCACCGCTCTACGCAATAGCCTACGCAATATATATCCCTGGTCAGTGTTTGATGGGATTACTCCGTCTCCTATCATAAATACAGAGCTCCTCACATGGTCAGCGACCACTCTCTCTGATTTTAAGTTAGAAGAGGTGGCAATCTCTTTTATTTTCCCGATTATATTTTCAAAAAGATCTGTCTCGAAAACATTTGTCTTTCCTTGGAGTACAGCGCAAATCCTCTCTAGCCCCGATCCTGTATCTACATTTTTGGCTTCAAGCTTCCCAACCACTTTGTCATCTTTTTTCAAAAATTCCATGAAGACGTCGTTCCAGATTTCAACTACTTTTTGTGCGTCATCTGCCTTTAAATATTCTTCCTTCGTCATTCCGTCCGTAATCACGCCCGTAAGGTCGTAAAACATTTCGGTGTCTGGTCCGCAAGGCCCATTTGGCCCAGGCTGCCACCAATTGTTTTTGGCTGGCATGAAATATATCCTCTCACCACCTATGCCATTTTTTTCAAAAATTTCTTTCCAAATATTTGCAGACTCTTCGTCCCTCGGAGCGTCATCGTTACCTTCAAAACAGGTGACGTAGAGCCTCCTCGGGTCGAGACCAAAACCTTTTTCTTTGCTAGTCAAAAGCTCAAAACTCCACTCGATGGCTTCTTTTTTAAAGTAATCTCCAAGCGACCAGTTGCCCATCATTTCAAAAAAAGTGAGGTGAGTGTTGTCACCTATTTCATCGATATCTCCCGTGCGAACGCATTTTTGGATATTGGCGAGCCTCTTTCCGCCTGGATGTTTTTCACCCAAAAGGTACGGTACTAGTGGCTGCATGCCGGCTGTAGTAAATAGGACTGAAGGGTCGTTTTCAGGCAAAAGCGAACTGCTAGGCAAAATAGTGTGCCCTCTTTCTCTAAAAAACTCCAAAAACCTCTTTCGTATTTCTTCGGATTTCATGATTTCAATATATCATATTTTGCCAATTTTTCTTTCTGTATTTTGATATGCAAAAGGGCCCGCCAAGCGAGCCCTTTCTTGGGCAATCAATCCTGAGGCACAGGCGGCCCAGGCTTGTCTAAACCTGTAAGCCACCAGACATCCTCTTCCGAAACACCGGACTCTTTAGCAATCCTGCCTACTAAAGCTATTTTGGAAGCCTGTACTATAGACGGCTCCTTCAGTAGAGCTTTGAGAACGGCTTCCAACTTTTTCTCCCGTTCACTTTTTTTAACAATTTGTGCCCACGCCAAGACAACACCTCCTAAAAAAAGTTATCAAAAAGAGACAAAAATATCAATTTGAAAATTCTAAATACAGAGCGGAGTGGTCGGAAACTTCCTCAGGTAAAACTTTAAAATCCTTGACTTCTATTCCTGGAGAAACCAAAACATAATCGGCAAACTTAATTGGTTTTGGATAAAAACTGGTTCTTGTTGATTCTATACCATAATCTTTTATTAGATTTCTCATGCCATTTTCCAGAATTGAAAGGCTTTTGGTATCTGGTAAAAGATTAAAATCACCGCAAAGTATTTTTTCTCCAGTCTTTGAATCCATAAATTTCTTAACATTCTGGGATTGATTAATCCTGTCTTCTGTATCAGTTTTTCCCTGGCCATTCCAAAGACCATGAAAATTAAAAATGCTAACTTCTTTTCCGTTGTTAAGTATTTTTATATATTGAACATTTTTAGCATGAAATCCAACATGATCACTTGGTTTATAACCCTTATGTTTATGGACATAAATTTCTTCTTCCTCCAAAATATTTAAGCTTTTCTTGGTAAAAGCAGCCAAACCATAGTAATCATCTAAACAAGGTCTATAGAAAGAATTGTATTCTGGTAATACATCCTTAATTTTTTTAAAAATATCTAGAGAAGCATCTGTATACAAAACTTCCTTACCATTTGCCTCATGATAGACTTCTTGAAAACAAAAAACATCAATATTTTTATTATCTTCCAGAAATTTAATTAATGGTTCATAAACCCTACCTCCCCAAATATTTAATGTTATTATTTTCATCTTACTTAAATGATCTCCTGTTTAATATCCAGAGTTTTTCGAGGGTAGCGATGTTGCGTTCGATCTTCTTCAAACCTTTTTCGAAAAACTTTTTGTCGGGGTTTATGCCGATTGCTTTGAATATATTTTCTGGACTATCCGAACCTCCAGCAGAGAGAAACTTCTTTATTTTTACAATGTTTGACTTGTCTTGTTTATACATTTCATAGAGGCTATCTGAGACAAGCTGTCCGAAAGCATATGAGTAGACATAAAAGAAGTTTCTTATGTGAGACCAAGAGACAAAGAAATATCCATCATCTTCTTTCATTTCAAACTTATTTCCAAGGTAGCTAGCCATGTGCTTATTCATGAGCTCAGCTATTTTTTCTTTGGGCAAAAAGCCTTCTTTCCTCACAGTCTCATGCAGCTCATTTTCAAAATTGAAACAAGCTATTTGGCGAAATATAGTAGAGATGTCGTCGTTTATCTTGTCATGCAGCAAGACCATTTTTTGCTTATCGTCGAGACCCTGCATAGCGTCTTCAAAAACAAGATTTTCAAAAAATGTACTAGCAACTTCCGCGACTGCAATGGTGTAGTCTTCATAAATAGGTCTCTGATTTTTAGAATATTTACTGTGCAAAGCGTGGCCCATCTCGTGAGCCAAGGTGGTGAGAGACCTAAAGTCGTCTACATGGTTGAGTAATACAAAGATAGGCTGGGTAGAGCTCGAGGAACAAAAAGCTCCGCCTGTCTTCCCTCTTTTTGGGAAGACATCTACTTGTCCGTTTTGAAACATCTCTTCTACGAAAGCACCAAATTCAGGGTCAGCAGAATTGAAGGCAGAAATTGTTTTTGAAGCAGTTTCTTCAAATGACATTTTTATACTTACGTCCCCCACCTTGGCAGCTCTGTCAGGATAAAAAAGTTTCTCCTCGCCAAGCATCTCAGCTTTTATTTTGAAAAACTTGTGAGCAATGTAGAAATTTTTGGTGACAGATGCTACCAAATCCTTCACAGTCTTCATATCATTTTCGTAAGACTTAACAGTCGCCTCAAAAGGCACTTTATAGCCGCGAAGTTTGTCGTTTATTTTCTTGTTTGTAACAATCGCATTCATCTCACTCTCTGCAAAATCAGAGACTCCTTTATAAACTTGCATGAGCTTCTGGTGCAATTCGTGCCGCTTTTCTTTTGGGAGAGTCGGGATGAGAGAGCTCGCTTCAGATACCGGCAAATCTTTGCCATCAAAATTTACAGTCTGTTTATTTAAGACTCTTCCGAAACCTGAAGTCCACATGCCATGAGAAGGGAGACCCTTGAGATTCATTATCTTTTCTTCCGGCTCAGAGAGATTGTGTTTTGCATTTTCAAATATTTTCTTAAGAAAATATTTGAAAGGAGCAAGCTCCTTGGACTTCAAAAACTTTTTCTGGATTGGTGCAGGTATTTTAGCGATATCAAGCATAAAGAACTCCATCTGGTTTGATAGCTCGGTGAAAAAGTTGGAGAGCTTCATAAGCTCAGCTTGGGATTCGTTGTCAGAGGAATTGAGTGCTCTTTTATAGTTAAAATAAAGGTATGGTCTCTCTCCTGCTGGGTTTTTTCCTATCGACTCATAATCCTCAAGAGCTTTTCGAAGAGCTTTATCATTTTTCAAATATTTTTTATCTTTGCTGTATTTTTTTATAAAGCCAAGATATGCCTTTTTGATATTGCTTAAATCTTTTTTAACTTGAGGCTCTACCTCTCCTTTGTAAATAAGGGAAAAATCCCATTCTGTTTTGTGGTTCATTTTGTTATCTTACTCCAAATTAACCTTTTCTCAAAACTTGCAAATCTGATGTTTGTTGAGGCATGAGTTTTGGAGTCCCTTGTGAGGTTGACTGAACCGAACACGAGGAAAAATTTAGCAAAATTTTATCCGTGGACTACAAAACTTATGTCGAAAAAGAACATCAGATTTATCGAGTATTAATCAAATCCCTTTCAAAACTTCAAAATCTTTTTTTAGAATATCGAGAGTGTGGGAGTTGTAGACAGCCACGGCTGGGTGATAGAGAGGTATGATTTTTATTTTCCCATAGCTTGCCTCCGCTTCGTATGTTTTGCCGTGAGCTTTGCCTATCGGTTCAAGTTCCGAACCAAGATCAAATTTGGGCATGACATAGCCCATCGCATAGCGGCCAAGCGTGGCGATAACTTCCGGCCTCACTATCTCTATCTGCCTATCGAGAAATGGCCCATATATTTTTATTTCTTCTGGAAGTGGATCCCTATTTTGTGGCGGCCTATCCTTAACAATATTTGTCACATACACATCTTCTCTTTTAATACCGACACTTTCTAAAAGTTTGTTGAATATTTCGCCTGCTCTACCGCAAAAAGGCCGCCCCGTTTTGGCTTCGTTCCTCCCTGGGGCTTCACCTATAAACATGATTTTGGCCGAGTGGCTACCCTCGCCAATCACCGGCAAGTTTTTATTTTCAATACGAAATTTGTATAGCGGAGAATTTTTGAGAGCCACCACCTCGTCCCTTATTTGCTTCATGAGCTCTTTCCTATCTTCTGTAGTATTAGTCATGTGGAAATTATGTTATAAAAGAAAAAGAGGTGCAACATGAAAAAAATCTCAAGGAACCGCAGGTCAGTTTCGCATCCTTGATGCTGATTATAATTATTGTTTTGAGTATTTTTGGAGTAATATTCGAATTCGTGACAGGGACGCACACTTAGAGTAGCGCCCCTTCTGCTTTTAATAGTTTGATTTTATTTTCTCGCCCCCTATTGTACTCGCCCGTGACACCATCACTCCTTATGACCCTGTGGCATGGGATGCTAGGGTCAAAATTGGTCTTCAAAACACTACCTACAGCACGACTCGCATTGGGGCTGCCTGCCTTCTTGGCGACTTCTTTGTAAGTCATGATTTTTCCTTTTGGAATTTTACTCACTACCTCCAGTACTTTTTGTTTAAAAGTTTTCCTTTGCATTTTAGTTTCAAAAATTATAGCATTTTGGTAGGAGTAGACATGCACACTCTTAAAGGGTTGGATAGGCTGTACAAAAGCCAAGTCGTATACGGTAGGCGTGCTCCCCACCAGAGACCCTTCAACTCTTTTCCCCTTACAGAACTCCTTGCGCGAGAAACAGCGCAAGACAACAAAGAGGAAGAGGAGAGAAAGAAGAGGGTCCGTCCCAAAAAGCACGCCTAACAAGACATGAGAGCGGACGCAGTTGGTCCGCCTTTTTTTATCCAAATTTCCAAAAAAAACCTGAAGTAAAATTCTGACTCCTCCTCCCTAAAGGGTTCCCACGGAGATCAAAATTTTACTTCAGGTTTTTTCTTTTCTGGTTTTTTATGACTTTGCAGCCTCGGAAACATACTTACAATACTCACAATTTGGTGAGCATTTTGGCAGGTCACCATCCAAACACTTTTTCATTTTTTCCAAAGTTTCTTCTACCCATTCAGTACTACCAGTATAAGAAATTATCTTTATATCAAACTCGAGCTTACCCTCGAAAGCCTCCCTATCTCTCTTGCCGTTTGCATAAACAAAATACCCAGTGTCAGAAACTTTCAAATCATTGCCCCGGAGGAGCCACTGGTACACCTCCATCTGCCTCTTGTACCCTCCCTGCCACTCAGCGTCGAGCCCCACTTCCCCATCTTTGCTGGTCGCCTTGTAGTCGACAACCATAATTTCTCCCTGCTTGTTTACCCACAAATCATCCACGGCACCAAAAACCAAAAAGTTTGTTGGTTTATGAAAAGCCTGGACCCCGACAAAGTTTTCCCTCCATTCATCCATCCTCTTATCTTCAAAAGGCACGGCTTCTATACCGTAGCTATCCATGAGTGGATGAGGAGTTTTTTGCTTTCTATGAATATCAAATTCTTTTTTAAGAAGTAGGTCGACGGCACTGTTTAAGTTGAAAGGAAAGCCTTGGGGCCTCGACACCCCCACCCTTCTATCCAAATAAAAACACCTCGGACACTCAACAAATAAATCGATTTTTGATCGACTTACTTTGAAATATTCCTTAGAATCAGGCTCATATAACTTTTTTTTATAAAAACTCATTGCTGTATCAAATCTATTTCTTGCATCATTTCTACAAATTTTTCACCCGTGATACCTGCCTGTCTTACCACATCTTGATTTTCTTTTGCTTGGTTGCAAAGCACGATACCCGCCTCCATGAGGAGCCTCTCTTCTCTCGGACCAATACTTTTCAAAGAAGTGATCGGGTGCATGCCGCTATCTTCTATCAAATCCTGCAAATTGCCTGTCTCTGGGTAATTCCAACCAATCAAATTCATTTTTCTACACTGCGCATATTTTATAGCCTGCTCAGTAAATTTTGTATTTGTGATAAGCCAACCTTCACTAAGTTTCCTGCCTCCCAAAATCCCGTCAAAAACTTCGCCTTCCAGATCAGCCCATCTCGAGTTTACATACAAAACAGTTTTGAGATCAGACTTTATACCAAACTCATTATGAAATTTAGCTTCTATCATGATGAGCTTTTCATTATTCCAAGCAGCCACATCTATCTCATGGTCGACACATTTACCCTTTGCTATATAGTCAGTAGTACTTTCAAAACCTTTTGCTCGCCAAATCTCTGCTATAAGTTTCTCAAATGGGAAACCAGTCGGCCCCATGTCCATCACCGCGTTACGAAGTGAATACCTAACAGATGCTTTTACGTGTTTTTCTTTAAGTAAGGCAAAAGCATTCCTGTATATTTCGGCAGTAGTCATGCCGTCTCTAAGCTCAAGCTCTACCCTACCTATAATATCATCTACGATATTTGGCTCAGCCCTCGATCTAAGAAGAGAACTCCTGAGTTTATTTGAATCAAAATTTTCCCTTTCGCCTGTCGCTTTTGTAATTAATATTTTTTCTTTCATAATCTATAATGCCTAATTTACTAGGCTATTATAGCACCACCAAGGCAAATTTCACTTATTTCCGCCGAAGAGGCAGGCCCATAAAAAACAACTGATTGACCAGGAGCCACTATTTCCCCATCTGTCAAAAATAAATTATCCCCCTCTACCCTGCACTTTATTTTTGTCTGCCTATAACGAAGCCTGCACTCGATTTCTTCCTTCGGTTCCTCGCCCGAAATCCAGTTTTGTGAATAAATTCGCCTAGGCAGAGCAGGAAAGTCCTCTGAAAAAAGTCTGGCTGAGCCCTGGGCGAGGGACCGAGGACTTTTTGAGGAGGAGCTTTCCTGCTCTGCCGTCTCATTTTTCTCATCAAAATTATATTTCACTGCAATCGTAATAGTATTTTTTTCAACATCCTTGCTCACCACATACATTGGCTCACCTGTTTGTTTAAAAATACTAAACCCGTGCCTTTCTCCTAAAGTGAAAAGCTCTGCACCATCATGCTCACCTATCACCTCACCGTTTTCATTCAATACATCCCCTTTTTTAACATCGAGATATTCCTTCAAGAATTCTTTCATGTCTATCTTGCCGAGGAAGCAGAGTCCTTGACTGTCTTTGCGTGTTTCTTGAGGCAAACCAAATTTGTGAGCAAGCTTCCTTACTTCTGACTTTTCCAAGTGCCCAATCGGGAAAAGTGTGTGCTTTAGCTGATCTTGTGTTAGTGTCCAGAGAAAATATGATTGGTCTTTGTTCTTATCTTTTCCCTCAAGCAACAGGACAGAAAAGTTCTCGATAAAAGTCTGGCCGACCGAAGGGAAGGAACCCGAGGACTTTTTGAGAGAACCTTCTCCTCGCAACTCCTGACTTGCATGGACTCGAGCGTAATGCCCCGTCGCCACGTAGTCAGCGCCATTTTCGAGAGCAAATTTCAAAAAGTGCCCAAACTTTATTTCCTTATTGCACATTACGTCAGGGTTGGGAGTCTTGCCTTCTCTATATTCTCGTATCATATAGTCCACAACATCCTTTTTGTATTCCTTTTCCAAATCAAGAGTGAGAAATGGGATATCCAAAACAGCCGCCGCTCTCATGGCGCTCCTTCTGTCTTCTTTCCATGTACAGACGAAGCCAGGAGGTGACCAAGCCTTGATAAAAACTCCAGTCACATCAAAACCCTGGCTCTTGAGGAGTGCAGCAGAAACAGCCGAGTCCACCCCGCCCGAAAGGCCTACAAAAACCCTTCGACTTCGCTCAGGATCTATGACTTTTTTTCCTTGACTTTTCATTATTTCTATTTTAATCTAAAAACAGGAGGTTGGCAACATGTTCAGAATCGAATCAGGGATCACTTTCCCTGGGGAACCCTTGGGAACCTGGTATATCGCAAATGATGCGTTGCACGGAGCAGGTACAAATCTGCTAATGTCTGTGCAAAGTTACTATGGCAACCACATCTCAAAAAAGAATATAGTGGCCCGAATAGAGGCTACCGGAACTAGTCGGGTGTCACCAAAACCCCCGGCTGAAATGTGGCAAGTAAGGCTGGTGACGACTTTAGAAGATGGAGCAAGTGTGCTCCCCAGGAGCATCGTGTTTTACTGGCTGCGACCTGTATTTGCAGGGAGCACCCCATTCCTCTCCCTGAACGGCATGTCACCATGCCCGTCAGATGAGATATTCGAGCAATTATTCGCCCCAGCCCAGATCCCGGCCTAACACTGAAACCGCTCCGCTCGTGAAGAACGAGCGGAGCGCAACTTTTTATATTTTATTTCCCAAAAAACCAAAAACACACTTCTTCAAGAGCCTAAAACCCCGCCCGCATCGCCTTGCGAAGCATGGCGGGCAGGCTTATGACCTAACGCAGAAGGAGTAGTGTTTTTGGTTTTTTGGGTTTACATCCGACACTACCTCAAATACCTCTCTCTGTTGTGCTGATGTCCGTCAAAATCTGCTGCGTAGTACATATTGCCACTCTTGTCTGACATAAAAAATAAATAGTCGGTATTGGTAGGAGCGATAGCCGCCCTTATCGAATCAATCCCTGGGTTGGTGATAGCAGTCGGAGGCAGCCCCTTATTTACATAAGTGTTATAAGGATGGTCTTCCTTCAAATCTTCTAGACTCAAAGTGTAGCTATTTTTGCCATTATAGTAGACAAATGGTGCGTCAACCTGTAGCGGCATTTCTATACGCAATCTTTTCCAAAGAATACCTGCGACTATCCTCTTTGTATCTATAGCACTATTTGCCTCATCTTCAACGATCGATGCCATGATCACGAGGTCGTTCATTGACTTGCCTGAATTTAAAATATCTTCCTCAAAAGGGGCGACTTGTCTTGCGAAATTTTCACGCATGGTGAGTATCACGTCACTTGCTTTTGTATTTGGCAAAAAGAAGTAAGTGTCAGGGAAAAGATAACCCTCAAATCCAGAGCTCTCGACTTCAGAAATAAAATCTTCTTTGCTAAATGCCGGCAGTTCCTTTTCTAAAATGTCTGCCATTTCAATAGAAGACAAGCCTTCATGCAAAGTGACCCTGACTGAGATAAGGCCAAACCTCCCCCTACGCAAAGTGCTCGAAACCTCAAAGATATTTTTAGGGTCTGGGAAGTAGTAGTCACCCGCTATCACTTTATTTTGACCACCCATCAGGGTTACAAAAACTTTGAGCCAAAACTCCGACCTTATCACCCGCTTTTCTTTCAAGTGTGTAGCTATCTGCCCCAAAGACTCACCTCTTTCCACTGTCACGAGCACATGATCAGGAAATGGAGACGGAGAGCGCCAACTGATAACATAAAAAATCAGAAAGAAAAAAACAGCGACAAAAGAAACAGAGATAACCTTAAAAATATTTTTAGAGAGAAACGGAAACCATCTAAAGAGTTCTAGCCTAAAAATGATAAATCTCGGGTGTGTACTTATAGCCAAACGCAACAATTCAAGTTTGTACCTGAGCCATTCGTATGTATTGCCAAATTTAGAAAAAATCTTTTCAAATAAAACTTTCAATTTCATCATATTGGAAGATTAGAAGGTGCATTGGATTTCTTGGATGGAAGTCTAGTAAATGTAGGTGTAGCGAGTACTGCGCCTGGGAAGTGAAATATAGTGGCAAGCTCTTCAACATTGAGTACAAAAGGTTTGCTATAAAAATCAGCGCCCATATTTGTAGAATGAAAGTAACGACGTAGCTTATACTCTTCTAGCAATATAGGTTTAAGTGCATCTTTTTTGCCTCCCCATTCTTGCCAAGGGTAGTCAAATATAGTCATCCAACCAGCTGGTTTGAAGCCATTTAGGTTTGCAGAGCCATACTGCTTCCAAGCGCCAGTGATACCACCTATGTTTGAAGAACTAAATTTATCTTTGTCTGCTATATAAATGGCCCTTATACCGCAATCAAAAGGAAGCTTGGTGACACTTCTTTCGAGGGCTGCTATGGTGTCCCCTTCAATTTTAGTAGGTATCCTAGGAAACCCAGCATCCTTATCAGACTTCAACTTAGCAAGTATCTTTTCTTTTTCTGTTTTGGCTTCCTCTACCCAAGCATCTTCTTTTTCATCAAAAAGATCCCAGATTCTCCTCTTCTTATGCGCCCTGATCATTATTTGCACCCATATATGCTGACCTTGGGTGATAGAACCCATAAATTCTACAAGCGGAGTCATCGGATCAATTTTAAATTCCTCCTTGGGGTCTTTATCTAGTCCGTAGTCAACATAGGTTTTTATTGGGTATGGGTCGGCTTTGGTAAGCACAAAATCAGCCCCCCAAATTTCTATTTTTTCTTTGTCATAATAAAAAGGAAGTGTGTAGTCAGGCACTTCGTAAATCTCGACTCCTGGATACTGAGAATATATTTGTGTTTCTATAACCTTTTTGTACTTCGGTCTTGTCCAAATATAAAAATGCACTTCGCCCTCTCTTGAGACTATCTCAAGAGAAAACCAATCCCTCGTCTTACCATTCCAGATCCTATCTATCCAAGTACTCTCTCCTCCGCCCTGAGAAAAAGTACCTAGCACTATTTCCATAGCAGCAGGAGATTTGAGTATTTCTCTTGGTAGTTTTATTTCGAGAAGTTTATACCCGAGAGAGCTCAAGTATTTTGTCCTTTTGTAATAAATCCAAGCATTAAAAAGCAAATACAAAAGTATAAGAGGAAGCCAAAGTGGCATAAAACGATATGCGTACTTTAGAGCAACTAAAAATAAATCCCACAGTTCGCTATCAAAAAAACCAGACATATTTACAATTATATAGTCCAGAGACTAAAGTGCCAAGAGAAAAAGTTGTAAAAGTTTCTATATAAACAGTAAAACCCAAAAAGTGCAAAAACAAAAAACGGCAGATAAATCTCGCTTTTTGTTTTTGCACTTTTTGGGTTTTGATAACTTGAGTACTAAAAAATCACAATTAAATAATTTTTTAATTGTGATTTTCGTGACTTAGTTTAAGCGACAACGTAGAGACCTTGCTTGTTTTTCTTGAAGAATTTTGGATTCTGTAGATTTACCAAAACTGTATTTTCTTTGACATATCTTTCCTTCAAAACCCTTTCTAGAATATCGCCCTTTGATAGAGGACCTTCTCTTTTCAAAATATCTTTTATGACATCTTTTACCACACCAGTAGAGTAGCCCCACTCCTTAAGAGCATAAAGACCTCTGCCTACAAGTACAAATCTTGGGTCTTTTATAAGTTCGTTGTGAGTAGTAGCGACATGAGCCTTCTTATTGAAGATTTCTCCTATGAGTTTAGCCACTTCTCTAAAGTGTATAGGTGAACCATGCTTTCTGAGTATCAAGTATGCGTAGTCTCTAACACCCTTTGTCTTTATATTTGAAGATTTTGATCTACCCCATTCACCAAGAGGATTTTTGGAAATATTTTTAGAAATTGAAAGCCATCTTGTGAGTATCTCATCATTTTTGTATTCGTCTGATACACCCTTAAGATGCTCTAAGAATGAAGCCACTATTTCAGACTCTGGTACGATCTCATCATCTTTGAGACCTGAATAAAGTTTTTGGATAGCTTCGTGTATCCTGTCTGCAAGCTCTTTGTCTATGTGCCACCTGTGTTTGAATTCGACATCTTCTTTTACTTTACTGAAGCTGTCACCCACCACCAAAAGGAAGTGAACATTTTTTCTTGTAGTAGCATCTTTACCTAGGCTTTCTAGTAAGTCCTCTTCAGAAACTATGCCGCCCATACCTTTTATAACCTTAAACAATTCCTCAAAAGAAACTTTTTCTTTTTCGTAAGTATCAGACTTTCTTATATGATTGATTGCATAATTTTCTATCTGCCTGACTCTCTCTCTTGTGATACCATATTTCTTACCGATAGACTCAAGAGTCATCTCTTCACCTCCCCCAGAAAGACCAAACCTACCCACTATGATGTCCTGAGCTCTAGAAGGAAGTGAATTCAAAAGCTTCTTCACTACCTGTTTAGGGTTGAACGAAAGTGGTATTTGTTTGTTTTTTGAAGGATTATTTTTCATAAAAGATTAAAAATTATTATGCAACATTAGCTATATAGTTGTAACAAATTATACAATATATGTCAAATCTTTGAAGTGGTCCTATTTTACAACGATATTCAGAAGCTTATCCACAACAAAGATTGTCTTCTCTATGCTAAGACCTTGAATCCACTTCTGAACTTCTGGCATGGCGAGGGCCTGTTTTTTGGCTTCTTCTTCAGAAATACCAGCATTTGCAACGAAATTTGCCCTCACTCTGCCGTTTACCTGCACCATAATTTTTACCTCTGTCTCCTTGGTTTTTAACTCGTCAAACTTTGGCCATTCTTCCAAATGTATTGATTTTTGGTTTCCAAAACCAGACCATATCTCTTCGGCCATATGAGGAGCAAAAGGGGCCAAAAGTTTCAAAAATACCTCGACATATTCTTTAGAAACCAAATCTTTATTCGCCTCAAATTCATTGAGCAAGATCATCATCGTAGAAATGGCGGTATTGAATTTGAAACCTTCTATGTCTTCAGTTACTTTTTTGATTGTTTTGTGTAGTAATGACTCTATTTTTTGATTTTTTTCTTGAGAATCTTGATCTACAAAATTGCCATGCGCAAATTTCCAAGACCTTTCTAAAAATCTCCTGACACCTATAAGACTTTCATCTTTCCAAGCAATCGTGTTTTCAAATGGGCCCATAAACATCTCATAGAGCCTCAAGGTATCTGCTCCCCACAAATCAACTATATCGTCAGGATTTATCACATTCCCCCATCTCTTACTCATCTTCCTTCCGTCTTTTGCCAAAATAAATCCCAAGAATTCCAATCTAGCAAAAGGCTCTTCGGTACTCACAGAGCCAATGTCAAACAAAAACTTATGCCAAAACCTAGCATATATAAGATGTCTCACCGCATGGTCCCCCCCGACATACACATCAACAGGCGCCCAGTATTTTTCTTTTTTGGGGTCGACAAGTTTCTCACTATTTTTTGGATCCATGAAGCGCAAATAATACCAAGAAGACCCTGCCCACTGAGGCATCGTGTTTGTCTCGCGCCTTGCAGCACCACCACACTTAGGACAAGTTGTATTTACCCAATTCTCAATGTTGGCAAGCGGAGACTCACCAGTACCTGTCGGCTGATAATTTTCAACATCAGGAAGTCTCACCGGCAAATCTTTTTCGGGCACGCCTACGACCCCACACTCTTCGCAATGGATCACAGGTATTGGCTCTCCCCAATATCTCTGCCTACTAAACACCCAATCTTTTATTTTATATGTGGTCTTTTTTTCAGCTAATTTATTTTTTTCTAAATATTCGATTATTTCTTGTCGTACTTCTCCCGCAATCTTTCCTTTAAACTGCTCTGGTGCCAAAAGTACACTGTTTTTCATATCAGTCCAAGCCTTCACTCCATTTTTCATCCTATCCAAGATAAGTGCAGCCTCGCTATGCTGGATTTTTTTAGGATCTATTTTTTCTGGATCAACCCATTCAAGTTCATGTATCGCAGCTTCTTCATCGGACAAACTTTCTTGAGTTTCATCAGCAAGCTCAGCGACCGCAAGCCACGAGTTGGTGATGCGATTTTCATCCTTGTGAGCTGCAAAAAATTCTGCCTGGGTCGGACCACCCAAAATTTTTATATTTTTTATATTTTGATAACCAGTTTCTTCTTTTATTTCCCTTTCTGCCGCCTGTTCTGGAGTTTCCCCTTCTTCAATTCCTCCCATGACAAAAGTGACCCAGGGCTGCTTCTTCCATTTCAAAGTCAATATTTCACCAGTTTTTGGATTTTTGAGAAGTACAATAACAGCTTTTCGAAAAACTACCTTTTTACCTTCAACATGAGGGTTGGTATAGTCAATCATCCTTGGGATCAAAACTTCTTTCAAGGGAACATTGTATTTTTTCGCAAAGGCGAAATCTCGCTCATCATGAGCAGAACATTTCACTATACCCGTACCATAATCAGCGAGCGCATAACTCGCCACCCAAATTGGCAAATCTCCATTACCCACCGGATCAACAATATAACGACCAGTGAAAATCCCTTCTGACTCTTTTTCGGCAGCAAACCCTTGAGCCAATCTTTTTTCCACGAGCTTTTGAGCAAATTCCAAAACTTCTTTTTCTTTTTCAGTCCCTTTTACCAACTGTGGCAAAAACGGATGATCTGGTGCGATTACAACAAAAGTATCTGCAGCAAAACCTTCGAAATGCGCTGAAAATGTTTGAATTTTTAAGTCAGTATCTTTTACTGGAGCACTGAAGAGCATCCCCTCACTCCTACCTATCCAATTCCTCTGAGCCTCCTTTATATATTCAGGCCAATCCAAAAGTTTCAAATCTTCAAGCATCCTGTCTGCGTATTCTGTTATTTTCAAAACCCACTGTCGCATTGGGCGCTTTTCTACGACAGAGCCACAGCGTTCACAAGTACCATCTGACTCCAAATCTTCATTTGCAAGACCAGTCTGGCAAGAAGGGCACCAGTTTATCGGTTCATAAGATTCATAAGCCAAACCTTTTTCGAGCATCTTCAAAAATATCCACTGTGTCCATTTATAGTATTCTGGATCTGTAGTATTTATTTCCCTGCCCCAATCATAGTTAAAACCAATTTTTGAAAGCTGCTCTTTAAATCTTTGAATATTTTTTTCTACTGCAACTCTTGGGTGAATTTTATGTTTTATAGCAAAGTTCTCCGCAGGCAATCCAAAAGCATCCCATCCCATTGGGTGCAAGACATTGTGCCCTTGCATTTTTTTCATACGGGAATAAATGTCAGTAGCGATGTAGCCCTTGGGGTGACCGACATGCAAGCCCTCTCCAGAAGGATAAGGGAACATGTCCAAAACAAAAGACTTGGGTTTACTTGGATCTTCCTCTGTTTTATAAAGTTTATTTTTATTCCAAACTTCTTGCCATTTAGACTCAATCTCTCGATGATTATACTCTTGCTTGCCCCGCGAAGCTTCAGCGGAGTGGGGCCACTTCTTATCTATTTCTTTGTGATCATAATTATTCATTTATAAAACAATATACAATGAAAAATCTTTTTTTCATAATACAAAATAATGTATTCCCCTAAAGATATTTGATCTACCCTCTCACCTGAGTTGGGTACATGACTGGGTCAATCTGCATTTCAAAGCAGTGGTATCCTACATTATGAGACCAGTCCACCACTCCAGGCATTTTTGGGCCCACAACCCATCCCATATTTCCACCCCTATATTGATTTGAATGGTTAAATGTAGCACAGAGTTCATAGGTCATATTTCCCGTCTTTTTATAATCTATTTCTGGAGTAAGACTTGGTATGGAGTCTGGTATCATGCCGTTCACCTGCCAATAGTTGATCACCTGCCAATTCGCATTGTCGAGTGAATAAACAGTCTCCTGATCCATACGAAGCTGCCTTTGAGTCCTTGGGCTACCGATCACTGCAAAGCCAAGGATAATAGAAATTAAAATTATGAGAGCCACACCCATTGCCCAAAACTTTCTCTGATTACTAGAAACCCTTTCTCTTATATCTTGAAGATAATACCCAAACACAAACCCAGATACTAGGAGGACTGTCAAAGCCTTGAGCAAAAATGCTGTGGTCAAATCTTGCCCATCAAGGAATTTATAAAGCACAGTCACGAGGTCGCCCGCGAGTATTACCCCTGCGATAAACAGAGTGATGTAAGTGAGCCACTTTCTTATGCTCAAGTTCTTTTTGTCAGGACTCTCTATATATGACTTATATACAAATCTTGAAAGTATCAAAAATATAGGAAAGACGATGATGAGAGTAGCCACGGGCATGCTTATCTCTGAACCTTGCGACCAATAGTAGCCGTTTGTGATCATGTCAGGGAAAGCGCGACCAATGACACTAAAAACAAGATTGATAAAGGCGATAGTCACAGCATAAAGAGAAACCATCATTCCGAGATGCAAAAAGAAGTCTTTAGCAGATGTACGAGAATTTTCCATAAAAATAAAAGTTAGGATTAATAAGGCAAAAATAAATAAACCCACAAAAACCATTACGCCTAATTATACCATTTTTAGGCTAAATTTTAAACTCAATCACATCCCCGTCTTGGACTATATATTCTTTACCTTCTGTGCGGAGCCAGCCCTTTTCACGAGCAGCAGCATAGCTGCCTGCTTCCAAAAGTTTGTCCCAAGCTATCACCTCGGCTCGTATAAACTTCTCCTCAAAGTCGCCGTGAATTGACCTGCCCGCCTGCGGTGCGGTAGCTCCGCGGCGGGTAGTCCAGCCTCTTGTCTCGTCTTCCCCGGTAGTAAAGAAGGTGACAAGGTCGAGAGTTTCGTAAGCTTTTTTTATCAGATCATCAAAACCTTTTTCAAAAATTGCGTCAACCTCAACAAAATTATTTCTAACCATACTGTTTTCTCCCGCCAGCAACGCTCTCGCTTGCGAGGCGGGCTGGGCCGCTTCTGAATTGTTGAGTACATAAAATATCGGCTTCATGCTGAGAAGCTGCAAATTTTTGACGAGGGGCGCCTCCTTTTCATCAAGCTCTCCCTTTGCACTACTTGCAAGCTTACCTTCTTCCAAAACTTTCTTCACCTTTTCCAAACCACTTTTTTCTATGATTGCTTCTTTCTTTCCAGACCTTGCTTCTTTTTCGAGAGAGCCAAGCCTTTTTTCGACGACCTGCAAGTCTGCCAAGATGAGTTCGAGGTTTATGGTTTCGATATCTGAAAGTGGATCAACTTTGTTATTCACATGTATGATATCTTTGTCTTCAAAAATTCGGACAACCTGCGCGATAGCGTCAACTTCTCTGATGTGAGAGAGGAACTTATTGCCCAAACCTTCTCCTTCCGAAGCCCCTTTCACTAGCCCTGCGATGTCAGTAAACTCCACCACTGCTGGCACCTTTTTTGCTGATTTAGAAAATTCATTTAGTTTTTCGAGCCTTTCGTCAGGCACAGGCACGATACCCACCGAGGGGTCAATCGTACAAAAAGGGTAATTCTCCGCCGGCACCGACTTTTTTGTAAGTGCGTTGAAAAGAGTGGATTTGCCCACATTTGGTAGCCCGACAATCCCGACAGTGATATTTGCCATTCCTACAATCTACTTTATTTTAAAGTTTTTCTCCACTTTTTCGCCAAAAAATCTTTATTTTACTTACCCTTTACACATATTGACTTTTAGTATATAATTTGGTATACTGTTTATTAGTTAGCCCCAGAAAGGAGTTCTTTAACATGACCTAGCAAAGACGATTTTTTTCTTTCAACGAACACCTCTACTGTAAGCGTGTTGGTCTCTAGAGACTGAGGTAAGGGTGTTCGAAACACCCAACCCTCTAACAAAAAGTCAAAGGAGATTGATATGCGTAAAACTAGACTGATCGGTTTGAGCCTCGGCAAATGCTGTGAAGAAATGGCTGAGGGGAAGGTGGACCCGAAGGATGTAAAACTCATCATCGCCGGCACATCGGCCAGCACACCGGAGCAGATCGACAAGCTTCTCAAGGAATACCGAGATTATCGCTGGCCACGAGAGATTCGTGGTAAAGCGTCTCGGATCGCACGAAAGTTCTTCCGTGAAGGAAAGGTGGAGCAACCGAGGAACACTCACGGTCTCGCACCAGATTTCGATGGTTGTGGCTTTGGTCGCCCAGATCGTCCTCACTGGATTACAAACCGGAAGACGATCAAGTGGAAGAAGGAGCCACCCTTCGGAGCACCGTCTCTTTGGAACAGCTTTCGCCGCTAGGTATACAGGCCCCGCAGAATACGCGGGGCTTTTGTTTATATTTTTTTTATTTTATTTCAAAATTTCAGGAATTTTTTCTCTCGGGATCTTGCGGACCATTACTTTTTTGAGTCCTTGCATATGAGCTTTTACTAAACGATGAAGACCATCGAGAATAAGCCACCTGCCTTTGTTTTCCATAATATCAATCGGGTATTTCAAATCGGCTTCTTGGACCTTTTTGTAGTGAATAGAGTGTTTGTCAGGGTTCTCGATTACTTCCCAGGGTTTAAGATTATAGTCGTCTGTCCCCTCCACTTCCCAAAATGGGATGTCGAAGTGCCAAATCAAATCTTGCATATCCATTTTCTCAGCTGACACATCTAAAGACCAGACCTTTTTCGAGTCCCACCTAAAGTCAAAACCAACATCTTTAATTATTTGAGGTCTGTCTTCCCAAGCCATATTGAAATCAGTTTAATTAAAATTTATATAAAAAGAAAGCGGCCCGATAGATCCAACTGACTTCCACTTGACACGAAGATGAAGTACTTATATAGTAAAAGCAGGTACATAAGGAAAGCCTCCGGAGAGTGGTCGCGAAAAGCGCGCCTAGTCTCCGGAGGGAGGAGAGTCGTTAGCTCTCGTGCAAAGCTTCGTCAGCTTTGCACCTAGCCCCCGCAATTTTTAATAATATGAGAAAAGCGTTGGGACTTGGGTTAACGATAATTATCCTCAAGTTCCTTATGTCAGAAGTATTCGTGGCGGGCGAAAATTTGCTTGTAAACACACTCAACACCGCAAACGCAGTGATGAGTAGTGCAAGCGCAAATTTGGCTGAGTTTGACGCAAACCAGCTCGTCCCCCGATAGTCCAAAGACCCGAGTCGAGTACACACTCCTCGGGTTTTTCGCTAGATAAAAATCAATTATTTTTTTATTTTACCTACTGTGAATTTAGTGATAAACGACAAGAAGACTCCAGAAATAAAGAAGGTTAGATTTAAACTCAAAAATTCTACAAAAGCGCCTATATAAATCTCTATAATAACAAGTGGCAAAACAGAAACGATTATCCAAACCCATTTTTTACCCTCCCCCCAAGATAAAAACAAAAATGGTGCCAGGAAATAATAGACAAATGGAAAACTGTTTACGAAATGTATTATTTCAAATGGAACAATCCAACTTCCAGCAAAAGGAAACAAACTGGTACTGATTTTTTCTCCTAGAAATATTGAAATTAAGGAAGAACTTGATACTAGAGCCAAAAATAGTAATAAATTTCTTTTCATAAATTAATTGTTATTGATAATGTATTTTAAATCTTTTCTTAATAAATCTCTAGCATCTTTATTTATCTTTCCTTTTTTAAGAAGTAAATCCAGCTCCAAATCAACTAGTATGACTGTCAATTTATCTACCACTTTTTCGTACTTTCCATTCCTTCTTTTTTCAAATTTTATAAGAAGTTTAGCTTTTTTTACCAAATCATTTTTTACTTTTACATCCTTTATCCAACCCAAATTGTACGCCATATTTATGTCAGATATCAAAACATCCAAAGTCACTTCTTTTTCAATTTTTGTTTGATTTGGTTTTTCACTATCAATACCAACCTTAAGATTGGTAATTTGATTTGGTGCAGTAACCCCCGAAACTTCGGCAGTTGTAGAAGTAGCTTCTGTTATGTAGGTAGTCTCAAAACGATAAGACCCTCCCGAGCCAGTTCCCTGAAGCTCAATTTTATATTCCCCGTCCATTGGGTCGGGGATGGTCACGTATTCATCATCTCCGTCAAATCCAGAGTAGAAAGATCCTGGTATTTCATTTATTTCCTGTCCAGTCGAGAAGTTCTTTCCAACCTTCTTCCCATCAGGAGCAATTATTACAAAATCAGCTGGTGAAAATATCTTGGCAAACAAAATTTTAAGTGGCAAAGAAGTTTTTACGGGGTCTACCAATTCTCCCCCATGTATTTCATCAAATATTTCTTCCATCGCATCTGTAGGAAGATTAACATGATCAGAGGATATAAAAATATCCACTCTTTCGCCCAAAGAAGCATTTATCTCTGGTACAGTACCATCACCTAGACCGAATATAAGACCCTTGTCTCCCGTATTACTGTCATAATTTTCTGGGTAGCCATGTTGCCACAAAGGAAGTTTGTTTGAATTAACAACCCTCAGTCCCGTTATAGTGTCCTTTGCTTTAGATATTATATTTGCAATATCAATATCTTCTTCAAGAAAAGCAACAATCCCTTGGTTTAAATTTTCCAGAAATATGTTGCGTGGGTAGCCCATTGGATAAATTAAGGTTTGGCTGCTAGTAGCACTGTACAAGTAATTTGAAGTCGACAAGAGTTCCTCCACAGATTTTATAGGCCAATCATGGATATATTCGAAAAGGTTACTGTACCCTAACTTTTTGGCTTCTTTCTTATAATGAGATTCTATAAAAAAATTAAAAGCATCCGGTGAAAGTTCTGCCGCTTCCCAAGTTAAATAATCTTTCGGCGCCCCTCTATGTGGAGTGCCTAAGAAAATAATTTGATCAATATCGTTTTCATAATTTTCAGATTGGACATATGCCCTAGTTACAAGACCGCCCATAGAGTGAGCGACAATATCAACTTCTTCACAACCACATATATTTTTTATCTCATCAATTTTTTGCTTCAAGAGTAACGCACTTTCTGTATTTGAATTTTTCCAATCGTACCCCCAAGGGAACAGATTTTCTCCTTTTGTGTATCCATTTTTCTCTAACGTTTCGATCAAATTGTCATAAACATGAAAAACAGGATCTATCACCCAATTTCCATTTTTGTAAGCAGACCCCATAATCCCCGGAACAATAATCACCGGGTTGATAACTTTTTCTGTCGAAGGGGGCCATGAAGTGAGAAATGGTGCGTAATTTACATTACCCTGGATTTTATCTCCGTTGCCCGTCGGATTTGGATCTGAAGTATCTTTCGGCCCATCAATACTCCCCCACCAATTATTCCTGGCATCCACTTGTGGCCCCGACTCGCCATAAACACCAAGGCCAACATGATTTGTAAAGCTAGAGTTTGATACAGTGGTACTGCCGCCTCGCGACCAAATACCATAATCACTACCCTCAAATTCGCTACCAAAAATTTGTGTATTTCCTCCATCTGTAAAAATATCCGCTGTCCTATTGTGATGAAAAACAGAATTCTTTATAGAAAGTTCAGCACCTCTTTGATATATAGCAGCACCAATATTTAAATATTCACCATTCCAATTGTACCCTCCATAACCAAGCTCCACATTTTCAAACAAAGCATTCGAGCCATTTTCTAAAAATATAGAAGCCCAATTTTTGAGAGCAGGAAGAGTGAGGTCACCGTCCCCATTTGTGTCCCCTCCAATAGTATCGTCTCGGAGTGATGTAATGTAAATTTTATTTTCTGGAGTACCGCGAAATTCTAAAATTCCCCCGTTCACATAAATCGCACCCGAAGCGACAAAATCATTCATCTTCAAAATTGCCCCTGGTTCAACGACCATTTTGCCAGAAGGATTTATGATCAGATGTCCCACTATATAAGGGATATCTCCACTAGACAGAACGACCTCCCCGGACAAATCACCGTCTATCTCAAAACCTCTGTTAGTCTGATCATTACTCATATTCCCACCATGCACAAAGTTGGGTGCAACACGGATATGAGCAGTTCTTTTATTGCCTTCAAAAACATTATTCAAAAGAGTTAGAGAATCAGACCCAGAAGTATAAATACCATACCCATTTCCCTGGCCCGTACTATCAACATTATTTCTAAAAGTAGTTCCGGATATAGAAATATTGCCTGCGCTGACCCTCACCCCAACCATACTATTTTCAATCACAGAATTTTGAATAGAAAGATCTCCTGATTTATTGGAAACTCCACTTCCTGCAGTCATCACACCTCCGGCTCCGTTTGAGACTATTTTGTGATTATCAAAAATCTTAGAATTTTTGATTTCTACATTTCCACCATCATTTTCTATACCTACAAAATTACCGTACCCCGAGCCGCCGTACCCACCATACGAAAGATGGACATGGTCAAATTTCCCAGTAGAGCCAGGCTTAAAATACAAACCCTGCCAATCACCGGGGCTACCCACACTCTCGTATTCATCTAAGCTTCCAGAGAAACTGTCATCATTTGAAGAAGTAAAAATTATCGGGCTCTCTTCTGTACCCAAAGCAATCAAACTGCCGTAAATACTAGGACCTCCAGCACCTGTGTTCCTAGCCTTTATCACAGTCCCCGGGCTTATGGTCAAAGTGACCCCAAGGTCCACAGAAAAACTACTATTGATCACATACACATTTGAAGACACCCAGGTCGTATCAGAAGTGATAGCACCTGACACAAAAACATTCTCCGCACTTGCAAAATTTGGAGAAAATAAACCAAATAGAGAGAGCACAAACAACAAACTTATTGTTACTTTTTTCATTCCCTTAGGGAAAATATTAATTACACAATATTGTATTCCCTATTTCCAAAATATCCAGAGTTGGTTGTAGATATCAAAATGAGAGGCTTGAGAAAAATCTACTCATACCTCAATGCCTCTATTGGGTTCAGCTTGGCTGCTCTTTGTGCCGGGTAGTATCCAAAAACTATCCCTATCAGAGCCGAGATACCGAAAGCCAAGAGCACGGAGTTCAAAGTCACTTCTGTTTGTAGTACGCCCGAATATGTGATCAGAAACGAGGTCAGCCACCCCAAAGCCACACCTATAGCTCCCCCGCTAAAAGTGAGCATCACGGCTTCGGTCAAAAACTGAAAATTTATATCTCGCGACTTGGCACCAATAGCTTTACGCAAACCTATTTCTTTAGTCCTTTCAGTAACAGTAGTCAGCATCATATTCATGATACCGATACCTCCAACCAAAAGAGAAATACCTGCCACAGACCCGAGAAGTATAGTAAATGTATCAGTCACAGAAGACGCGGTAGCCAATATGTCAGCTTGGTTTAGAGTACTAAAGTCAGCAGCCTCAGGGTCAGAAATCTTGTGCCTTTCGAGTAAAAGAGTGGTGATATCGGTTTCGACTTGCTCCATCACTTTCGAATCAGAAGCTTGCACACCGATAGTTGAAACATAATTATCACCAAGCAAAAATCTTTGGGCGCTTGAGAGGGGTACAAATATCATATCATCAGTATTTGAAAATCCACTGCCACCTTTCTCTTTTGTCACACCCACGATAGTAAACTGAACATTCTTGATCCTTATGGCTTTACCTATAACATAAACATCTTCACCAAAAAGATCATCCCTGACAGCAGGACCTATAACAGCAACTTTAGAATAGTTATTTACATTTTGAGAAGATACAAATACACCTTCTTCTACTTCGAGGTTCCTCACTGATGCATAAGCATCTGTCACACCAATGACAGATGTGTTGGTGTTTGATCCCTTTGCCGTCACCTGATACCTTCCTGAAATTTCAGGAGAAACTGCACTGACATTGACGACTTCTCCCAATATAGCGTCGGCGTCTTCTTTAGTGAGGGTCCTCGCCGAGCCCCTACCTGAGCTCACCTGACTACCCACGCCAGCCTGAGCACCTGGGTAAACAGTGACAAGGTTCGAGCCGATGGATTGGATACTAGACTCTATAGCTCCTTGTGCCCCAGCACCAATGGAGACCATAGCAATGACAGAGGCAATACCTATCACTATACCGAGTATCGTTAGCCCAGTCCTTACTTTATTTGCGAGTAGAGCCGAATATGTTTCATCTATGACATCAGATATTTTCATTTAATTTTATTTTTTATTATTGAGTCTGTCTTCAACTATCAGTCCATCTTTTATAAAAATTATCCTGTCTGCGTGCAGTGCTACATCCTGCTCATGAGTGATGAGTATGATAGTCCTACCAAATTTTTTATTGAGCTCTTCAAAAGTCCCCAGGACTATTTCACCTGTCTTAGAATCCAAATTTCCCGTAGGCTCGTCCGCCAGTATTAGAGACGGCTCATTCACAAGGGCGCGAGCGATAGCGACACGCTGTATCTGACCACCAGAGAGTTCATTTGATTTATGAAAAAAGTGAGCCTCATCAAGTCCAGCAGAAATCAAAGAAGCCCTAGCTCTCGCCTCCCTCTCCTCCTCTCCAACCCCAGAATACACGAGAGGCAACATCACATTTCTAAGTACAGTAGTCCTCGGCAGCAAATTGAAAGATTGGAAAACAAAACCAATTTTATTTTTTCTTATTTCAGCAAGATCATCGTCACTAAAACTCGAGACATCTTTGTCGTCTAAAAGATAGGTACCAGATGTAGGAGTATCGAGTGCTCCGAGTATATGCATGAGTGTCGACTTGCCCGAACCAGAAGGTCCCATGATAGCCACAAACTCTCCATCTTCTATTTTAAAACTAACACCACGAAGAGCCTCGAACTCTATGTCACCCGTCTTGTAAGTTTTGGTTATGTTTTTTATTTCAATCATTTATCTTGCTTGAAATCTAGCACCTCCTGTGCCCGCGCCTCTCGTACCCCCAAATATACTTGGTGCCTGAGTGGCAGACGCATTTGAAGAACCCGAGATCGTCCTTACCACAAAACTCTCACCCTCATTCAAACCAGAAACTATTTCTGAAAATTCATCATTTGAGATACCTACCCTTACAGGTATCTGCACGATAGACCCATCAACATTTTTCCTCTCAACATAACTCATCCCAGCCCTTGATTTGACAGCCGAGTTTGGTACACGCACTACACCCTCCTTTTTTTCTGTAAAAATAGAAGCCGAAAGACTCATCCCTGTTTTTATACGATCATCATTAGAATCAAAAGCAATTTTTACAGTATAACTGACCACTCCCTGGTTTACAGTCCCCAGCAAGTCGATTTCACTCACAGTGCCACTGATTTTAAGATCATCGATAGCGTCAAAAGTGACACTAGCCTTCTGTCCATTTTCTATTTTGGCTATGTCTACTTCATTTAAGGAGACTTCGGCAAGTTTTTCATCAGTGATGATAGTTGCGACCGCCCCATTTGAAGAAATCTTATCACCCACCTCTACATCAACCTTACCTACGACACCTGAAAAAGGAGCTCTAATAGCATGGTTTGCGAGATCTTCTTTAGCATTTCTCAAATCATCTTCCGCTTTACTTACAGCGAGCTCGGCCGACTTTAGATCAAGTGTGGCTTCTGTGGAGCTATCCTTTGCATCCTCTATATCAGTGAGGGCATTTGAAAGAGAAGTCATATGTCCACTAAGTTCAGCTATCGCTGAGTTTAAATAATTTTTATCAGTTGCTATCTCGGCTGGCACATTTTCTGCATCCGTCCTCTGTTTAATATAGTCTATGGTGTTATATGTAGAAACAAGAGAGGAGTGGAGAGCTTTGACAGCACTATAAGTATCTTCAATCAACGCTACCAAATCTTCTCTATTAGAAACTTTTACCTTTTTATAATCAAGAAATATTTTTTGATAATCAGCTTTTGTACGATCAAACATCCTACCTGCTTCGTATTTATAAGTTATAGCAGTCTCCCCAGCCGTTGATCTTATATTTACATCTCCGAAATATGCAGAGTGTGACGGGTTATAAAAAATATCATCAGTTCCAGAAACAATGTCGGGGATATCTATCATTGCATTTGAAACGGCGGTATAGCCATCTTCGTATGATTTATTTATGTCAGATATAGATGAGCCTTCAGTCTGGTCAGCTGCTTGTTTTTTTGCTTTTTCATAAGATATTTTTGCATTCTCTAAAGAAAGTTCTGCATTTTCAACAGCCCTACTAGCATCACGCGAATCAAGATACGCAAGAGTAGCACCTTTACTTACTGGGTTTCCGAGCTTTACAGGCACAGAGACCACATCTCCTGAAACTTCAGCCACCACATCAACTCTGTTTGATGCAGAAACCTGCCCAGTACCAGTCACCGAAGAAACTATTTCCCCTTTTTCAGCAATAGCAGTCAGGTACTCTGTAGTGCCTTCGTCTTGATTGAAACTAGCCCAAACCTTGTAGCCACCAAAAACAAGGGCAATGATTAAAAACAAACTAATTTTCTTGTGTGAAAAAATCCACTTTTTTATTTTTATAAAAAACATATTATCTAGGCATTATTCTTTTAACTCTTCTTTCTGGCTCTGGCATTATCCTCAACAAAGAAGCTTCTACCTTACCATCTTCATTCGGGTTCCCCAGCACCACCACAAAATCACCCTCTTTTATTTCTGAAGATGTTATTTCTTCTTGAAACTTTCTAAACAAAGTAGTAGTACCGAAAACTACAGTCTTTTCAAAATTGTCTGGTCCAGCTACGACTATCTCAGGCAGGTTTATACTTACTACCTTACCCACAGCCCCATGCCCACCCGGCGCCCTATCACTAAAAATCATTTTCATCCCACCTCTTTGCCCCATGAAATTTCTTTCAAAGTTATGATTGAAATTACCAGCAAACCTCGCTTTGTGATAACCGATAGCTACACCAACTCTCAAAGCCACGAAGAGCAAAACCACCAAAGAAAATCCTATCAATACTTTTTTGAGTGCCTTCGATTTTAATATTTTTTCTGTATCCATTTTTTTTAAATTACTATTTTAAGCTGCTTTGTATCCGCAAATATTTTTGAAACCCACAAAAGAGTAGACCCGAGAGAAGCAAGGAGAAACAAGGAAGATAGGAGAGGCATAGACTCAACGAGAGAAAAAGATAATTCTTTCCAATAATATACAATGTTTATCCTCTCTGACAGAAGCAATGATAGATAACTGAAAAATCCACTTTGTTTAGCATTTTCAAAAAGTTGATATAGAGAAAGTACCATTGCTAAAAAAGAGGTAGCACCAGCAAAGGCAAAAATTTTGAAATTCCTTTTTTCTAAAAATTGAGCCCTCTGATACACGTTATTCAAAACACGTTCGTTTAAGCCATTTGGCACTTCTGCCCTGGCTAATTTGGAAAAAAATCTATACTCCATACTCTATATACGAAGCTTTGAGCGGATTTGGTGCAAAACTCGCCTATATTGGCTTTTTATTGTATTGAGCGGCCTGCCCAACACCTCAGATAATTCTTTAAAAGTCAGACCCTCCGTGTCGTGCAAAATAATTATTTCTTTCAGCTCTGGGTCAATCTGTGACAATATATTTTCTATTTCTAAGAGCTTCTCTTTATTTTCAAATACCTCATATGCAAGAGGCTCATCATCTTTTATAGTTTCAGCAAAAGTCTGCTCCTCAGTTTCCATCATTGAAAATGTAATATTCTTTTTCTTTCTCAAAATATCAATTGTCGTATTCCTGGCAATTTTAAATAGCCAAGCTTTTGGATTAAATTGTTCGTCTACCTTTGAAAAGTTCTTCCAAACCTTTATAAATACTTCTTGCGTTGCATCTTCAGCCAAGCCCCCATCTTGAAGCATTCTGAAACAAAAGTTATAAACGGCACCAATATTTTGATTTACATAATTTTCGAACTTTTTACTTTCCACATTGCAAATATATCACAAAACAAAACAGTGCTCAGAAGTGAGCACTGTTTTGTAAAATAAACCAAAAAAATTAGTAAGCTTTTTTGCCCCAACCCCTTAGCTTATTTAGCCATTTTTGTTTCTTTTCTTCACTTATCCTTTTTAATGGACCGATCTTTTTGACAGATACCGAAAGACCTCCAAACCAGAGTATCCCTTTGCGTATTTCGTTTGTAGTGTCACCAAAGATTATACGAGTAAAGAAAGGTGGCGCATCAGATGTGACAAAGACTCTTGCAGTCCTACCCTTGAGCAAACCGTCCCACCACAGACCATTGGGGCGGAATTTGAATGCAAAGCCAGGCAGCCACACTCTGTCAAAAAATCCTTTGAGTAGTGCTGGCATAGTAGACCACCACGAAGGGTAAATGATCACGAAATGTTCGCACCACTTTATATCTTCTTGTACGGCTTTTAGGTCTGGCTCGAGCTCTTGTATCTCCCTGTATCCACGGTGAAGTATCGGGTCAAACTTTAGCTCACTCAAATTTTTTATCCTTACCTCATGCCCCGCTTCCCTAGCCCCATCTGCATATGAGTATGCAAGCTGCCTATTAAAGCTCTCTGTATCCGGGTGCCCAACAAAAATAAAAATTTTCTTCATTCTTTAGTTTAAGTTTAATTTTTGTAATTCATCCTTATACTTTGGCATCACAGCCATAGCTGCGTCCATCTCACTTTTGCCTTTTTTCATTTCTTCTTGCATTTCAATAGCTATCTTTTGGAAAAGCTCTGGGTTCTTCTCTATCATTGCTATCATTTTTTCCTGTTGGTCTTGTGGTATACCCTTCATCTTACTTTCCATCATTTTCCGCATCAAAAAATTTTTTATTCCCATTTTTTATTTTTTAGTAGATCTTAAGCAAAATAATTTTTCGCGAGATTCCGCAGCGCGACTGGCGCGAGGACAAGTAAAATTTCTAGCAAGAAATTTACGTATCGAGAGAAAATTTATTTTGCGAAGATCTTAATTTTTTACTAACCAGCAGATTATATCACAAGAAAGCCCCACCCCTACCCCTACCCCTTATTATCATTTTATAAAAATTTCAAAAATCGTTGAGGTATGATTCTGAGAAAAGCCTTGAACCAAAGAAGTAAAAATGGTCACTCCCGGGCTAAAAGTGCTTTTCGAAGAACATACCGAGTAAGATTTTTGAATTAATCGAGAGAAAGCTAGGTGATTTATGAGACAGAAGAAAGCATCGCTAGAGCCCCATACAGCCCCCCAAAGTCACCGAGCTCTGCCTTCTTTATTTTTGGAATCTCAGGATAAATTTTTAAGATTTCTTTGAGATATTCTTCTGTCCTTTCAACAGATATTGCAGGACTACCTGTGATCATCGAGCCCCCGAGCACGATAGAGTCAGGCGACCAAAAGACAGCTACATTGTTTAAAGCAAATGCCAAATACTTCGCCATCCTTTCCCAAAATTCTGGGTCGGTTATTTCTCTTGGCTTCACACCCATTCTTTTTTCAACTTCTTTACCAGAAAGTATATAGTCTGCACTTAGCCCACTCACATCCGGCACCAAAGTTTTGTCTGCATCTATGATCTGGTGCCCTGGCTCGAAACCTACCGATTTATTATCTATTTTCTGATTTACAATCCTCACACCACCAAAACCAGTTGAGATTGTGATGTAAGCAACTATTTTGTCTTCTCTACCCGCACCAAACTTTGCCTCGCCGAGCCCAACCAAAGCCGAGTCATTTTCTATCTTTACAGGAGCAGCAAACTCTCTCGATATTTCAGAGAGAAAAGGTTTGCCTATCCAATCCTTGAGATTTGGGCTACCCACGAGAGACCTCTTTTTTTCGTCAAAAGGCCCAGCGATACCTCCACAAAGCATTTTTATACCCCTCCCTTTTGCGGCTGCTTTTGCAGTCTCTATAAAAAGATTCCTGCCTTCTTCGTAAGTATGCGGAGTCTCCACCACCCTCGGCTCTTCAAAATATTCTCCGTTTTCCGAATATGCAATCCTCATCTTCGTCCCTCCGATGTCAAATAGTATGTACATGATTTTCTCGTTACTTGTTATTAGTTATAAATTACCTGTTATTTAGTTTTGTTACAAGTTATTTATTTTTTATCTGCTGTTTATATTTTTCTACCTCCGGTTGGCCGTATGGGTCGACTTTGAAAAGAGTAGCAAGCTCGAGCACCACATTCATAAAAAATCTCATAAACTTAGCAATTTCCTTTTCGTTTACTCCCGACAGTTTGTAGTCAGTAAAAGGCAGACTCGCATTTTGATAAGCCGCTTCTGTCTCGAGGCACGCACCATAGTCAAACCCCTGCTCGCTTTCATTTTTTACAAAAATGGTAAACCTATTATTCGGTCCGCCAAGATATAGCTGCAGCATCGAGTGTAGGTCAGTAGGGCCGAGAGAAACTGTAGGCAAAAGCCCTACCCTCTCACCCGTTATCCCTTGCTTGCCCAAACTTTCTGCAAAGAGCTGCCTCAGCCACTTGCCCAAAGTCTCGAGCCGCGCATCAAACAAAAAGAAATCCAAAACTATCTTCCCATTTTTATAATTTTCAAAAATATTTTCTGCGAGCCCTTTGTGGTAGCCCTTTTCTCTACACACCTCTATCATTTCCCTCTCCCCCGCCAAATACGAGTTTATATCCACCCCAAGCACAAAGAGTACTGCTGTGTGTGCAGTAGTGAAAGCACTCCACCTGCCGCCCACTTGCTGCTGCCAAGGTAGGCATAATGCACCTTCTTTCTGCGACTCAACAAAGAGCCTCGAGTCTCTTTCCGAAATGCACACCACCCTTTCAAAAATATTAGTACCCAAAATATTTTTAAAAATAGAAATCAGGCCACTAAAACTTATGAGTGTCTCCCTTGTCTCCCCCGACTTACTTATGACAAAGATGCAAATATCTTCAGGTAAACCAACTTCATTCTTGGCTATGTACATGATCTCTTGCCTTTGTGATTCAGAGAGAGACTCGATAAAAAAAACTTTTTTATTTAAAAATGGATTATGAGAAGAGAGTGCGCTCCACACTGCCTTGGAAGCGAGGTTCGAGCCACCGATACCAACGATGAAAATGTATTTTGAGTTTTTAAATTTAAAGAGAGAGTCAAATTCCATGATTCAATTATATCACTCTCTCGTGTTTACAAAAATTTTTTGGGCAAAAAAAACCGGCCCGGACGACAACGCGCCCACCGGATTTATTCGACCAAACGGTCAATTTTAGACCCCCCGAAGCGAGCGCCGCAAACAAACGGCTCACTCTTTGGGAATCTTCACGACCTTCCCACTCCCGACCACCATCTGCCTCGGCTGCTGCCGTGGAGTGGGTGGCTGTGTCAACAAAATACCCCCACCCAGACCATCTGGCGTATAGCCAGGGTACTTGTTATCAAGACCCCACGACGCCGGCTTCTTCTTATCAATCTGACTCTTGCTCGGATACAATGCCATCTTGAACACACTTTCCAAAAAACCGTTTCCACGGTGGGATTTTTACTACTCCCAACAGCGTACTCCCCCACGAAAAACCTGTCAAGTCAAAAGATGAAGAATTGATGAAAAATGAGAAAACAAAAAAGGCCGCACGCTCGCGAGTGTGCAGCCTCCCTTAAACAAGGGTAAAATTCCGAGACCTAGTGGATCTCCATGTCAAACCTCATCGAACGAGGATCTTCCTTGGACCTCGCAAGATGGATCGCCAGATATCCACCATTCTTCACCTTAGACATGTCCACAATCCGGATCGGGATCGCTAAATCCTCGACCCCGAAACGCCTCCGGATCTCTGCCCGCAGCGCACAATCATCAACGCCCTGCAGATCTTCCACAACAACAGGAAGACCGTTGTAAACAAGCGCATTCCGCACCTGCCCAACAGACGCAACCTCCCGGAAGAATGGTTTCTTCTGGGACTCTTTCCGATAAACGTGGGACACAGAAACTCCTCGAAAGGAAATTTGGAACAACTGGTTTTTTAGTCTACACTCAAAATTAAAAAAGTCAACAAGTGAAATCTGTGGATTATTTTTGCCACTCCACCACTGCCGCACCAGCTATTTCTGTCTTCCCCGCCTTTCTTATCATCTTTTTGTTTTCTTCTGGTACGAAGTTGATGTGCGGAGAGGTATCGAGTGCTTCGGCTATCTCATCTAGGTCTTCCTCACTCTCCACCCAAGTCTCGCCAAACTTTTTCCACACATCAAAAGGCTTTGAAAAAGAGATGAGGGTCTTTTGGCCTGTATCCAAAAAGTATTCATGGAAGTATGAGAGAGCCAGCTCGCGAGGAGTTTTATAAATCGGGTCGCGATATCGGAGCACAGAGTGATTGGTCTTTGAGATTGCACCCCAATATCCATTTATTTTAAAAGCACAAACACAGTGGTCACTATCTTTCTTCAAATCCTTCACCTTCAAATCAAGTAGGTAATGCTCTACCCCCACCTCCTTGAAGCAGGCAGCCGCAAAGAGAGCGCCTTCAAAGCAGTGTGCTGTTTTTTGCTCAAGCACCATTTTTGGTGAAAGATAAGTAGCTCCCTGCTTTTCAAAATTGAAAGGTAGGGTATCCAAAAAGTTTTGCACTTTGACAGGAGTATTTAGCTTTTTTAAAACTTTTTTAAAACTTTGCATGTTGATTTAAGCAATACTTTAATTATACTTGTTTGCATGAACAAAAAAATAATTTTCAGTTTAATAGCTCTTATATTAGTAGCCGGAAGTGTTTATTTTATAAATTCCAAAAAGGCTGCCCCTGTAGATACTCCCTTAGTCACTTCGGAGCAAACAAGTGAGCAAATAGTGCAAAATACACAAAGCACAAGCACCACCCCCACCACTTCAGGAAAAGAAGCTACAAAAACCCTAGCCTGGGACCTTTTCCAAAAATACCTTTCGTACAACAAGGCGAGTGACTTGTCCGGAGTCAAATCTTCTGTATACAAAATTTCAGAAGTTTGCGATATGGAAGTAGCCAACCAAGAATGTAAAGATAGGATGCAGAGCGCGTACTCATACGGCAGCGTACTCAAGAAAGAAGAGTTCAAAAATGTTTGGTACGACGAAAAACAAATAATTATCTCTACAGATTTTTGGACCGAAAACTCAGCAGAGATGGGAGCTTATGGCAGGTTCAGAGCAATTATATTTTTCGTAAAAGACCAAAGTGGAAATTGGAAGATGCTTTCATTTAGCCCGTTCAAAGGCAGCATCACTACAACCAAAGAATTTAAAGAAGATGCAGAAAACCAGGCGATGGTGCGCTCCGAAGACTCCGACCTAGACGGCATAAGCGACTTTGAAGAAAAATGTTTAGATAAAAATAAAGCCAACTGCACAAAGACAGATCCAAACAAAAGAGATAGCGATGGTGACGGCCTCTGGGACGGAGTCGAGGCTTTGATGTAAATTAGGAAACAAAAACTTTCTTCCTGAGCCTTACGCTTTTTGGAGTTATTTCTAGATATTCGTCTCCTGACATTATCTCGAGACCAGTTTCTATACCAAGTTTGAAAGCCGGTGCGAGGTACACTTTGTCATCGCTTCCGCTTGCGCGCATGTTTGTAAGTTGTTTGCCTTTAGTTGGGTTGACCGTCATGTCGTCGCCCTTTGCTGTGTCGCCTACTACCATACCTTCATAAACTTCAACCCCAGGCTCGATATACAAAGTTCCTCTTGTCTGTAAGTTGTCTAGGGCGAAAGCCAAAGCCTTGCCCTTGGCCATAGAAACCATAGCACCAGTCTGCTTCTTTTGTATTTCACCAGCATAAGGCTTGAACCCGACCACTCTGCTTGAAAATATTCCCTCACCTTTTGTGTCTACGACGAACTGTCCGCGGTATCCGAGCAAGCCTCTTGTTGGACCGATGAAGGTGAGTCTGAGGCGTCCACCATGGTGCTTCATGTCTGTCATCACTGCAGCTCTCTTGCCGAGCTTCTCTATGACTGCACCCTGCATTTCTTCTGGCACGTCGATAGTCACTTCTTCAAACGGTTCACACTTTACCCCATCAATTTCTTTTATGATCACCTGAGGCTGAGAAACTTGAAGCTCGAAGCCTTCTCTTCTCATATTTTCTACTAGTATTGAAATGTGAAGCTCACCTCTACCATATACTTTCACGAAGTCCTGACCACCATTATTTTGGCTACCTTCTTGTGCTTGAGGATTGAAATCTACTTTTAGTCCCACATTTATCTCGAGCTCTTTTTCAAGCCTCTCTTTTATCTGTCTGCTTGTCACAAACTTACCTTCCCTACCCGCAAAAGGAGAATTGTTGACCAAAAAGTCGACTGCGATAGTAGGCTCGTCCACACTGATAGCAGGCAAGCTCTCTGTCTCTGGATTGTCGACGATAGTGTCGCCGATATAAATATCAGGAAGTCCGGCGATGATAGCCACGTCCCCTGCTTCTACTACATCTACTTCTTTCCTGACTATACCTTCAAAATTAAAGATTTTGGTTATCCTACCTTCTTTTATTTCACCGTTTGATTTCTTGAAGAAAACTTTTTGTCCATTTTTGATTGAACCTTCATAAACTCTGAGGATGGCCATCCTCCCGAGGAAGTTGTCATAAGCAAGGTTGAAAGGCTGTGCCTTGAGTGGCAAATCTTTGTCATTTTTTGCTGGTGGCACTCTCTCAAGTATCACATCGAGGAGAGGCGTCATGTCTTTCTTTTCATCTTCAAGCTTCCTGATAGCAATACCAGATTTACCTATAGCATAAACAGTCTCGAAGTTGAGCTGTTCTTCGGTAGCTTCTAGTTCAAAGAAAAGCTCAAACACATCGTTGTGTGCCCTCTCTGGGTCTGCAGCTGGCTTGTCTATTTTATTCAAAATTACAATTGGCTTGTGTCCGATCTCAAGAGATTTTTTGAGCACGAAACGAGTCTGAGGCATTGGGCCCTCCTGAGCGTCCACCACCAAAAGCACAGAGTCTATAGAGCGAAGTATACGCTCTACTTCTGACCCGAAGTCTGCGTGGCCCGGAGTGTCTATGATATTTATTTTGGTACCCTTATAAGAAACAGAAGCATTTTTGGAGTAAATAGTAATACCACGCTCTTTTTCGAGTGCATTTGAGTCCATTGAAAATCCTTCGGCACTAGAGCCTGTTTGTTTCAAAATAGCATCTGTAAGAGATGTTTTCCCGTGGTCGACGTGTGCGATTATAGCTATGTTTCTTATTTCCATTTCTTTATTAAATCCAGTCACTAAAAAATGGCATTACTTTTTTGGAAAGCCACTATTTAAATCGTTAGATCGATAATTATTAAAACAAAATCCCTATATGGGACCTATTAATCTCAATTATACACTAAGTTGGAGAATTTTACAAACTCATTACCCAATCTACTTTAAATCTAAAAAGTATTATAAAATACTTAAATTAAGAAGTAATTTTATTTATATGATAAACGTAGGATCTTATTTGGGGATTGGATCGTTTGCGTGGCTTTTCCCTGTCATGATTTGGTCTCTTTTTTGGAAGGGTTTGGCGCTGTGGCATGCGGCAAGGAGGGCAGACGAAAAGTGGTTTATAGGTCTACTTATTATAAACTCTATCGGCATCTTGGAGATAGTCTACCTCTTCGCCATACTCAAACTCAAGACAGGAGATTTGTTTAAGAAATAGGAATACTTGCGTGTTTGTGGGAGTATGGTAATATTATAAATGTCGTTCCTTTCTGACCATCTCCCCGTTAGAGGGCGCGAGTCTCCGACCCGCGCCCTTTGTCTTTTGTAAAAAATATAAAAAAGAAACTGCCCGCGAGCCTTACGGCTCGCGGGCATCGCCCACCTACCACTCGCACCCTGCGACAGCTAGGTTGTGCAGCATCTTCTGCTGCACAAACCCAGCCGCGATGTCCGGTGCCACCCCTTTGAAAATTTCAGGGTAATACCTGATCATCCCTTGAGGATGATCAAAGTAATACCAATTCATTTTGCAGTATGTCTCAAAGTCATACTGCCTCACGTTGCGGGGATCTTTTTTGGGAGGCGCCACGACCTCCTTCTTTGCCGGCACATCCACCGGCTTCTTATCCTCACCCCAAAGAGGAGCGAGTAACAACACGCAAAGTATCAGAAAGTTCATGCTATTTATAATTATAGCATGTTTTATAAAAAAAGCAATAGATAAGACTAAATCCCTCTTTCTTCTTCCGGCAAACTAAGACGAATCTTTTCTATCTCTTCTTTTATTTTTTCATCTGGATACTCATACGACCCATCTGCATTTTGTATAGGCCATGCATGGAGAGAAGCACAATCCCTTACAATATTTAAAAGCCTATTATTGGTAAACCCGTATTTTTTATTTTTGTTTTCTTCCCTCAAGACGGTAAAAGCCCTTTTCATAGTTATGATATTTACCCCCACTTCCGAAAACTCCCACGAACATAGGTCAAACAAATGCTTTTCTATTTCCTCTTCATCTCTCTCTTTTTCAACTTTCGGTCTAAAAAATTTTTCAAACATATTATCTTATTGTTTTCGTGGGGTAATTTTATCACATTTTTTAAATAGCCATATTAGAAGCCATTTTTGGGCACTTCAGCAAACAAAGTCACAACACACTTGACTTTTTATGCATGTATGCTATACTTATAGACAGAAGAGTGGTAGTGCATGGTGGCTGCGGCGCGTTCACGGGCTCGTTCGTTCTTCGTCGCCCTATACGCGTTAGCGCGCAGTTCACCACTGGAGACGACTCGCTCTAAACCCAAACGACCCAATGGTGGGTACGAGGGAGGAGGTCGGCTGGCCAAACACTCGAGTTTGGTTAGCTACGGAGAGCAGAGGTTTATTAACCTCATCCGTAAGAGGAAGTACCACTCTTCTAAAGTTCGGCTCGGAGGATCAACAGATTTCTCCGAGCCTTTTCATTTACCCGAATTTTCCTTCAACTCCAAAGCCCGCTGCATTATCCTATCCCCTATTTCACCCCATCCAAAATATTCTTTATAGTCTTTTGGGTCAATCAATTTTATTTCAGTGATGTCTCCGTATTTAATATTTCTTTTATCCGCTCTAACAATCCCCTATTTATCAAATTATCAAGCATTCTCATTTCTTTACTTATAAACTTATTTGCTCTGTCGTCATTATTTTTATAATACTTCTCTTCAATCCAGCCCGACAAAGCCATGCGATGAACGCGCATATTCATACCATCAATTACTTCACTTTTTTGCATTGGATAAACAGAGAGGTATCCATTAAGAAATGATTTTGCGTTATCAAGTCCGTCTTCAAAATTCTCTTCATCTTGCAAGCAAGAATAGAATATTGAACGCGACAATTCATAAGATCGAGGAGCAAATTCGGTCTTTTCCCAATCGCAGACACCTATAATTTCCCTAGTTTTTTTATCAAAAAGTAAGTTGCCTCGATGATAATCTCCATGAATTAGAGTATCGCTCTGCAGTTCTGTTTTTTTAATTTTAGGATAAATTTTTAATTTAAAATCTATGTATTCCAAAAATTGTTTATCAGTCTCATCTAAACTACTTTTACCTTCAATAAAATCCTTGTGGCCTTCCAATCTTTCTAGGATGACTTCATCATTTTGTCTTTTAAATTTTTTTACATCCGTAATCCCAGTAATATCTCCACCCCCTGCAACATGTATTTTCCCAAGCATTTCTCCCACAGTAGAATATTCGGACTTTGAATATTTGAGACTGGTGTCAGCTTCCAAAAATGGATACACCGTATAAACACTATTTTCATCCTCCAAAAAAATATTTCCAGATTTTGTTTTCATCATTACAATAGCCGGAATATCTTTTTCTTTCATAAAAGATTCCACACTATAAATATTATCAATTCTATCTTTGGCCTTTTCCCTGACTGATTTGATAAAATATTTTCCCATTGAGGTCTCCAAAAGATAATTATCATTCAAAACTCCCTGATTGATTTTATCAAGAGAAATATAATTTCCGATCCCATATTCAGAACAAATCTTTTGGATTGCCTCAGAAGATATCATTTCAACCCATTCTACCTAGCCAAGACCCTCTTTGCAAAAGCAAAAGCCCGCCGTAGTCGCGGGGGCTTCTGGTACAACATGCCGCTTGAACTAAAGGTTTGGGGTTGTTATGAGGAGAGTAGCTCCTCCACCCATGACTCCGAGGCAGACAAAGGCCTCGGTGCTTCTGAAAAACCAAAAGCCAAATTTTGCTGCCGCAAAAGCGGCAAGACAAATCAGGGCAAGTTTCAGCACGGTTCTCATGCTTATCTCCCCCAAAAATCTAACTCCTTTCCGCAAAAATTACAAATGAAATAAAAATTTAAAAATAATCTTTGCAAAAAATTACAAAAAAGAAAAGGCGGGCGTTGTTACGCCCCACCTCCTTTCTGTAAATCTTTTTCCAAGCAGTAGAGCCGGTGTTCTTCTAAAGCAGCCCGCGCCTGCCAGTATCGGGCTTTCGCCTCCATCAACATGACTGCGGCTTTAAATGGATGGAGTACTGCCTCTACCACAGCCAAAACGATAAACACAACTCCAGCCACAAAGAAAAAGTTGCCCACGGCTAACCTCCGCAAACAATCTACACCACTTAGAAAAAATTACAAGTCTCTGAGAAACGAGAAAGTTTCTTCAAACAATTTCTCCTCGTCTTTAAAATCATCAAAGCAGTGAGTTGCCGTTTTTAGGTTTACCAGTTTTTTAGGATTATTGGCCTGTTTGAAATATTTTTCCCCTGGTTTTGCATTACCTTTTTCTCCAGCCGAGATGAACAAAACAGGCTTGTTGATTTGTTTAATTAATTTTCCACAATCAGGAAAGTTCTTTAGCTCTTCCACAAAGCTTTTACCAACTATTATCTCTATCCCCCAATCCAGAATATATTCATCTAAAACTTTATTGTATTTCATTTGAGCACTTGCATCTTTAGAGGTGATATAAGAAGCGTCCCAAAATACAAAACCGTCAACCAAACTTTGGTCAGTGAAAAGGAGTGAGGTGCCCCCATAGCTGTGCCCGACCACAAATATTTTTTGATATTTTTTCCTGAAGTATTTAACTACAGTACTTATGTCTTGCCCGTGCAAACTTATCTTTGTATCACGGAAGTTTCTACTCCCCTTTCCTCCTGCATAAAGATTGAATCTAAAAGTATCAAAACCGTTCGATGAGAAAAATTTGGCTCCGTTGAAAAAAATGTGCTCATTTTGATTTCCAGTAAATCCATGTACAAAAACCACCAATTTTTCTGCCTTTTTGTCACCAGGTACAAAAGTCCCATAAATGGTTTTCTTATCCGCCGTTTTTATCTTTATTTCTGTTTGCATAAATTAAATAACCCAAATCAACAATTTATCATTATGAGCTTAATATAACATAAAACGAAAACCCGCCGAGTACGATCGGGAGTTCCCGATAACACACGGCGAGCTAAAATAAAGTGGCTCTCATCCAGCAACAAGCTGGTGCAGTTCCTGAATTTCTTCAAGAGAACCTAACGGGGAGAGGCTGCTGTTGCACCAATATAGTGTTTCAATCCGCTTCTCATCCATAACCCTCTCTAGCATTTCCATCTCGCGTTTGAAACAGCTTACACAGCACGGACAGAATGTTATAAACCTGTCCACCTTCCAAAGCACCAAGCATGCCTGCCCCCGTCGATTCATCACTACAAGGAACCTGCACACCCCGAACCCAAACGAATATACTACTTGCATAAATACCCCCACCACATATAACAATATTAGAAATAAAATATCAATATTTTTATAAGCCTACTCTGATTTTGCCTTTGACGTCCCTATATCAAATGCCTGAAAGGGTTTACCTGCAAAAATACCCTGAGCCTCTTCGTACCCGAGACTGTAGTCAAAATCCCACCTTGCTGGAAGGGCAAAAA
>CAZPQX010000001.1:0-195241 GCA_964589445.1 uncultured Candidatus Saccharibacteria bacterium | reverse complement strand
CGACTATATTTTTGCAGGGTGCAACGTTAATACGTTGCCGAGCAAAAACAAGTGAGCTTGCGAACGGTAAAAATACTTAATTTTCTAAAAACCTTTCAACCTCTTTATTTATGAGGGGGTCTTTTGGATCAAACCATTTTATTGTCTTGTCTCTTTTGAACCAAGTCATTTGTCTTTTGGCATATTGCCATATTTCTGTTTGTAGGCGGGCTATCATCTCTTCTTTTGTGATTTTATTTTCAAGCAGGTCAGCCAAGGCGCCATATTCAAGTCCGAGCTCGCGCATACGCTCGTAGGAAAGACCATTGGCATGTAGCTTCTCCGCCTCCTCTATCATTCCCATTTCTATTCTTTTTTCTAGCCTCTTATTTATCCTTTCCTTAAGCTCTTCATTTTGGATTTTTATACCTATCTTTAATATTTGAAATTTATTTGTTATTTGGGATTTGTTAATTAGGATTTCAGGAACCTTGCCAAGTTCCTTACATATCTCAATCGCTCTGATCAATCGTCTCGGATTGTAGCGATCAATCGCTACAGAACGCTCTGGGTCGAGTTTACTTAAAATATCAAAAAGTTCAGCCGCTGTTTTTTGCTCTAACTCTTTTCTCAATTCGGGGTTTGGCGGGACTTCAGGAATCATATTTTCCCCTAAAAGAGCCTCAATATAAAAACCTGTTCCCCCGCAAATTATAGGTAGCTTCTCTTTCTCTAAAATACTTTTTATTGCTTCTTCTCCCAATTTTTTAAAATCCGACACGGTAAATACTTTCTCTGGACTAGCGACATCAAGCAGGTGGTGGGGTACACCCCTTGTCTCTTCTTTGGTGATTTTACCAGTGCCAATATCGAGCCCCGTGTACACCTGCCTTGAGTCAGCAGAAATCACCTCCCCGCCCGCAACGCTCTCGCTTGCGAGGCGGGCGGGGCCATTAAGCTTAAGGGCGAGCTCGACAGCCAAATCACTTTTGCCACTCGCAGTGGGCCCAAGCACTACAAGTACTTTTGGTTTTTTATTTTTCTCTGACATACACAAATCTGGGTCCTTTGTATCCGATCTCAGGTTTATCGACTTCCTCAAGAAACATAGAAATAGGTCTAATCCAAACTTTTTTCTCTCCGTATAGTGCTCTGTATACTACATACTCCTCTTGTGTTTCTGAGTGGGTAGCAGTCTCTATCACTTCATATTCGCTACCTTTGAAGTGCTTATAAATCCCTTTTTTAATTTCTTCCATTTGTACCAAGGCTTATTTTATTAAAATATTTTAAAGGAGAGACTTGGTCACAAATAATTTTTTGGTAAAAATTTTCGCGACCCCGGCTCGGCTCGTCAGCCTCCGCCTTTCAAGTCTGTGTCGCGCTTTGATTGCATCAAAGCTACACCTCCTCGGGCACAGCTTTCGCTGTGCTCAATCTGTGCCGGAGGAGAGACTTGAACTCTCACCCCTTGCGAGACACGATTTTGAGTCGTGCGCGTCTACCATTCCGCCACTCCGGCTTCGTCCCGCCGTAGCTTTAGCGAAGGGGGGACATCCAACCCCAAAAATATACATCAAAATAGTTAAAAAATAAACCCTTCTTTTGTTTTTTACTTAGTTGCGTTAAAATGATGTTGTTATGAACAGTAATTCAAATTTCTACCAGGACTCGATATTTTGGATCGAAGTCGACAAAATAAAGCCAAACCCTTATCAGCCAAGAAGGGAGTTTGACCCAGAGGCTTTAAAGGCCCTTTCTGACTCTATAAAGCAGTATGGCGTGCTCCAGGCTCTCGTGGTCACAAGGAGAGAAGTCATCAAAGAAGATGGTCTCGCTGTTGAGTACGAGCTAATAGCTGGTGAGAGAAGGCTCCGTGCCTCAAAACTTGCTGGGTTAGTCCAAGTACCGGTCATTATCAGGATGGCTGAAGAGCAGAGTGCCAAAAACGACCTTATGAAGCTCGAGCTCGCTATCATAGAAAACGTACAAAGAGAGGATCTAAATTCAATAGAGAGGGCCAAGGCTTTCAAAAAGCTTGTTGATGAGTTTGGTTTTAGGCATCATCAGATTGGTGAAAAGATAGGCAAGAGTAGAGAGTATGTTAGCAACTCCATACGTATACTAGAGCTTCCAGAAGAAATATTGAACGCTCTCTCCGAAGGCAAGATAAACGAAGGTCACACCCGTCCTCTCCTTATGTTAAATGATCGCAAGCCAGAACAAAAAGTTCTGTTCCAAGACATAGTTTTGCGTAGGATGAACGTGAGAGACGCCGAAAAAGCAGCAAGACAAATCGCTATCGAGAGAGTAAGGAAGATAGACGCTCAGCTAGACCCAGAGATAATGGCAATGGAAGAAAAGTTTATGGAGTCACTCCGCACTCGTGTAAAAATTGAAAAGAAAGAGAGGGACAGAGGTGGCAAGTTGCTCATAGAATTTTTCTCAGATGATGATTTGCAGTATCTTCTCGATGTCATCAGGGGCAGGAAGCCTTCGATTGAAAATTCTGCATTAGGGTTAGCAGCTCAAGAGCAAAATCCTATGAACCAAGGTGCGAGTGTTACCGTGCTTGTAGATGAAAATGTTATAGACGACAGGACTCCTCTAGAAGTAAAAATGGCAGAAAACACACTTATACCTACTGAGGCAGAAGTAGTAGCACAGCCCGAACCAGAAGAAGATCTGTACTCAATAAGGAATTTCAGTATTTAATTTTTTAGATAAGTTGTTTGATGTGCTTCTTTGCAAAACTAGTTTTTGCGCCATCAAGCCACTTTCTATTTGGTTTGGCGTTTTTGTTTGTGATTATTTCTACTATATCACCATCGTGCAAAACGCTGTCTATAGAAGACAGTTTGCCGTTTATCTTTACCCCAGACATTTTGTTGCCTATATCAGAATGTATCGAGTAGGCGAAGTCGACAGGGCTCGCTTCTTTGGGTAAATCCACCACATCGCCCTTTGGAGTAAAGACAAATATCCTATCACTCAAAAAATCTTGTTTTATATCTAGAGCTTCTCCGCTACTTATATTTTTTATCCACGAGACCACTTCTTTTTTATGGCTTGCATCTCCAAGCTCTGATTTGTAGATTGCATGAGAGGCGACACCATATTCTGCCATTTTATGCATTTCCTCTGTCCTGATTTGTATTTCTACTATATTGCCATCTCCGGTGAAAACAGTGGTATGTAAGCTCTGATAACCATTTTGTTTAGGGAAAGAAATAAAGTCTTTTATTTTTCCAGGTAGCGGCCTCCATGCAGAGTGTATGATGCCGAGCACTTTGTAGCAGTCTTCTGTTTTGGGTACGATGATACGCATGGCGAGCATGTCATGTATTTTTTCAAAATCTTTTTTGTATTTGAGGTATTTTTTATAAAGGCTATAAACACCCTTTACTCTGTAGTCAGAATGAAAAGTGGTAAAGCCGCTTTTTGCGATTTCCTTTGTTACTGACTTTCTAAATTTTTCTAGGTTAGATAACTTTTCTTCATAGCTCTCTCTCATTAAATCTGATATTTCTTTGTAGCTTTTTTTGTCTGCATAAGAAAAGGCTATATCTTCAAGTTGGCGGGAAAGCTTCCTGATACCAAGTCTGTAGGCGAGAGGAGCATATATCTCGAGGGTTTCTTTTGCTATGCGGTTTTGTTTTTCTTCTGGTACGAAATCAAGAGTTTTGATGTTGTGAAGTCTGTCGCAAAGTTTGACCATGACCACACGCATGTCTTTAGAGGTGGCTAGGAGTAGTTTACGCAAAGATTCGTTGTGCCTGTCTGCTCCGTGGTACCGCAAGTTTCCAAGCTTCGTCACTCCTTCCACTATAAAGGTTATTTCTTTCCCAAATTCTTTTTCTAGTTCCTCTTTGGTTACACTTGTATCTTCTAGTGTGTCATGCAAGAAGCCGGCTGCGATAGAAGTGGCATCCATTTTCATTTCTGCCAAATTTTTGGCAGTTTCAAAAAGGTGGTTGAAATATGGTTCACCACTGTTTCTCTTCTGACCCTCATGAGCTTTTTCTGCAAAGTAGGCAGCTTTTAGTATGAGATTTTTGTCTTTTTCATTAGGGTTTTTAAGTATGGATGTTATTTCTTCTATTTTTCTTTCCATTTAATTTAATCAGCTTAGAGTTCCGCTTCTTTTTTTGTCCTACCTCTTCTGCCAAATTTCTTTGGCTCTTTAAATATCTCAAGTGCTCTTTCGAGTGTCACTTTATATACATCATCTGTTTTTAGGGAGCGGAAATCTTTTTGGTGTACTACATAAGGCCCGAATCTGCCGATGTTTGCACTAATCATTTCACCAGTTTCAGGGTGAGGCCCTAGTTCTCTCGGTAGGGAGAGGTAGTGCAAAGCCTCCTCTAGTGTCACTTCGTTTGGTATTTTTTCTTTTGGTATACTTGCTCGCTTTGGCTTTTTTCTTGCCCCGCGAAGCTTTAGCGAAGTGGGGTCACCAAGTTGTACATAAGGGCCGAACCTTCCATCCATTACAAACACGGGCAAGCCACTCTCTTTATCCACCCCTATACTTTCTGCTTCTTTGACTTCGCTTCCGTCTAGGTTGCGCATACCAGTACAGTCAGGGAATCTCTCGCAGCTAAGGAATTTGCCGCCTTTGCCGAGTTTGATAACCATAGCTGCACCGCAAACAGGGCATTTGATATTTGGGTCAGCATCTCCGAGTGTGGTGATTTTGGCGCTAGTTTCTTTTTCTTTTACTTCTTTTAGGAATGGCTTGTAAAATTCGCGTAGAGTTTTTTCGTATTCTCTTTTGCCCTCAGCTATCTCGTCGAGTTCGTCTTCCATCTCGGCTGTAAATGTATCGCTTATGTATCCTTCAAAATTGTTTTCGAGGAATGTAGAAACGACGTCCCCTGTGTCTGTAGGTTTGAGTGATCTATTTTCTTTTTCAACATAACCCCTTTCTACTATTGTGTTTATTATCGAAGCATAAGTTGAAGGCCTGCCGATACCTCTCTTTTCGAGCTCTTTCACAAGACCAGCTTCACTATATCTATTTGGTGGCTGTGTCTGCTTTTCTTCTGAATTTAGGTTTAGGAGATTAAGTTTTTCTCCTTCCGAAACTTTAGGCAAGATAGTGTCTTCTCCTTTAGCTGCAGGGTCGGCTAAGAGCCAGCCTTCACTCATGAGCCTCGAGCCGTTTGCCGCAAAGTTTGGCACTTCTTCTCCTTTTATGTTTGCCGAGATTTTGGTCCTCATTATTTCGGCATCTTTCATTTGGCTCGCTACAGACCTCCTCCAGATAAGAGAGTAAAGTCTTTTTTGATCTTCATTCATACCAGCCGAATCTTTTTCAAAATGTGTGGGCCTTATCGCCTCGTGTGCCTCCTGAGCATTTTTTGATTTTGATTTAAAGACCCGTACTTGGTGAAGCTCTTTTCCAAATTTTTTAGCTACCACGCTTCCTATCTGCCCCAAGGCAACCTTCGCCATGTTCACGCTGTCGGTCCTCATGTATGTGATGTGTCCAGCTTCGTAGAGTTTTTGAGCTGTCATCATGGTCCTCTTTGGTGAGAAGCCAAGCCGGGTCGAAGCAGCTTGCTGCAGAGTGGAAGTAGTAAAAGGTGGGCGAGGAGATCTTTTTGCGGCAGTTTCTTCTACATTTTTTACAAACCATTCTCCTGTCTTTGCTGCTGTATAAATTTTATCAGCTTCTTCTTTTGTTTTTGGTTCCACTTCACAAAAAACAACAAAGTTGTTTTTTGTCCCGCGTAGTCCAGCATCGCTGGACGAAGTTGGACTCACATCCGCAGAAATTACAAAAAATGTTTCTGGTTTAAAGTTTCTGATTTCTCTTTCTCTTTCCATCAAGATGCGTAGGGCGGGGGACTGGACGCGACCAGCCGAAAGTCCATAACGCACCTTTTTCCAAATAAGGCCCGAGAGGTCGTAGCCCACTAGTCTATCGAGCACTCTCCTTGCTTCTTGTGCCTGTCTCAAATTTTCATCTATTTTTCTCGGGTGTTTAATTGCTTCTTCGATGGCCTCTTTTGTGATCTCGTGATATGTGACCCTGCTTATTTTGGGGCTTTTAACACTCTTTTTTATGAGTTCAGCCAGGTGCCACGCGATAGCCTCTCCTTCTCGGTCGGGGTCTGTGGCGAGCATTATCTCACTTGCTTTTTTAGATAGACTTACGATTTCGTCTACCACTCTTTCTTTACCTTTAGAAATTTCGTAGTGGGGGATGAAGCCACCTTCGATATCGATAGCTTTTTTGTTGGACTTTGGCAAATCTCGCACATGCCCGACAGAAGCCACTACTTTAAAGTCGCTCCCGACATATTTGCCGATTGTTTTTGCTTTTGCAGGTGACTCTACTATTAAAAGACGCATTGATTATGAATTAGGGTTATGAATAATAGGATAAGTAAAAAAAGAATAAAAAGCAAAATAACTCATCCCTAACCCTTCTCTTACAACAAGAGAAGGGGATCGAAAAAAATAAAAATTATAAAAAGAAATAGTGCCGGGCGTCTCATCGACGACCGGCACTTTGCGCCTCAATCTCACCACCCATATCGGGGGACAAGGATGGGTGGCGCCTTGATCGCCTTTCGGGCGCTGCGGGAGACATTCCCGCTAGTTTTCATTGCTTCCCGGGTAATATCCCGGCAGTATGCTTGGGCGTCTTTATACCCAAGCTTTTCGGTCAACTTGTCCACGCAATCGACCCCTGTTTGCAGGATATCGTTTGCTGGGCTCACTCGCTCTCCGATCGCCACTGCCCCGTCTTGGGGCATATGGTAAAGCGGGCCGCCACGTCCGCCACCCCAGTTAGAGTTTTGGCGAGCGATGAACGCGTTGGTGGCGGCCTCATTGCGGGCGAGGCTTGCCCGAATAGCGGCCTCGGTCCGTGCTAGGTTTTGTTGGATCAGGTCGGCCTGATCCTTTTGGTTTTTTGCAATTTCCGCCGCCACCCGCGCCTGGTCTTCTTTCCACATTGCCCTTATGCGTTCGTCGCGCCCGGGCCTGTCTAGGTCCTCCTGCCCCCAGAGGAAGCCCCCGAAGAAAAACAAAACAACCAAAAAAAGTTTCTGTGCCATGGTAATGTCCTTTCTGGTTATATTATAGCATGGTAAGTACCTATTTGTCAATATTAAATTTGTGTCATTTTGACCTTATTTAGAAGCCTATTTTGGGCAGTTTATAAAATTATATAAACAAAAGCGCCCCTGGTTATCTTGTTGACATCCGGGGCGCCTACAGCAAGCGCGCTTCACTAGACACTCCCGGCTCTTTGCAGAGCCAATAAGACTGTCTTGTTGAAGAAAGTGATGGTGGCTTCGGCCACGCTACCAAGGGTAGCGATAAGCACGAAGCCGCAGAGTAGAACAAACAGGAAGCGTTCAAACATGTTTAAACGTTCTTCCATATTTTTTGTTCTACTCGCAAACAGGAGCAGGGAGGCAACTACCGCCATGAGGGTGGCTGCCCATCTCAGTTCTGTTACATCCATTCTTCTTATATTATATCACAAGTAATTGTATTCTGTCAAATATGAGTATGTGGACTATTTTCTATTATTAAAATCTATTATCTACTTCACACCAACCTTATCTCACCCAAAAATTCTTTTATCAGCCCCTTGAGCTCGAGGAGCGAGAGCAGGGTTTGTGTTTCGCTGATAGACATCTTGAGTTCGGCTGCAGCTCTACGGAGTATCTCGTCTCTCTCGAGTGGCTCTTTGATTATTTCTATAATACTCATTTCTTTCTCGCTGCAGTCGAAATATTTTTTTTCATCCCGCGTAGCTTTAGCGGAGTGGGACCCGTTCTCAATACCCAATGCTTCAAGCAAATCGTCACTATTCCTTATGGGTGTCGCTCCAAGCCTTATCAGCATGTGTGGGCCAAAGCTTGTGCTAGTCCAGATACTGCCCGGGAGCGCCAACACATCCCTGTTGTATTCTGTAGCCAGGCGCGCCGTGATCAGTGTGCCTGATTTTTGTTCAGCCTCGATCACAAAGGTGGCGTGGCTCATACCTGCCATTATCCTGTTTCTCTGTGGGAAGCTCCAATACACAGCCTTAAATTCTGGATCAAATTCACCGAGCATGGTGCCGCCATTTTCTACTATTTCTTTGGCGAGCCCGGTGTGTGACTGTGGGTGCAAAACTTTGAGTGCAAGTCCCGAGCCGGGCACCGCTATAGTCGGCAGATTATTTTTGATAGCTGCCTTGTGGGCTATCGAGTCTATGCCAAGTGCGAGCCCCGAGACTATAGTGACAGGGTATCCCTTTAGCCCTTCGACTAGTGTCTCCACTGCTTCCTTTCCATAGTTTGTATATTTCCTTGCTCCCACTATACAAAGTAGTTTCCGGCTCCAGTCCGGCACCTTCCCGGCATAAAAGAGTTGTTTGGGCGGCTGGTTTATTTCTCCTAGTAGCGGCGGCCAATCTTTTGGAGCTAGTTTTTTTATTTCGTATTTCATTTATAGCGCCTATTAACATCTATTATATTATCTGATAACATTTGAATTATGAAGTATGATTCTAGAATTATGCATAATTCATGATTCATTACTCTTAATTCATTCTAAATGTTAGACATAAAATTCATAAGAGAAAATCCTGAACTTATAAAAGAAAGCGCAAGGAAAAAACATATTGATTTTGATGTAGATCAGCTTGTGAAGGTAGACTACAAAAGGAAAGACTTGACCCAGCTTTTAGATATAAAGAGAGCAAAGCAAAATGAAGTCAGCACCAAGATGCCAAATGTCCTCCCAAGCGAAAGAGATCTCCTCATTAAAGATATGCAGTTTTTGAAAACAGAAATCCAAAAGCTCGAAGAAGAGTTGCGCACAGTCATGGTTGAGTGGCAGTCTCTCATGCTCAAAGTTCCAAATGTCCCTGATATATCTGTGCCAGAAGGAGAGAGCGACAAAGACAACAAAGAGGTCAAGCAGTGGGGCAAGAAGCCTGATTTTACTTTTATACCAAAGACTCATATAGAGCTAATGCAAAATCTAGACTTAGTTGATTTTGATAGAGGTAGCAAGGTGGCTGGTTTCCGCGGATATTTTTTAAAAAATGATGCCGTACTACTCCAGTTTGCTCTTTGGAATTTTGTCCAAGATCATTTTTCCAAAAAAGGATTTTCACAAATGGTAGTGCCTTCCCTCGTAAAGAGAGAGGTCTTTATGGGCACAGGCTACATCCCTCAGGGTGAAGAAGACTTATACAAAACCCAAGACGGTGACTACCTTTCAGGTACTGCCGAAGTAGCTACTATGGGCTACCACATGGACGAAGTCTTAGACAAAAAAGATTTGCCTAAAAAAATGATTTCTTTCTCACCTTGCTTTAGGCGCGAGGCCGGAGCTCACGGCAAAGACACCAAGGGTCTCATAAGGGTGCACGAGTTTTACAAGCTCGAGCAGGTAGTGCTCTGCGAAGCTAGCCACGAGAGTTCGGTCAAGTTCCACGAAGAAATACAAAGGAACACCGAAGAGCTCACAGAAGCTTTGGGTCTTCACTATAGAGTAGTGGTCAACTGTGCGGGCGACCTCGGTCTTGGTCAGGTCAAAAAATACGACATTGAAGTGTGGATGCCAAGCGAAAATACATACAGAGAGACTGGCTCTGCTTCGTATTTCCATGATTTCCAAACAAGGAGGCTAAATATCAGATACAGAGATAGTGATGGCAAACTCAAGTTTGTACACTCTCTCAACAATACCGCTCTCTCAGGCAGGCCTCTTATAGCTATCATCGAAAATTACCAACAGCCTGACGGCTCGATATTGATACCAGAAGTACTTCGTCCTTACATGGGAGGCAGAGAGAGATTGGGTGGGCAGTAGTATTCTCTGCTCCATTTTGATCAGGGGTTCATTCCAATTTTTGATTTGTAATTTATGTACAAAAGTAGATACAAAAAGAGGCCAAGCAAAATTTTGGGACTACTTCCTTTTATTGTTATTGCCTTTCTTTTGTTTTTTGGGTTTATCTTTTTTCTCAGATCAGATTTTTTGAAAATAAAAGAAGTTTCTGTTGAGACAGGGAGTCTTGTCTCCGAAGACAGGGTAAAGGAGTTGGCGGGAGGCTTTATGTCTGGCAGTAAATTTCTCTTTGTACCAAGAGCAAACATTTTTTTCTTTGATAGTCAGAATTTAGAAAAGAAGATCGCTTCCGAGTTTGGTGGGGTAGAGAGTGTAGATGTGGATAGGCAGATATTTTCTTTTGGGATTGATATAAAAATAAAAGAGAGGGGAGCTTTGTTTGCTTTTTGCAATACGAGCGAAGGCGGCGAAGAGTGTTTCAATATGTCTCGCGACGGTTTTATTTTTGAAGAAGAGGGAGGAGTGGTCTCTCTCGATGGTAAAATAGTTTTTCATTCTCAAAAAAATGAAAATGTTTTGCGCACTTTTTTTGATACTAAAGATAGAGTCGAAAATTATATGAAATTTATCGATGCTATTATGGCGAGAAATATAAAAATCTCTTCGGTCACTATCGAGTCTTTTGATGAATCTTTCATTTCGACTGATGTAGGCAAGATAATATTCAACCCCTCGGACGACCCATATGTCGCTTCTCAAAATGCCTCTCTTCTCATAGAAGATATAAGGAAACAAAATAGTGAGGCAAAATTTGAATACATAGACACTCGCTTCGGCAACAAAATGTTTTATAAACTGATTTAAGGGCTTCTCTTTCTATTTTTGTTATAATTCTTTTATGACTTTTGATGATGAAAGGATTTCTATTTTTCATGGGTACTTGCTTTGGCATTATAGGCAAGGGCTTTTTGAGTTTTTTGATGTGGTTTCAAATTTTCTTACATTTGTAAGTAACTTCTTTTCCTTCAAACTTTTTTACCGTACTCTCCTCACGCCACTCGCTATACTTGGGCACAACCCACTCTCTTCTTTCGTGGGGTTTGCTTCTAGAGTGCTCGTCATTTTTGTGGGGCTCATCTCTTATCTTTTTGTTGTACTTTCAGCCTTCTTGTTTTTTGTTGTCTGGATATTTGCTCCAGCTGTCATTATAGGAGGGCTTGTATTATCAGCTACATTTTTTGCAATATAAAATGAATTTCAACGAACTAAAACACAAATCTTTGCCTCATTTTCTACCAATAAAAATTGATTTGTTTTTGTCGCGCAGGAAACGCAAAGTGCTTCGTATGGCTTTGGCTGTTTTTGCTCTTCTTTCTTTCTCTTTTTCTTTTGATTCACTACCACTACACTTTGGTAGTTCTGATGGATTTTTCTTTTTGTTCCTAATTTCTTTTCTAATACTATTTTTTATTGAACTTTTTTATCGCTCCATGATTGGTGAAGGTTTTAGCGAAGCACTTCAGCTCGACTATGCGCTCTCAGAGCTAATTTTTGGTACTGATGATATAGATGCGTCCCGAGCCCTTTTTGAGTCTAAAGTAGGTCTTTCTGTGCTGGGTAGACTAGGGATACCTCGCGAAATTTCGCAAAGGTTTATTTATGAAAATAGGTTGCCGGTAGTGGCTTCGAGTTTTGAGTTTGCTTCAAACCATGTTTCTCTTTCTGATTATATTTCTCTTTTGTATGAAAATGATAAGTCGCTGCAAGTTTTTCTTTCCAAAAATTCTATCACCAAAGAGATGCTTCTCTCTGCTGCAAAAGAAACTTCGAGCTCAGTTTTTAAACGTAGGAATAGAGAAAGGTTTTGGACCAAAGAGAGCCTCGGTAGTATACCTTCTCTTGGTTCAAACTTCTTTTTTGAAATAGCTACTAGTAGCAAAAATAAAAATAAATTTTTAAACAAAATACCTTCTTCTGAGCTCGACATATACAGCATAAAGGCCGACGAAGAAGTCTCAAGGCTCGAATACCTGCTCGCGAGTGGCAAGAGTGTTGCCCTTGTTTCAGATAGTAGTAGCAAGGTAGAGGAAAAGGTGAGGGCTTTGCACAAGAAAATGGCACTAGGAGTAGTAAGTCCCGAGATCGAGCACAAAAAGCTCCTAAGTCTCGAAGGGGGAGTATTCTTTGATTCTCTAAAACCCGCAGAATACGAGTCAGAACTTTCTAAAATATTTTCAAATGACCTTCTTGTAGAGCGTATAATTTTCATTCCTGACTTTACAGGCTTTTTGCTTCGCCTCAGAGAGGCGAAAGTAGATGTGGGCAAGGTGATCGGAGCTGACTCTGTACAGCTCGTCGTATATTCAAATCAAACTGACTATAAGTTCTTTGTAGAGACACACAAATCACTTTATAAAAAATTCGAGAGTATTACGATTTCCTAAAAAATGGCTCTATAAAGCCATATTTTTGTAGTTACACTTCATGAAATGTAAAAATGTCAATAAAATGCTTGACACTATTTTTTGTTATGCTATGGTTTTCTTCAGAAACGAGGGGCGGAATTCCCCTCAAACCAACAAGGAGAATATTCCAATGGATCCGAATTTGCAGGGTGCCCCCCAGGGCACCGATAGCTCGGGTAAGAAAATCGACGATTCCATTCCTTTGACGGCCGCCGCCGATCCCGCGGACGATGGCTCCAACGGTGGTGCGGGTGCGCCGGCTCAGACGAGCTAGTGCAGCCGGTCGCCGGCCGGCGCGGGCCTTCCGCGCCGGTAGGCTGTTCTTTTGTTCGAGTAGTTCGAGGGGCTCGCGCGACGATGCGCGGGCCTTTTCTTTTTATATTAAAATTTCAAAACTCTGTGTTAGTATTCTTTTTATGAATTTTTGGTCACAACTAAAAAAAGATTTGGGTGGCAAACCCATTTTGTGTTTGGCTCCCATGGCTGACGTCACTGATAGGGCTTTTAGACAAATCATTGCAAAGTATTCGAAGAAGGTATCAATAAATACTCCTTCCTCAAAGCTTGGAGTAAATACTCTTACGAGTGTGCCTTTCGCAGGCTGGCTGAGCCGAGAAGAGGAAAAAGCCAGCAGGCTTTTATCCGTGCTAAACGAGGAAGATGTATTTACTACAAGCGATAAAGATAAAAGTTCGCTTGAAAGATTATCTTGTGGGAATTCTTATGTGACTTGGACTGAGTTTGTTTCAGCTGACGGTCTCTTTAAGGGCGGCTACGATGCACTTATCAATGATCTAAAGTTTACAGAAATCGAGAGGCCGATAGTTGCACAGTTTTTTACTAGTAGCCCCGAGATGATGGAGAAGGCGGCCGCTTTGGCCTTAGAGCTTGGTTTTGACGGAGTAGACATAAACATGGGCTGCCCCGACAAAAGTGTCGAGAAGGGTGGGGCCGGAGCGGCACTCATCAAAAACCCAGAGCTAGCCAAAGAGATAATTTTGGCAGCAAAAAGGGGTGCGAAGTCAGATGATGGGGGTATCCCAGTCTCAGTCAAAACTCGCATTGGCTACAATAAAGACGAGCTTGAAACTTGGCTGCCACATTTACTCAGCGTCTCTCCCGCTGTCATCACCATACATGCCCGCACTAGGAAGGAGATGTCTCTCGTGCCCGCGAGGTGGGAGAGGGTCAAGAGGGCTGTTGAGATACGAAATGAGTTGCAGGGTGATGATAATTTTCCTTTGAATAATTTTTCTACACATTTGAGTTTTTCTTCTCAACACCCCCAGAATTCCACGGATATTTTTCTGCTGAAAAATTCCTCGTGCTCGGCTCAGTCAGCCTCGCAAGGCAATTCTGAGGGTGTTGCTCCGAAAAACTCAAATCAGTCAGTCTCGCAAGCCTCTTTTCAGGCTGCTGCTCCGGAAAATTCCAGCCCAATCTTGCAAGGCAATTCTGAGGGTGTTGCAAAGGAAAATCTGAATCAAGCACCTTACAAAACTTTAATATTTGGAAATGGTGATGTTTTAGATGTGGAAGACGCTTATAAAAAAGCAGAAGAGAGTGGGGCAGACGGAGTGATGATCGGCAGGGGTATATTTGGCAACCCTTGGTTGTTCGCCAATTTGGCCTCTGTGAAGCAGAGCAGCCAAATTGAGCGTCCCGCCGAAGCTTTAGCGAAGGAGGATATTAGTGTTGAAATGAAACTCAGAGTCTTCCTCGAACAAGCCAAACTTTTTGAAAAAATAGTTGGCCCAAAGTGGCCCGAGGGTCAGGGTAAAAGTTTTGCTGTGATGAAAAAGCACCTCAAGGCGTATTGTGAAGGTTTCCCCGGCTCCAAAGAGCTTCGGACAAAAATGATGGAAGCAGAAAACACGGTAGAGATGGAAAGACTGGTAAATGAATTTCTCATGTCTTATAATTAAGCACATGAATTATGGCGTCCCTTCTTTTTCTTTTGAAATTCCATTTTTAAAAAATATTTCTATTGAGTCAGTCGCTAGTATCGTCTTCTTTTTAGTCATTTTCTTTATAGGTATTGTTTCCATAATAATGTTTTACCACTGGAAGAAGTATGGGTTTTTAAATAAAACTTTTATTGTCACAGAAATAATTTATTTTTCTGTAGTGGTCTTGCTAGTATCGACTGCTTTTGTTGGCTTAAAATAAAATGATAAAATTAGAAGAAGGAGAACAAAGTTTGCTCATAGTAAGAAGACATTGGTTTGTCATGTTGCCGGCTATTATAGCCACTTCTCTTGCTGCTGCTTTCCCCATCATTATTTTCCAAGTGTTAACTTCCGGGTTGCTGCCCTTAGGTCAGTCTATCACTACTTACTTATCAGAGTTTGCTTCTAGGTGGAGCCTTTTTGTATACTCGCTTTGGCTACTCATACTTTGGGTAGGTTTTTTTATAGAGTGGACAGACTATTATCTCGATTTATGGATAGTGACTGACAGAAGGGTGATAGATATTGAGCAGAAAGGTTTTTTCCATCGTGAAGTCACAAGCTTCAGCTTCCGTCAGATACAAGACATAACAGTAGAGACCAAGGGTCTAATCCAAACATTTTTTAAGTTTGGTACTTTGCATATTCAGACAGCCGGTCACGACAGAGACATACTTATAAACAGTGCCGAAAATCCCGAAGAGGTTAGGACTTTGGTCTTGAAATACCAAGAGAAATTAGTATCCATATAAATCCCAAAATATATCCAGAGAGTACATCCGAAAGGTAGTGTACTCCAAGGTAGAGGCGGCTTGCTCCAAGTAAGATTATCAAAACAGCCAAAGTAACGATGAGTAAAGTTTTAAACCTTTGCTTTTTTTGTTTATGCACATGCCACAGTAGGAACCCATAGAGGGATATCGCTATGGTGCCGTGGCCACTTGGGAAAGAAGAAGTAATTTCTGAATACAAAGCTTCTTCTATGGGCCTCGGTGCCGCCACTACTGCTTTTATAAAAAGTACACTAAGAGAGCTTCCGCAGACCGAAACAAGAAGCCTTACTACTTCTGTCTTTTGTTTATGAATATAAAAAGATATAGAAGAGAGTGTGGTCACTGTGATCGTGGTAGTGACACTTCCAAAATATGTTATGACAAGCATGAGAAACGATAACTCGTTTATTCTTATTTCTTGGAATATACGAAGTGTTTCTAAATCTAAATTTTGCACTTTTTAATTATACAACAACAAATCCAAACAGTTTTGTTTTGGGCAAATTTATTTTTTGGGGATAAGTATTTTTGATTCAAATGAAGATAGATGTTATATTCTAATTAATAGAAGCTCCAGAAGCTCATCTGATTTTTAATGCAAGAAGAATTGTGCCAATTCAGGTGTAGCAATTGTGGCAGACTTTTGGCTAAAAACCATGTTGAAGTCGGTCATTTTGAAATAAAGTGCGTGAGGTGCGGCTCCTTAAACGTACTCTTTAGAGACAATAGGGAACAGATAATCCTCACTGACCCAGATGGCGTTATCTTATTTGCAAACAATCTAACTGAGGTCGTCACTGGTTATAGTCTAGCTGAAATAATTGGCAAAAAACCTTCTCTCTGGGGAGGTCTTATGCCGAAGGAGTTTTATAAAGAGATGTGGCGACAGATAAGGGATGAAAAAAAGACCTTACAAGTCGAAGTTTTAAACAGGAGAAAAAATGGTGAGAAGTATTGGGCCGAGCTCAGAGTGTCTCCGATTTTTAATACAGATGGAGAGATAAAATTTTTTGTTGGAACAGAAAAAGTAAACATTAATAAGTTAACTTAATTTTATGATACACGCTCCAATACCTTCAAATGAAAAAGAAAGGTTAGAGGCGGTCAGGGCTATGGGGGTGCTCGATACTCCCAAAGAAGAGAGGTTTGATAAACTCACCGAAGAAGCCGCTATTAAGCTAAATGTTCCAATATCAGCTATTTCTGTTATAGACGAGGGTAGGGAATGGTATAAATCTTGTTTCGGACTTGACCAGAGGCAGGGGGAAAGAGCCATATCTTTTTGTGGTCATGCTATAGAATCAGAAGAAATTTTTATAGTCGAAGATACCCTTGAAGACGAAAGATTTAAAGACAATCCTTATGTTGTCGGCCCTCCTTATATTAGGTTTTATGCAGGAGTCAGACTTTTTGATAGGAAGACCAAGCACCCAGTTGCTGTGCTTTGTGTCAAAGACAAGAAGCCTAGAAAACTAAATATGCAGGAGTTGTCTACTATATTGGATATTGCTCAAAGGGCAGAAAACGAACTAAACAGGGTGGCCTAGATTTTATTTTTTCAAGAGGTCTCCAAATTCTTTTTGAACTTTTTCTAGTTTTGGATTTATCACTATTTGGCAATAAGGCGCCTCTTCATTTTTTGAATAATAGTCGTGGTGATAATTTTCTGCTGGGTAAAATTTTTCGAGTAGCTTCACTTCTGTCACTATTTCCTTGCCATACTTGCTAGAATCATTTAATTTTTTAATGAATTCGAGAGAAGTGTCTTTTTGTGTCTCATCTGTATAGAAAATTACCGATCTGTATTGTTCTCCCACATCAGCACCTTGGCGGTTTACTGTAGTAGGGTCATGCGTAGCGAAAAAAACTGTGAGTATTTTGTCGAGAGACAAGATACTTTCGTCATATTCAATTTTTATAACTTCAGCGTGTCCGCTTTTTCCGGAAGAAACTTTTTCGTATGTAGGGTTTTCTATTTCTCCCCCTGCGTACCCTGGTATTACAGACAACACCCCTTTGAGCATTTTGAAAACAGCCTCGGTGCACCAAAAACATCCGCCACCCACTACTATAGCCTTCATCATATTTTTAATGTTAATAATTTATAATCTAGTACCTGAAGATACTATTTTATCACTTATTACTCCAATAATTTAAAACAATGAAAATATCAAAAAATTTGCCACAGTTTAAAGAAGAAAAATCTCTTATTGTGGTGTCTGCCGGGCAAAGTGCGGTGGTTTATAATGCTCATAAAGGCTTTATGTATGAATTGTTTAAAACCCAATTCTTCACAAAACCTTATTCTGATAGGGAGGGTTTCTTTTTTAAAACGGGTCGTGGTAAAAGGGTAAGCTCCGGGTCTGTATATGAGCCAAAGCAAGATGTTATACATAGAGAGTTTTTCAAAAAACTCTCTGGTTCTCTGAAGGATGTGATCAAAAAGGGCTATTACGGAAGAGTCTATTTATTCATCCCTCATTACCTTACCTCTATGATGAGTAAATATATTCCTTACAACCTAAAAAACATTCCTTTTGATGTTATAAGGGGTAACTTTGTAAACGAAAATCCTTTCAAGTTACTATTAAAAATAAGAGACAATACAAACCTTATACCCGCGGTCTAGTTTAACTCAGGCTCTATTTGTCACCCTCAAAGTTTTTTAGTCTGGCTATAATTTCGCTGGTGAACCCGGGTATCCTTATAAGTGCTTCGATGTGTTTGAATTCACCGTTGAGCTCTCTATAGTCGAGTATTCTTTGTGCCATATTTCTGTCTATGCCTTCTATTTTCTCTAGGTCTTCTAAACCCCCTTTATTAATTAGCTTTATAATTTCTCCCATACAAATTTAGTTAGTAATAAAAATTGTCTAAATGTATATAATAAAAAGTTTTTATGAATATATGATGAAGTTTTTTGTTTTAATTATATAAACTACGCACAAGAACTTAACTCACGCTATTTGTTTAAAAACTGTGGTTTAAAGCCCATATTGACATAACTCACTTTAAGTATTAGAGTCATTGCGGAGTTAAATTCTTTTCGTGCTGGGAGGCTAAATGCTGGAAATTGAAAAAGTCGACTTGTCGAATTTTTTACCAGTAAAACTGGGCCATATTCGTGAGTATAAAAAGGGGGATTTCATTTATTCCCCGAGTATTAGTGAGGGGCCACGCATTTTTATGGTCCAGAAAGGGACGGTCTTTTTGGAGACCCAGATCCAGGTCTGCCTGGGTAAGAAGGCTAGGAAGGTTGTGTTCGGGGTCCTTGGCCCCGAAGAGGTGTTCGGTATTGAGGCTCTTTGTGGTCAGTATGTCACCTCGGCTCGATGTGTCGAGCCCACTGAAGTGATGTATTGGGAAACTGATGTTGTTCGCATGTTGGACGCCAAGCCTGGTTTTTTGGAGGCAATGGTTTGCACGGCTTTTGGCCGTGTCACCTCTATACAAACCCAGGTTGAGCGCCTGCACACCATGCAGTCCAAGGAGCGTCTCAAATCATTCCTGGTCGACATGGCCAGGAAGGGCAGTGTAAACGAGCAGGGAATGGTACGCATCCCACTGCTGAGCCATGGCGATATCGCTGATTTCATCGGCACCACCCGGGAGGGGGTGACCCACTTGATGGGTCAGCTCCTCAATGATGGCTTTGTTTCCCGCGGCTTAAGGAGGGGGGAGGTATACGTCTCCATCCCCACTTGGTAGTAACTTTTGTTTCTGAGCCCGGGGCGTCATGCCCCGGGTTCTTCTTTATGCTAAACTTGATGAGTTAAAAGTAATAATATAAAAATGACAAACAAAGAATTCTTTTTGAAGACCATGAAAGAGGAGGCTCCTAAATTTAAAAAAGTTATAGAGTACTTACCTGAAGACAAGCATACCCACAAAGTGCATGACAAGGCGAGAGAGGCGGGTAACTTGGCAGCCCAGCTTGCTTTGCAGTGGAAGGCGATATCAGGCGTACTTACCAAGGGTAGCCCAGAGTTTGATCCACACGAAATGGAAAATCAGACAAAGGAAAGTATGTTAGAAAAATTTGATATAGGTATCGCAGAGCTCATGAAAGAAGCTGAATCAATATCAGAAGAAGAGTGGGACAATGGAGATGCTTCGATGGGGGAGACTTGGAAAGACAAGAAGGGCATGATGGCTTGGGGTTTCCTCTTTGACGCCATACATCACCGTGGACAGCTCATGACATACCTTAGAGCTATGGGAGAGAAGGTACCCTCAATCTATGGTCCTTCTGCAGACGAAGCCAACTAAATATTAAAAGTTTTACAAAAAATAAAACATGTAAGGCTAAATCCTTACGTGTTTTATTTTTTATCTAGATCTATTTCTTTCATTCTGGATTTTATAAGTTTTATGACTAAGCCTTTAGGTATGTTCGTGTCGTAAGGTATACGTGCGCACCCTTTTGAAGTCGAAAATTTTTCAAGGTCTTTTGCTAATTCGATGATGGGGCCTGGAGTAGGGTATAGCCCCAGGTGTCCTTTCATGGCTGCAAAGTAAAAAAGAGGTTTTTGATCCCAGCTATATGCCGGCATACCATATTTGATAGACTCTTCTATTTTTTTATTTATACCCAATACTATATCCCTTAAAGTTTTTAATTTTTCTTTATGTAGCTTATCGGCATTTTTGATGTATTCATCTACATTTTTATAATTCTTCATAAAAACATATTAACACGGAGCTAATTAGTTTTGGGTAAGGCAGATATTATCTCCTCATTTTTAAGAATAGGTCGATGAAACTGAAGGATGGTAGTAGGTTATTCTTGTTTGCCTTAAAGAGGTCAGCCATTTTCTTGATATCAAAAATAAACCCATAGCCAGGAGGCCCTGCTACTTCAAGACTTCCGCCTACGCATAGTTCTCCATCTGGTAATCTGCTGCAGCTTATCCCGCAAAATGTTTCTGTGCACTGGCAAAGAGCTCCTGAGATCGTAGGTATACAAGTACTACTATTTTTGCAGGTGTTGTAGTAAGGGTTGCATTCTGTGCAGAATTGACCAGCGTAAGACCCAGAGCATGTGCAAGTGAAGCCGTTGTTGGGCTCGTTGGTACAAGTGCCACTATTGCATACCTCGGGGTTGTTGTCGCAGTATCCACCGTTTACGGTAAGTGTCATGTGGGTGCTCGTGGTCGCATAGTAGCCGCTTGCATCTTGTCTCGCGGTGATTGTTACTTCTCCAGTTTGTCCTGCTAGAGTCACTGTATTGCCGCTTATTGTCGCTACAGAGGCGTTGCTACTTAGGTAGCTAAATGAGCCAGGGCTATTTGATGTGGGTGCTGTGAGTGTGAAAGGGTTGTCTCCACGCTGTTTTGTTATGTCATCAAATGAGCCATGAGTTGCAGGCATTGCATTTACCACGAGGCTTGTCGTCGCAGTTTTTTCTAAATAACCTTCCGCTACAGCTTGAGTGAGTCTTATTGTCGTGGTGCCGATGCCTACTATAGAAATTGTGTTGCCGCTTACTGTCGCGATTGAAGCATTGTCTATCGAGAAAGAAAGGGAGCCAGAACTATTTGAGGAAATTGATGGAGTGAAGCTCGTGTCCCCATAAGTTTTTGTAATCGGATTGAATGTGATAGTTGGTAGTATTGGGCTTGGCTCCTCTTCGTCGCCACCAGCATCGCCACCTGTATTTTCTTGGATTGTTTCTGGGGTTGTTTGTAGGTTTGAAGATCTTCTCCTAAATTGGTTTATGTTTGAAATACTTGTTTCTTGTATTTTTATCTCTGTTTTTTCTTTTGTATCTATGGGAGTTTCTTGTTTTTCATTTTCTGTAGAAAATATACTCTCAGATTTTGTTGGTATATTTTCATTTATATTTATCTTTACCTCTTCTGTGTTTGGTGTCTGGTTTGTAGGTACAAAAAGGTTTATAAACAAAAGTATCGCTGCAATTATTTGAGCTCTGAAAATATAAGCAAAAAACATAACTAATATTTTAACAGATTTTGTATTGAGTTATAAAGATGGAAGAGATAATAAAATTCCTAATTTTAATGATCATCATTTGCGTTATAAATAAAACACAGGCCCCCATCTCTCGGTGGGGGCCGTTTGGTTTTTTGTTAGAGCACTCTGGAGGCGACGAGCGCCCCAAAGAATGCCGCCACATCGTGCGCCCCGATGTGTAGGAGTGCGTCTTTCGTCCCATAGTAGTTGAATTTTGTCTCCAATACATGGTCCCAAAAGAACACTGTCTTTACCGCTGTGATGGCAAAGAAGAGGGGACTAAGGTGCCACAGGAGTACCAGGCTCGTGGTGTATAGGATTGGTAGCACAATCCTGTTTTTGCGGCTGTAGTACCTCACATTCTTGAGAAAGTGGAATGCGGTCATGCACCCCACGAGTATAACAAAAATTGTTTTCAACATTCTGAAAAAAAATTATAACTCAAACATTATATTGTCAAGGGTATGTAATGGCTCCAAGTGTAGGTGTATAAAAAAGAAAAACACTCAGCTAGAGTGCTTTCTTTTTGTTGCTCCCTCTGTTGGACGATTTCAGAACTCTCAATTGGACTACTATTAAAAGAGATTTGGATTTTTCTAAGATTTTTGAACTGTTTCCAGTGGTTCCACTTCAGAACTTATAAACAAACTATTTCTCTACGATTTTTCGTAGCACATCAATAAAAGCACGTTTCCAAGACCACATTGCAAACCACTTTATCAAAGGCGTTGCTATTAATCTTAACAATGGTTTATGGATTTCAACTTCGTATGTGTAGTTAATTTTTGTACCACCATCAACGTCTTCCATCAATAGCTCCTCATAACCAGAAGTACCAAACGATGAAGAGTTAGTAGACTTAAATCCTATATTAGGCACAAGCTCGGTATTCATCTGCACATCAAACACTTTTCCAAAAGATTTTACCCGTGCCTCCATTTTCTGATGATTTCCTTGCTTTTCAGTAATGCGTACTGACTCCGCAATAGTTGGAAAATGTTTTGGCATATTTTCAAAGTCAGAAACTATCTTATAGATTTCTTCTTTAGGTGCCTTAATTATCCAAGAACCTTTTAAGTGTATTTGCTTCATAAAAAACATTATAACAAAAATTGGTTCTGAACCCTATCTGGGTCAAACAAAATGACCCTGCAGAACAAGGTCATTTTGATGGCTCCGCGGGTAGGATTCGCCTCTCCCTCCATTCTTCCGGTCGAGATGCTCTGTTTTTATAGTCATCTTATTCCTTAAAAACAGGCACCTTCGGTTCGAATCCTACAGGCAGATACAAACACAAAAGCCCTAATGCTACGCATCAGGACTTCGTGTTTGTTGCTCCGCGGGTAGGATTCGAACCTACGACCAACGAGTTACATTTATCCTCAAATTTCTAAGAGGGATGGACTATATCATCCACTTAAAATCTCTGTGAGATATAAGTGGCGAGGCGCTTCCCATCCGGACTTTTAGTCCGAAAAGTACTCCAATTACGGATAGTCTCTACACCTTACCAGCACTAATTTTGATTTATAAAAATTAAAAACCAAAATTAGTGCTGGTCTTGGCTCGGGATTACCCACGAAGGGCTTCCCCGAATTCACCTCGTTTTTCAACCCGAGTTACCTCGGGAAGCTGCGTAATACCATCGTGCACTTCTGCGTGGCAGTTTGCGCAAAGCAAGATACATTTATCTATTTCTTTCCTCATCTTTTCCCAGGATCTGGTCAATCCTTTAACGGAAAGTCCAAAATCTTTTTCTTGTGGGTTGAGATGATGAAAGGCTAGTGCTCTTGGTGATTTTTTATAACCACATATTGCACACTTACCTCCACCATATTCGCGAGCCATTTCTCGAAGTTTTTTCCTTCTTTTTTTGACGGCTTCTCGCAAATATTCAGCACGATCAGCATAGGTTCTCTTCTCTGGCATATATACATAAGTATACCAGCCTTGAGTGTAAACCTATCCACAGCTCGCCGCTCTACCAGCTGAGCTACCGCGGAATGTGTCACTAAAGTTTTGTAAAAAACTTTAAGACAAAATATTCTCTTTTAAAGAACAAAATCATATTAACAAAATAGTCTTAAATTGCCAAATGGGGGATTTGGGTGGTAAAAGCAATCATGAAGAAAAGATGAAGAGATAAGGCTAATTCAGAGTTGAGTGTTATTGTGTTTAGTCTATACTTAAATACATTAAATATTTATAAAATGTTATGCAAATAGAATTAATGTCTAAATTGGCTTCTGCTCTCGCTGCACTCAGCATGTTGCTTGGTACTAATTTGGGTGTATTGCCCAAAACTCAAGTTGCTCAGGTCCCTAATATAAATGGACAAGTTTTAGGAGCATCAACTCCAGAGCTACCAAGGGCTTATGTAGACACGACACTACCTTCAACATCTGATACTTGTACTATAAATGTGGCTAGTGGTGGTGATTTGCAGGCAGCTATAGATTCAGCAAAACTTGGCGATACTGTTTGTGTGCAGGCTGGGGCTACTTTTGTGGGGCCTTTTTACTTACCTAAAAAAACCACCGGCAGTGGTTGGGTCACAATAAGAACTGCAAATCTAGGTTCAAATTTTGTGGCTCCAGGTACTCGTGTGTCTCCGAGTGATGCTTCAAAAATGGCAAAGTTGGTAAGTCCCGGGTCAAATGCAGCAGTAATTCAGACAAAAACGGCTGCGAGTAATTATAGACTTATAGGTCTCGAAATCACTCAACAATTTCCTGATTCTTTTGTTAGTGAACTTGTTGTTTTGGGGGATTGGTGGCAATCAAAATTACGCAATGGTATAGACACTGACCCTCAAGAGCAGCCAAGAAATATTATTTTTGATCGCGTATATATCCATGGAGATATAGCAAGCGAAACTAAAAGAGGTATTAGGATGAACTGTAACAACTGTGCTGTCATAGATTCGCATATATCACAGATCCAAAGTACTTGGCAAGATACCCAAACCATAATGGGTTGGAATGCGGCTGGACCTTTTAAATTCGTAAATAATTATTTAGAAGCATCTGGTGAAAATATTATGTTTGGAGGGGCAGACCCTTCTATTAGCTATTCGCCTACTGTTACAGGTCAGACTACTAGCTCTGCTACTTTGTCTTCAGTCCAGGGTTTGGGTGTGGGGCAGGGTATTATGTTTACGGTGGGTGGTAAGACTGGAGAAGCAAATTGGACAACCGTAAGGTCTATAAGCGGAAACAATATAACTTTTGATCCTATTGCAAATGTGCCTGATGCAAATAGTAAAGCGTATTTCGGAGTGATACCTTCGGATTTCGAAATCAGAAAAAATTATTTTATTAAGCCAGCATATTGGAATCCAAAACATTCTACATTCGCGGGTAAAAATTATGCGATAAAAAATTTGTTTGAAACAAAATCTATGCAACGCGTTTTGCTCGATAGTAACATCTTTGAAAATAGTTGGATGAGTGCTCAGATTGGTTATGGTTTGCTTATAAAATCATCCAATCAGGACGGAACATGTCCGTTTTGTTTTGCACAAGATATGACAATAACCAATAACATTATAAAAAATGTCGAAGTTGGGATCATGTTTCAAGGTAGTGAAAGTTACAATGATTGGACCAAGTTAACCCCAGTTACAAAAAGAGTAAAGGTGCAGAATAACTTGTTTTACAATGATCCTTCATGGACTAACGAGCTCAGTCGAGGCGTACAAATATATAATGGCACGTCTGATGTTGAGTTCAACCACAACACTATATTTAGTACCTACAACACTTTCTTTACAAACTACGAAGACAACGTTAGAAATCCGAACATTGTTTTAACCAACAATATATTTGAAAGGTCAGCTTATGGTTTTGGAAATGTAATGGAGGGTAAGGGGTATTTGGATACATATTTCCCTAATTATTCTTATGCTAAAAATCTTTTAATCAATACATCTTCTAGGTATGCAGACGTAAATATATCAAACGATAACTTGCTGAGGATGTATCCAAGTGGGACATTGGTGTCATCATTGGTGGGCGTGGGGTTTACAGATTTATCTAGTGGTAATTTCAAATTAAATAGCAGTTCTGTATATAAAAATGCAGGTACAGATGGTGCAGACATAGGTGTAAATATGGATATTTTGAACAATGCTATTGCGGGAGTTAAAACTAGTGCTAGCCAAATACCAATACTTCCATCACCTTCTATACCATCAGAGCCAGCACAAGACACCACTCCACCGAATATATCCTCAATAGATGTTTCTGATCTGGGTTGGGTCTCTGCTTTGGTCGGCTTTACTACAAATGAAAATTCGGCAATTAAGATAGAATATGGGGAGACTACTTCTCTTGGTACAAGCATATCCACTTCAGATATGAAAAAAAATCACAGTCTATTGATAAGAGATTTGGAGCCAGGTACTACTTACTATTACAAAATTACTGCGACAGATGCTTCACAAAATAAATTAGTTTCTGAACTAAAGAACTTTAAGACCAAAGATAGGTTGGTCAAGCCTCCAAAGATACAGTTTATAAATGCTAGGAAGGGCTCTGTTATACTCGAGTGGGGAAGTATCGATTATGATCTTTGTCAGAACATAAAAATATACAGATCAACTACTGGTTATGTCTCAACTCCTGACGAATCAAAACGCATTGCAACCATTGATTGTACTTCTACAAGTTTTAGAGATACAAATGTGACACCAAATACATATTATTATTCTCTTTTTGTGGTAGATGATTTGGGCGTTTATTCTGATCCTTTGTTTGTTGAGTTTCTGGTTGATAGTGAATCTCACGCTTCCGATCCAGCACCAGTTTCTTCGGGTGGTGGTGGGGGCGGTAGTACTTCTTCAGGTCGAAGAAATTTATCTGTTTCCTCTGCTCCCGATACTGTTAGTCCTACCGTGACATGCACACCTTCTTCTTCTGCCTTGAGTCGAAACCTGGCTTTTAGATCTGAAGGAGAAGATGTTAAGACCCTTCAAAACTTTCTGGTACAGAAGGGCTATACAACAGCAGACAATGTGACCGGTTTTTTTGGCCCTGTAACTATAGAGTCAGTAAAAAGATTTCAAAGAGATAACAATATAGTTTCTTCAGGGGATTATCGTACTACTGGTTATGGTATGGCAGGACCTGTTACTCGGTTAAAAATAAATTCAATGCTTGGTACTAGCTGCAATACTCTTCAGTCTAGTGTGGGTCAGAGCAACCAGATGCTGCAAGATCAAATAAAGGTTTTGCAAAGTCAGGTTCAAGAGCTGCTCCTAAAATTGCAAAAGAGTAGATAAATAATTGAGCAACGTGATATCATTCTAAAAAATGTTTAGTAGTTTTATGAAAAAATTATTTGTATCACTTTTGATACTTGGTGTTATTTACACTATGTATTATTTTGCCTTTAGAAATGATGGGGAGGAATTTTCTGTAGTTGTCTCAAACTTTGAAGAATGTATGCTTGCAGGTTTCCCCATAATGGAGAGTTATCCGAGACAGTGCACTTCTCCGGCAGGCACTTTTGTAGAAGATATCGGCAATGAACTTGATAAAACAAATGAGTAATAGTGTTTTTGCTAAAACTAAAATCTGGGTAGTGATTTCTCTTGTATTTATGGCTCTCGCTATAATTTTTGGATATTTCTATTTTACTTCGACAAGCAAGGCTAGTCTCTTGAGCTCTGAGCTCGAAAAGGAAAAGCTAGCAATGATCGAGCTAGAAGGGGAGAATAGTCAGCTTGCAAATGAGCTAGAAGCAGAGAAGTATAAAAACTCGCTTTTCAGTGGCCAAATACAAGAGATAGCAAGTACAGTAGGCAATTTGGACAAGCTGTCCAAAACTGACAAAGAGCTTTTGCAAAAGTATTCTAAAGTTTACTTTTTAAACGAGCACTATGTACCAGAATCTTTAGCAGAAATAAATAAAGATTTTTTGCATGAGCCATCAAGGAATTTTTATTTTCACTCCAAGGCATATCCATTTTTGGAAACAATGATAAAAGACGCCATGAATGCTGGTGTAGATCTAAAAATAATCTCTGCTTACAGGTCTTTTGCTGAGCAAACTTCTCTCAAAAATCAGTACAGCGTCACTTATGGTAGTGGTGCCAATAAATTTTCTGCCGACCAAGGGTACTCAGAGCATCAACTCGGTACCACGCTAGACTTCACTACTTCAAAGACAGGTAGCAACTTCAACGCTTTTGACACTACAGAGGGTTATAAGTGGCTCATCGACAATGCTTACAGGTACGGCTTTATACTTTCATACCCAGACGGCAATGAGTACTACCAGTATGAGCCATGGCATTGGAGGTTTGTGGGTAAAGCGCTTGCTTTCAGACTCCACGAAGAGAAGGAGAGGTTTTATGATTTGAAGCAGTCGCAAATAGACCCATATCTCCTAAAAATATTTGATAATTAAAGGTTTTTAGGCCATCTGCCTAAATCCAAAAATCCTTGCTTTTTTCCTACTTTGTGATATAATATATTAGTGGAGGTGAACCATGGAGATGATTCTCCTTAGGTCCGCACTTTTTGTGTCTTCCGCCACCTCGTTTGCCCTGGCCATGTCAGGGCGGCGGGAAGGGTTGTTCGTTTTCATTTTCGGGGGGCTATTGGCGCTAGCCGTATCCCCCGGAACAGACTACATCTGGCACGATTTATGCCAGTGGCTCGGCGCTCCTTAGGGAGTGGCCGAGCTTTTGTTTATCTATTTTATCTTTTTGTAGCGATGCATCGCTACATTTTGAGAAAGGGTTCAGAGTGTTTATGTGAACCGGCTTGTATTCAAATTAGTTTGCCTCGGGTGTATAATATGGGTATGAAAATAAATATAAACACAAAAGGTACAAATATTAGTCTTACTCCTGCTATCTCCGAATATGTAGAAAAGAAAGTAGCCATGCTCGAGAAGTTTCTTAAAAATACAGACGAAGTGCTTGTAAATGTCGAAGTGGGCAAGACCACCAAACATCACAAGTCAGGCGAATTTTTCAAGGCAGAATTTCATGTGATGGAAAACGGCAACGACCATTATGCAGTAGCCGAGACCGAAGATTTGTATGCATCGATAGACGAAGTGAAAGACGAAATCGCGCGCAAGCTTTCTACCAACAAAAAGAAAGTCTTGCATCTATTTAGAAAAGGCAGCGCGATGATCAAGAGGATGCTGAGGGGAGAGAAATAACATATTTGGCGCAAACACCTTTGGTATATTATTTCCAAAATCATTTTTTATACTTGTTTTTTTATTCCAGATTTGTTAGTCTGTTTAGGTCTGTTCAGGACAGACCTTCTCTGGGTAAGGTGGCCACGTGTAGCCCTTGGAAGCCTGCTTATGTGGCAAAATGGGGGGATTCCGCAATCCTCCCTTTTTATTTTTGTCCACGGAGGAAGTCAGAGTAAGGCATTTCTTTTTTGCCTTCGGGGATGACTTTTAATATTTCGAGTTCACCATTTTCAAATGTGGCTTCTTTGATTATCACTCTTTTACCATCTAGGAAAAAGTAAGTGCCAGGCCAGCCTTCAAGGGCTTTTATTTTTAAATAATTTTTGTATGGGTCGTCGTTTAAGTCCAAAAGCCCATCTTCTTTTTCTATTTTTTTGCAGTAAGTCGCCTCTGCTTCGTTTTGCATTATGGGGTCAATAGCTCCTTGCATCCATTCTGGGAGTATGTGGGCGAAAAGGCGAGCGCCTTCAATAGCTAATACCCTTTCGAGCTCTATCCTCCCAAGGCAAACCAAATGAAAATTTTGATCTCCGTGGGAACCCTTTAGGGAGGAGGAGTCAAAATTTTCATTTGGTTTGCCTGAAGAACGATCAAAATTTTGATTCGAGGAAATTTCTTCCGCCACAGAGTTTTGGGGGCACGGATATTTTTCTGCTAAAAAATTCCTCGTGCTCGCTTCAGTCAAGCTCGCAAGCCCCCCAAAACCCTGCGGCTTCAGAAATTCTGAAGCATCGTGGAAATTTTGAGTCGTGTGGGAACCCTTCAGGGAGGAACGATCAAAATTTGCATGATGCGGAAGAATTTTTTGAGTTATCACCGGCCCCTCATCCATACCCTCACTAATGACCATGATGCTCACGCCGATTTCTTTTTCATTATTTAAAATTTGTGATTGGATAGGGGAGGCACCTCTGTATTTCGGGAGCATAGAAGGGTGGATGTTCAAAGTTTGTTTTGTAGGGATTTCAAAAATCTCTTTGGGGATTATTTTGCCATAAGAAGCGACCAAAAATAGGTCGTAGTTTTTAGTTTTCAGGTTTTGGATCAGGGATTCGTTGTCTTTTTTAAGAGAAGCAGGGGCGATAACTTCAATATCATTTTCTATTGCCCAAACTTTGCAGGGGTTGGGGGTGAGCACTAGCTTCCTACCTTTTGGTTTGTCTGGTGTAGTGACTATGAGTGAGGGTTTTATACCATGCAAAAGGAGTTCATCTAGGACATAAACACTGAATTCTGAGCTACCGAAAAATGCTATTTTTTTTGAATCATGAATCATGAATTATGATTTTGGTGGCATTTCTTTTAATTTTTTTGCTTTATCTATGAAAAGTATTCCGTCGAGGTGGTCTATTTCGTGTTGGAAAACTTGTGACATTAGTCCAGAGCCACCCATGGTAAATATTTGGCCATTCTCGTCATAGGCACGTACAAGTGTTTTGTCGAACCTCTCTACTTTTCCATACAACCACCTCACAGATAGGCATCCTTCTTCTACTAAACTTTTCTTTTTTGATTGTTTGAGAATGACTGGATTTATAAAAACCATATCTGTGTAGTCCAGTCCCTCTTTCTCGAAGCTCTCTAAGTTTTCTCTCTTTGACCTGGACTTACTTTTTTCCTCTTCCATTATCTCAAATATCCTTTTGGATACTACAAAGATGCGCAAATTTTCTCCTATTTGAGGAGCTGCGATAGCCACGCCGTCTTCCTGAGAATCAAGCGCTTTTTTCATCATGTTTATGATGACTTCTATTTTGCGAGTCTTGATTGCTTCCACTGGCACCTCGAGAGACTTATTTCTCAAGATCTTATTTTCTCTTTGTAATATTCCTTCCATGCTTCATAATTTACAACATTTCTCTTATTTTTTCTATCTTATAGTAGGTTGTCTGGGTCGACTTTGATTTCGAAGTGAGGGGGTAGGGATTTGAGTATCGAGCTGATTTCTGGGTCAGGCCACTCTTCTTTTTTAACTTTTATAACAGCATTAAAGCAGGAAGCCTCACCCTTTTTTTCGTGGAGTGATGAGAAAAACGAACTGTCATATTCAGAGAAATATTTTTTCAATTTTTCTGATTCTTTTTGCACCAGGTTTCTCTGTCCTCGTACTGTAATTTTGATAAAAATGCCAAAAGGAGGATATCCGAGAGCTCTCCTGTCACCAAGCTCGTCTTCATAAAATTTATTTACGTTTCCACTCATAGCACTTTTTACGTACTCATCTTCTGTGTTTCTTGTTTGTATAAAAAAGCGTGTTTTTGCTAGAGATTTGGTTTCGAGGATGATACTAAAAATCTTTTCTCCTATACGGAAGTCAGGTACAGAAAAGAGTGAGTCAAAAGATGCTATAGCTGTAGAAGAAACTTTTTTATGAAGGTAGGGGAGTGCCATTTCTGTCCCGATAAGTATTGCTCCTCTGTTTTCATAAAAATTGTTTACGATAATTGAAGCCTTGTTGCTGCTTGTAGCAGTGTCACTACTTAGTTCATACAAAGCTACCCCTGGTAGTACCTTTTTTATTTCTTCAACCACTCTCTCTATGCCCGACCCAAAAGCCTCAAGCCTCCAGCTGCGGCATTTTTGGCAGTGCTCTAAGGCATCTCTCCTCTCGTCACACTGGTGGCAGCGAAATATATTTTCTTCTCCTCCATCAAAATTTTTCTTTTTATACAAAACCATAGGGCTCTCACAGTTGAAACATTTTACTTCTTCTCCACAATCCCTGCATATTATGTTTGAAGAAAATCCCTTCCTAGAAGAAAAGATAAACATGTTAGATTTGTTTTCTATATTTTCTTTTATTGATTCAAGTAGCTCAAGAGACACAGATCGGAACTCGCTGCTTTTTTTTAAGTCTTTTTTCATGTCTATCACTCTTGTTTCAACATCCTCACTTATTCGCCATTTCACGTTTTCAAAACTCAATATTTCTCCTTGTTTATATCGGCTAAGTGTCTCAAGCCTTAAAACCAAGTCTCCAAATATAATTCTCACTCTTCTTTTTTCAGCATATTTTTCAATAAGGAAACGCATATCCACAAAAGGCCTAAAGAGAGTTTTCCAGCCATTTTTGTTTTCATTTTCAAGCACGATAGCCCCGAGGTCTTCTCTTTCCATAAAAAGCCATTTAGATGTGCCTATTATCACCACTGGGTGTGAAGAGTCATTTGCTCTTTCCCATTCCTCCTTGAATTCTTTTTTGCTCATGTCTTTGTGGAAAGTACATATATATGAGTCTATACCACGAGAAAGTTCTTTTTTGAGATTTAATATACTTTCATTTTGTGGAATGCAAAAGAAAACAGATTTGTTTTTAGCGAATTCTTCTCTTATGAGCAGTCTATAATTGCTCATCCTGTCGTCCTCTTCAGACTGTATGGCTAGCACATCTGCTTTTTTCTTTTCCTCGGTATTGAAAGAAATATTTTTCTTTTTAGATGTGATAAGGGAGGGATTTTCAAGAAATGATGCGGGGATGAGCTGAGAGAGTATGGAGCCTTCGTTTGCAGAGAAAAAACTAGAAGTTTCTTGGACAGCAGAAAGGAACTCTTTGCTCAAAAAAGGCTTTGAGACGAGAGAGGATATTTTGCTTAGTTTGAAATCTGCAGATTTTATTTCTGCTTTGCGTTCACGGGCATCTTTTGAGTCTATGACCAGAGCTGATAATTTTTGGTTTCTTACTGTTATTTTGATCAAAGAGCCGGGGGTCACATATTCTGAAGAAAAGTATGAAAGATTATCTTTCTTGAGACCTTTTGAAAAGGGGAGGCAATCTATTACAAACATAATTAAATTTTGTCAGAGATTTGACATATTCTCAATATTGCCGATTTCCGTCTTAGTATGTAGTATTTAGGTAATGTCATTTTTTTCTAAAAAACTGGGAATCGATCTCGGTACGGCAAATACTCTAGTTTACGTCCCTGGTAAGGGTGTGGTACTCAACGAACCATCTGTGGTAGCGGTTGGTGCAGAGAGCAACAGGATACTGGCTGTAGGTAGCGAAGCTAAAGTCATGATAGGCAGGACACCTGACGCCATCAAAGCCTACAGGCCGATGAAGGACGGTGTCATTGCAGATTATAAGGTGACTGAAGTGATGCTCTCTTACTATATTAAAAAAGCATTAGGTGGTTGGAGTTTTATAAAACCCGAAGTCCTTATAAGTGTGCCCGCAGGAGTGACTTCTACAGAAAGGAGGGCGGTGATAGAGGCTGCGATAAAAGCAGGTGCCAAAAACGCTTATGTGATAAAAGAGCCAATACTTGCAGCTATCGGAGCAGGTATCCCTATATATGAAGCCAAGGGTCACATGATTGCAGATATTGGTGGAGGTACTATTGATGTGGCGGTGATCTCGCTTGGCGGTATCGTAGCTTCAACTTCAGTCAAATGTGCAGGCAACAGGCTCGATGAAAGCATAATCGAGTACATTAAAAAATCTTTCAATCTTTCTATAGGCGACAAAACATCTGAGGATATAAAAATTACGATTGGTTCTGCATTGCCACTTGAAGAAGAGCTTTCTATGACCATTAAAGGTAGAGACATAGTCTCAGGTCTTCCAAAGTCAATCGAGATAAAAACAAATGAAATCGTAAAAGCTATTTCCAAAGATTTGCGCGAGATGGTCAAGGCCGTCAAAGATGTACTCCAAGAGACGCCGCCAGAGCTCGCTGCTGACATAATAGACAACGGGATAATAATGACCGGAGGCACATCATCTCTCCGCAATTTTCCTGAATTTATTTTTTCGAAGACTGGCGTAAAGGCAGTACTCGCAGACAAGCCGCTATTTTGCGTTGTCGAGGGTACTGGTATTGCTCTTGGTTATCTTGGTACATACAAAAAAGCAGTAATATCTAAGAAGTAAACCAAAATGAGCAAGCTTCATCATGCCAATATAATACTTTCGAATGAAAGTCATATGCAAAAGGTACAAGATATTTTGCTTAGAGAAATATCTTTTGAAACAAAAGGCAACCCAGACTTTTTACTTTTAGAAGAAGAGTCTTTTAGTATAGAGGGTGCGAGGATGCTAGAGAGGTGGGCTATCGGTAAGCCTCTTTTAGGAGGCTCAAAAGTTTGTGTTGTCATTTCAAGGTCAATAAATTTTGAGGCTCAAAATGCGATGCTCAAAACTTTAGAGGAGCCAAAGGAGGGAACTTACTTTTTCTTGGTACTTGAAAGCATCGGCTCCATATTACCAACCCTTCTTTCCAGGGTGGAGATATTGGATTTGTTGGATAAAAAAGAAGTAAGTACAAAGGCACAAAAATTTTTAGAAGGTAGTATGGCAGAGAGGCTCTCTGTAGTCAGGTCTCTCCATAAAAATGCAGATAAATCTAAAATAAAAGATTTTATTGCGGGGCTAGAGGATTTGGCTTCAGAAAATTCATTAAATTTTTCACAGAAAAATAGTATATTAAAAGCCAAAATCTATTCTATGCAGAGAGGCGCTTCTCAAAAAATGCTTCTGGAGTGGATTTGTTCCGTGTTATAATAATCGTATAGCTAAATCACATGTTTAATTTCGCTGAATTCAAAGAAAAATCAAAAGCGGTAGAAGAGTGGCTTCGCAAGGAGCTCTCCTCTATAAGGACTGGCAGGGCCAATATTTCAATTCTTGATAACGTGACTGTCGAGGCATATGGTAGCCAAATGTCCATAAGGGAGCTCGCAAACATCGGCATGGAAGATGCTCGAACCATAAAAGTTGAGCCTTGGGATCAGTCGGTACTAAAGGCCATCGAAAAATCAATCACCACATCAAACCTTGGTCTTTCTGTTTCTCCTTTTGAAAAAGGTTTGCGCGTAATATTCCCCGAGCTTACTTCAGAAAGGAGAGAGCAATTTGTGAAGGTCGTGAAGAGTAAACTTGAAGAGGCGAGAGTTTCTCTTCGTGGTATTCGCGACAAAACTTCCAAAGAAATAGATGAAAAAGAAAAGCAGGGTGGCATGGGTGAAGACGATAAGTTTAGACTCAAAGAAGAAATGCAAAAATATGTAGAGGAGTTCGGTAGTAAATTTCAGGAGATTGCAGACAAGAAAGAAGAGGAGATAAGGAACTAAAAAATGACTGTAATTATTTTCATCTTAATTTTAAGCGTTTTGGTTTTTGTCCATGAACTTGGGCACTTTCTTGCTGCTAAAAAAGCGGGTGTCGCAGTAGAGGAGTTTGGTTTTGGATATCCGCCGAGAGCTATTTCTCTTGGTAAAAGATGGGGCACTCTTTTTAGTATCAACTGGATTCCTTTTGGTGGGTTCGTCAAAATTTTGGGAGAAAATTATGAGGAAGACAGTGAAGTTGTTTCTGCGAGTCGAAAGAATGAAAATTTTTCTTCACAAAATACCCAGAAGAGCACGGATAAAATTCTGCTGAATTTTTCCTCGAGCTCGCCTCAGTCAGGCTCGCTAGCCTCTTCTGAATATTTTGTTCAGAAAAATTTTAGATTTACAGAAGTTTCAAAAAAGTGGCAGGCGACTATACTTGCAGCAGGTGTCACGTTCAATATTATTTTTGCCTGGATGCTTTTTTCTTTAAGTTTCCTTATTGGAGTACCAGCTCCACTCGAAAATGATTTTGGAGGCCAAGTCGAAAATCCTGTAACTACAGTAGTGAGCGTGCTCGAAGACTCTCCTGCTAGTCTTTCTGGTCTCAAGACGGGCGACAAAATCATAGAAGTTTCTGACAAAAATTCTTCTTTCAAAAGTCCGACTACAGAGCAAGTCTCAGGTCTCATAAATACTTCAGAAGGTTTGGTGGGTGTGAAAGTTGAGAGAGGTAACGAAATTTTTGATTTTGAAATAGAGCCAAATTCAAATTTGGTTGAAGGCAAGAAAGCCATTGGTATAAGTATGGACACAGTAGGCACCTTAAAGCTTCCTATCCATAAGGCACTATATCAAGGAGTCAAAGCTACTTTTACTATCACTTATCTCACTGTCTCTGGGACTCTGAGTCTCATAAAAGATGCGTTCATGGGGCAGGCTGATGTTTCTCAGGTTTCTGGTCCTGTGGGTATTGTTGGTTTGGTGGGAGACGCGTCCAAACTCGGGTTTTCTTATCTCGTGACATTTACTGCTCTTATTTCTATAAACTTGGCGGTTATAAATCTTCTGCCATTTCCAGCTCTCGATGGCGGTAGGCTTGTGTTTGTGGCTGTCGAGGCAATCACAAAGAGGCCCATAAACAAAAAGTTCGCAGAGTATACAAATGTGGCAGGATTTTTCATCCTGATAGCGCTCATGCTTTTTGTGACATACCGTGACATATTGAAACTTATCTAATTTTGACCTTATTGACAGCCTGATATAACATAAAGTCCATGAGGCAATCAAAACTTTTTACTAAAACAAGGAGAGAGGCTCCTAGCGACGAGACTTCCAAAAACGCGCAGTTACTTATCAGAGCTGGCTTTATAAATAAGGAGATGGCAGGGGTGTATTCTATTTTACCTCTGGGTCTTATCACTATAAATAAAATCAAAAAGATCATTGCTGAAGAAATGGAGAGTTTGGGCTCTGTAGAAATAATCATGTCTACTCTCCAAAAAAAAGAAACTTGGGAAAAAACAGGTAGGTGGGATGATGAAGCGGTTGATGTGTGGTTCAAATCAAAACTTAAAAATGATACAGAAGTAGGTTTTGGTTGGTCACACGAAGAAGCTATAACTGAAATGATCAAATCATTTATTTCAAGTTATAACGATTTACCAAGAGGTGTTCATCAATTTCAAAACAAACTCAGAAACGAGCTCCGAGCTAAGAGCGGTATTATGCGATGCAGAGAATTTGTCATGAAGGACATGTATTATTTTGCAGCAACAGAAGCTCAGAATACAGAATTTTATAACAAAACAATTGAGGCTTATAAAAATGTTTTCAATAGGGTAGGTCTTGGCGACATTACTTATGTTACTTCAGCTTCTGGGGGTGTGTTTACTGATAAATTTAGTCACGAATTTCAAACTGTTTGTGAAGCTGGCGAGGACTGGATTTATGTAAATAAAGAAAAGGGTATTGCTATAAATGAAGAGGTTTATGGTAAGGAGGCTCTCGAAAAAATGGGAATGAAAGAAGAAGACTTTGAGAAAAAGAAGGCTGCAGAAGTAGGTAATATATTTGATTTTGGAACCAAGAAATCCGAGCAGATGGGCTTGAATTTTGCCGATAGCGCTGGAGAAAAGAGGCCGGCATACCTCAGCTCATATGGTATTGGTGTGACAAGGCTCATGGGTGTCTTGGTTGAGGTAAATGGCGGCGAAAATTCAATGTTTTGGCCAGAGGCTGTGGCTCCTTTCAAATACCACTTGTTGGAGATAAAATCCCAAAATCCTGAAGTGGAAAAGGCTGCCAAAGAAATATATGAGAAGCTTGGCGAAGACAATGTACTTTATGATGACCGCGATTTGAGAGCCGGAGAAAAGTTTAATGACGCAGATTTGATCGGTCTCCCATATCAAATAGTAGTGAGCGAAAAAAACGTAGGCACTGGTAAAGTAGAACTTAAAAACAGAAAGACTCAAGAAGTAAAAAATGTAGAAATAAAAGACCTCTAATTTAAAAATGTTTAAAGAAAAAATAGAAAAGTGGAAGAGCATGCTGCGAAATGATATCGGCATAGACCTCGGTACTGCCAATGTGCTTGTCTATGTGAAGGGTAAGGGCATAATAATCAACGAACCATCTGTGGTGGCGCTCAACCAAAAAACTGGCCAAATTGTAGCTCTCGGAAGAGAGGCAAAAAACATGCTTGGTCGTACACCGCCGCATATATCTGTGGTGAGACCAATAGTCGGCGGAGTCATTTCTGATTTTGAAGTTACAGAAGAGATGATACATTTTCTTCTTCGAAAATCTCAAGAGATATCTAAAAAGTTTTTGGGTCCAAGAGTAGTAGTCGGTGTACCTTCTCATATTACAAATGTTGAAACTAGAGCGGTGAGGGATGCGACCATGAACGCTGGCGCAAGTGAAGTGCATATAGTAGAAGAGCCAATAGCTGCTGCTATAGGTATGCATCTTCCGATAAATGACCCGGTGGGTAATATGGTGATAGATATAGGTGGCGGCACAGCTGATATCGCCGTGATATCGATGGGCGGGGTGGTTAGTTCAAAAAATGTCAGAATCGCCGGAGACAAGTTAAATAGTGACATATCTTCTTATATAAGGAGTGAATTCAAAATGGTCATAGGCGACAAGACCGCCGAGAATATAAAAGTAACAATTGGCTCTCTTTTGCCTGGCGAGATGCCAATAGAAACAAAAGCTAGAGGTAGAGATTTGGTGACGGGTCTCCCTAAGGAAGTGATCGTGACGGACTCTGATGTTAGAAATGCAATTTCTCATTCCATAGAAAGGTTGGTGGCAGCTTCCAAAGAGGTTTTGGAACTTACTCCTCCTGAAATACTCTCTGACATAATGCACAGGGGAATGCACCTTTCTGGGGGTGGTGCTCTAACGAGAGGCTTGGCACAAATCTTAGAAGAAGAAGTAAATATGCCAGTTTATATTGCTGATGACCCACTCACTTGTGTGGTGCGAGGCACAGGCATAATCCTTGAAAATCTCGAAAGCTACAAAGATGTACTCGTCCAAGACGAAAATGATATTTCAAGTAAATCAATATAATAGGAATAAATCAGGAAGCAAAAGGTTTTTGAAAATCTTTGTTTCTTTGATAGTCCTTGTGTCTTTGTTTTATTATATCGGAGTTTCTCTCCTCGGGCCCGCCTCTCCATTTTTGAATAGTGGCAATACTTTTTATAATAACTTTTTCTTCTTTGGTAAGTTCTTTTCTGAAAGAGCGGCTTTGGTAGAAGAAAATACAAAACTTTCTGTGGAGGTAGAGAGACTCACGGCCATCGCTCACGAGTACAATTCCTTAAAAATTGAAAACGAAAGATTAAATGGTGAATTAAAGTTGCGTCCCCAAGCCGACTTTGTAGGCGCGCGGATCTTGGCCAGGTCTCCACAAATCCCACTTGATTCTGTTATCATAGATAGGGGCCTGAGTGATGGTATAGAAGAGAATGACCTTGTTTTCAGTGATGGAGTGAGCCTTATTGGCCGGGTGGTAAAAATTTCAAACAAAAATAGTGTAGTTGCTCTGAGTTCTTTTGCTGATAAAAATTCTTTTGGGTTTATAGAGAGGACACTCGAGCCGGTTGAGGTGGTGGGTGTGGGTGGTGGAGGTATGGAAGCAAGGCTTCCGATAGACTTCGATGTAGTCCCAGGGGACAAAGTTGTGCTTGAAGGGTCTCGTCCTTACATACTCGCGATAGTGGAGTCAGTAGAAGAAAACCAATCACTCGGGTTCAAGCTAGTACTCATGTCGCTCCCTAGCAACATACTCAAGACAAGGATTGTTTTTATCGAGAAAGCACTAGATTTTTTTGAAGAATAAAATGTTGAGGATTATTTACTCTGTCATCATGGTCATCCTTACCCTTGTATTTGGGTGGTGGATATTTTTCCCACTTGCTCTTATATATGTATACCTGGCAAAGCTACCATATGAAATAATAATTTTCGCAGCTCTATTAGATAATATATATTATTTCGGCGAAGGATTTTGGAGGGACAACATCTTCAGCTTATTTTCGATAGCCCTAATTTTTGTGGCATTCTTCTTAGGAGATAGGATAAATTGGCAAAGGAAAATATAAAATGTTTGGCAATCTAAAAAAAATAATAAAGAGTTTTAATAAAAGGAGCTATGAGGATATAGATCCTGATTTGATATTTCTAGATTCCAAAAATCTTCCAGAGTTCAACACCTATCAGCTCGAAGGTCGCCTCGAAAAATCTTTGTCTCCCTGGGCTTTTACATTTTTCTTTACTTTTTTTATTTTAATCGGAACTGTTTTTTTGTTTAAGATTTTTTCTTTGCAGGTTGTAAATGGTGAGGAGTACAGAGAAAGAAGTGAAAACAACAAACTGAAAGAGATTGTGGTGGTGGCGCCACGCGGCTCTATCTTGAGCAGAGAGGGTGCCAAGCTTTCGTGGAATCAAAAAGAGAGTGAGTCTTTGGATCAGGAAGAGTTTCCTAGAAGAAAGTACACTGAACTAGATGGCCTCGGAAACTTACTTGGGTTTATAAAATATCCTGCCAAAGACAGTGCCGGCTTTTATTATGAAGATGAGTTTGTGCCAAAAGACGGAGCCGAGCTTTACTTGGATGAAATATTGGCAGGGAGCAATGGTATCAAATTTATGGAGACTGATGTCTCAGGCAATGTTGTTTCTGAAAGTGTCGTAAGGAGGGCTAGGATAGGTGAGGATGCCGTACTCTCGGTTGATTCAAGAGTACAAAATAAACTTTACTCAACAATAGAAGGTTTGGCACAAAAAGTAGGTTTCCAGGGTGGCTCAGGGATAATAATGGATATACACTCTGGAGAAGTTTTGGCCATGTCTACTTTCCCTGAATATAAACCTTCGGTAATGACTGACGGGACAGACGCTGAAACCATACAAGGGTATTTCCAAAATCCAAACAACCCATTTTTAAATAGGGTTATATCAGGTCTATATACACCAGGGTCTATAGTGAAGCCTTTCCTTGCCTTCGCGGCCCTTGAGGAAAATATAATTTCTCCAGAAAAAGAAATCGTGAGTGAGGGCCGCCTCGTGATACCCAACCCATACAATCCAGATCAACCAACTATTTTTAGAGACTGGAAGGCTCACGGCGCGACAGATATGAGGAAGGCTATATCTGTTTCTTCGGATGTTTACTTTTATCAAATAGGGGGCGGGTTTGGTTCTCAAAAAGGTTTGGGTGTCCAGAGGATAAAAGAATATTTAGAAAAATTCGGCTTTACCAAAAAGACAGGATTTGATAATGAAAAAGAAGCCGCAGGAGTCATCCCTGATCCTGATTGGAAAGCCAAAACTTTTGATGGTGAAATATGGAGAGTCGGGGACACCTACAACACATCGATCGGCCAATACGGTACTCAAATCACTCCAATACAAGCTGTCGTAGCAACTGCGAGTCTTGCAAATGGCGGCAAGCTTTTGGTGCCTAGTATTTTGTTTACTTCGACTTCGACAGTAGTAGATGGTGGTAGGGTAGAAGGTGACCCAGAGCACTTTCAAATTGCCCGAGAAGGCATGCGACTTGCTGTGACTGACGGTACCGCGAGAGGTCTCAGTGTCCCCGGACTTGCTGTCGCAGGCAAGACTGGTACCGCCGAGCTCGGAGCAAGGAAGCAATTTGTAAACTCTTGGGTGATCGGATTTTTCCCTTATGAAAATCCAAAATACGCTTTTGCTGTGGTGATGGAAAGAGGGCCTGTGACCAACCTGACTGGTGCGACTTATGTAATGCGCCAACTCCTCGACTGGATGGCTATCAATACTCCCGAATATATAAAATAATTTATACAAAAAATCGCGGCCGCGGGAAAGTGTATGCAACGAATATTGCAACTTTGTCAAGTGTGTTTGAGTGGGCAAAGTAGGCTAGAATTTATCTTAATGAAATCACTTCTCAAAGGTATCTTGGTCTCTATCCTGGGCTCGCAGGTCAGGAGACTCCGTGCCAAGCACAATTTTAAAATTGTCGGAGTGGTAGGTAGTATCGGCAAGACGAGCACTAAGATGGCGGTAGCCAAAGCTCTTTCGGCAGAAAAAAGAGTGCGATACCAAGAAGGAAATTATAATGACATTTTGAGTGTGCCCCTATGTATGTTTGGTCAGGAGATGCCGAGTTTATATAATCCTTTCGCTTGGGCAAAAGTAATTTTACAAAACGAGGGTCAAATATTGAGTGATTTCCCATTTGACTTTGTGGTGCTAGAGCTAGGCACTGACAAGCCGGGCGACATCGCAGAGTTTCGCAAATACCTGCATGTCGATATCGCAGTGCTCACAGCTGTCACTCCCGAGCACATGGAGTTTTTTGGGTCACTTGAAAATGTGATGGAAGAAGAGTGGTCAGTCAGTTTCTTTAGTGATGTGATTTTTGTAAACAGAGACTTGTGCGAGACAGTACCTGAAAATGTAGATCATAAGAAGATAATTTTTTACGGAAAGGGTTTTGGCTCGGTTTATAAGATTGAAAATATAAAAAAACAAGAAAACGGATTTAATTTCGAAATATCTTACAAAGGAGGCAAGATGACAGAAGTATTTTACCCCGCAGTCTCAGAAGTGCAGCTTTACTCTGTTTGTGTTGGCCTCGCTATTGTGAGACACATGTCACTTTCTATCGAAGAAGCCAAAGACTCTCTGTCTGGCTTGCAAAGTTTTGAAGGTCGCATGCAAACACTTGGTGGAATTAAAAAGTCTGTCATCATCGACGATTCGTACAACGCAAGCCCGGCATCCATGAAGATCGCTCTAGACGCTCTGTATACTCACCCAAAGATTCACAAGGTGGCAGTGCTCGGCATGATGAATGAGCTTGGCGTCTCTTCACCTGATGCACACACAGAAGTGGGAAGATACTGTAATCCAGAGACTCTGGATTTCGTGGTCACGATAGGTAGGGATGCAAATAGCTTCCTTGCTGACGCTGCACAAGCAAAAGGTGTCACTGTATACAGAGCTCAAAGTTCTAAAGAGGCGGGTGAAATAGTTTTTAGAAATTTGAAAGAAGATTCTGTGATTTTGGTCAAAGGTTCTCAAAATGGAGTATTTGCAGAGGAGGCCATAAAGCCGCTCCTCGCTGACCCAAAAGACCAAAAAAGGCTTGTAAGGCAAGGCGAGGAGTGGAAAACCAAGAAAAATCCACATTGACTTTTGGTCAAAAACGAGTACAATGCCTATTTCCTATTTAATTTAAAAATATGAACGAAAAAGAATATATAACTAAAGAAAAAGAGAAAACTCTTATAGAGGAACTCGAACATTTAAAAAAGGTAAGAAGGAAGGAGATAGCCGAACAGCTCGAATATGCGAAGTCACTTGGCGACTTATCTGAAAATGCAGAATATCATGAAGCTCGCGATATGCAGGGTGTGGTGGAAGACAGGATACAAAAAATCGAGTCTGTACTCAAAAATGCTGTCATAGTTTCTTCTCACAATACCGACCTCGTGGTAGTCGGCTCTGTAGTCAAAGTAGTCAAAGAAGGCGACAAAGCTGAAAAGGTTTACACTATCGTAGGTGGCGAAGAGTCTGATATTTCTACAGGCAAGATTTCGGTCAAATCTCCTTTTGGTGAAGCAGTGCTCGGGAAGAAAAAGAGCGAGAGCTTCAAGTTCAATACTCCAGCTGGGTCTGTTACTTACAAAATAATTGGTATTGAGTAATTCTGGGTGTAGAATAGCTAGAATGAATGACAAAAGACTAAACCTAGATAAGTTTGATCTAAACAATAAACACTGGAGTGAGGCAATTGCTTCTGAAATAATAAACAAAGTAAAAAGTGATGTTTTTACTTGCGCAGCTGGTATTAGCCCGTCTGGGATAGTTCATTTTGGAAATTTCCGAGATGTCATAACTGCTTTTGCTGTACATTTGGCTTTAAAAAAAGAAGGTAAAAATTCCAGATGTATTTTTTCTTGGGACAACTTCGATAGATTTAGAAAGGTTCCTGTAAATATTCCCAAGGAATTTGAAAAGTATATCGGTATGCCACTATCTATGGTCCCTAGTCCAGTGGAGGGGTTTTCTTCTTATGCAGAATACTTTCAGAAACCCTTTGAAAATGCTATGCGAGAGCTTGGTATAGAGCTTGAATATAAATATCAGACTGACGAATACAAGAGTGGGCGATACGATGAAATGATCTTCCTGAGTCTTCAAAAGAGAAAGGAGATTGCAAAAGTGTTGCTTTCTTTTATGACTGAAAAGGGTAAGGAAGAGGGTGGAATCAATGAAGAAGATTATATTGAAAATTATTATCCCATATCTGTTTATTCTAGGTTTACAAACAAAGATGCAACCAAGGTATTGTCTTGTGACGGAGCGACTTCCATTACTTATAAGTGTGTAGAAACTGGAAAAGAGGAAACCGTGGATCTATCAAAAGATAGGATAGCAAAGCTTGCATGGAAAGTAGATTGGCCGATGAGATGGAAGCAAGAAGGTGTGGTGTTTGAACCGGGCGGGCATGACCATGCTTCACCGGGCAGCAGCTATGATGTTTCTAGTGTGATAGCTGAAAAAATATTTGGTATAGAACAGCCTTTCTTTGCAGAATATAAATTTGTAGGTATACAAGGAGGAGGAAGTAAAATGTCTGGTTCTAAAGGCAATGCCATTTCTCCTAAAGAACTTTTGGACATATATGAGCCCTCACTGCTTAAGTGGCTTTATTTTAGAAGAAGACCAGATCAACCTTTTAGTCTGGCTTTTGACACAGAAATATATAGACAGTATGACGAGTTTGATAGAGAAGTAGAAAATCCTTCTGACTCTAAGTCGGTTTCTCTCAGTGGGTATGAAAAATACCAAAATCCTATTCCTTTCAAACAAGCAGTTTCTTTGGGCCAAATCACTCAATGGAATTTGGATAAAACAATGAATCTTATAACAGATTTGAATGCTGATTATGATAAAAATTCTGTAGAGGTAAGAATAGAAAAAGCAAAGAACTGGCTTCAAAAATATAACCCAGAAGAGTCTATTACCCTCCGAGATTCTGTAAATGAAAATTATAGTGATTCTATGGATGAAAACTCCAAAAACCAAGTTAGAAAACTAAAGGAGGAACTAGAAAAGGAATATGATTCAGTGGAGGAGTTGGAAAAATTGGTTTACTCCATCCCCAAAGACCTTGCAAAGACAGACAAAGAAAACGCTCCAGCTCAAAAAGCATTTTTCAAACATCTCTACAACCTTCTCATAAGTAAAGATGCGGGTCCTAGACTGTCCACATTTATTTGGGCTATAGACAGAGGTACTTGCCTCAAGCTACTGAGCATATAAAAAAGTGTTCAGGATTTGGTTTTGGAAAGCAAAATCGCTCTAGAAATAGGGCGATTTTGCTTTTATCCACAGGAAATGGGGCTTTGTGGTAGACCGGTGCAATCAGGTGGTGTAAAATGGAACCAAGTGGGAAGAAGTGGGTTGTGACAGGAGTAATAAATAAATATGCTTATAGGCGAATACACACATACGATAGACGACAAAAACAGGATTTCGCTGCCTTCAAAGCTGAGGAGCCTCCTAGGTAAAAAAATATTTATTACTCCTGGACTCGACCAATGTCTCTTCGTTTTTACCACTGAAGAATGGAAGACTATTTCTTCGAAACTTTCGGAGAATTCATCTATCCTCTCTGCTGACATGCGAAGCTTCAACAGGTATATGTTTGGAGGAGCAGTCGAAGTAGAGATCGATGGTATGGGGCGAGTTTTGGTTCCAGATTTCCTTCGTGAGCGCGCCAATCTCAAAACTAAAGTAGTTTTGATCGGTGTGCAAAACAGGCTCGAAATATGGAATGAGAAGTCGTGGGTTGATTACAAGAGGCAGGTGGAGAAGCAGGCCGACAGTTTGGCCGAAAAACTTTCTTCACTTGGGATAATGTAATCGCCATGGCCCATAAAAGTGTTCTTTTAAAAGAAGCGATAGATTGTTTAGCTCTCGAAGAGGGTGATGTTTATCTTGATGCGACGCTGGGGTCAGGTGGGCACCTAGAGGAAGTTTCTAGGCGTACCAAGGGCACAGTGGGGCTTTTCGGGATAGACACAGACCAAATGTCCCTTGCTATTGCAAAAGAAAATTTAGATCTCTCAGGGGTCAGATATAAAGCAGTAGAGCTAAATTTCAGAAATATCGAAAAAGCACCAGAGCTTCTGGATGCAAAACAGCCTTCAAAAATAGTCTTCGACCTTGGTTGGAGCTCGCCTCAATTTGAAGAAGGGGCTAGGGGTTTTAGTTTTCAAAAGGAGGAGCCGCTTATCATGAGTCTCAAGAGTAACTTAAGCGAAGAAGACATCACAGCTCATGATGTGGTCAATACTTGGAGCGAAGAAAATCTTGCCACTGTGATATATGGCTACGGCGAAGAAAAGTATTCGAGGAGGATAGCCAAGGCTATTATCGAAGCGAGAGCAAATAAGCCAATCGAGACATCACTCGAGCTCGCAGAAATCATCAAGAGAGCAGTGCCTGTCTTTTACCGATTTGGCAGGATACATCCAGCCACCAAGACTTTCCAGGCTATACGCATAGCGGTAAATGATGAGCTCCGTGCTTTAGAAGAAGGCCTTCGTGGTGCGTTTACTATCCTTAGAAAGGGCGGCAGAGTGGCAGTCATTTCATTCCACAGTCTTGAAGACAGGATAGTCAAGAATTTTTTTAGGGAAAAGGTAGAAAGTGGCGAAGCAGAGTACATAGAAGATTTTGGTAAAAAACCTATGACTCCAAGCGAGCAAGAGATAGCCGAAAATCCTCGCAGCCGTAGCGCCAAACTTAGAGTAATAAGAAAAATATAAATTTATTAAATAATTAAAAACAAATGGGAGTTCAAATAAAAGAAAAAGCGATAGCGATAGCAGAAAGTAGGAGTGCCTTGTTTTCCGTGGGGCTCTCTATTGTTTTCTGCATCGCTCTCTACATATTTTTTGCAAACAGCACAGTGCGCACTTTGTCTGTTCTTCAAAATACCAAAGAAGAAGTTCAGTCGATTACTATGAGGGTGAGCGAAATGGAGTCACAAAGACTTATTTCCGAAAATACCATCAACCCAGATCTTGCTGTATCTCTCGGGTTCGTAGAAGCAAATAGTAAAACATTCATCATCAAGGGCAACGCGAGAACAGCCATTAATTTTAATTCTAGGTAGCCTCTTTCATGAACGGCAGGATTCGTATTATTTCAGTCGCTCTAATTGTCGCTGCTTTATTTCTTGTTATAAAACTGTATTTTCTTCAGATAGTAAGGGGCGAGACTTTTGTTGCTTCTGCTGAAAGACAGTATGTAAACAAAAATACAGTTTCTTTTGATCGTGGGGAAATTTATCTTCAAGATAGAAAGGGTGAAAAGATACCGGCGGCCATCTCAAGGTCCGGATTTACTATTTCTCTAAATCCAAGCGTGATAGAAGACGGTGATTTTATTTATGAAAAATTGAGCAAAGTAATGTCGATAACTAGGGAAGAATTTTTCTCAAAAATATCTAATAAAAAAGAAAAAAACAGAGAGATAGCAAAAAATCTGAATTCAGAAACAGCAAATAAAATAAAAGAGCTAAATTTATATGGTGTGAATGTCTCAGGTGATAAATGGAGGTTTTACCCAGGGGGCAGCCTAGCAGCACAAAGTATTGGCTTCGTGGCTTTCCTTGAAGATAAGCTTGCCGGGAGGTATGGCCTTGAGAGGTATTATGAAGAGACATTAAAAAGAGATCAAAGCAAAGCATTTAATAATTTCTTTGCGGAATTTTTTTCTGGAGTTAAGCAGACATTTAGTGACAAACCAGAAGAGGAGGGGGATATCGTGACTTCTATAGAACCTTCTGTACAAGTTTTCCTTCAAAAAGAACTTGAAAATATAAAGGAAACTTGGGGCAGTGAATTGGCGGGGGGTATAATTATAGATCCAGTCACAGGAGAGATTTTCGCCATCGCCTCAGATCCAACTTTCGATTTAAATAATTTTAAAGAGAGTAGTATTTCTGCGTTTAGGAACCCTATGGTGGAAGATGTTTTTGAAATGGGTTCGATAATAAAGCCCCTCACCATAGCCTCTGGGTTGGATACAGGAGTCATCACTTCAGAGAGTACATACTATGATGCTGGGTTTCTTGTTTTGAATGGAAAACGCATTTCAAATTATGATGGTAGGGGGAGAGGCACAGCTACTATGCAAGATGTTTTAAATCAGTCCTTAAACACAGGGGTGGCTCATGTGGCCATGAAGATGGGAGACAAATTTCCTGAATACATGAAAAGTTTTGGTATAGGCACTGAGACTGGTATTGATTTACCCAACGAGACAGTTGGCCTGATAAACAACTTAGACTCAGGTAGAGATATAGAAATGGCAACTGCGAGCTACGGCCAAGGTATCGCCCTTACCCCTATAGCCACTGTGAGGGCACTTTCTTCTCTTGCAAACGGTGGCAAACTCATCGTGCCTCATATAGTCCAAAAAATAGAGTATGAGAGTGGTATCACAAAGAAGACTTCTTTTGCTCCGGCAAAGCAAGTGATAAAACCTGAGACTTCAGAAGAAATAACTCGCATGCTTGTAAAGGTGGTGGACACTTCTCTTAGGAATGGCACAGCCAAGATACCAGGCTACTCCGTGGCAGCGAAGACTGGGACAGCCCAGATGACAGAGGAGGGTATAGCTGGTTATGCCCCAAACAAATACCTCCACTCATTTTTTGGATATTTCCCCGCTTTCAAACCAAGGTTCCTTGTTTTTCTTTTCCATACTTACCCAAAAAATGTTAGGTACGCTTCGGAGACTTTGACTGACCCATTCCTCAATATCACCAAATTCCTCATCAACTACTACGAGCTGCCACCCGATAGGCCAGAGGAAACGATTTCAAAGGGCATTTGACAAAAAATCTATTATATTTAATACTCAATATAGCTCACAGCCATTCAGCCATGGTGGCCACTCGACCCTCGTGGGAGGTTAGAGTAAGTGAGCACTGAGGGGTCGTGGTTTCTGTCCCTGTACCACACCCCTCTTTATTTTTGTTGACTTTTTAAATAAATAGTTTAGATTTGATTTTGTTCGAATGTTTCTGGTGCCTATCAGACTAGGACTGGTAGTCATTAGGGCCCCCTCCCCGGGGGATAAGTACGGAAACTTTCGACGAGGCGCTGCGGTGACTTGCAACACTACAGCGTCTTTTTCTTTGTCTAAAAATTTTACCTATTTTTTGTCTTTTTCAGATTCTTTTATTGAATTTGCAAGTTCTTGCTGCATCTCCCTTAAAGAAGATTCTTTGTTCGTCCTTTCTTGTTCTAGCTTCTGTATATCTGACTTAATATCGTTTACTTCCTTTTCCAAATCTTCAAGCTCCTTTTTTAGTTTGTCAGCCTCAGCTTGTTTGCGCTCGTATTCTTGTTTTTTGCGTGATAACTCAGAGTCTTTTTTCCTTTGTTCGTTTTGTTTTTCTTTAAGTTCTTGTACTTCTTTTTCGATCTCTCTTTTGAGTGCTTCAATAGCTGGGTTTGAATTTGTCATACCTTTCAAATTATTTTAATAAAAATATTTTATCATATTTTATTACAAGCTTTTTTACATATTCAAATAAGTGATGGTGAGTTGTAAAAAAGTCGCGAAAGTCACCCAAAGCAAATAGGGTATGTTGGCGTAGGCTATCCAGCGTAGGTTTTTGTGCTTTTTATACACAGTGAGGAGTGCCCAGACAAGGGTCGCGAGTACTAGCAATATGTCTACAGAAGCCAAGATGTTGTTTTGTATTCCAAATTGGAGCGGGGTAAACAAAAAGTTGAAAAGTAGATTGAGTATAAAGGGTAGGGCTGTTGCGAAAGGGATTTCCTTTTTGATTGCTTTATAAAATATGGTACTGAAAGATATTGCTATTATAAAATACAAAACGCTCCACACTGGACCAAATATCCATGATGGAGGAGACCAAAATGGCTTGACCAGGTCGTTGTAGATATAGGTTTCGTTCATATATTTAAAACATTGCTATTGTAGCGATTATGGCTGCGAGCCAGCCGAGAGGGATAGAGCCACCAGCTCCAATGAGGAAGCCAGCATCATAAAACCAGCCCGTGTTGGAAAAGGCATATAGCCCAATGTCACTAAAAAACCATCTTGCGATGAGAGACCAAGGGGCTATCATGCCATGCCACAGCCCCGAGATGAGCCCTGCTGGGCTACTAGCGGAGTAGTTGCTTTGTTGTACGAATTCAAAAGAAAATGCATAGACAAAATTTGGTACAAAAACTAACATAGCTCCTAAAACCCTCCCAAACCATTTTTTAAATTTAAAAGTATTTTGATTCATGAGTATATTATAGCAAATTGTGGGTTGGGGCGGGGGACTTAAAATTTTAACAAAAAGAAAGCCGCCGGCCTTGTGGGCGCGGCGGGCGAGGGGTTCGTTTTAGTGTTCTTGGTGCTTCTGCTTCCACCGCACCACGTAGAACGAGAAGAACTCCTGTCGCGACGACTCTTGGCGAAACAGCCCAAAAAACAAGTCGAGCGAGGCGTCTTCTGTCATTCCAAGCAGGCCTGCTGCTTGATGAGGGAACACTCGCTCTAAGCAAATCGCCTCGACCAATTCTTTGTCGAAGGTGGCTTCGGGATTTTCATCTCGAAGTGTCTGGAGAGACTTACCTAAGTTCTCCAGGATCATGGCCTCGGTCTGAGGCTCAACTCCTAATTTCCCCATATGATGAAAAGCCTTTCTTTTAAGAAATTACAATATTAAATATGGTGTGTCAAGGCGATAAAAAGAGGAGAAAAAGAAAGGTCGCCCGTGGTGGGGCGGCGGCTGAGGGGGGTGAGGGAGACTTAGGTTCTAGTATTCCTCCCCGAACGAAGGTTCTTCTTTGGGTTTTTGCTTATTCAGCTTTTTCCCTATCCCTCCTTCGTCGGGAGGATGAAGAAATTCCCAGGTGTCTAGGATTCCTTCTCTGGAAAATAGAGTGACACTGCACGATGCACAGCGCATCTTGGGTGGGTTGGTCTCTCTATCCCACCTGCGCTTAGAGAATTTTTCACCACGATGTGGGCAAACCTTCATGGCTTTCTCCTTTCCGTTGCAGATCTTATCAGGCCAATACAGTTTTGCAAGTATTTTTAAACTTTGTAAAGAGAATTTTGATTATTATTTCTTCTCCACAAATTTGTTGAATTTTTGAAGGGGATATTTGGAATTTTTTAAAAAAAGCCGCCGGCCTTCAAATGATGGGGAAGTCAATGGGGGGGTAGGTTTTTGAAAATAAGTTTATTTAGGAATAAACTATTCTTATGGAAAATTTAGATAACAAAATCCGCCCTCCAACGGATCTTGTCCTGTTGTGGGCGGCTAATTGACTATGAATACACGGTTTCGCCGGCTGCGAGTCTCTCCTCTTTTGTTCTCCAATCGAGGAAGAGACCTTCTTTGGTAGAAATGCCGACGTTGGGCATTCCATTCAGGGCCAGTTCCGTCAGGGTCCAGTATGGGAGCTGGGTGTGGTATACGATTCGCAAAGCGCGATCGCGCGTAGTGTTGCGGTAGTTGCGATAAACGATTTTTCTCTCGCCTTCCACCTCGTGACGGCGGATGATCTCTTCGAAAACATCGCCCATAATTTCTGGGGGGACATCGCGGTAGTATGCACCCCGCAAAAGAATGCGAATTTTTCCTGGTGTATCTAGCCGTGCAGAGAACAGGGGGTACTTCTCGCTGAACCCTGCCGGCAATTGGGGGTCAGGCCACCGAAGGAGGTTCTCCTTGTAGTACTCGGCTAGATCCGCTTTATTTGATCCATGGAGTATAGGGGCCAATTGTTCCAATTCTTCGATCAAATTGATCGTGTCGAGGAATCTTGCGAGTGAACCCCAGGGTGCGCCTTGTTTGAGGGCGTCGCAGAGCTGTTGTGTTCTATTAGTCGTATTCATTTTTTCTCATATACACAAACATCTTTACCTAGTAGTTTTTTCATGAGGTACTCCTATTTTTTTATACTCCTAAATTAAGTAATTGTCAATTTGTGGGCGTATAGCAAGATAGAGCCTCAGGGTTCATTGTTCCGTAAGGCTATTTAAAGTTTTTTAAGTATATTATTTCGACCCTTTTCGAGAGAATAGAATTTCATTAATTTTATCAACTATAAACATAGACTTTTTTGCAATCATTAAACTCTTTTTATCAATTTCAACCGATACTATTATATGATTTTGTGGAGTGATTCCTGGCATAAACGTCATTTTTAGATCATCCCTAAAACTATCGATGTCTTCATTTAGTGCTTGTACATGGAATTTTATCTCTAAAATTTTCTCCATTAGATTATTTTCAATTAAACTTAATTTAGTAAGATGAGAGTCTGTCGCAAAAAGGTTTACTTTCTTAAAGTATGTTGTTGTTACATCTTGTTGTCCTATTGTATTTAGATGATTTATTATCTGGGTCTCAGTTAATCCTTGTTCAGCAAGTTGCGTTAATCCGGTATCGAAGTCAATACTAGAATTACTTTTAATCCAATTAAAAATCTCTTGATTTAATTTTCCGTGCTTAGGGTATACAAGATAGGGTATTCCCCCGAGTCTTTTCTTTAAATCTTTTATGTCATTAAGAATAATCTTTTCAAGATTCTGTTTTTCATAATGATCCGCAATCCGTTTTGTGGTTGCTGGGGCTAAAAGACCCAGTAGCCATCCAAAACCTATATAGACAAATTCCATTTAATAAATTATACATTTTTAATGAAAAAAGTCTCCAATTTTCATATCCTTCCCGAGCGCTCTCTAAAAGGTGAGCCTTCTCGAGATAGAACCTGTCTGATTTGTTGTCCAGTAAGGTTATTCTGAGTAACGTTATTAAGTTTCTAATGACCCTTCCCGTGCGACTATGGATTTCTAGTTTCAGGAATTGGCATGTAAACTTGAGACATTATTACAATATCCTCCTCAGTATTAGAATGAACTTGTGTATCTAGAACTTGCTTCATAAAAGATATGCAAAGTTTGATACCATCTGTTTCAGAAATAACCTCTTTAAGGAATATTTTTCTACTATCGTTGTATTCTTCTGGTAAGTGGAATTGAATATAAGTCATTAGCTTTTTGCTCTTTTCCCATATCCTATATTTTATAACTCCACTATCATCGATTTTTATTTTACTGCTTTTTAATAGAAACTTATGAATAGTACCTACTTTATTCCAAGTAGCTAAATCTTTACTTATGTAAACATCTTCCCATTTATCAAAAACTGGAAAGTGTAGAAGTAGGTTTCTTACAAAACTAAAAAGATCATCAACAATTAAACCCTCAAGAGGTGGTCTACCCCCATTTTTAACATATTTAATATAGTATTGGATTGGTTCATACCCTAGTAGTTCTTTGTATACAGAAAAGATTTCTCGTATTCGATAGAATCTGTAGGATTCTTCTCTCTTAAAAAACTCCTCTTGATATAATTCCTCGTACAAATCGTAAAATCTATTATAGAAAAGTTCTAGAACTTTTTCCTCTTTACTATTGGGTTTATTTTCTAGAAGGCTCATATTTTCCTAGCTTTATTTTTTAGCCAGCCAAACCTGATTTCATTATCTTCTTTTGATAATAAGACTTTATTTATTATTTTATTAAAATCTCTTTCAAAAGTTTTCTTGCTTTGAAAAAGAATATTTAAAATTGCAGGTATATTTATGACAAGTGTTTTCAGAATGAGGAGATCTTTTTTAGATAATTTCCATACATGTGCGGTTATGTCATTATTAACCTTTCCGGAATCTGAAAAAGCAACATGCCATTGACCATGAGCTATTTTATTTCTAATCTCAATATAATTAGCTAATTCATTATTTATAATGTCATTAAGAGTTTTGTAACGATGATAACTATCGTGACCTAAATTCCTTTGGTTAATATCTTTTCCGCTATTATTTAAATACTTTTCTTGAAACAATCTATCTAACAATTTCAAATATTTATCTTTTAAAGAATCTTTTTCTTTTTTTAATCCAACTTTACTGTTTAATAATTCATACTCAACCTCTAATAGAGATACCCAGAGCCCTATAATAATTTTTGCAAAAATATTATCTAAACTAATTTCACTTACTTTAGTATCTTTTCTTACTGCGCGCAGATGAAAACGATTCAGATGTGTAATTGTCATCAATATCTGGCGTTTATTTTTGTCAAAGTGTTCCTTCATAATGTAATTATGTACAAAACTTCGGCAGTAAAGAAGCATTATTTCGCACGCTTCTCGTGCTAGCTGTTGAATGTGACCTCACGGGGAATCGAACCCCGATTTAAGCCTTGAGAAGGCTCCGTCCTAACCGTTAGACGATGAGGCCATTATTTAATTGTATCGAACCCGAATTTTCCGACTTACAGTCGCTGTACACCTTTTGGGCTTTTTATTTCGTTCTACTCATAAAAATTCTCAAAAGGTCTTGCGGTTGGGTCCCATATCCCAACCTCACCTCTCGAAGGCTCCGTCCTAACCGTTAGACGATAGGGCCATATATTTTTACTACACAACGTTCGATTTGGGAATCGGTCACAGATAATTTTTTGCTAAAAATTTCCACGACCCCGCCTCCTTCGCCTCCGCTCAGTCCGGCTTTGAATTGCTCCAAGCTTTCGCAATTCAACCCCTCTTTAAGTCTTGAGAAGGCTCCGTCCCCGCCTCCTCGGCGGGTCGCCGAGGAGGCGACTAACCGTTTACGATAGGGCCCCCACTACGCTAAAGCTTCGCGGGGCAAGCCTACCAAACCAAACGCATTTAGCGGACAAGCAGAATAATACACAATTTTTGGTTTTATTTCAAAACTATTGTGTCGTATAATTTAGATGTATTAAAAGTGGTCGTTTTTATTAAAACACTAACTCAAATTTTTATGAGCAAAATAGCATTTTGGCTTCTCATCATAGGGGGCATCAACTGGCTCCTAGTAGGACTCTTCCAAAACGATTTGTTTGGTTTCCTTGGCATGAGCATGATGGGATGGATCCCAAGAATAGTTTACATACTCGTAGGTGTTTCTGCTTTGGTTTCTTTGAAGCCAAAGAGCAACAACTCGATGCCTATGTAAATTTATTTCATGAGTTTTTAAACAACAAGCGCTTCTTAAAGCGCTTTTGTTTTTGTATAATTTAAAAGAAGATGGACTACAAATTTAAAATGCCCGAAGCCCCGTTCAAAAACCCAGAGGAGGAGGTTTCTTATTTGCGTGGGCTTGTCGCCGAAAAAGAAAAAGCTCTAGAGCAGGTGGGTATAAACAAAGACCCGGTTTTTCTAGCACGAGAGACACTCGCCGAATACAAAACTGTGAAGTCAGAAGAAGTGGTGCACCCAGAATTCCACGCTTCACAAGATGAGGTTGAAAATTTCATAGTCAAACTATCTCCCGAGAGTCACGACAAGCAGGTGAGTGAGCTCGTGAAGCTCGCCAAAGAGAAGGGTATCAAAAATGCTCTTTCTGCCGTCGAGAAGCTTTCAAACTTTCATATCACAGACGACTTCCATCGTTTTGTTTCTGAGTACATAAGAGAGGGCTTCACCATCCCCGGCGTGAGTGAAAAAGAGAAGATGTGGAAGATTATGAACATGGTCTTGTACCAAGTTTTGATAAAAGAAGAAGAAGGAAAGGAAAACGTAAAGCTGGAAGAAATTATTTCTGGCATGGAGCAGTTTTATGCGAGCATGCTCTCGGTTTCAAAGGAAGGTGAAGAAAATTGGATATCACTCGAGATAGCCAACTCCAACTTTTCTAAGGAAGTAGTTTTTTATGTGGCCGTGCCTTTATCTAGGAAGGGTCTTTTTGAAAAGTCTATTCTCTCGATTTTCCATAATGCAAAAATAGAAGAAAAAAACGACGACTACAATATCTTCAACGAGACAGGCCACACTGCAGCCAGCTATGCACTCTTTGAGAAAAATCCAATCTATCCACTCAAGACTTATGAAAGCTTTAGTCATGACCCGCTCAACCTTATTATTTCTGGTTTTTCAAAAGTAAATCGCGATGGTGAAGGAGCTGCCATACAGCTACTTTGGTCGCCAGTCGGGGATAGGTATATCAAAAAATATAGGAAGGCTTTAGATAAAATAAAGGCAGGCGCACCACTAAGCGAAGCGCTCGATATTCCTGATAGTGTAGGAGGCGAAGTATTCCACACGCTCAAGGGTATGTTTGGACCTTCCAAACCAAAAGAGAAAGAGGGCGAAGAGCCAAAGAAGCCAGAGCCGATAGACCAAACTGTAATTGAAGAAATAGGCAGGAAGATAACCACACCCATAGTACGCTGCAACCTGAGAGTGCTCGCTTCATCCGCTACCCAAGAAGAGGCAGAAGAAATCTTGGAGAGTATCAAGTCCAGTTTCAATCAGTTCAACAATACTCTCGGCAATTCCCTAAAGTGGCATAAGTCAGAAAAAGGCAATTTGAGAAACTTGGTAAAGAATTTTAGTTTTAGGATTTTTGATCAGGATTCTTTTTTGCCCATGAACATAAGAGAGATTACTTCTTTTATGCACTTCCAAACTAGCGCCCTCAAAGTCTCTGAAGGCCTCCGTCAGTCGAGAGCCGCGACTGCACAGGCACCTCTCGATATTTCAGGTGAAGGTATCGTGCTTGGGGTAAACAAACATAGGAGTGTAGAGACTCAAATCAAGATGTCCGAAGACGATCGCTTACGACACTTTTATTGTATAGGCCAGACTGGCACAGGTAAGTCTACTTTGCTCAAAAATATGATTATCCAAGATATAAAAATGGGTAATGGTGTTTGTATGATCGACCCTCATGGCTCTGATATCCAAGATGTGCTCGCAAATGTCCCAAAGGAAAGGATGGATGATGTCATATATTTCGACCCAGGCTTTACAGAGAGGCCGATGGCTCTCAACATGCTCGAATATGACGAAAGATTCCCAGAACAAAAAACTTTTGTAGTCAACGAACTCTTTAGTATTTTCAGGAAGCTTTATGGCAATGTGCCAGAGTCGATGGGTCCAGCCTTCGAGCAGTATTTTAGGAACTCAGCACTCCTCGTGATGGAAGACCCAGCCTCAGGCAACACTCTCGTCGACATGTCGCGCGTGCTTTCTGACAAAACTTATAGAGATTATAAGGTTTCTAAATGTAAAAATCCTTTAGTAAAACAGTTTTGGGTAAATGCAGAAAAGACTAGCGGTGAGCAGGGTCTCGCCAACTATGTGCAATATGTGACCAACAAGTTTGATGTCTTCCTCGCCAACGAAATCATGCGACCCGTCATCGCTCAAGAAAAATCTTCTTTCAATTTCCGCGACATCATGGATAACAAAAAAATCCTCCTAGTAAATCTTTCTAAAGGTAGGCTAGGGGACATAAATGCCAACCTCATCGGGCTTATATTGGTAGGCAAGATACTCATGGCTGCACTTTCGAGAGCTGACTCGCTCGGCTCCCATCAGCCACCTTTCTATTTATATATCGACGAATTCCAAAATATCACCACCGACTCCATTTCCACTATCCTCTCTGAAGCTAGGAAGTACAAACTCTCACTCAATATCGCTCACCAATTTATAGCTCAAATAGAAGAGGGTATAAGAGACGCAGTTTTCGGCAATGTCGGCTCCATTTGTGCCTTCCGTGTCGGGGCAGAAGACAGTGAATATTTAGAAAAACAATTTGCTCCGATTTTTGCCGCGAGTGACCTGATGAATATAGACAATCGCAACGCTTACCTAAGACTTTTGGTAAATGGAAAACCAGCCAAACCTTTCAATATGGAAGTTTTGCCGCCTCAAAAGGGCGACACTCTCATGGTAGAACATTTGAAAAATCTGTCTTATGAAAAGTATGGTCGACCTCGCCAAGAGATCGAAGAGTTGGTAATGAAAAAATACTCTCTTTAGTTTAGAATTTTTGGGCGAAGAAATGAGCCGCTCGGGGGCGGCTCTAATCTCAGTCGGGGATGGGGCAAACATCGAGGTTTGCTTCGCGCTCAGCTTCTGCTGCTCCACGAAGCAGGAATTTTATTCTGAAGGGGTTAACTTTCTTTTTCCTTCTTTTTCTTGATGCCGCCCCCTTTTTACCGAGCCGTGACAGCTCGGTGTGGTTAAGCTCAGCAAGAGCCTGATCCACCTTAGGGTACCGATTTTTGTCGGTCATTCTTACTACATTATAGCATATTTAAGTATTTTTGCAAGTGAGGCTGTGGATAGGCAGGGCGCCAGCACTATTGCTTTATTTGATGAAGTGTTTAATAGTATTTCTGGAGGTTTGCTCACATGCTGTCTCTTTTGGTTACTGCCTGGGGGGTATTAAAAGCCCTCATGAATGACAGGGGTTGGGCAGATAGGGATCTTTTGGCCCTTTGGTCCAAGTTTCGCAACAAACCTGACAATACTAAGCAGATAAAGACTGCTATGCAACCAGCACTTGAGATTTATCTCTCTATTAGAGCCTTAGTTGGTTTTTATGAAGAAGCTCTAAGAGAATGGGGTATGGGAGAGTTTTTCCATGTGATTTATAAAACAGAGGAGGTTGGGCGGAAAAACCTATCTGTTGTCCAGGTTTTGCACACAAAGACTCTTTCGGTGGTTTGGAGTGTTGAGGTTGTTTCCGCTAACTCCTTCGTACTTATCCCTGAGCCGGAGAGTAATCCTGTTATGGCAGCAGGGGATGTCCATACTTTCAAATTCGGCAGCAGGGGTCTGGTTGAAAAAGCTGTCGCAAAATTTATGGTTTCGAAGGGAGGGTAGGCGGTGGTGGATGCAGACTCAGTTCTTTCAGTCGGGTATTTTCGGAGGCCGAACGCGCGAGTGCTCGGTCTTTTTGTTTACTTATCTCTCAGAAGCTCGTCGATTTTTGATGCAAGGATAAAGTCGTTTTCGGAGAGGCCGTCGATAGCATGAGTCGAGATGCGTATCTCGACTTTTTTGTAATCAAATATTTTTATATCTGGGTGGTGTCCTTCTTTTTCTGCTATTTTGCCTACATTTACTACAAACTGCATGGCTTCTTTGAAATCTTCGAATTTGTAAGTTTTTAGAATTTCTTTTTCTCCCATCAAGGTCCACTCATCTACTTCTTTGAGTAGTACCTCGGACTCTGTTTTTGAAAGGGGAGGCATGCCACCTTCGCAAGGTACGCAGTGCTTTTCTGAAAGTTGACTTAGGGGGCCTGTCGCATTTTTACCATTTTGTTCTAGATATTTTTCGGAAGAGTCGTTGTATTTTATGCCAAATCTTACTGGTGCCTTTTCGATAAGTTTCAATATTTCTGCCTCATCGTCCGATATGAGGTAAAGGGAAGTATCGAGCTCGTCTATCATACCTTTGTCTCTGAGGAAGCCTTTAAAAAACTTATCAAGAGGTTGCCAGTATTTTTCACCAAAAAGTATGATTGGTGCGGCGGGTATTTTTTTGGTTTGTACTAGGGTCATAATCTCAAGGAACTCGTCGAGTGTGCCGAAGCCTCCAGGGAAAAATATGTAAGCTTCAGCAGAAAAAGAAAGACAGACCTTTCGGCTAAAAAAATAATGAAAGCCCATCTGGCTTGTGATGTAGGGGTTGGTCACTTGTTCGTGTGGTAGCTCTATGGTGAGGCCGATGGAGTTGCCACCTGCTTCATAGGCACCTCTGTTGGCTGCTTCCATTATGCCTGGGCCTCCACCTGTGACTACAGAGTAGTGGAGCTTTTCGACTATCATCTTGGCGAGGTCACGTGCCTTTTCATAATATTCATCTCCCGTCTTGGTCCTCGCTGAACCAAAAAAGGTGACGGACTTGGGGTAGTTTTTTACGAACTCAAATCCAGCTTTAAATTCTTGCGATATGAGGGCGACCCTTCTTTCTGCTGACTCGGATATTTCACTTAGCGTGATACTGGCATTTTGTTCTTTCATATTGCTAATTTTATTGGTTTTAAATAATTAAGGCAATATGTTAATATGGGGTGAAGTTAAATTAAAAGTAAAAATTTAAAATTTTAACCATTTTTAAATGAGAAAATTATCTAAAGCCGAATGGGTAGCTGTGTTTGCGGCAATAGCTTTCACGGGGTACACTCTTTTTGGTTCAAGCATTACTGCTTTATTTACTAATAAAAATCAAATGGATGAAAACGCAGCGGCCGCTATAAACGCCGATACAAATACAGGGACAGGTGTTGTTATAAATGACCTAACTCCAGGCAATGGAGCAGAAGTCAAACAAGGCGATCTTGTGACTGTGCACTATATATTGTCTCTCTCTGATGGCACAGTACTTCAAAATTCAAAAGACTTTGGTCAGCCTTTCCAATTTGTGCTTGGAGCTGGTGAAGTCATAAAAGGTTGGGAGCAGGGATTTGCTGGTATGAAAGTTGGTGGTACAAGGACAATGACAATACCTCCTGAGCTCGGATACGGCTCCGCACAAGTAGGTCCAATACCTCCAAATTCAACTCTTGTCTTTACTGTAGAGCTTGTATCTACTGAAGCTGCTCCTGCACAGATCGTACAATAAATGGGTTTTAAAATAGAAAAAAGACTAAAAGGTTCACTAGGGCGGGCGGGTTTGATATCGACAGTACATGGGCGTATCAAGACCCCCGCCTTTGTGCCTGTAGGTACAAAGGCCACAGTTAAAGCTGTAACTTCAGAGCAAGTCAGAGATTTGGGCGCTCAGGTAGTGCTCGCCAACACATATCACTTGCATTTGCAGCCAGGCGAAGATTTGGTGGAAAAAAATGGAGGTCTGCACGGCATGATGAATTGGCAACTTCCTACTATGACAGACTCTGGTGGCTTCCAGGCTTTTTCGCTTGGTGTCGCGAGTGGTAGTGGTATAGGTAAGTTTGTCTCGGCTGATTCCCCAGAAAGAGAGGTGGTAGAAAGTATTGAAGAGGAAAAAGAGGGCTCAATGGCCAAAGTCACTGAAGATGGTGTTCACTTCAAATCTGTAATAGACGGTAGCCCTAGGTTTATGTCGCCTGAAGACTCGATGCAAATACAGAGTAAGATAGGTGCGGATATCATCTTTGCACTCGACGAATTCACTTCTCCTCACGCTTCTTTTGAAAAAATAAAATCAACTATCGAGCGCACCGAGCGTTGGGCCAAGAGGTGTTTGGTTGAGCATAAAATATTACAGAAAAATCATCAGGAGAAAAAATATTCTCTCGAGCAACCGGATTATTTTTCTGCTGAAAAATATCCTCCTTCTCCCGTCATTCACGGTCCGAAAGTTGCTCTCAAGAACATTTTTTCTCCTGCTGAGCAGAATGAAAGTCCCAGAGGGCAACAACTTTTTGGTATCGTCCAAGGTGGCAGGCACGAAGAACTTCGCAAGATGAGTGCAAAACAAATCGCTGCTCTCGATTTTGACGGCTTCGGCATCGGAGGCACTTTTATAAAAGAAGACATGAGTACTGCTGTGAGGTGGGTAAATGAAATTTTGCCCGAAGAAAAGCCGCGGCACCTTTTGGGGGTGGGTGAGCCTATCGATATTTTCCTTGGGGTTGAAAATGGTTGTGACACTTTTGACTGTGTGGCTCCGACAAGGATGGCGCGCAATGGCACCCTACACACCATCCATGGCAGGATTTCAATTTTAAATAGTAGTTTTAGAAGTGACCTGAGGCCAGTAGATGACTCGTGCAAATGTTATACTTGTACTCATTATAATAGAAGTATACTCGCTCATCTTTTTAGGGCGAAGGAAATGCTGGCGGCTACACTCGCCACTATTCACAATTTACATTTTGTTGTTAATATGACAGACAAAATAAGGGAGTCTATTATCGAAGATAATTTCGTGGAGTATAAGCAGGAGTTTTTGAAAAATTATTATGGAATTTAAAATACATTCAAAATTCGAGCCAGCAGGAGATCAGCCTAAAGCTATAAAAGGTCTTGTTGAAGGCTTAAAAAAAGGTTTAGACAAACAAACACTCCTAGGTGTGACTGGGAGCGGTAAGACTTTTACTGCTGCAAATGTGATACAACAATTCCAAAAGCCGACTCTTGTGATTGCTCACAACAAAACTCTAGCCGCTCAGCTCGCACAGGAGTATCGTGAATTTTTCCCTGAAAATGCTGTTCATTATTTTGTTTCTTACTACGACTTCTATCAGCCAGAAGCTTATATGCCCGTGACTGATACATATATTGAGAAGGAGGCGATGATAAACGAAGAGATAGAAAGGCTCCGCCATGCATCGACCGAAGCTTTGCTTACAAGGAAAGATGTGATTATTGTAGCCTCTGTTTCTTGTATATATGGTCTAGGCTCTCCGGTGGAATATCAAAAAGTAAATCTAAAAATAAAAAAGGGGGACAAGTTCGATAGGAAAGATTTCTTTTTGAAGCTCGTGGCTATCCATTATGAAAGGACAAATGCAGACCTTTCGCCTGGAGTTTTCCGCTCAACTGGAAATGTAGTTGAGATCATGCCTGTGTCAGAGAAAAAAATATTCAGACTTGAAATAGTTGGTGATGAGATAGCCAAGATAGAAATTATAGATGCTATCACTATGCAGGTGGTAGAAGAAAAACAGGCTTTCTTTCTCTTTCCTGCCAAGCATTTCATCACTCCAGAAGCTGAAACTAAGAGGGCAATCAAAGACATAAAAGAAGAGCTCGCTAAACAATTAAAGAAGTTTGAAAAGGAAGGTAAGATACTTGAAGCAGAGAGGATAAAGAGGAGGACTACTTATGATCTTTCGATGATAAAGGAGGTGGGGTATTGCAGTGGTATTGAAAATTACTCCAGGCATTTTGACGGAAGGAAAGAAGGCGAAGCACCCCATACTCTCCTTTCTTATTTTCCACACAAGGCAGATGGTACCCCGGACTTTTTGACTATCATAGATGAGTCGCATGTAGCTGTGCCTCAGATTGGTGCCATGTTCAATGGTGACCAAGCGAGGAAGCAAACTCTCGTAGAGCACGGTTTCAGGCTTCCAAGTGCCAAGGACAACAGGCCACTCAAGGCTGATGAGTTTGAAAAAAGAGTGGGTCAAACTATTTATACTTCTGCTACTCCTGGTAAATATGAAGCTGAGCATTCGCAAAATATCGTTGAGCAAGTGATCAGGCCTACTGGTCTTATCGATCCAGAGATTTTCATCAGACCGATTATTGCAAAGAAGTCGGATACCCAGAAATCTTCTCTCGATCAACCGGGGTATTTTTCTGCTGAAAAATCCCCTCCTTCTCCCGCCGGTCGCGGTCCGAAAGTTGCTCTCGAAAAGATTTCTGCGTATCCGGGACAAATATTTGATTTTATAAACGAAGCTGAGAAAGCAATCAAAAAAGGCAACAGAGCCATCGCTACTACCTTGACCAAAAAAATGGCAGAAGATTTGTCAGAGTTTTTGAAAGAAAGAAAAATAAAAGCAGAATATTTGCACAGTGATATCAAGACGATAGAGAGGATCGAGATACTTACAAAGTTTAGGAGAGGTGAGTTTGATGTGCTCGTGGGGGTCAACCTATTGAGAGAAGGGCTCGATCTTCCTGAGGTTGAGTTTATCGGTATCCTCGATGCTGACAAAGAAGGTTTCCTTCGTAGCGAGACTTCGCTCATCCAAATTATAGGTAGGGCGGCTAGGAATGTAGAAGGTAAGGTGGTGCTTTATGCAGATAACCTCACTGGCTCTATGGAGCGTGCTATAAATGAGACAAACAGGAGGCGAGCCCTCCAAGTGGCTTACAACACAGAGCACGGCATCACACCGATGACTATCAAGAAAGAGATCAAAGACATCACTGACCAGCTTCAGAAGGAGCACAGGCAGGCAGTAGGGCAGCTTTTGGCGATAGACACCAAAAACGCAAGTGCCAAGAGTATACAGAAGCTCATAAAAACTAAAGAGAAACAAATGAATGCCTCAGTCAAAATCCTCGACTTTGAGACGGCTTCTATCCTCCGCGACGAGATCAAGGAACTCGAAAAAATGCTCACAAAGTAGTTTTTTAATCCGGCTAGATATATTCTTCGAAAAGCACCCCTAACCCGGGAGTGGTACCCGCTACTTCTTTGGTTCAAGGCTTTCCTCAGAAAATATCTAGCCGAATTTTAACAAAGTGGGAAGTCCGTATTTGACTATTTTTGGGATATTTGTTAACCTTTGACCCGTATGGCAAAAGCATCAGTTAAAGCGAGAGCGCTAAAGAAACCTAAGTTTCCAAGTAGGGCAGTTAACCGATGTTTTAAGTGTGGTCGCGGAAGAGGCTATATGGGAGATTTCGGTCTTTGCAGAATCTGTTTCAGAGAGCTTGCAAACGAGGGGAAAATTCCGGGAATTAAAAAATCATCTTGGTAAGTCGAGCTTCCGAAGGAAGCGAGATCCTGAGCAACGCGAAGGATAGTAGCCTACTGACGAGCAAGATACTGCCTAGAAAAAACATGACAGACCCAATAGGAGATTTCATAATAAGAATAAAGAACGCAGGAATGGTCAGTAAGGAGACCGTTTCTTTGCCATCTTCAAAAATGAAGCTTGCGATAGCTGAGCTTTTGTCTAAAAAAGGCTTTCTAGGCGAAGTTTCAAGTAAAGCTAAAGATGGTAAAAATGTAATGACAGTAACTCTTTTATACAGAGAAGACGGTACTCCAAAAGTAAGAGATGTGCAGAGAATTTCAAAGCCAGGAAGAAGAATTTACGAGAAGGCTAAAGATATAAAGAAATTTAAGAGAGGCTTCGGTATTTCAGTTTTTTCTACTCCAAAAGGTATCCTTGCTGACAGTGATGCTAAAGAGCAAAACCTTGGAGGTGAAGTACTTTTTAAACTTTGGTAAACAAAAATGAGCAGAATAGGTAAAAAAGAAATAGTGGCAGGAAACAATGTTGAAGTATCATTCAACTCGGGTGTTTTCACTGCTAAAGGTCCCAAGGGTTCTCTTGAGAGGAAGTTTACTTCTGATATAGAAATAAAAGTAGATGGTAAGCAGGTAATGCTTACTCCGATCAGAAACAGTAACAACTTGATGGCTCTTTGGGGTACTTACGCTTCTCACATAAAAAACATGATAAAGGGTGTAAGTGAAGGTTTCCAAAAGAAACTTATACTTGAAGGTGTGGGTTACAAATCTCAAGTTAACGGCACAAATCTAGTACTAAACCTTGGTTTTTCTCACCCAGTAAATGTAGAAATACCTAAAGAACTTACAGTTACAGCTGATAAAAATGTGGTTACAGTATCAGGAAGCGATAAGGAGCTTGTAGGAAGCTTCGCAGCAAAAGTAAGAAGCCTTAAAAAGCCAGAACCTTACAAGGGAAAGGGTTTTAGATACGAAGGTGAAATCATAAGAAGGAAGCAGGGTAAGAAAAACGTCTAATCTAAAATTTAGAAAACAAAATGGATACTAAAAATAAAAAACAAAAAAGAGAAAGAAGACAAAAGCGCATCAGGGCTAAGGTTTTTGGCACAACAGAGAGGCCTAGACTCAGTGTTTTTAAATCAAATAGGTACATAAGTGCTCAAATCATAGACGACACCAAGGGTGTGACTCTTGCTTCTGAAACAAGTATGTCAGTAAAAGAAAAGACTGCTGTCCTTAGATCTAAGGCTACTGGTGCAAGTCTTGCTAAAAAGGCAAAGGAAAAAGGTATAAGCAAAGTAGTTTTTGATAGAGGAGGTTATATTTATACTGGTTCTGTCGCTGCTCTTGCAGAAGGGGCGAGAGAGGGTGGTCTCGAGTTTTAATTGAAAAAATATGGATGAAAATCAAGTAAAAACAGAAAAAGAAACAACAAATATTCCAGCAGCTCCTGTAGCAGATAGAGATGGAGGAAGAGACAGGCGCAAAAACGAACGCAAGCCTTTTAGACGTGCGGAAAAGCCAAGGTCTGAATTTGATAATAAAGTGATAAGTGTAAGAAGGGTTACAAGAGTTACTTCAGGTGGTAGAAGATTTGCTTTTAGTATCGCTGTAGTTGCGGGAGACAGAAAGGGTAGAGTAGGTGTGGGTATCGGCAAGGCTACAGACACTCCAGTAGCTGTGGAAAAAGCTTTGAGATCAGCAAAGAAGAACATGGTAAAAGTCCTTATAAATAAAAAGGGTTCAATTGCTCACGAAGTTGATGCTAAATACTCAAGTGCTCTTGTCACTATCATGCCAGCTCCTGGAAAGGGAGTGATAGCAGGAAGCTCAGTGAGGACAGTGCTCGAGCTCGCTGGTATAAAGGAGGTTTCCTCAAAGATACTTTCAAGGTCAAAAAATAAGCTAAATATAGCTAGAGCAACAATAAAGGCTCTTTCTAAGATAAAATAAAATGCAGGTTCATAATTTAAAAAAGAATAAAGGCAACAGAAATCCTATTAGAGTTGGGCGTGGTGGTAAACGTGGTAAAACATCTGGTAAGGGTACTAAAGGACAGAACGCAAGATCAGGAAGGAAAAAGAGACCTGAGATGAGAGATATAATCAAGAAGCTTCCTAAGCTTCGCGGAAGAGGTAAAAATTCTCTTAAAACAAGAAACGCAGAATTTGCAGCGATCAACCTTTCGGTACTCGAGGCATCCTTTTCTAAAGGTGATACAATAAATCTAAATTCTCTTCTTGAGAAGGGGGTAATAAGCAAGATTAGCGGTAAGTTTCCTAAAGTAAAAATACTAGGTTCAGGAGAGCTTACAAAATCACTAAATATAGAAGGTCTTAAGATTTCAGAAGGTGCAAAGAAGATAGTAGAATCTGTTGGTGGTAAGGTTGTAGTTTAATTTAGTCAGGAATAAAAATTAAAAAATGAACGGCTTCATGCATAAAATTAGGCTTGTTATCGAGGATGCTGTTTTAATGAAGAGGATATTTTTTACAGCAGTTCTTCTTATTGTCTTTAGGTTTTTGGCGGTGATCCCTATACCAGGTATAGATACCATGAGGCTTGAACAGTTTGTTTCTGGTAATGACTTTTTTGGTCTTCTAAATATATTTTCTGGAGGAGGTCTTTCAAACCTCTCTATTGTCATGCTCGGAGTTTCTCCAAGTATCACAGCTTCTATCATAATGCAGCTTCTTACTGTGATGTGGCCTCGTCTTAAAGAGATGTACCAAGAGGAAGGGGAAATGGGTAGACGCAAATTTTCTCAATACTCGAGACTCCTTACAGTGCCTCTAGCTTTTATACAAGGTTATTCTTTTATGGCACTTTTGCAAAATCAGGGGGTTTTGGCTCCACTTGCTCCTTTTGAACTTTTGACAAACCTGATAATCATAGCAGCTGGCTCTATGCTTATCATGTGGATAGGTGAACTTATCACTGAATTTGGTCTTGGTAATGGTCTTTCTCTTATAATTTTCGCAGGTATTGTGTCAGCCCTTCCTGGTGCTGTAAGTAGACTCTTGCTTGCTTTTGATCCAGCGCAACTCCCATCTTATATTGGATTCGCCATAGTCACTGCTATTGTTGTTTGGGGTGTGGTAGTTATCAACGAAGCAGAGAGGCCAATACCAGTAACTTATGCAAAGCAGGTGAGAGGTAACAAAGTTTATGGTGGCGTTTCTACTTACCTTCCTTTGAAGGTTAATCAGTCAGGAGTGATACCTCTCATATTTGCGATTTCTATAATCACTTTCCCTCAGATGATCTTGGGATTCTTGGTAAACGTAACAAATCAAAGTATTAGCTCCTTTGCTACTTCAGCTTTGGCTCTACTTACTAATAAGGCATTTTACGGGTCACTATATTTCCTACTCGTATTTATCTTTACTTACTTTTACACAGCAGTTACTTTTGATCCAGACAGTATATCTAAAAATTTGCAGAGAAGTGGCGCCTTTATACCAGGGGTGAGACCTGGTAGCTCTACTTCAAGCTACATATCAAATATACTTTTCAGACTTACAATGGTAGGTGCTTTGTTCCTTGGTGCTATAGCAGTATTACCTATAGCTATAGGAGCACTCACAGGCATAAGCGCTGTAGCTATCGGAGGAACTGGTATACTTATTGTAGTTTCAGTTGTTATTGATTTAGTTAAAAAAATAGACACTCAAGTCTCTGCAAGAGAATATTAAAATAAAATAATATAAAAATGGACAAACAAACCTTCATATTTTTTGGACCATCAGGATGCGGTAAAGGTACTCAGGCCAAGATGCTCATAGAAAAATTGAAGGAGAGGGACAGAGCGACCAAAGTCCTCTACATAGAGACAGGGCAGAAGTTTAGAGACTTTACTACCGAATCTTCCTTTACTGCTCACGAGACAAAAAGGATTATAGATGAAGGAGGCTTGCTCCCAGAATTTTTGCCTATATGGATTTGGACAGAATACTTCGTAAGGCATGTTTCAGGAAATGAGCATATAGTGCTAGACGGTCTTTCAAGAAGGGCTCATGAGGCTCCTATACTCGATTCAGCTATGAAGTTTTATGGTAGAAAAAAACCTGTCGTTATTTCCATAGAGTTGTCTGATGAGGTAGCTTCAGAGAGGCTCAGGAATAGAGGAAGGAGCGATGACAACAAGATAGACATAGAGGCGCGCCTTAAGTGGTACAAGGAAAATGTGGTCCCTGCTATAAATTACTTTAGAGACAATCCAAACTATAAATTTATTTCTATAGACGGTTCTGGTGCAATAGAAGACGTGCACAAGCAAATTCTACAAGCGACAATCGGTGAATAAAATCCTATAATTAGATAATGATCAAATACAAGACAGACGAGGAGATCGAAATAATGAAAGAGGGTGGCAGGATTCATGCCAAAATACTTAAAGAAGTAGCTAAAAAAGTTGCCCCTGGAGTCAAGACACAAGAACTCAATGATTATGCTGAGCATCTTTTGGATGAAGCAGGTTGCACAGGCTCTTTCCTTGGCTACCAACCATACGATGCCAAGAGGCCTTACCCTGCCTCTCTCTGTGTTTCTATAAACGAAGAAATTGTACATGGTATACCGAGTGAAAATATGCTTTTTGAAGGCGACATAGTCACACTCGACCTCGGGGTCACCTATAAAGGTCTTATCACCGATGCAGCCATCACTGTGCCAGTAGGAAAAATAAGTGAAGAAGCGGAAAAACTTATAAGCGCTACAAGTGACGCTCTTGATAGGGCTATAAGAGCCATGAGGGTGGGTGGGCATATAGGCGACATAGGGGACGCTGTGATGCAGGCAGCTGTAAAACACGACATGGGGATTATAGAGGGACTTTCGGGCCATGGTGTAGGGTACGATGTGCATGAGGAGCCATATGTGCCAAATAGAGCTGAGAGAGGCGAAGGTCCTGAACTTGTGCCGGGACTTGTGATAGCTATAGAGCCTATGTTTAGTTTGGGTAGTCGCAATATTAAACGTATGAAAGATGGTTATACTTTTGTCACCAAAGACAAGTCTCTTTCTGCACACTTCGAGCACACAGTGGCTGTGACCAAAGATGGTATCGAGGTATTGACCAAGATTTAGTTTGACATCTAATTTAATAGGATTAAATTTTATTAATATTAAATTAATTTTTTAACATGCATCCAAAAACAGAAAAAACTTTAGTTGTTATAAAGCCAGACGGTATCCAGAGGTCTCTCGTAGGCGAGATAATAAAAAGATACGAAAGAGTTGGTTTGAAACTCGTGGGTGTAAAAATGCTTGTACCCACTGCTGATTTTATAGAAAAGCACTATACTCTTGATCCAGAATGGAGGAGAGTGACAGGAGAGAAAACAATAAAGAGCTATAAAGATAAGGGCATGGAGCCGCCTTCAAACGACCCTCTTGAGATCACAGCAAGGATCCTGGAGAATCTAAAGAAATATATGACTAGTGGCCCAGTATTTGCCATGGTTTGGCAAGGGGCTCACGCTGTCAAAATCGTAAGAAAAATAACAGGAGGTACAGAGCCTCTTTCTACCGATACAGGTACTATCAGGGGTGACTTTGTGCTTGATTCTTACCAAATGTCAGACATGGACAATAGATCGGTTAGAAACTTAGTACACGCTTCAGGTTCGGTAGATGAGGCAAACAACGAGATAAAACACTGGTTTGATGAAAATGAGCTTATGAATTACCGTCTTGTACAGGAGCAAATAATGTATGATGTAAACCTAGACGGTATCTTAGAATAAGAAACACTTAAACGTGCTTGTAAACTTCATAACTTCTGGTACTTTACTATAATAAGTACAGGACTGCTGGATATATTTTCTAACTTGAAAATATTTTGGGAGGCTAACTTTCTCTAAACCATTACGGGATAGAGTCGAGGCCACCCACCTGATTGCAAGCAATTAGGAATTATACTCTGGTGGTCCTACACAAGATTCCGTCGCAAGACGGATTTTGTGTTAAAATTATTTTGATGTTAAAAACCACACTTTTTTTCGAAACATTTTTTGTACTTTTTTGTACTTTTTTATTAAATGAAATAGCCATAGATAGAAGTCTTTATTGGAGCGTAAATGAGTTTGATAGCCTGGTACATTTTTTTGGCGGAGCTTTTGCTGGTCTGTTTTTTATATGGTTTTACTTTTTTTCAGGATACTTCAAACCAGAAAAAAGAGGATTCAAACAATTTTTCTTTATTTCTTTTGTGGGTATGGCATTTATAGCTGTGTCTTGGGAGATTTATGAGCTTTTGATAGGAGAAGCTGTTTTTGCTGGAGACAATTATGCGTATGACACAACCCTTGATTTCATAATGGACTCTTTGGGGGGTCTCACTGCATGTATGTATGGGTTTATAAAAGAAATTGACTCCATTAAAAAAGAGTTAACTAAAATAGCAGATGGAAGATTTTAATTTAAGTTTTTATGGTGGGGTAGGTTCGGCTACAGGGGCAAATATTTGCCTCGAGTTTAGAGGAAAAAAAATACTTGTAGATGCCGGCCTGAAACAAGGGGGCAGAAAAGAGGAGGAAGAAAATTTTAAAAACTTTGTTTACGATCCTGCTTCTATAGACTTTCTTCTGGTCACTCATGCTCACATGGATCATATTGGCCGCATACCAAAGCTAGTAAGGGAGGGATTTAACGGAAGGATAATTTCTACAAAAGAAACAAAAGAGCTTTCTTTGCCTATGCTTGAGGACGAAATGAGGGTCTTGAAGCAGCGTCATCATAAAGAACTCTTCGGTAAGCAAGATATAGAAAACAGTTTTGCACTTTGGGAAGGTTTTGATTATCACAAGAAAATAAAACTTTTTGATGGGGTAGAGGTAGAGATGGTTGATGCTGGGCATATACTCGGATCATCTATTGTCGTGGTTTCTTTAGAAACAAAAGAAGGTGTTAGGAGACTTGCTTTTACTGGGGACCTTGGCAACTCACCTTCTCCTTTGCTTAAAGATACTGAAATACCCGAGAATATAGATTATATGGTTATGGAGAGTGTGTATGGAGATAGGAATCATGAGGGCAGAGAAAATAGAAGGGAGGAGCTCAAAGAAGCTATAATTGATATTCAAAAAAGGGGAGGGGCACTTGTCATCCCTGCATTTTCGATAGAGAGGACGGAAGTTTTGCTTTATGAGATAAATAACATGATAGAAGATGGAGAAGTCACCCCTTTACCTGTTTTCCTTGATTCACCCCTAGGACTCAAGGTATTAAAAATATATTCAAAATACAATAAAGATTTTAATGATTCTATAAAAAGTGAAATAGAGGGTGGTGATGATATTTTTGAATTTAAAGGTTTGAAACTTATTTCAAACATAAGAGAGTCGGACGCTATAAAAAAGACAGAAGGCCCTAAAATAATCATAGCCGGCTCTGGTATGTCAGAGGGTGGAAGGGTGCTGAGTCACGAAGCCTTTTATCTTGGCGACCCCAATTCTACTATTTTGCTTGCTGGTTATCAGTCGAGTGGGTCTTTGGGCAAGAGGCTCGAAGAGGGGGAGAGTCATGTATTTATTGAAGCTGATGGTAATAAAGAAAACGGCAAAGAGAGGATAGAAGTAAGAGCCAAAATAAAAAAGATATCGGGGTATTCCTCGCACAAAGATTCTGACAACTTGGTTGATTTTGTAGATCAAATAGTAAATAAATCTTCAGAAACCAAACTTAAAAAAGTTTTTGTAATAATGGGCGAGCCGCACTCCTCACTCTTCCTTTGCCAGCGACTCCACGACTATGTAGGTGTCGAATCAATATATCCTGAGCCAAACAAGGAATATAAATTGGTATAGAGTATTATTTGTGGTTACGACATTTTTCGGAATTGTCGAAAAAGGCTAAATAAACCATTATAGCGACGACTGTCGCAGAGAAGATATTTAAGAGTATGTTGTCCATATTATTTACCACCTTCTTTTTCTGGGTGGTAGAAGAAAAGCAAGTAAGCCATTGTTGATATCACTGCCACAGTCAATATGTTTAATATTATATTTGTCATATTATTTTTGCCTACTATTCTTTGCTATAACGTATATTATTATACCAAAAATTCCCATAATAATAAAGAAAATTTGTAAATATTCTGAGGGACTCATATTTTTTGTTTTGTTAGTGACAATCCGAAACCAAAAAAGAATACTGCTACACCTGCTCCAGCTATAAAAAACCAAACATTAAAAATACTTCCTGGAACAAAAACTGGAACAACAGTTGCACCAAATAAGAGTTTGGATAAATCAATCAAGTAAGAAGAAGTTTTTTCTATCTGTACTTCAGATAACCTTACCATAAACTTCATTATATCATGATGAAAAATGGAAATTTTTAGAAGTGTGATTTACCTCGCAAATTCGATTGTGCGGGATTCGCGGATGACGAGTATTTTGATTTCTCCTGGATATTTGAGTTCGTTTTCTATCCTTATAGCTATGTCTCGAGCCATGTTTTTGGCTTCTAGGTCGGTTACTTGTGAAGGGGTGACAAACACTCTTACTTCTCTTCCGGCTTGTAATGCATAAGCCTTATCTACTCCGTTGAAAGAAGTAGCAATACCTTCGAGCTCTGCAAGCCTCTTGAGGTAGTTTTCTACACTGTCTCTTCTAGCTCCAGGTCTTGCTCCTGATATTGCGTCGGCAGTCTGTACGATATAAGACTCGAGAGTGGTGTAAGGGTATTCACCGTGGTGAGCTTCCATAGCGCGTATGATCCTTTCGTCAGCGCCAAATTTTTGGAGTATCCTCCTTCCTATTTCTACATGAGTACCTGTGATTTCATGGTCGACTGCTTTGCCTATGTCGTGGAGGAGGGCGCCGGCTTTTGCAATGGCGACATTTGCTCCGACTTCGGTGGCTATCATACCGGCTACATGTGCCATCTCAACTGAGTGCTGGAGGACATTTTGACCATACGAAGTCCTGAAGTATAGTCTGCCGAGGATGGCGATGATCCTTGGGTCGAGGTTGAATACGCCGCACTCATAAACAGCCTGCTCACCCTTCTCTTTCATTATTTTATTTATCTCTTGCTTTGCCTTATCAACCATTTCTTCGATCTTTGCCGGTTGGATCCTGCCGTCTTGGATAAGGTTTTCGAGCGCCACTCTCGCTATCTGCCTCCTCACCGGGTCATAAGAAGATATGGTGATAAGACCTGGGGTGTCATCCACTATCACTTCAACACCAGAAACTCTCTCAAACGCTTTTATGTTCCTACCTTCTTTTCCTATGATTTTACCCTTTATCTCATCAGAGGGGATAGCAACTGTAGTTGAAAACACTTCTGCTGAAACAGAATTGGCGAACCTTTGGATAGAAGTAGTAAGTATTTCTTTTGCCTTTGACTCTATTTTTTCTATACCAGTAGTTTCGAGTTTCTTTAGTTTTACTATCAAATCTTCCTCACACTTTTTCTCCACCTCTTTGAGCAAAAGGTTTTTGGCGTCTTCCTGGCTCATACCAGCCACTCTTTCAAGCTCTTCAGCTCTCTTTTTTTCGATTGTTTCGGCCTTTTCTTTTATTGCCTTTACTTCTACTACTCTTTCTTTGACTTGCTCGATTTCTTTATCTATATCGACTTGTCTTTTGTCTAGAAACTCCTCTTTTTTTATCAGTCTATCTTCTGTTTTCTTTATTTTTTCTTCTCTCTCCTTGAATTCTTGTCTCTGTTCTTTGGCTGTTTCTTCAGCCCTTTTTTCTGCCTCTTCGATTATTTTTTTAGCTTCTTCTTTGGCGTGAAGCTCCATCTGCTTTATGCGGAGCTCCATCGATCCCTTCTGCCCGAGTGATATTATCCACCTTAGGAAGTAACCGAATGCCACACCAATCAAAGAAGCGAAGCCTGCAAGCAGTATCGCTAATTTTAATGACATATGTTTCGTTGTAAGTATCTGTCGTCACTGTAAATACTATTTATTAAATGTTAATGAAAGCATTATACAAAACTTCTTGAAGAAGGGCAAATACAAAAAAGCCGCCCTTTGGCAGCCTTTTTGCATCTATTTTTGTGTGTATTTTAGATTATTTTGTCTATTATCCCGTACTTTTTGGCCTCTTGGCTATCCATAAAGAAGTCTCTTTCCACATCTGTTTCTATCTTGGAGAGGGGCTGGCCTGTATTGGCAGCCAACATTTTGTTTAGTGAGTCTTTTGTTTTGAGTATGTGTTTTGCTGTGATGGCGATATCAGTAGCTTGACCTTCTGCACCGCCAAGTGGCTGGTGGATCATAACCTCTGCATTTGGAAGTATAAACCTTTTACCTTTAGCTCCCGCAGAAAGTACGAGTGCGGCACCTGATGCTGCAATACCAACGCAAACAGTAGAAACATCAGGCTTTATATGGTTCATAGCATCTATAATCGCAAGAGTAGAAGAGACTGAGCCGCCGGGACTATTTACATAGATAGAAATATCTTTCTTTGCATCTTCTGCTTGCAAAAATAGAAGCTGGGCAACTATGAGGTTGGCCATATTGTCTTCTATTGGGCCGCCTAGGAATATTATCCTTTCTTTGAGTAGGCGAGAGTAAATATCGTAAGCTCGCTCACCTTGGTGTGTTTTTTCTATAACTGTGGGTACAAGTATGCTCATATGTGTATTTTTATTAATTTTTGATAAGCTTTTACCATATAATTATAGCATATTTTGCAAAATAAAAAAGGCCGGCGACTGCTCGCCGGCCTTGGTATCATTACAGGATAATACCGTATCAGGCCACCCTAGGTCTCTTCTCCCATTTTCCGGGGTTGAGTAAGTTCTTTGGACTGATAAGTTTCCCCAGGTTCTGATGATTGTTTTCGAGTATTACCTGTATAGCCATACTACCCTGATTAAGGGAAGCTAGGGAGCCTCTCTTAAGGGGGTAGTATATGACCTCTTCTACCCTGAAGTAGTATCCGTTGGGGCCTCCCTCGGTGTCGCATCCGAAACATACAGTGCTCCCTACAGTGGGAATAATCTCGGATGAAAATTCCAAGGAGTAGTCCATCCCTTGGCGGGTTTTGATTGTGAAGTTGATAGTCATTCTATTTTTTATTTTACATAAATATATTGTATTTGTCAATATATTTACTTTTTATTTATTTTATTTGAAAATATGATTATGAGGCTTCATAGATTTTTCATTAAAGAGAGGGTTGTGGGAGACAAATTTTGCATTTCAGATGAAAGGCTTATTCACCAATGGAGAAATGTTTTTAGATACAATGTCGGCTCGCAAGTGGTGCTCTTCGATGGCTCTCGAAATGAGTTTGATTGTGTTTTGGAAAGAATGACAAATAGGGAAGCCGAGGTGTCTGTTATTTCAAAAAGAGAAGGGGTTATTCCCGAGAAAAAAATTACTCTTTACCAGTCGCTCGTCAAAAAAGATAAAATGGAGTGGATTGCCGAGAAAGCGACTGAGCTCGGGGTTTCCAAGATAGTGCCAGTGCTTTCAGAGAGAAGTGAAAAGAAAGATTTAAATATAGAAAGACTTGAAAAGATAATAATCGAAGCAAGCGAGCAGTGCGGTAGGGCCGATGTCCCCGAGATCGGAAGTATTTTGAGCTTAAATGAGGCATTGGAGACGGCAAAAAATATTGTGTTTTTTGATTCTTCTGGCGTTTATTTTGATTCCTCACTTGTTACTGCTGACTCTCAACCATTATCTATTTTTATCGGTCCCGAAGGCGGCTGGTCGGAAGGGGAGATAGGGCAATTTAAAAACGCCGGTGCTCAAGTTTATTCTCTAGGCAAACTCACTCTCCGCGCCGAGACAGCAGCTATTGTTGCTCTCTCTAAGTTTTTGTAGTTTATTTGGTCCTAATAAAAAAGGTGAAAAGCTTATTTCGCTTAGCACGCATAAAAACCTGCTGGTTTTTTGCTCTGCTCGGCTCAGTCAGCCTCCGCAAGGCACGCTCAATAACTTTTCACCTTTTTTATTCTATTTTTACTTTTTACTTATCTGTTCTATCCACTCTCCAGAAGCTCCAAAAAAAACCTGAAGCAAAATTTTGACTCCCAAGGGAACCCTTTAGGGAGGAGGAGTCAGAATTTTGTTTCAGGTTTTTTGATTAAATTCTTCTACTGGCTCTCCAAAAGTTTCAAAACTGCTTGATTGATGAGGATAGTAGCCACATAGATGCGAGCGCTTTGCTCTGAAGCATCTTTATAATGCTCTTTTATTACCTTCACTTCCTGCTCCATTATCTCCTCATTCGGTTCAATTTTTTCGGCTATAGCTATCTTGTTGAATATGAGCTGTATCTTGGCTCTTTCTGCAGAAGAGTTGCGCATATCCTTCCTTAAGTCATCCTCTGTCTTTTTGGTATGTGAAAGATAATCTTCCCAACTGCCGCCCATCCTTGCGACATCGTCTTTGAGCTGTGCGATCGATTTGTTTATCTCGGCTTCGACAAGTACCTCTGGAAGCTCTATCTTAGTGTCTTTGAGTATCGCCTCCATCATCTTAGCTCTTGTCTTGTCTGCTTCGCGCTGCTTTTTTTCTGAAATAATATTTTCTTTTATTTTTGCCTTAAGCTCCTCGACATCTTTGAAATTACCAGCTTCTTTTGCAAGCTCGTCGGTAAGCTCGGGGAGGCTCTCTGGATTTTCCAAATCTCCATGGTCGTGATGATCTGCTTCTGGGTTGTTTTTGTGCCATTCGATGTGAGCTTTGTTCTTTCTTATTTGCAAAAGCACATCATCAACTTCTTTTTCGGTTGCCTCAAACTCCTTATCTTCTTTTTTGTTTTCTTCTCTTATTTTCTTGGCTATTTTTTTGTAGTCGGGGAGCTCAAACTCTGGCATCACGGCAAACTTTGCCTTAAATTCAAAAGGGTTACCAAGAGCAAGTTTGGTCACAGAAACTTCTGGGTGACCTAAGGTATCAAACTTCTCCTGTAGTACTATTGATTGGAAGTGTTTTTGGAGTACTACATCAGCGGCTCTCTCGAGCAAAAGGTCTTCTCCAGCTCTTTCGAGTACCACATTTTCTGGTACATGGCCTTTCCTGAAGCCATCTATCTCCATGGTTTCTGATAATTCTTTTATGGCTGTTTTCCTGGCTTTTTCAAGCTCCTCAGCTGGTAAACTAACCTCTATTTCAACTTCCGAATTAGGAAGTTTTTTTGATTTTACGTTGTATTGCATGAGCAAAAAATTAACACGAAAACCATTTTTTTTCAAATTTTTCCTCTTTATATAAACAAAATCCGCCTCCTTCGGATTTTGTGCCGAAGGGGCGGTTGGGTTTTAGATCTTGGCCAGTATAGCCTTGATCTTGGGGACTTGGTCTGGGGCATCTGCCTCGCCTTGGGCGAGGACGAGAGCATAGTTGAGGTACGCTTTCCCTTGGAGTGGTTCTCCAAGGGCGATGTAGAGCTCGCCCGCTTTCCGGAGAATCCGGACAAGCTGCTGCAGGCCTTGGGGTTGTTCGGACTCTTCTCGGATCAGTGGCTCCAGATCAAGAGCCACTCTGATCTTATTTTTAACTATGGTAGGGGTTTCATCACCCCAGTAAACTGTTGCAAGCAACACCTCGGCATAGGTGAGCAGTGCAAGACCTAGCTGGTGATGCTTGCCGTTGGTGTTTGCGCCCCTTACTTCGCGGACAGCCGCGTCTATAAGCGTCTTATTTAGCACGCTTTTAAACGCCGGCATCTTGGCGCGCAGCTTCAGTATGAATGAAATCCATACATCCAGCTGGTTGTGGTTGAGCTTCTCCAACCGCCACGACATGCAAAATGCATGCCACAGCGCCAGCAAGAAAAACTTCACTGGGTGCCGACCTTCAACGGGGTTGCCCCCGAGGATGGTGATGTACGCCGACAGCATTCCGCTGTGGGCGGAGGCATAGTCGCCCAGCTTGCGAGCGACCATAGCCTGATTTCTTGCCAGTTGGAGGCGGTTGGACTGGTTCTTCCACATCGCCTCTACCGAGGGTTTCCCCTCCGGTTCTACTCCTGATTTTCCCATGATGGGCCATCCTTTCTTTTGTTAGATCAATCTAAATTATATTATACACCAAAAGAGTATAAAAATCAAGCTATCGTTTGTTATGGAATTTTTTGTGGATTTCTTTGAGGTGCTTGTCGGTCACGTGGGTATAAACCTGTGTGGTGCCTATGTGAGCGTGGCCGAGGAGTGCTTGTACAGAGCGGAGGTCAGCACCGTTGCTAAGGAGGTCGGTAGCAAAGCAGTGCCTTATCACGTGAGGGGTCACTTTTTTGGAAATGCCGGACTTTATCGCGTAGTGCTTGATGATCCTCTCTACTGAGCGCGGGGTGAGTGGGTCTATCTTGGTCGCTCTTTTTTCAGTATCTACTTTTACAAAAAGCGCGTCGTCCATATCTTTCCTTTTTGCCAAATATTCTTTGACGCAAGTTTTGGCCTTTTCAGAAAGGAAGACGACACGCACTTTGCCACCCTTACCTCGTATCGAAAGCTCGTCTGCCTTGAGGTTGATATCGCGCCTCAGCGAGCAAAGCTCGGAGACGCGGAGGCCAGTTGAAAAGAGGAGCTCGAGGATAGACCTGTCTCTTATTGATTTCAAATCTTCTCCTTTAGGAGCTTCCATCAGGCGCTCTAGCTCGTCTTGGGTGATGAGGTCGAGTGACCTCTCAGGAGTCTTGGCGAGCTCGATCCTCTCTGCGGGCAGCGTCTTCACTTCTTGACGAGCTAAATATTTGAGGAAGGCGCGCAAAGCTATCAGATAATAGTTTTGAGTTTTGCGTGAGAGAGTGTCGCCAGTCTTCGTATTGTTGCCGCTCACTTTCCTGTTTAGCCAAAGGCGGAACTCTCTTACAAGGGAATCTGTGATATCTCCCGCATCTTCTACTTTGGTGTGTTGTAGGAATACTGAGAGGTACCTTTTGTAATTATCTACTGTCTTCAGGCTGCGGCCTTTTTCTATCTCTATGTATTCGAGGAATTGTCGTGCGAGTTGCCCGAGTGGGTGAGAGGGGAGCTCGTTTGCATCTGTATTTAAAAGTTTTTTATCCATCTACTTTATTATAGCAAACAGAAAGCCCCGTCTAGACGAGCACGGAGCTTTGTCTAAAACGGGGCGGTTTGCTCCTACTGTAGTAGGAGGAAAATATTGGTGATTGGGAGGGCAAGGGCCATGGAGACCCATGCTCGCCCAGACACATAAGTCCGGTCGCTCCATGGTCTGGGGTCGGGTTGCCAATTGCCCTCACAGAGGCAGAGGATCGCCAGAAGTACGATCATTAAAGTTAACATCGCCATGATCATTCCAACTTCGTGACTTACCTCCTGGTAGGTCCCCCTCGTGCGGGAAGCTACCATAGCTCCCGTCCAACCAAGGGACATGATCAGTGTGATCAGGAAGATCCTGACCGAAAACCACTTCATCTTGGCCTCAGCGAGGCCGTTCATATTGATTGTCATTGGGAACTCCTTTATATATTATATACCAAACAGGTAGATATGTCAAGTGGATAACTCAACAGTCAAAAGAGCCCAAAATCAGCCAAAATGGGGCTTTTGCCTTGGCACTTGCCAAAAATTGGTATTTATGCTAACCTTGTGGGGTAATGCTTACAAAGACAAAGAAGCAAAAAATAATAAAAGAAGTAAAGGTGCATGATACAGACACTGGCTCTCCTGAGGTTCAGATAGCCGTACTTTCCCGTAGGATAGACGACCTTTCTTCTCACCTAAAGAAAAATAAAAAAGACAAGCACTCAAGAAGAGGGCTTTTGGGACTTGTGGCTGCAAGGAAATCACACATGAAGTATTTGGAAAAGAAAGACGCTAAGAGGTATAATTCAGTAGTTAAGAAGCTTGGTCTAAAGAAAGCTGCTTAATATTCTATTGTCGGTCTAGTTTTTAAATTTTAGAATTTGGGAATTAATTTATTTAATTCTCGAATGTTAGATTTTTTAATACTCTAATTTTTATATTTATGGCGGTTATAAAACAAAAAAGCCAACGTGTCGGTATTTTTATAGACACACAAAATTTGTATCACAGTGCAAAAAACATTTACAAATCAAAAGTAAACTTTGATCAGGTGGTGAGAGAGTCTCTCGCTGGCCGTTCTTTGACTCGAGCAGTTGCTTATGTAGTCACTACAGAGAGCGGTGAAGAAAGAAGTTTTTTTGACGCACTTGAAAAAGTGGGCATAGAAACAAAAACAAAAAATTTGCAGATTTTTGCAGGAGGTGCAAAAAAGGGTGACTGGGATGTGGGGCTCGCGGTAGACGCTATCAAGCTCGCACCCAAACTTGATGCGATCATCTTGATAACAGGTGACGGAGACTTCGTGCCTCTTGTTGAATACTTAAAAAACCAAGGTTGTCAGGTGGAAGTCGCTTCGTTTGGCAAATCTACTTCTGCTCGCCTTATCGAGTCAGCTGATGACTTCATCGACTTAGATCAAAATCCAAAAAAATATTTGATCGGAAATCCAAGAAACAACAGAAACAGAAAAGAAATTTAATTTTTCAGAGTTTTTCCCTAGATTTTATTTTTCTATAACAATATAATAAATGCATACAGTGTAAATCGTGCTCTAAACGATTTCGCAAAATCGTATGCATGTAGAAGACTCACAAATAAAAGAATTTATAGTTGATGCTGGCCTCATCTCAAAGACGGAGGTAGAAGAGGCCGAAGGAGAAGCTAAAACAAAAAAGAAATCGATAAGCGATATTCTTGTTTCTAAGGGCAAATTTTCTGACGATGACATAAGGAGGATACAAGCATATATACTGGGTATCCCTTTCATAAATCTCAAAGGTCAAAATATAGATAGAGACATACTCACCCTTATCCCAGAGCCGATAGCCAGGAAGCACAACGTGGTAGCTTTCGAAAGAAGGGACGACTCTCTCGAAGTCGCCATGCTCGATACTGATGACCTCCAGGCTCTCAACTCCATAAAGAAAAAGGTGGGGCTCAAAATTTTGCCACGCCTGACTGACTCGGAGTCGATGAGGAGTGTACTTATCCAATACCAAAAAAACCTCAAAGACGACTTCGGAGATTTGATAAAGGAGGAGTCTGACAACATAAAAACAATAGCCGAAAAAATACCTGGCGAAGAGGCAAGTGCGAGCGATCTCAAGAAACTTGCCGAAGAGTTGCCTGTGGTCAGGATAGTCGACACACTGCTCAAGCACTCAATCATCCAAAACTCTTCTGATATCCACATCGAGCCACTCGAAGATCAGATACTTGTAAGGTATAGGATAGACGGGGTGTTGCATGACGCCATGGTGTTGCCAAAACACATAGGCAACTCGCTCGCTGCGCGTATAAAAGTGCTTTCAAATTTGAGGCTCGACGAAAAGAGGCTTCCGCAAGATGGAAGGTTCAAGATAGACATGAATGGGGAAAAAGTTTCTTTCCGTGTATCTACTTTGCCTGTTTATTATGGTGAGAAGATAGTGATGAGGTTACTACGCGAATCAGTCTCGGGCTTTACGCTCGAGTCACTCGGCTTCCATGGCCAAGGTTTGGATTTGCTTCACAAAGTTTTGCAGCACACTACAGGCATGATACTAGTCACGGGCCCAACAGGAAGCGGAAAGTCTACTACACTCTATACAATGATCGATATTTTAAATACCAATGATGTAAATATTTCTACCATCGAAGATCCTGTGGAGTACCAAATGAAAAGGGTCAACCAAACTCAAGTGAAGCCAGAGATTGGGCTTACATTTAGTGCTGGTCTACGTACTCTCGTGCGTCAGGACCCAGATATCATAATGGTGGGGGAGATCCGCGATGGAGAGACAGCGAGCCTCGCTATCAACGCATCCCTCACTGGGCACTTGGTGCTCTCTACTTTGCACACCAACTCAGCCGCTGGCGCCATCCCCCGCCTCATCGATATGAAAGTTGAGCCGTTTCTACTTATATCAACTCTCGATGCTATCATTGCTCAAAGGCTCGTAAGAAAATTGGTAGACAAAAAAGAAAAATATTATTTATCAAAAGCGGAGCTCGACTCTCTTTCAAAAGTGGTCAATTTGGATGTGGTGCTCAATGTGCTCAAAGAAGAAAAGATAATAGGCAAAAATGATGACTGGGAAAATGTGCCTTTCTTCAGGCCAGAGAAAGATGCTAAAGAGGACGCATTTAAGGGGCGTATAGGTATATACGAAGTACTCAATGTTTCTTCTGCTGTCAAAAATTTGATAATCAAAGGTGCAACTACTGAAGACATAGAGCTACATGCAAAAAAAGAAGGTATGCTCACAATGCTCGAAGACGGAGTCTTCAAAGCTGCGCAAGGTCTCACAACTATCGAAGAAGTCTTGAGAGTGGTGTCTGAATAAATAATAAAAATTTTTTTATTATAAACAGATTTTTTTCAAAATATTTTTGTATGTTGCTATAATTTAGCATGACGTCGCATCTTGCAAAATCGCATGCCAAACTATAAATACAAATACATAGTAAATGGAGTAGAAAAACAGGAAACAAAATCTTTTGCTGACAAGGGTGAATTATATTCTGCTATAAGGGGTGAAAACGGCTCTGTAGTTTCTGTAGAAGAAATAAAAAGTAAGGGGCCTAGTATAAACATTTTTTCTTTTAGAAAAAAGATAAAGCCAGAAGATCAAATAAATTTTGCTAAAAATATAGCAGTTATGGTAGATGCAGGCCTTTCTATTTCTCGTGCTCTTTCTGTACTTCAAAAGCAGGCCAAGAAGAAAAACATGATTTCTCTCCTCGAGTCTATCTCTAATTCAGTTAGCTCTGGAGAGACTTTTTCAAAATCACTCGAAGCTCACCCTGAAGTTTTTTCTCAGCTTTTCGTCTCTATGGTGAGAGCGGGGGAAGAGTCGGGCAAACTTTCGGAGTCCCTTAGGACAATAGGGCAGCAACTTGAAAAATCTTACCTTCTTACCAAGAAGGTTAAGGGCGCGATGATTTACCCTGTCGTTATCATGACTATAATGTTAGTCATCGGTATCGTACTCATGGTTTATATGGTACCTACTCTCACAGAAACATTTAAAGGTTTAAATATTGAGTTGCCTTTGCCTACCAGGATTATTGTGGCTATAAGTGACTTTTTGAGATTAAACATTTTGCTTACATTGGGTTCACTTATGGCTATTTTCCTTACAGTATTTTTCAGTTTAAAAACAAAAAGAGGCAAAGACTTTTCAGACTCTCTTGTTTTGCATTTGCCTGTGATAGGCAGTATGTCGAGGGAGGTAAATGCCGCTCGTACAGCGAGGACACTCTCATCACTTATTTCTTCTGGGGTGCCTATTGTTTCTGCTCTCGAAACTACATCAGATGTTTTGCAAAATCATTATTTTAAAGAAATTGTAATTACTGCAACCAAAAAAGTAGAGCTTGGCGAGCTTTTGTCTGTATCTTTAAATTCCGAAAATCAAAATCTTTACCCTGTATTTCTTTCAGAAATGCTCTCAGTGGGTGAGGAGACAGGTAAGATGTCTGAGATGCTCGGTAACATAGCTGATTATTATGAGGCAGAAATAGATCAAAAAACAAAAGATCTCTCTACTATCATCGAGCCATTTCTAATGGTGCTCATGGGTATCGCTGTTGGTATTTTTGCTATAGCCATGATGTTGCCTACATATTCTCTAGTAGATGCTATCCAATAAACCAAAACAAAAAAGTTTTTTGATCACTAAACTAAGTATTAGTAGGGGTTTTTCAATGATTGAAGTGGTGATAGCTGCTGCTATTTTTGCGGTTGTCTCTATGGCCATCTATCAAGGGTTTGTCTCTATCACAAGACTAGTATCTGTCTCCAGAGACAAGATAGCAGCAATAGATTTGATGAATGCTGAATTTGAGCTTGTCCGAAATATACCCTTTGCCAAGGTGGGGTTGTTAGGGGGTATTCCCGTCGGGGTGGTGGCACCAACTTCGACGGTTATGGTCGACGGTAGGCAGTTTTCTGTTACTAGAGTAATCAGAAATATTGACGATCCGTTTGATGGTACTATAGGCGGCTCACCCAATGATTTATCCCCCGCAGATTATAAAATGATGCAGGTTAATGTGGTGTGTCAAAATTGTAAAGATAGCTCAGATTTTGAAGCTCATACTGTATTTGCTCCCAAAAATCTTGAGTCGGCTTCTACCAATGGAGCATTGTTCGTAAGAGTGTTTGATGCAAATGGCAACCCAGTACCTCAGGCAAACGTCAGTGTCCAAAATCCAACTCTTGGTATATCTATAAACGAAACAACAAACAACGAAGGTCTCCTCCAGATCGTGGATGCACCGCCAGGACAAAATTCTTATAGGATTACAGCTACAAAATCAGGATTTACTACAGATCGTACTTATGCCACTTCTACTTCAAACCCAAATCCAGTAAAAAGTGATGCGACTGTTTTGCTTCAACAGCTCACTCAGGTTTCTTTTGTTATAGACAGAGTTAGTGATTTGAATATCAGGACCATAACAGACAAGTGTTTACCTGTACCAAATGTCCCTTTTTCTATAGACGGCACCAAGCTCATAGGTACTTCGCCAAATGTATTTAAGTGGAATGGTAGCTTCAGTACCAACTCTTCTGGTGAATATAATATAAATAATTTGGAGTGGGATGTTTTTTCTTTCGCTCTTTCAGGAGGCAATTATCTTGCGGGTACCAACCCAATCTTCCCGATTTCAATACTTCCAGACTCAACACAAAATATTGATCTTGTAGTGGCCGAAGGTAGCCCATCTTTTCTTTCTGTGGGCGTAAAAGATGGTTCAACTGGTTTACCTATTTCTGGAGCTAGTGTCACTATTTCGCGTACTGGTTTTTCTGAGACACTTGATACAAATCAAGGTTATTTTAGACAAACAAATTGGTCGGGTGGTAGTGGGCAAGTCAATTGGTCAGATGAGACTAGATTTCATACATCAGACGGAAATATTGATACAAGCAACCCTGCGGGAGATTTGAAGCTTGTACAATCACTCGGTAACTTTGTACCTTCTGGGTTCCTTGTCTCATCCATATTTGATACAGGCACATCTTCAAATTGGAGTAAGGTGGATATATTGCCAACTGATCAAAACCCTTCTTTGGGTAGTGACCCGGTGAAATATCAAATAGCTACTTCTCCTGATAATACAGCTACAACTACATGGAATTTCCTAGGGCCTGACGGTACAGCTTCTAGTTTTTACACCATAACAAATAATTCAATAAATTCTGTACACAACGGAAGTAGGTATATAAGATACAAAATATTTTTAAGTACAATAAATCCAGCGCTTTCTCCTACCGTTTCTGATTTTGTCATCTCTTTCTCTTCATCTTGCATTCCTCCTGGACAAGTCACTTTTGGTGGATTATCCACTGGTTTGTATGACATAGAGGTGGTTGCTCCGGGGTACTCAACCCAAACAGTAAATGACTTCAACCTAAACTCTTCTTCCAAGAGAACGGAGATTTTGATGACACCATGACTAAATTTATAAAAATAAAAAAATATAATGGTTTCAGTCTCGCAGAGGTTATTATTTCTGTTGCTGTGGGAGGAGCTATACTTATCGCTGTTTTTAATTTTAGTAATAGTATATTTTTGTTCAATTCAACTTCCCAAGAAAACTTGAGTGCACAGAGTGATGGTAGGAGGGTGCTTAAGACCATAGCAAAGGAGCTTCGCAGTACTTCTCCGTCTAGCCTAGGTTCTTACCCTATTTCCCAGGCAGCTACATCAAGCATAACCTTCTTTAGTAACATAGATAATGATTCACATAAAGAGCAAGTAAGGTACTTCCTTCAAAATGGTTCCTTAAAAAAGGGTGTTATAAATCCTTCAGGAAATCCTCTTGTTTATAATAGTGCAAATGAATCGGTAGTTACTTTGATAAACAATGTTAGAAATAGTACCTCTAGTCCTATATTTCAATATTTTGATTCAAATTATGCAGGTACAAGCACACCCCTTTCTAGTCCTGTACCTGTTACCAGTGTCAGATTTATAAAGGTAAGTGTCGAAATAGACAAGTATCCAAACAGATCTTTGGGTCCAATAGTCGTAACTACTCAGGTTTTCTTAAGAAATCTTAAAGACAATCTCTAATGGAAATGACAAATAACAAAAAACAAATAATAAAAAAGATAAATAAAGAAAAGGGGGTGCTTTTGATACCTATAATAATATTTACTGCTATCGCGATAGTCATCATGGGTGGAGTGATGAACTGGGCCAGGTTGACCATAAGAGCCAATAGGGATCTTATCGTGAGAGAGAGGGCGATACACCTTGCGGAATCGGGGGTGGATTATTATAGGTGGCACTTGGCTCACGATGGTGATGATTATCAAGATGGTACTGGCACCTCAGGTCCTTATACTCACACCGTATATGATAAAGATGGAAATGTGGTGGGGCAGTTTGTCCTAAATATAACCCCACCACCAACTGGCTCTACCAAGGTGGTGATAGTCTCTACTGGCACACCTCAAGGCTCAAGTGTTTCGAGATCTATAAGGGTAGAAATGGCGATACCATCTCTCGCAAAATATGCTGTTGCTGCAAATGATGTGATGAGGTTTGGAGAAGGTACTGAAGTTTTTGGTCCGATACACTCAAATAAAGGGATAAGGTTTGATGGTTTGATACACAACCTTATCACCAGTGCTGTTTCTTCGTATGATGACCCTGATCACACTGGTGGCAATGAATTTGCTGTACATACTCATGTGAATGCACCACCTAGCTCTGGAGTAAATGACAATTTTCGCCCCCTAGAAGCACCGCCTACAAACCCAGTACCATCGAGACCCGATGTTTTTGAAGTGGGCAGGCAATTCCCAGTGCCCGCTATAGACTTCACAGGTCTCACAAGCGACCTCTCAAACATAAAATCAAAAGCCCAAGCTTCAGGCAGATATTTTGCATCATCTGGATATCAGGGTTATCAAATGATACTCAAGACAAATGATACATTTGATTTGTATAGAGTAAATTCACAAGACTCTACCTCTAATGCATGCAAAACTAATAGTAATTCAAGTACTCAGACTGGATGGAATAGCTGGAGTGTAAACGGTAGGACTCTTCTCGGTAATTATACATTTCCAGCCAATGGTCTTGTTTTCTTTGAGGACAATGTTTGGGTAGAAGGCACTATAAATACAGCTAGACTCACGATCGCTTCGGGTAAATTCCCCGACAACCCATCAACTAGACCTCACATAACAGTAAATAATGATTTATCTTATACAAATTATGATGGTAGTGATGTGGTGGCTCTAATTGCCCAAGGTAATTTAAATGTTGGGTTAGATTCGGATAATAGTTTAAAAATAGATGCGGCTCTCGTCTCCCAAAACGGAAGAGTGGGTAGATATTATTATGCTTCAAACTGTGGTGCCTCTTATATAAGAAATACAATTGATCTTTATGGGATGATAGCCAGCAATGAAAGATATGGTTTCGCCTATACTGATGATACGGGTTATCAAAATAGAAATATAGTTTATGATGCCAATTTGCTTTATGGTCCGCCACCTTCTTTCCCTTTGACTTCTGACCAATATGAGATACTCTCTTGGCAGGAAATATAAAATTCTGAAACTTTAATTGTAAAAGTCAAAATTACAATTAAAAACCAAAGTGTTAAAATGTCGTATATGATAAAAAAGAGAAATTTATTGGTTGCAAATTGGAAGATGAATCCGAGTACTTTTTTAGAAGCAAAAAAGATTTTTAATAGCACCAGATCTTTTGCTAAAAGTGCCAAAAACACAGATATTGTTATTTGCCCTCCTTCTATCTATTTGTCACCTATATCTAAACTCAAAAAGCCTAAAAATCTTTTTTTGGGATCTCAAAATATATCTGACAAGGACAAGGGTGCTTTTACCGGAGAAATCAGTGCAAGCATGATTAAAGATTTTGATGCAAAATATTGTATCATCGGACATTCTGAAAGAAGGGCGATGGGCGAAACTAACGAAGTGGTATCAAACAAACTCAAAAAAGCATTTACTGAAGGCATCACTCCGATTGTTTGCATAGGTGAAATAGAGAGAGATAAGGAGGGTGAATATTTGGATTTTATAAGAACACAAATAAAAGAAACTTTTGAGGGTATTCAAAAGAAGGATTTGCTCGGGACTTTCGTCGCTTATGAGCCTGTTTGGGCAATAGGCAAGTCTTTCAGAGAATCAATGAACGCCACAGATGTGCACGAGACTACTCTTGTAATAAAAAAGATTTTTACTGAAATTTTTGGCAAAGACATCGCAAATTCTATCAGGATTCTTTATGGCGGCTCGGTAGACGCTGAGAATGCGGGAGACATACTGAAGCACGGCAATGTGTCAGGACTTCTGGTGGGGGGTGCTTCTCTTGTCCCAGAGAAGTTTAGTAGGATAATAGGTTGTTTTGAGTAAAAAATAAAATGAAATCAATAAAAGAGGCAAAAATATTGCCAGGTACCATAGCTATTGTAAGGACTGATTGGAATGTGCCTATGAAGGATGGTAAGGTACTCGATGACAAAAGGATCGAGGCAAGCAAAAAGACAATCGAATACGTACTAGAAAGGCAGGGCAAAGTGATAGTCATAAGTCATCTTGGTGATGGCACTGACTCTCTGTCTCCTGTGGTTGAGCAGGCGAGATGTGTTTTTAAGGGTGTAGAGATAGATTTTATAAAAGACCCTTGGAATTCTTCTTCTACAGATGGTGTGAAGGCGCTAGAGCATCTCACAAATGGCAGTATCGCTGTATTTGAAAATATAAGATTTTGGATGGAAAAGGAAAACGATGAAGACTTCGCCAAAAAGCTCGCGCAGTTTGGAGATATTTATGTGAATGAGGCTTTTGGTGTCTCGCACCGTAACCATACATCAGTAGTTAGTTTGCCAAAGTTTTTGCCAAGCTTCGCCGGGTTTGGCTTTGAGGAGGAGTGCGAAAAGCTTTCTGAACTTTTTGAACCAGAGCATCCTTTTCTTGTGATACTTGGTGGTGCCAAGTTTGAAACCAAACTCCCATTGGTCCAAAAATTCTTTAATTTGGCAGATCATATATTTATAGGGGGTGCTATGGCAGGGCACGCTTCTGAAATGCCAGAATTTAGAAATGAAAAAATAATTTTCCCCGCTCAAAGTTACAATGATTTGGATGCAGACAAAAACACACTTAAGCTCTTGGAAGAAAAAATAAAACATGCCAAATTTGTGCTTTGGAACGGGCCTTTGGGTAATTACGAAAACGGCTACAAAGAGGGCACACAGAGCCTCGCCAGGATGCTTGCTTGTTCTAAAGCTAAGGTGGTGGTGGGGGGCGGAGATACTCTCTCGGCAATCAAGGAGCTTGATCTTGAGAATAAGTTTTATTTTGTATCTATGGCAGGGGGCGCTATGCTGGACTTCCTTGCAAATGGTACATTGCCTGGCATAGAGGCTTTAAATAAATAAAATGTCTCTAAAATTTAAAAGAACAAAAGAAGATTTCAAGTGTGAAAATTGCTTGGAGGATGTAAATGGTGACGGGTATACCAACCATTGCCCACACTGCTTGTGGAGTAAGCATGTAGACATCTTCCCAGGTGACAGGCTGGAGGGGTGTGGCGGGATGATGGAGCCTGTCGACACGGAGGAAAATGGCGGTGAATGGAAAGTTGTCCAAAAGTGCAAAAAGTGTGGCAAAATTCACAAAAATAAATTGTCTACACTGGATAACTTTGATCGTTTGGTGGGTATTAAAAAAGATAATAAATAAAAACAATGGACAAAAATACAAAGAAAGAAAAGATTGGTTATGTGGATGGTTTCGTTTTGGTGGTACCAGCTGATAAAGTAGAGGCATATAAAAAAATGGCAAGAGAAGGAGGCAAGATGTGGATGAAGTTTGGTGCTCTAGGTTATAGAGAATGTATGGGTGATGACCTTAATCCACAAGAGATGGGTAATCAAAAAACACGATCATTTATTGAAATGGCAAAAGCTAAAGAAGGGGATACAGTTTGGTTCTCTTATATTGAATACAAATCAAAAGCTCATAGAGATGCTGTAAACAAAAAAGTAATGGCAGAGATGGGTAAACAAGCAGAAAAATACAAAGATATGGAAATGCCATTTGAGATGAAAAAAATGGCTACAGGCGGGTTTAAGGTTGTCGTAGGGTTTTAGACTGAAAGTTTTTGGTTAAATATATATAGAAAAATACCGGATTTATTCCGGTATTTTTCTTATTTGTGCGGGATGGGAGAATCGAACTCCCGACCACGGTTTGGAAAACCGTCATTATACCATTTAACTAATCCCGCTATTTTACTCGGGAATATTAACACAGAAAAATTCATTTACAAAATGTCCGCGAGGCATCTTGGTGTATAAAAAAGCCGGGCGCTGCTACTGTGAAGAGCGGCACCCGGGTAAAGTATCCACGCGTCAAGTGGACAGTGTTTATATTATAACATAAATATGTTTTTATACAATTTTTGTTATTTGTTTTTTATACGAAAAAAGCCGGGCTTACTTCGTCGCGGGGGCGACTAGGTAAGCCCGGGCAGTGGGGGCGGTGAACGCTGGTGTTATCCAGCGTTGGCGTAGGTGTGTGCAAGTTCGGCCGGAGCGGGTTGGCGTTCCGTGCTGGCGTCCAGAGAAAGCACGGTTACGCGGATTCCTTTCAGTTGTTGGAGAAGGATTTGCTTGCCATTAGGGAAGCGGATTCCGTCGCGATGGTTATTTTCGGCCACATTAAACTGGTCGAAGGTTGCGAAATCGGTCTCGGAGACGCCGAGGTCGCGTCGCACTTTTGACGGAATGTTTTCAACCAGGAGGGAAGCTCCCGGAGGAAGACAGACTGCCACATTACGGTCTCTCGGCGAACAGAGACCGATAGAGCCGTTTGAAGTTGTCATAGTGGTAAGTTCTTCACCACGCACAGCTTCTCTGTTGCGCAGGTGTGCCAACGAATAGTCGCACATAAGCATCCTCTTTTAACGCATGAGATAGGACTAATGTCCATTTTTGATTGTATACCCAGCATATTCTTCATGCAAGGCTCAATTTACTCCATATGTGCAGAAGTGCGATATGCGAGATAATCTTTGAGGAGTTTGTGGCTGTCGAGGTTGAAGTCTTTTTCTAAAATATCTTTGGCCTCTTCGCGGGCGGCTTCTACCATTTTTATATTTTTGAGCGCTTCCATTGCTAGGTCCGAGATACCCCACTGTTTGGCACCGAGGAGGTCGCCTGCACCTCTTTGTTTCAAGTCTTCTTCGGCAAGCTCAAAACCATTTTTGGCTCTGACGAAAGATTTGAGTCGTTCAATTGTTTTCTCTGACTTACTCTCGGCAAATACAAAACAGTACGGCTTGTGCGAGCTGCGGAGCACTCGTCCGCGAAGCTGGTGAAGCTGTGAGAGTCCAAATCTCTCGCTGTTTTCGATGACTATGACAGTCGCGTTGGGTACATTTACGCCCACTTCAACCACCGAAGTAGCTACAAGTATTTGGAACTTGTTTTCTTTGAAGTCACGCATGGTGTTTTGCTTTTCGGTGGGGGTCATCTTGCCTGTGATTGAGCCGACTTTAAATTCTGGAAATATCTTTTTTTGTAACCTTTCTGTTTCTTCGGTGACTGACCTCATGTTTTTTGGAGCGAAGTAGCTGGCTACGCTCCCCGCCTCTTCTTTTGCTGGATCGATGCGTGGACATATGACATAAGCTTGTCTGCCACTTTGTATTTCTTTACGCATTTTTTCGTAAACCTCGTCCCTTTCGTCAGAGAGAGCTATTTTTGTTTCTGGGATTTGTCTTCCTTTTGGTAGTTCGTCGAGTACAGACAGGTCAAGGTCTCCAAAAATAGTTAGGGCGAGGGTGCGGGGGATAGGTGTGGCTGTCATTGAAAGTAGGTGAGGGGTGATAGCGTTTTTATCTACAGAAAGCCCGCCTTTCTTGCGAAGCTCTTTGCGCTGCTTTACTCCAAAACGATGCTGCTCGTCTATGATGATAAGGCCTAAGTTTTTGAAAGTTATATTTTTTTGGATGAGGGCGTGTGTGCCGATGAGTATCGGTATCTCTCCGTTTGCTACCCATTTTAGGAGTTGAGGTTTGGATATTTTGGTGTATTTTTCTCGCGCTATTTTAGAAGGGAATTTCCTAGCCCCGCTGCCTGTGATGAGCCCTACATTTATCTTGTGTTCTTTGAAGTATTCGATGAAAGACTCGAAATGTTGCTCGGCTAGTATTTCGGTTGGTGCCATGTATGCGACTTGTAAATTACCAAAATCCTGACCCAAAGGAGAGGTGCTGATTGCGGCAAAGCTGGCCATCGCGGCTACTGCTGTCTTTCCGGAGCCTACGTCCCCCTCAAGCAAACGAGACATCGGGTGACCTTGTTTGAAATCTTTGAGTATGGTTTCTATGCATCTTTCTTGAGCACCAGTGAGGGGAAAGGGGAAGTTTTTTACAAACCCGTCTATTTCTTTTTTGGTTTTTTCTATCTTTATCGCCTTTTCTCTGACTGAAAGCATCCTTTCTTTTTGTCTGTCGAGTTGGATGAGCAACATCTCTTCAAAAGCAAATCTCTTTCGTGCTACTTCGGCATCACCCATCTTGCGTGGCGCGTGTATCCATATGAAAGAAGTCTTGAGTGAGGGAAGGCTATATTTTTTGAGGATTATTTCGGGTATGGGGTCTACTATTTGTTCTAAAACTCCAGAGGCTATTATTTCTTGTACATGGTGGAATATCCAACTAGAGCTTATGTACCTACTCTCCCTATAAGTCGGGTGCATATTGTGGTCTTCTTTTGATCCAAAGAGAGACTCGCTGGTACCCTCGGGTATCTTTGAAGCTTTTTCTATTTTTGGGTTTGAAAAGTATATGCCGTTTTTGCCGTTCGAGACCTTGCCTTCGATGCGCACGAGAGAACCTTCTTCAAACATTTTGGCGATGTAGGCTTGATTGAACCAAATTATTTTTATATTACCGGTCGAGTCTTCTACTGTGCCCGATGATATGGGCACTTTGCTTCTGAAAGTCTTTGCAAGTTTAAGGTTTTTTATTTTGCCAAATATGACAGCGTCGTCCCCTGGGGTCAGGTATTCTATCGACTTCACTTCGGCTGTTTCTCCGTATCTGACGGGGAAATATCTTAAAAGGTTCAAGACTGTCTTTAGCCCCATTTTTTTGAGGGCTATTTTTTGGTTTGGTGAAAGTTTAAATACTGATTCGATACTGGAATCGAGTGTTTTAGGTCTATTGTTCATTTTGCTCTATTGGGGTGGTAGATGAGGTAGGGCAGGCCTCCCTTTCGCATGAAGCTTCGGAGGGGCAGGCAAACTCGCAATTCGGCCCACTACGGCCCACATAGGAGCCGTCAGGGCAGAGCATGGCGTCGGCGGTGCAGGCGACCTGCTCGGGAGTTGGCTCTTTATATTCAATAGGTGCAGGGTTGTAAATATAAAGTAAGCCTCCGAGTACAAAGGTCGCTGTCACAAAAACTAAAACCAAGGTGTTGTTCATTTAGGGTTTTTAGTACGGTTTTAAGATGTTAGTTCTTACAAACTAGGCTCCTGTATGCTTCTCTGTTTACCCATAGCAAGTAGATGTTTATGATCAGAAGTACATTTGCCATGATCGCTCCCGCTGTGAAAAGTCCTCCATCCAAAAACATGTGAAAGCCCACTATGTTTGCGGTGATAGGTGTGATCAAGAGTGCACCGAGAGCATCTCTCTTTGTCCATAGGGCGATGACTGCTGCAATATTTACTATCGTCATCATTACATTTATGTACACTGCGTTGTTCATGAGCATGTTTATAAATTGAAATGCTTCGTCAGTGTTGTATAAGTCTCTGGTAGGTGCTGGGAACACGCCAAGTAGCCCAAGGAGGGAGGATGCGAGCATCAAAGAAAGTATCACTTTGCTAATTATATAAACAGCTTTTTTCATATTTAAAATTATTTATTAACCTGTGTATTTTAACATAATATGTAGTAAATATAGGAAAATCACATATAAATGCTATATAATAAGGTTTTAAGCTAAATATCAAGAAAATGAAGACTATTGCCAAGACTATCGCCGGGTACAACAGGGCACAAACAAAAAGTGCAAAAGAGATTTGTGATTTTTTGGAGCTAAATATCAGTAAGTTTTTAAAGAAAAGTGAATCCAAACTTTGGCACGGAAGCCCTGTGTGGTTTATCTCCGGCAACCCGATAGTTTCTTATGCTGTGAGGAAAAGCGGCGCCGTGTCTCTCATGTTTTTTAGCGGACAGAGCTTTGAAGAGGAAGATTTGGTGCCTGAAGGCAAATTTAAAGCTGCTGAGATTTTTTATACAGATTTGAAAGATGTCAAAATAACCAAACTAAAAAAGTGGCTAAAAAAGGCCGAAATGATACAGTGGGACTACAAAAACATAGTAAAGATGAAAGGGAAATTGGAGAGGGTTAAATAGCCGTTTCTGCCTGGCAGTTTGAATCAATGAGCAACGCAAATGACGCAATATTAAGATTTGAGAAGGCAAACTTCTCATACGGTCACAATATGCCTATTTTGGATGGGGTGGACTTCGTCGTGCGTCGCGGCGCCAAGCTCACGCTCATGGGGCAAAACGGCGCTGGCAAAAGCACCATATTCAAACTGATCACCGGAGAGGAAAATCTAGACGAAGGCAAGATGCACCGAGCTCCTAGTGCGACTATCGCCATAGCCAAGCAGGTCATCCCCCGCGAGCAGCTCGAGTACACAGTGGAAGAATTTTTTCAAAGCTGTTTTTCTCAAACTGTGTACGACATCACTCCTAGGATAGACGCCGTGCTCGAAGTGGTAAACCTTCATGCCGCTCATGACAAAAAGATTAGGGCATTTTCGGGCGGTCAGCAGGCGAGGCTACTCCTCGCTTCGGCCCTTATACAAAACCCGGACATCCTCCTCCTCGATGAGCCGACCAACAATTTAGACAAAGCTGGCATCGCCCACCTGACTGACTTTCTCAAGAGTTATACCAAGACATGCCTCGTCATCTCTCACGATGCAGACTTTTTGAACGCTTTCACTCATGGGGTTTTGTACCTCGATGTGCATACTCACAAGATAGAGCAATACAATGGAGACTATCATGATGTGGTGGCAGAGATATCAGCAAGGATCGAAAAGGAAAATCGCAAAAACGCGCAGCTCGCCAAAGAAATCCAAGAAAATAAAGAAAAGGCCAACTTCTTTTCTCACAAGGGAGGCAACATGAGAGCTGTCGCCAAGCGGATGAGAGAAAAGGCCGAAGAGCTCGAAGAAGATATGGTGGATGTGAGGCAGGAAGACAGGACTATCAAACCATTTTCGATACCAGTGCAAGAAAAGCTGCCGCTCGAGATAGTAAAGATCGACTCCTTCCTCGCCACCATCAAGCACAAGCAAGTGAAAAGGAAGGCGAGTGTGGTAGTGACTCGCAACGACCATTTACACATAGTGGGCCCAAACGGCATAGGCAAAAGTACACTTCTCGCCACTTTGGCGAGCGGCAGGGCAGAAGGTGTCTCCATCTCTCCTGGTGTGAGGATAGGGTACTACCAGCAAGACTTTTCGATGCTTGATTTTGACGCGACCGTTTTTGACACATTGCTCGGAGCTATGGTGCGCCCCGACGAAGGCGCTATGCGCGCTACAGCTGCAGGCTTCCTCATCACGAGAGACTTGATGGGTGTGAAGGTGGGCCACCTCTCCGAAGGTCAGAAGGGCCTTGTAGGCTTCGCGCAGCTCGTGCTTATGAAGCCTGGGCTCCTGATACTCGACGAACCCACCAACCATATAAACTTTAGGCACATACCCGTCATAGCCAAGGCTCTAAGTGAGTATAAAGGTGCCCTGATGCTCGTGAGCCACATGCCTGAGTTTGTCTCTGTAGTCAAGATCAATAAGACTTTTGATTTGGAGAAGTAGGGGCACTAGAAGTAAACAAAGTAGATATAAAAATAAAATTTGAAGTTAAAAATTACCCGTCTTTCCTGCAGGTAATTTTTAAAGTTATTTTATAGATGAACTACATCTGCCGAGGTAAATAAGAATTACTTCTTCCTGCTACCAGTATCGCCGCGTCCAGGTTTAGGTATGCGCTCAACTGTAGTAGTATTTGGACGTCGCTCAGCTTCTCTTACTGGAATAAATATTCCAGTCTTAGAATCTCTACCGAGCGGAAACGTTTTTGTTTCTTTACTCATTATAGTTTAATTCGGGTTGATAAGTGGGCACCAGTTATGATACAGTAAAATTGTTGAGGTTTTACATGTAGTTATAACCAATATCGAAGAATCGACGCGGAACGTTTAGGAAAGAAGTTCCTCTTCGTTTAAACGCCCAGAAAAGCTACCAAGAAATTGGTGGCTTTTCTTGACCTTCAAACTGTATTTGACCTTTTTATTGGTATATTCAGATGCCCAAGGCGTATTTCTAGTGCTTGTCTCGACAATCCGAACCGCTCCTCAAATTTTGAGAAATATTCATCAAGATTGAACGGTGTAAGTATCCCATCTTTGATTAATCCCAGTTCATACAATAGTTCTTCAATCTCTACACGGGAAGCTAGAAGTGATCCTGCATACACGTTTGCTTGCCATTCTCGGCGGATATGAGCAGCATCAGACTTCTTGGTATTTTTGTGAAGAGGGGCAATTTTCCAACCAGAGATAACGCCGTCCTTAATTATAAACAGTGGACCATGAAGTGAAAGGTGTCCTGCCTCATGTGCTATTGTGAATGAAATTCGTCTTTGATTTGTACAATCTTCATTCACTACAACCTGTTGTTTCTCGGGTCTCAAAAAACCAAGAGTTTCTTGCTCTTCAGAATCTGACTCCACTTTTTCAAAAACAACACCGAAGCCCCATAATTCCTGAACATAGTTATCTATATCGAGAGGTGTGTGTCGCCTTACCATACCTTTCTGTATATTGGCGACGATATTTTGCGAGATCACTCAAAACCTGAGACTCGATCTCTTGTTTGGTTAACTGATAAGAATCAACCAGAGGGTTCCAATTTTTGGCGACTCTCATTTTCATAGCTTTTTTTTCTTATTAACCTTTCTGAATAAAAGCGGTTCAGGTTGTAGCTCAACATTTACACCGATTCGTTGTGCATCCGCCAGGTGGTCTTCAAACTTTTCCAATAGGTAACACCCCATTAATTCGTCATACTCTGAAGAGGACAGTGAATATGCTTCCTTAATTTTTTCCAAAGCTTCTATTGGGGGAAGAACACCTGATTCAAATTTACTTATGTACGCATAATAATGTTCACCAAAATGAGGCTTTAGTTCCTTATCTAGACTGCGGACACTCTTCCCAGGGAAGTGTGATTCGCGAAGTGTTTTTATTTTGTTTTTGAATTTATTGATCATGTAACTATTGTAACAAATAATAATTATAGATGCAACACTTTGTACTATATACAGAATAAATATTTTATATTGTAAAGTTTAAACTTCATCAGGATTCGAACTTTATGCGTTCAATTGGTTTTGTAGAATCCTTGCAAATTAAGGTCGAGTGTTTTGCGATAACAAATATTGTCTGTAGAGACGCAGATTTCGGTCACGAATAATTTTGTTGCAAAATATAATCACAAAATGCTACTAATTTTGATCTTTATTTGGCGGAGAGTGGTGTTGAAACCTATTTTGAACAACTTCCTGTCCAATTTTATATTCCAAGTCTAGTCTTAACCAACCAACAGAAAAGCCCCACTCAAGAAAGCAGTGAAGCTTTCTGAATGGGGCTTGGTTTCGGAGAATTAGACCACCTTGAGTCGGCTCACGATCTCCAAAGGGTGTCCTTTGTAGATTGCACTCCACTGGCCGTTCTCGAAGACGACCGTCACGGGGATATTTATCCCCCGCACGCCATCCTTCGTTTCGAGGCGGAATTCCTCGCCCTTGCTGTTGGTGACACTGATCACGTTTCCGCTCCAGCGCCCCTCCATTACCTTGTTCAGGTACGTGATGATGCCATTGCTATCGATGATCGCGACGATCTTGCGATCAATAACGTCCATCACGATGAACCCGTTGTGTGCTGAACCGTCGGCATTGTGGCCGCGCAGTCCCTCCTCGAGAGAGATGTACGCGGGTTCTTTGGCGTTACCACCGGTTTGAATCAGTTGGGATGGGTTGGCCACGAGACCGGCAAATTCCGCCAGGCTCATGCATACTGGAACATAGAGCTTTCCGTCTCCTTCCCGAACTGCCTTGGTGGCAACCTCGGTATAATTGGCTACGAGCTCAGCGATTGCATCGAAAATTTTCCGTGTATCCATCTCGTCCTCCTTGTGAATGTACTCAGCTTACTATCTAATTATACGCCTGTTGCATTAATTTGTCAAGTACTTTTTTAGAACCCAAAACCTTGATTTATAAGGTATTTTTAAGAAGAATCTCTCAAGTGGAGACGCAGGGTTCGGTCACGAATAATTTTGTTGCAAAATATAATCACAAAATGCTACTAATTTTGATCTTTATTTGGCGGTGTACTCGGGTATGGTACCCGTGACATAAGGCATTGTAAGGGTTTTTGAGCGACTTTTCCATTGAGACTTTGGGGTTTGTGGGTCGGGGTCTCTTTTTTTGAGAACGAGGCAAAAGGGGCATAAACACCTGTCTATTTATCGCTGGTCTAGACTTCCTGACGGTTTCGTTCTCTGTTGTGGAAAGTAAATGCCAACAAATGCCAATTTTTGAGATATAATTAGGACATGACAGTTGGCGAATTGGTATATCTACAGACAACCAAGGATGGGTACAACCCTGAGGATATTTCGCCTGAATTGAAAAAGGTTGCTGAAGCATACCAGAAGGCCTTTGATACGATGCGAGAGCCGATGAAGGCCGTATCCTCGATGGTTGAGACGATGCAAGAACCCATGAGACGAGCTGCTCAAGCAGCTAGTTCAATGGCTGAAGCTCTTGAGCCGCAGATGAGGAGGATTAGCAAGATACAGCTTCCTAGTTTTCCCACACTCCCCTCAATGTCGTTCATGCCATCGTATATGTACGACAATGAAGGTGAGTTCACTCTCCCAGAGCTGATCCGTCCAGTTCAAGAGGTGCGGATCGTTAACCCTGAGGTTCTTGCTCTCGCACCCGCAAGAGAAAAACAGGAGGAAGTTGCGACATACCAGCTCCCCGGCAACGCAAAATGGGAATTACTTGAGTTTCGGTTTATCGACGGGCATGTCGTCCGCGTATCGTACCCAGGCTTGGAGTCGAGGAAGTTCGACTTCAAGGACATGGGCTTTATGAATGAACGTACGGCTCGACCCGACATGAAGTGGGAGTTGCTTAGGACCCTCGCTTCTCACGGTGGTTCGCTCACCAAGAATCATTGGGATCGTCGCTTCCATCGCAATATCAAATACGAGCTTGCCGAAGGTCTGCGTCAGTTCTTCGGCATGACCACTAGTCCCATTCCCCGATACAACAGACGGGACGGATATACGACCCTTTTTGTCATTAGAGAGCTGTAGCGTCATTTGGTTTGGAATGACGATGCAAAAGACCTTTTGCCTGAGTGGCAAAAGGTCTTTTGTTTTAGCAATATTTTGGTCATCCATTTCCGCTCGTTGAAAGAAAATTGTCATTTTGTCATCGGATGACGAATAAGGGTAGAAGAGCTTAATAAGACCCTCTTCTGAAATTAACCCCATGGCAAAAGAAAAGATCACATGGTCGCCCGCCACTCGCAAGCTCGGCGACTTGATCAAAAACGGATACAATCCGCGCAAGCTAAGCGAGAACGAACGCAGAGACTTGGAGAAGTCAGTGCAGGAATTTGGTACGGTCGTCCCTATCGTCCTTAATATCGGCTCACGAGCCAACATCATTATCGGAGGCGAACAGCGTATCAAGGTATACGCTGACCTCGGCATAGAAAATGTCGAATGCATGGTGCCTTCTCGTGAGCTTTCGCTCGAAGAGGAGCGAGAACTCAACCTTCGCCTCAACAAGAACACGGGATCTTGGAACGAAGAGCTTCTCAAGGAGTTCGATATGAACCTGCTTCTCGATGTCGGCTTCGGCGACGATGAGCTTCAGAACCTCTTTGATGATGTTGATGTGGTCGATGACGACTTCAATGTCGAGAAGGCGCTCAAGGATACAATCACGCCGAAAGTGAAGACCGGAGAAATCTGGGAACTCGGCAAGCATCGGTTTCTCGTCGGGGATTCTACTGACAAAGAAGCCGTAGAGCGTCTCATGAACGGAGAGTTGGCGGACATCGTGTACTGCGACCCGCCGTATAACATTGGCTTGGACTATTCCAAAGGAGTCGGTAACAAGGAGAAGTACCAAGGCTCGTATTCGTGCAAGGACGACTCCAAGAAAGATAGCGACTACATGGACTTCTTGGATAAGAGCATGGAGGTGGCAAAGAGTGTGAGCAAGAAGAACGTACACCTCTTCTACTGGTGCGATTCCTCTTATATCGGGATGGTGCAGACTCTCTACGCCAAACACAAGGTGAACGCAAAGCGCGTCTGCCTCTGGCTCAAGAACAATCAGAACCCTACGCACAAGATCGCCTTCAACAAGGTGTACGAGCCGTGCGTGTACGGAACGATTGGCAAGCCGTATCTCAATACGGGGCTAAACAACGTCAACGAAATCCTCAATCAGGAAGTGACCACGGGCAATCAGGTGCATGACGAGATACTCGACATGATCGACATCTGGATTGAAAAGAGGGATAACGCCCAGGCATATCAGCACCCTACTCAGAAGCCGGTAACGCTAAACGAGAAGCCGTTCAAGCGGTGCAGTGCTCCACTTCACATCGTCTACAGTGGATTTGCTGGAAGCGGTAGCGACCTGATCGCCTGCGAGGAACTGAATCGCGCATGGCGCGGAGTCGAGAAGGATCTCATATTCGCAACCATCGTGATCGACCGATGGGAGAAATTTACTGGCCTTAAAGCCAAGAAAATCCATGAAAACAACTAAAGGAGACATCTTCAAGGTCGGCGATCACATCATTGGTTGTGGCGACTCTCTTGATCGAGAGTTCGTCGGCAAGGTCATCGGAAGCCACAGGATACGAGCGGTCATCACTGACCCGCCATATGGAGTTGCCTATGTCGAAAACAAGAAAGGACTTTCGAAACTCGGAGTGAAGGACGAAAAAGCAATTGTGAACGACCATCTCCAGAGTGAGGAGGAATACGAGGAGTTCACTCGCAAATATCTCGGGACGGTCATCCCGTACCTTGAGGAATACAACGCAGTCTACATCTTCAATGCGGATCCTATGTTCCCGAGTCTTCGCTCGGGCATGAAAGCGGCGGGCTTCTATTACAGCCAGATGATCATCTGGCTCAAGAACCAACCAGTCATGAGCCGGAAGGACTACCTTTCGCTCTATGAGCTGATCGCCTACGGCTGGTTCGGCAAGCACAAGATGGAGCGGTCTAAAGCGAAGAACGTCATCTATCATCCCCGACCGACAAGGTCGAGACTGCACCCTACGCAAAAGCCTGTGGGACTTTTGAGAAAGATCATCCCTAACTCGACGAAGGTCGGTGACTTTGTCTATGACCCCTTCCTCGGAAGCGGATCAACAGCTGTTGCGTGTGAGCACTTGGGTCGAAAGTGCATCGGCATCGAGCTTGATGAGGCGTATGTGGAAGCCTCAGTCAAGCGGCTTGAAAAGCTCACTGGTACAACAGCGCTGAAGATATAAGCGTATGCAGGAAGAAGATTTTTCCAAGGATCCATATAAAAAGCAGGTCTACGAAACCTACGCTCTTTGGAAGTCTCTTCCTTCATTCCTCAAGGGACAGCCGAGAGTGGCACTTGAAAAGTTCGGCATCGAGGAAGAGGCGGTATTCGAACTGCTGTCGATGAAGACTCAGCTTGATTTCTCAAAGAAGTACGAGGTCGATGTCGGCACGCTCACCGATTGGAACAAGCGTCTTGAGAAAGATGGACTGACTAAGGACCTGAATGCATGGGCGCGGAAACTCACACCGAACGTCATATTTGCTCTCTACAAGAACATTATAAAGAGCGGTCGAGCGCACGAGGTCAGAGCATGGTTTGAGATCGTCGAACACAACTAATATGGAACCAATCAATCTAGAAGAAATAAATAGAATTCTCTCGGACACCCTCCGCAAGGTGGTGAATAGAGAAATATCGCACAAGCAGGCATCCATGATCGCCAAGCTCGCCTCAACGCTATCGAAGAATATTGCTAACACCGAGCTGAAGGAACGGGTCGAGTTCCTTGAAAGCATGCTCCAAAAGACGAGATAACATGAAAAATCTAAACAACATCATCAAGAGATCCAATCTCACTCCGCTTGAGCGAGTGACTGCGCTCGTCCATAACAACGAGCATAAGTACAAGACCGGCAAGGACATGCTCTCGGAAGCTGAACTTCACACTCTCACTCAAGGATGGTCGTCCCGCATGGGAGAAACGAATACGTATAATCGCTATCTTGAGATAGCCCGTCTGGAGGGTTCAATGCGGATGGACGCGACAATGTTCTCGTACAAGGCTGAGCTGTCTGCGGTACGCAATCAGCGGGTGCTTGCGTACTGCCTTGAGAACCTGAAGAAAGATAAAGTCATAAATCGCGAGGCGATGATGGATGGACTGACCGAAGAGGAATGTCTCCAGTTCGCGCTCTCTCATACATACCTCGAATACCGAGACACACTCCACTTCTTCACCTTCGAGAACTTACCGCTTGAAGTGCGTCAGGATTTGGCGCTCCTTGATGATTCGGTCGGATTTAGCAGGCGGTATCTTGAGGACGAGACACAGCTCTACGAGATGATAAAGAACGGAAAGATTGCCAAGAAGGACGTGGATATCCTTACCGATACCATCATCTCCCGCCTCTACTACGAAGGCATCAAGAAGATGCGTGGTGGCACGGAGCGGGACGGCTTCATGATCGGCGACTTCTTCGCTGAGTTGCCGCTTAAGGAAGTGATGCACAAAGTCGCCCATGATGCCGGTATCGCGTGGAAGGACGTAGACGAGAAAAAACTCCTTGATGACATCGAGGCGTATGCAAAAGAAAAAGATGTGACGATGGTGTCTCTCGCACGGGAGTCGCTCCACTCATGGCTCGACGATGGACTCTTCACCGAGCACTTCGCGCCGATCTTCGTGAGCGACCGTCACGACACTTGGAACGGCAACACCAAGAAAATCCATAAGGAGCTGTTCGACATCTGGTATGCAGAACTTGAGAAGTCCCGAAAGTACTTCGCGAGCCTCTTTTCCGCACGGAAGCTCAAGCGGCAAGAGGTTGAAATGAACATGCTTTTTGAGACAAAGGTTGTAGAGATGATTACCGGCGAGAGTTTGTACATGTGCCGAGAGGATTTGGAGTTCGTGCGACAGTATAAAAAGCAGTTGGAATTGATGTTACCGTTCTCGAACTTCGCTTGCTTCGTCGAAAAGTATGCGAAGCCCGTACGCTCGTACCACACGCTTTGCGAATTCCAGAAGATCGGGAAGAAGGTATCGAATACATTCGATGTGGACTTCACATCGGCATACGACGAACTCATCGACTCATACATGGAAGAAATAAAGCTCCTCAACCATGAGATGCGGAAACTGACCGATATGGCAACCGAGCATATCTACAAAAATGCTGACGAGGACTTCCGCTACGGCATCCACATCACGGACGGCAGGTTCGGGTTTGACCTCGAAGAAGATAGCGAGGTTTTGGATGTGATTGAGAAGTACAAAGAGGAATTCAAAAAGGTATCCCTATAGGGGCTCTTATGCGTCCTTATTTAAGAGGAATGAAATAACCGCAAGTGCTAACTCGTAATCGCTCAACTGAAGAATATACGGGGCTTCCTTGCCGTCCTTGAAGATATGAAGTCCATCTGGACGAAGCTCTAGTGACCCAATCTTCTTGAATGGGAACGAGAATTGTTTGCGGTATCCAAGATAGCCAAGACGTTGGTTAGTGACGTAGAAGATGCCGGAATCCTCCATATCTATTATTTCCTTGGATTCGCTACCTATGTTCATCGAGCCAACGCGGTAGCGTACCCCTTTCATAATCTTGACCGAAGCGGTGAGTCCGCCGTAATTTATTTTTGTCGTTATCTTCTTACGCTTCATCAAGTTTGCCACCATGCCCCAGTGCAGGATCTCATCTGGTTTGAAGACAATATTCACCTGTGACTCAGGGTTACTTATCGTAGGCAGCACTCCCTTATCAATGAGAGCAAGAGCATAATACTTGTTGAAGCTGTCTTGATTGAACGCGATGTCTTCTTTCGAGACGTTGAAGTGGGTAAGCAACTTTTCAAGAGAAACTTTCTCCTCGTCAGTGATCCGTTTGTCAGAACCGATACTCGTGAATACGGAAGCAATCGAGGTTTTGTGAATACCTTTCACGTCCTCGGCGAATAGGCCGAATTCCTTTTGCATCTCCACAAGCTTTTCGTTCTCTTCGACTGAAATCTCGCTGTCTGCTAGAAACGAAGTAATTGATTCTTGGTATTTCTTGAGACCCTCTTGTTTCTTGAAGTACCGATCGACGAAGCCGGGTAATTGGAATTTCATGGCTTACTTTGCGCGGATGATAGCTCCGGTGTAGCCGGGACCATTCTTCGCTTTGACGAACTCGACCGAGTATTTAGGATCGCTTGTTGAGAGGTTTCCTGCGGCAAGGATATTGTTGGTATCCTCGAATCGCTTGAAGGCCGCGTCGCTATCTGCGCCGAAGAACAGGTCAGTGATTTCCTTTGTCTTGATGTCGTACGTTGCCATGATGCTGTACTCACCGACATCCCAGCTCTTTTCCCACGTATCGATTCCACCGAGAGCAAGTTGCTGTGCGGTAGGTTCGGTGTCGTATGACGGAGTGCCGAGTTTGGTTCTCAACTCCGTGAGGCTGAGTCCGACAAGAGACGAAACATCGTACGCGGCTGAAGGACGAGTCTCCGTTACGGTTGCTGGTGCCGTGTCATCATCTTGGCTAATAAAATAGCCGCCCATGATAATGATCCCGAATAGGAGCACTATTTTGAGCGGACCGGAGATCGAGAAGTTGTGCTTCTCTTTCAAGTATTTTGTCAGCGGTGGGAGGAACAAGAGACCCGCGAGGATCATGATCAATCCCATGCCGAAGTTGGTAAAGAGGGACATGAACCCTGAGAACAGAAAACCGATACTAAAGAGCCAGACGATAATGCCACCTAGGGTAAGGTGCGTAGCCTTCGCTGAAGGCTGTGAAGAATCATTCATATTTTTGGACGGATTTTTAACTAATCTAATAATTAGTCAGGTAGCAAAAAGCTCCTAACCAGGCCGATATATCCCGTGAGATATACCCATACCCCTTTCGAGATATGACCGTCCAAAGTAGCTCTGATTAGGAGTTCTTTACTTTGGACGGAATTTTCGACCATATCCTCGGGGAAATCCCTGAGGGGTTAGGTCAATTCATATTCAGTTGTACCAAGAACATAATACCAAAATTGATGGTATTAGTCAGTAGCTTAGCTTAGAAAAAGGCTGTTGCGAAGCCCTTTTACCGACATTTGACATATCGCCAAAATCATTGACAAACAGTCATTTGTTTGATATGATACTGGAGACTGCTCTTTGAGATAAGGATCACTGCATAACGATGCATGAGACGAGCTTTTTGTGGCTTAGTTTAGGCCTCAGCAAACTCGTCTCATACAGGGACAAGTCGTCACCGAGCGATTTCGGCAATTCAGAAAAATTGGAGATAACGCAAATGAACGCGATTACTCAGACAAACGCAACCGCCGGTCAGATCAAGCAGATCAACCGGTTCGGCTCCGATGCCATCGAGAAGGTTCTCGGTGAGCTCGGTCTCGACAACCCTGGCGCACAGCGCGTCATCGAACACGGCGACGAATTCGCCGAAGCAATCCGCAATGCGGCACTCGCCTCGCTCAAGGACCTGTCGGTCTCCGACAAGTTCAAGGACGAGGAAACCGAATCCAGCTACGGGTACCTCTCCGGCTACAAGCCGAAGGGCATCACCGAACAGACCAACCGTCTGCGCGAGCTGTTCCCCGGCATCGGCTACGCCGACGAGAAGCTGGCCGAAGGTGCGCTTCCCCCGAACGCCGAAGGATGGTTCGCCATCCCGAAGTGGGAGAAGATCGCCCCGACCTACAACGAGGCGGTGCAGAAGGTGCTCGACATGATCAAGCAGACCCGTAACGGCAAGTTCTACAACTACCGCGACGGCCAGCTCGGTCCCGAGCGTCTTCGGCAGACAACCAAGACGGCAGGCGTGTTCCAGAAGCTCGGCGACGAGCAGAAAGATCACGACATCCTCGTCGTTCCGGCGCAGTTCGGCATCCGTCATCGTGGACGTTCCGTTCGTCGTGCTCGCGAGGTTTTCGCCTCCAACGAGTTCGGCCTCGGCGCGTTCGCCATCGGCATCATGATCCTGACCCATCCGGAACGGCTCATGAACTATGACGACCTCTGGATCGACTGCTCGGGTGACGAGTACGACGATCCGGATTCCGATGTCCGCTTCGGCCGCGCCCCGTACTTCAACTTCCACGACGGCGAGGTCAAGTTCGGCACGTACTGGTTCGACTATGCCAGCGACTACTACGGGTCGGCTTCCGGGTTCGTTCCGCAGAACTGATCCTCGATCCTCGAATTCTTGAGTCTTTTGAATCCTTTCTTTTGATTCTTGAATTCGCGGCAAAAAATTTCAGGGTTATCCACAGCGTGGGTAACCCTGATTTCTTTTTATGCGCGTAGCGCTCAATTTTTGATACAATTAACGGCGAGTCTAGGCTAATGCACGGCCGTTTACGGATTGCCGTCGCCGAACTCTTTCTCTTTAGAGAAACCGGCCAGAGTCCTCTCGATTACGGTTTGGAGGAGAGTGCCGCGATAAGGAGATACTGCTTGCTTTTATTCAATGCAAACCAATAAGCCTATACGGCGGGTGTTGCTGAATAAAATTCAGGAGCGAGATCGCGTCTTGTTTCCAACAGGAACCGCTTTCAAGCTTCGGTGACACGGACGGGTAAAGGCAAACATCCGGATTCCGATGTCCGCTTCGACAACGCCCCGTACTTCAACTTCAACGACGGCAAGGTCAAGTTCGACACGAACTGGTTCGACAATGCCAACGACAACTACGGGTCGGCTTCCGGGTTCGTTCCGAAGTCACTCCTTCATCGGCAAAAGAGCGTCCCAGCGGACGCTCTTTTGTTACCTCGCGCTGCTGGAACGGATCCATCCGCCCAGCATTCGGCCGATCTCGTCGATGACCGTCTGAAGCGCAACGTATTTCTTGTTGTCGAAGGTCTTGCTCTCCTTCATGAGACGGAAGAAGAAGCGCAGAAGATTAAGCTTCACGCTCGCTCTTTCCAGCAATGCAACTTTGTTATTGCTTCGCATGTATCCTGCCTCAAAGAAGCATTCGATAACGTCGAGTATGGCGTTCTCGCTACGCTCGTATACCGTGAAGCGTTCCGTCTTCGGAATAACTCTTCGGTATTCGTGAAAGATCTTATAAAGCTCATACGATTTCTTAAGAATTGGGATGTCAGTGTCATTCATAGATGAAAACATTTAATAAATTATTTGATAATGTGTGCAGTCCCGAAAACTTGTTTTCGGCTTGGGACGAATTCAAGCGGGACAAAGGAAAGAAGGAGGACGTTCTGGAGTTCGAGAGAAATCTTGAGCAGAATGTTTTCGAGTTGTACCGAGAGATTAGGGACAAGACCTACAAACATCGTCCGTATATGGGTTTTCATATCTATGATCCGAAGCGCCGACATATACATAAAGCAAGCGTGCGAGACAGAGTTCTGCACCATGCAGTTTTCAATGTATTGAATCCGATTTTTGAGCCTACTTTTATACCGACCTCGTTCTCTTGTCGCGTAGGCAAAGGAACTCATAAGGGGGTTGCGACACTCAATACAATGATCCGCAAAGTAAGCAAGAATTACACGCGCCCCTGCTATGCGCTTAAATGTGATGTAAGAAAATTCTTTGATTCGGTGGACCACACAATCCTGCTGTCTATTCTTGAAAGGAAAATAAAAGATCCAGAGATGATGGAGCTTTTGAGAGAAATTGTAGGAAGCTTCTCTAGCGGTCAGTCCGATCTTTTCAGTCATAGAGGTGTTCCGATCGGCAATCTCACTTCGCAGATTTTTGCGAATGTATACATGAATGAATTTGACCAGTTCGTTAAGCGCGAACTGAAAGTCGCGTGCTATGTCCGTTACACCGATGATTTTGTGGTATTGAGCCATGACGAATCAGAATTGGAACCGATCCTTGTCAAGATGGAGAATTTCCTGCAAGAACAACTCAAGCTATCCCTTCACCCTGAAAAGGTTATTGTCCGTAAGCCAAACCAAGGAGTGGATTTCTTAGGCTACGTTATCTTTCCACACCATATCCTTCTCAGAGCACGAACGAGGCGCAGAATGATCCGTAAGCTCCGAGAGAAAGCGGCAATGTTTAAGGACGGGAATATTAGCGAGGAAACCCTGCAATCTTCGCTTCGCTCATATATGGGTGTAATGTCGCATGCTGATGCCTACAAGTTGAGCGAGGAGACCAAGAATAACCTGTGGTTCTGGATAGGTGGATAAAACAAAATCCCCGCACCGACTCGACACAAAAGGTCGAATCCTCGTGCGAGGAAACTGCCTTGGACGGTTTTGCGACCATATCTCTTTCGAGGGTTAGGTCTTGGGACTTTGTAGATTTATTTTATCACTTTTGAAAACGTGTCGCGAAGACCTAGCGATCAATCATCGGCTTGATACCAAGCTCGTCGAGCTTCTTCCAAAGGCTATCGAGTGCTTTTTCCTTGTGGCGATAGAATGAGCTACCGGTCACACGCCAGAATTCCCACCCAGCACGGCGAAGTTGTCTCTCGCGGACTTGATCTTCTTCCCAGTTTTCGAGCGTATGATACTGGTCTCCGTCACATTCAACTGCAAGACGAGCTTCAGCACCTTGAACTACAAGATCTATACGATAGCCGATTACGGGATATTCAGGCAGAACCTGATAACCTTTATCGATAATGAGATTTCCAACTTCGTATGAGAAGTTTGACGCTCTGCCTGAATCAAATTCTTTCTTAAGTATCTCGCGGCCAGCTTTGAGTTCCTCTTTCTTTGGATCGTAGTACCAATTAAGTAGCTTGAATCGCCAATCATTCTGATTTCGGAATTCTTCCAAAGGAATTGAGTGGAAAAGGAATACCTGATCACGTGCGCGAGTAGCAGCCACATTGAAGCGTTGTGCTGCACCCTTATCAGTAAGAGGTGCGACAGTGTCATTTGGCTTGTTTGGATCAAGGGCTCTTACCATGGATAGAAGCATCACATCGCGTTCATCGCCTTGGAATGCGTATGCGTCACCACAAATAATCTTTCTTTCCTCGATCACTTTCTCTCCGATCTTCGGGTGTTTCAAAATTAGATCCTTGATGTATTTCGCCTGATCTTCTGCGAGCAGAGAAATAATTCCAAAACTGCAAAGATGGCCGTCAGGACGCTTCTGGTAATTCGGATCCTCCAAAAGTTCTACAAGCTTCTCTACGACAGCTTTCGCTTCTGGTTCGTTCACCTTATTATTGGTGTTCTGATAGCCTCCCTCGACCAATATAGGAGCAAGAGCAGGCTTCAGGAGTCCTTTAGGGTGCGGATGTCGAAGCGGTTTAAGCTTTGAATCGTAGATGTGGTAGTTGCTGAACGCAATGACCTCAGGAACGCATCTAAAGTGCTCATTCAGCTGGATCATGTTTGGAATACGAATCTTTGCCAGATCGAAGAGGCTCGAAGTGATCGAGAAGTTATCCTTATGGGGAATATCGAAGAGGAATCGGGAAATAAGTTCAAAGGTCTTTTCCTGATCTTGGAATATGCCCGCCGGACTGATCTGGTCAGGGTCTCCAACGACAAGCAATTTCTTACCAAGATATCCGATAGTGAGACCACGAATATCGCATTGACTTGCCTCATCGAAGATCACCACATCGAACATTCCCGCCGTAGGGTCTGAGAACATTTGAGCTGCGCGGTGAAGAGGCATGATCCAGACAGGAACTGCATTCTTTGCTTCCTTGAGAGATTGCTGTGCGGCATTCAGCCACTTGTTCGCATATTTTCCAGTGCCTTTACCATACTTCTTCATTGCATCGGACCAAGCCATCAAAGCATCGCGCTGACGCTTGGTAACCTTGTCGATCTGACGCTGCCACGCAAGCACAGTAACGAGTTCAGAATTGAGTTCAAATTCCTTTTTGTTTAAACGCTCGAGTTCACTCTGCAAGGTATCGACATCAACATGGTCATGAATATGATTGAGCCATGACTCAAGCCGTGCGACTTTCCATGCGATCAGCAGATTCTCTGGACAATCAAATTTCTGCTTCTGATCAGCTAGCTCGATGATTTCACGGCACAGATTTGGTACCTGTTCTTTGATCTGTTCACATAGTTCGTTAAGCCTCGTCGCTTTCTCCTTCTTTCCAACGAGCAAATTGAGTTCCTCAATGCAACTCTTCCAACCGGTAGAGTTGCGCTTCACAATTGCTTGAGCCAGATCATCGACAATGACGTGCTGAGTGCGGAAGTTTACTGACGATCGGATAGTTTCTTCCCATTCTGTAAATGATTTCTCGAGATTCTTAAGCTCAAATGCGGCTGCACGCGATGCAGTAAGTTCGATAGCGGTCTCAATGTCGGTCTTCTTAGTGAACGACAGATCAGAGAGTTCCTTCACCTCATTGAAACAGGTATTGATTCCAGCGAAATCAGAATGATAGTTTGCAAGTCTTTGAATGCTTGCAACGAATACCTCGAGCTTGACCAGATCAAGACGATCCAGATCGATTTCGAGAGGGTTCTTGAGAGCTGAAAGTCCCTGCTCTAGGAGCGTCTTGATCTCACGTTCTGCGGCTTCGACAAGTATCGAATTTCGCAAGATTTCTACTCTCTCAGGACTATCAGGTCCCGCTCCATCCACTTTGTAGGTTTCAAGAATGCGCTTTGCATTTCCAGGGAGAAGCATCTTGCCAAATGTTCCAAGTTTTCCCTTTGATGCTTTTGCATACAACGCTTCGACTGCCTCGCGAAGGTCGTGAGTTGAAAGATTGGATTGTCCGGTAATGACATGTCCAATAGCATTGTTCTTTCCCTTCGCCACGATTTGAATCTTTTCTGAAATCTTTGAGAGGATAGAAGACCACTTATCACGCTCATTCTGGCTAATCGCACAGGCGTCGAAGATTTCCTGCTCGTAATCCTGATTTATAGATCCCAAGACTTTCTTCGCCCTGCTGAGGAGTTCCCATAGCTGACCAAGCGTCTCTTGATCGATCTTCGCCTTGCTGAACGCTTCGTCAGAGGCCTTAGATTTAGCACTGAGATCACGATGCGCAGCGAATGCGCTCAATACCACGTCCTCATTAGGGAGGATCGAGTGATCAGGTAAATCTTCTTTGTGAAGAGATCGATCTACCTCCTCCACATCCTTGGCGAGGTCATAAATTTCCTGCAAATCTTCCTCTGTAAAGTTAGGGGCGGAATCAAATGGAACCTTGTCGGTAAACCAAGCGATAGCCTCGTTGTCTTTATTCTTATCGACAAATTTTGCCGCATCGATAGGCTTTATTTCTTCACCATCGATAACCAAATTCTCCGATGAGTCAGTAAGGATGTACTGCCGAATCTTTGCTGCGAGGGTAGCCTTTTCTTCTCGGACTTTCTTAAGATCCCTGCGGACATTCTCTGCGCGTGCTTCACTAAATTTAGTATCTCTCTCGCCGAGATTAGAGCTGATCTCTCCAATCGATTGCTGGAGCACATCGTCTCGCTTCGCAGTCTGTTGCAACTGGGACACGGCAAGACTCCTGATATTTTCAGGAAGCTTTTCACGCAACACCTCTAAGGCCTTACTCGTCTGTGAAGTAACTAGGACGCTCTTACCCTGTGCCAAGAAGCGAGAGATCAGGTTTGCGATGGTGTGGCTCTTTCCAGTACCCGGCGGGCCTTTAACTACGACACCATAATTTGCATCGAGTCTTTCTGCGATTCGCTTCTGCTCGTCATTCCAAGGCAATGGGAAGTAGAGTTCTGATTCCGGAATAGATACATTACCGCTTTCCATGCGTTCACCATCAGATCCATCACGCGCACCTACAGGAGTTTCGTCATATTCACCAACAAGGTCAGTGATGAATTCAGTCGCTTCGACTCCGTACTGCTCGATATCCTTGCGAATCGTAGCCGCGTACTTTGACCACATATCGTTGGTTCGCTTTCGAGCAAAGATCACCGGAGCGTTCCAGATACTTGGATTTTTTGATGCAGTAGGAGCAGATACGATTTCGTCAGTAAAATTATCTTCTCCGTCCGGTGAGATGTAGTTGACTAGCGTCTGTGCTTGACCTTTGAGGGTTTCAAGATGCCAGAAGTCGAACGGATTGGCATTGATGGTATCTCCCCAAGTGATGAGATCCATTTCAGCCGGATTGTCAGTCTCGTAGAGCGATGAGGTCTCGACGAAATTCCTGAACATCGGATCAGGGTTGATTTCAATCGTTCGTTTTGACGCATCAAAATCGAGCGTAAGAGGGCTTAGGAAAACTGGAGTGTAGATCGTGCCTACTCCCTGATGTTGCCAGGTCAAAACACCATGACCCAACAGGAGCTCGTAGTTATCTCCTTCGTTCTTCAGGAGCAATCGGAGCGCATAGAGCTGATCGTAGAGAAGATTTGCTTTATAGACTTTCTTCACCTGCTCTGCCCATGGCTTCCATTCATTTTCGGTATATCCATCGAGCAACTTTGCAAGCTCAGGATGATCCGCCCAATTATCAGGAACGTATTTCACACTGATTGATTCTGGCAACTGGTTTGGCAAGATTGTCACCCAATCTTTTAGGATTTCAGGAATTTCATCTCCTTGCTCAAAATTCTTCCGGAAATTCTTGAATTCCTTCTCACGATCTTTGTCGTCAGCAAAGCGGACTTTTCGATCTACCTTTTCTTTAGCGACCGGCTCTTGTAGTGGGTTAACCTCATCGATCCACTCTTCAAGTTGGCTTGGCAGTTCAGGTGCCGCCTTGATGTTCTTCTTCTCCACCTTCAGCCATGAAGTAGATTGCACGCCTTCAGGAGTTTTCTCAGTATCAAAAGGGCGGATACTTAGGTTCTCGAGGTCTGTAGGATAGTCTGCCAGCCACCATGGAGAAGGTGCTGCTGTATTGGTACGAAAATCTCGAACAATGGAATCATCGACAGCGAGGGCCTTCTCCAAATATGTAAACAGTCGAACGACTTTGTTTTGTGCCTCAGCTGAAATATTAGAAACGCGCTTCTTTCGCGGCTCTGGAGTCTCAATATCAGCAGAGGCAAAAGACTCTATCTCTACCTCGTTATTCTTATTGAGTTCGCGTTTTTGTTTCATTGCCGCTTGTTTGCATTCATAGCATATATTTCCTTCCTTCACTTTGTGGTTCTTGCAAACTGTGCAGTAAGGCTTCGTTGCCCAATATGCCTTTGCATCAAATTTACGAGTGAAGCGAGCCATTTTATTTGAGTAACTTTAGGAGGTCACTCTTCTTAAAACGGCGATCTCGACGGTCACCATATCTTATCGCTTTTAGAACCCCTTTTTTGTCCCAATTACGCAAAGTGTTTGGATGAACATTTAGAACATCCGAGGCTTGCTTAAGCGTCAGTATATCCGGCAATTTCTTTAGTTTGTCATCCGGTTTCGCCATAAATAGTGACTTACCATAAGTTTACAACATCTTAGACTTTTTGCGAAGAGCGATAGGTCTGGACTTATAAATGGATCAGCGTCATCCCTTGCTATGTGAATGATGATATCGAGGCAATCATAGATGCGAGCAAGCATTTCAAATACCATGAGCCGACCGGCACAACGCCGTTCAACCGGATGTCTTCCTTGCCTGAGTCGAAGAAGCATTTGAAGCGAGCGATCAAAGAGCGAATGCAGCTTCTTGCGGGAGCGTACATATCGCTTGCTTCTTTCCTCGACGATGACCTTGTCGATTTTTTAGAGAACGACGAATCAAATTTTGATAAAGAAAAGATAAAGAAAATCTATACAGCAGTACTCAGTGATATGGAGAGGCTCAGGAAAGAAATCGAGGAATTCAGGCCGACCGATTTACCAACTTCTTAGGGATGTGGGACGCTCTGGACTCCTAGGGAGGGTTGCGTCATCAATGTTGTTGTATGAATAACACAATACAAGCGCCGCATGGGATGGCTGCCAAACAAGAAGCAATCCCCGTAAAGGTGAAATACTGCCTTTACGCAAGAAAGAGTAGCGAGTCTGAGGAACGGCAAGTCTTGAGTATCGACAGCCAGATCAAGGAGATGCTCCAGCTCGCGGAACGGGAGGGTCTGGAGATCGTGACCATGAAGCGAGAAAGTCACTCGGCTAAGGAGACAGGTCAACGGCCAGTGTTCAATGAAATAGTCGAAGAAGTCAGGGACGGCAAATACAACGGAATTCTCACATGGGCACCGGATCGCATCTCAAGAAATGCCGGAGATCTCGGACGAATCGTGGATTTGATGGATGCAGGAAAGTTACACATGATCCGAACTTTCGGACAGACGTTCGGCAATAACCCGAACGAGAAGTTTCTTCTGATGATCCTTGGAAGCCAAGCAAAATTGGAGAACGACAATCGAGGTATCAACGTTAAGCGAGGACTGCGAACGAGAGTGGAGATGGGATTGTGGCCAGGCATGGCACCGCTCGGATACTTGAATCAAAAGCTCATGGACAAGAAATGCAGGATCGTCGTCGATCCGCAACGCGCGCCAATCGTAAAGCAAATGTTCGAGAAAGTGGCGTATGAACAATGGTCGGGACGAAAGGTATACAACTGGCTCCGCTTCGACCTCAACTTCCATACTCGCGGCAACAGGCCGCTAACATTGAGTGGAGTGTATCGAATGCTCCAGATGCCGATCTACTATGGACCATTTGAGTATCCCCGAAACTCAGGACAGTGGTATCAAGGCACGCATGAGCCACTGATAACCGAGGAGCTGTTCAGGAAGGTGCAGGAACAGCTGAAGCGAGACAAGATAGTCAGAGAGAACCGAGAGTTCGCCTTCACAAAGCTCTTCACCTGTGGCATGTGCGGGTCAGGGATAACGGCGCAGGAGAAATACAAACTGCTCAAGGACGGAACAAACGCAAAGTACGTCTACTACTCTTGCTCGAAGGCAAGGGATCGTAACTGCAAGAATAAATACATACGCGAGGAGGAATTAGTCGAGGAGCTATTCAAGATCATCGATAGGCTGAACATGAATGAACTTGGTATGCGAATGAAACTTGAGGAAGAAATCAAGCGATTCAACCGACTGCAAAGGTTGGCGGTCAAAGGCAAGCCGAAGATGCAGATCGACGAGGATGACATTGCCACGCGCGAATACGCCAAGTATGTGCTACGCGAAGGAACGCCGCTTGAGAAGCGCGAATTAATGGGTCACTTGCGGTCGAGGCTGGTGCTGAATGACAAGAAGATTACTCTGGTAGAGGAATAATGCCTTTCTGGATAAAGGAAACGAATTTTGATAACATTAAGTGTATGAACAAGATAAAATCCGTCCAATATTTTGATCAATTTGCAACCAAGACCTCAAAGGAACAGCTTGAGATAATTCACGACTCAAGGAAGCAAATTGAAGAGCTTATAGGTGAGGTCAAATTTATCCTGAGCCAAGACGGCAATCAGATTCCGCCTGCGATTGTGGCTCTCATTGAGCGACAAATAAATGAGCTTAAATCGGAGAATCTTTTTTCTAGAGTAAGTGCGCTAATCAACCTGTTGAATTCAATTCAGTTACTGGAGGTAAGCGACAAGGCCGTTTCAGAATTCGTTGAGAGGAACCAACCATACATAACGGAATACCTCGAGAATCTTACGAAAGTAGAGGTTACGAAGTATGCCAAGACCAAATCAGAGCATGATGAATTTCTCATACAGCTACAGAACGGCAACTATGGTTCTCACATGGTCAAGGCGGCTTATGAAATGGCACTTTGGAAGCCATTCCCAGAATACGTAAAACTGATAGAAGATTGCATTAATAAAATTGCGAAGAATGAAAAGGGTGGTTTTTTCTCGGAGGACTATTCTTTCAAAGCGGATGAAATATCAAATCATAACATGTGGTTAGCGCGCGTACGAGGAACTAAGAATGGAGGTCTCTGGCTTTTGGTTTACGACATGTTGCTTTCTTTCATGATAGACATCCACGACGGCAAAGTGAGCCGCTTTAAAGAAGCAGCGTCCTCTTAATGAAATCGGATGAATATTTATATCCTCGCAGGAATCGTCATAGTCCTCTTCATAGCTCTAGCTATTCTCAAGGCGGTTGTTGAAGGCGGCGAAGAACGCGAGAAACCAAAGTATCGCTACACCCGTAAGCAATTCTTCCTCACTCGTGCTGAGCACGAATTCTATGGTGCACTCATTGCCGCTGTTGGCGACAAATACTACGTCTTCGCACAGGTGCATCTCCCGACCATTCTTGATAACAAAGTGAAGGGACAGGACTGGCGTGCGGCACTCGCACACATCAACCGCAAGTCCGTTGATTTCGTGCTGTGCGACAAGGCGTACATTTCGCCCAAGCTCGCCATTGAGCTAGACGACAAAAGTCATGAACGACCTGACCGACAGGAGCGAGACAAAGAGGTGGAGCGCATTTTAGCTGATGCGGGCGTGCCACTGCTCCGAATAGAAAACAAAGGTCGCTTTGATCCTGCTGAACTAGCCCAGCGCATAAACGAATATGAGCAACGAGATCAAGTCACATCTACTGATAGGCAATAAATACCTCGGATCGCTTCTGTATTTCAAGGACGCGCAGGGACGCGGCTGTCTCAAGCTCTCTTTCAAGAACAAGATAGCCGACCTGACGAGAGGCACGGATGTGCCAACTACATTACCTGTTCCTATCAAGCGCACCGACCCGACAACCCTCGACATCTCGTACAAGTTCCCAGACAACCTGCTCGAAGTGAAAGAGATTGTAAACGGCAAGACGGAACGAGCATTTTACAAAGTGCCGTTACCTGTCTCGGGCGTGCTTTTTATGATTCGCATAAAGGATTGGCAGACACTCGATAACGACCAGCCGAAGCCAAACCCGCTTGTGCTTACGCCGCCGACCAACACGAACAGCGTTGTTATTATCTTTTCCTTCCTCGGGGAGAACGGTCTGCCGTTTACGGCAGGAGGATATCAACCAACGGAAGGGATGGGTACGATAGATCTACCGGAAAGTCCGCTTAATACGTTCTGTATTGGTCTTGCTGAGGATCCGCACAACACCAGTGCTAATGGCTTTGAGCTAGTAGTTCCGTTACCGAAGGCAGGTTGAGTAGTAAAAGAAAAAGAGCGATTGTTCGCTCTTTTTCTTACAACTGTAGCTTTGTGGGTCACAGCTCGGCATCGAGCATATGGGTCAACAAAACTAACAGGTTGTCAATGCGGAGACGGACGGATTCGAACCGTCGGTGCCTTTTAAAGGGCACACCTCTTTAGCAAAGAGGCACATTAGACCACTCTGACACGTCTCCGTATGTTTTCGTACAAAATGCTTGTACCAGACTATTTTTACATAAAAACACTTATTTTCCAAATATATAGACATTTACATTGTATTATTTCAGTTATTTTGTTTATTATGGAGTTTATATATAAGCAAATTATGATAAAAAAATTAGAAAATATAGCTGAATTGAAAGAGCTTGCTACTGCCTTTTCGCTTGCATTTGAGTCTCCGTACAACACGACAGATGAATACTTATCCTCAATGATTAAAAACAGTTCATGTGTGATCTTGGGAGCGGTGGTGGAAGCGCATGTTGTTGGTGGGTTGGTAGCATTTTTCATGACACCAATTCATGGAACAAAAGAATTGTATGTCTATGACATTGCTGTGAGTCCTCTGTTTCAAAAGAAAGGCTTGGGCAAGCAGCTTGTGGAAGCATTGAAGCAAGAAGCGCGCGCACGAGGTGTCGGGACTATTTTTGTCGAGGCCGAGTCAGAAGATGAGGGAGCCGTAGCATTTTACCGCGCGATAGGTGGCGAAGAGGTCGCGGTGAATCATTTTAATTTCAATATATGATTAAATACGGATGCACAATCTTTAACCACCTCCGCGACACAAATGGATTTTTGGTGGAGGTGTGTACGAAGGTGTTTAGTAATTAAAAAGATTATGAAACAAAAAGTTAAACGCGAAAATGATGGTACAAACTTTTCTCCACGAAGCTTCATGGAAAAACGACGACCGGGTAGTTTTTCAGACACGGAAGTGATAAAAGAATCACAGCTCAATAGTTTGGAACTGGAGTACCATTTAGAGACATTATCGATTAAGAAGCAAGAGTACGATTTCGAAGAGTTTGCACGAAAACTTTGTCAGCTCGTGATTCAGCCCAACCTAAGGAAACAAACGGGTCCTGTTGGAGGCGGTGACGGTAAGGTTGATACTGAAACTGCACCAGTATCAGAAGTAATTAAAGATACACACTATTTCGGAGTTGAAAAAGTGCCTAACGAACGTTGGGGCTTCGCTTTTAGTACAACGGTAAATTGGAAAACCAAGGTTGATGGCGACGTAAAGAAAATGATCGAAGTAGGCAGAGATTATAAAAGATTATTCTTTGTAACCAGCAGGTTCGTTAAGGCTGATCAGAGAGCAAAAGTAGAAGATGCTCTAACCAAACAGTATGGTGTCCCGGTTACGATACATGATCGAACTTGGATAATCGATAAGGTCTTCGGGAACAGACTACAATATCTTGCTATTGAGGAACTCAAAATAGATCCTGCCTACAAGGAGATTGTAAGGATTGGACCAAGGGATACAGATCGACAAGCTGCCTTTGAAAAAATGAACAAAAGCATCGATGAGGCTGTGCAAGAAGATAGAGTTAACTTTGCAATAGTAGACGATGCTCTTTCATCTGCAATTGTAGCGGCTGAAATGGAAAAACCCAAGATAGAAGTCGAAGGTTTATTTGCTCGTGCAAAAAGATTAGCGGAAAAATACGGATCCTCTGAACAAAGTTTTAATGCAAAGTATAATGAAATATGGACACTTTATTTTTGGTATAACGATTACGATATATTGATCAATAACTATCAGGAAATCGAATCACTAACCGATGGTACTGTCAATTTTTCAGTGGTTGAAAGACTCAATAACTTACTTGGTCTAATGAGGACTTTGGCAGCTAGTACAGATAAAGTTGAGGTTTCTTATACGGACTCGAAAAAGAAAATAGTTCAGGAGAAACTTGAAGCATTCAAGAACGATGAGTCTAGACCAAGTGCGGCATTACAAGCAGAGTTTATGCTGATTATGTTAGAGATCCCATGGTCAAGAAAAGATCAGAATGCCATGAGTGAAATCTTTAATAATATTAGTGACATTGTCGATCGCTCCAAAGGCTTACTCGGATTCCCTCTAGAAAGGATTTACACGCTAATTGGAGAAATAAATGATGTTTACTCTGGAAATGAAAGCTTTGAAAAACTTCAGGATAAACTGGTAGAAGTTATCTCTGAAAGAAAAAGTTCGACCGAGGCCGCACGAGTGATCTTGGAGCGATCAATGCAACACATAGATGGAAAAAGATTTTATAAAGCAATTTCAAGTCTGGGTAAATCATTGGTTCCACTCTACAAAGAAGAAGAAAGAAATGGGCTTGTAATTGCTCTTGCACATCTATCTTTTACCTATGAGGCTGTTGGATTGTTATGGGCCGCAAGGGCTGCCATGCTACACGCAGCATCATATACGACTATGGATTTTCATAGTAAAAGTGAGATTAATAAGTTGCAATTACTTTCGTATGATCGGCTGAGATTACTCGAGCTTCGTTTGGGTAGAGTGGGATATTCTCTTGAGTGGCATCAACTTAACCACATAATGAATGGTCAGTTCATTAAGAGTCATGAAGAGAAAGAAAAACTCTTGCATGATGACATGTTCTATGGTGCTCAGTTAGGACTGCTATTGATTAAAACTCCCGAAGAAGTTTTGCCATCGTTGGAGTTTTTACCAGATACTTTGATGAGTATGGATTTGGATCTTGCTGCGCATGCCTTGATATATCGATTATGTGGAAAGAAGGCGTTGCCGCAAGTATTGTTGGAAAAGATGAATGATCAGGAGATTGATGAATACTTTGATTCACATTTCACTCAGCCGAGCCAAGCACAACTGTCAGACAAACCATCTTTTTACATCAATGATGAAGTTGAACTTAAATCTATTATTTTAGGAACAACTTTCATTGTTAAAACTAAGAACTGCAGCCCAAATATTGAAATTGGAGAATACATCCTTGCTTCTCTTGAGGGATTTTTGGCTACGACTGTAGAAATGGACTCTCATGGGAATAAAAGTGTTGTGAGCATTACAATCACTAAAGATGAGGCTCTGGGTATTAAAGTTTCTCATGAGGTAAAAAAGGATGGAGCTGTTACATTTAATATAACTTGTGGAGACTTTAATCCTCATTCTCTTAAACGATCCGAACAAGAAAGTATTTACAAGGATATGTTTGATGCAGTGGTTAATATTATTGGACACTCGATTTCATTCAGAGATGCACACACTGACCTTGAAAAGCTTTTTCGAGACGAAGAGGTTAGTGTGCGAGCTTTTACATTCGCGTCGCCACTAGTTGTTCAGGGTAATGTTTTAGGATACAAACCTAAGAGAGATATCAAAGAATGGATTACTGAAACAAACAAGAAATATGAATATAACGAATCCGAGGCTGGGAAGATAAAACATGATTTATTGAAGCAGTTAAGAGATGACCCTGATGAAAGGGACGAGAAAGATGCTAAAGATAGAAAAGCTATACGTCATGATCAGATGGAAAACATCTCAATTATCGAGGCGCATCTTTGGGATGAGGCTGGATGGGAGGGCATTGCTTATCTTGTTGCGCCAGACGAACCTCCAGTCCTAGCGGTAATGTTCACAAACGAAGACAAAGCAAAAGCCATCTTTAAAAACTGGCAAGAACTTCTTGGAAAAGAAGACCCCGAAAATAGAATGCGAGTAACGACAATAATGGGCTTTTCTAAGAAAAATCCACTTTGGTATAGGTTTGTAATATCAACAAACTTCGCTAATGCCGAAGAGTCAAAAGGAAAACTAGTGTTAAATGCTGGAAGAACACATACAATGACTCCTCAGTCTCTAAACAATCTTAATGGCTTTATAAATAGCTTTAAGCGATGGGGTTTTTATCTCATTGCACCATCTTTTATAAAGGATAAACAGTCTTTTCCCCCTAAGATATTTTTTGATCACGGTATTGTAAAAAGTAGTTTTATAAATAAGAACGCTTGGGAAATAGGTACAACTGATCCAGATGCAATGGGTCTAAGTCCTGAGGACACAGATCCTGTGATTCCCGAGGGTGTAAGTAATCCGCCGGTACTTGATACGATCAAAAAAATAAATGAACATTATGACCTACACCAACAAAACACAACCAACAACCATTAGCCCTGAAAAATATTTGAAAGAAAACTTTAAGGGTAAGGAAAAAGTGCAGAGCGAAGCGTTGGCTTTGGTTGACCTGTACTCAAAAGCTACTGGCTCACCGTGCGTGATGTGGAATAAAATCTTTGGGTTTGGGAAATATCATTACTTGGACAGTAAAGGAGGGGAACATTCATACCTTATGACAGGCTTTGCTGTCTCTAAAACGGGCTTCACTCTATACAACATCATTGGTTGGGAGAGTTATAAAAAAGACATTGAAAAGCTCGGGAAGTATAAAATTTCAGGCAAATCATGCCTTGCTATAAAAAGTGTGGCGGATATCGATCTGAAAGTGCTAAAATTTATTATAGAAGAAACGCTTGCGGAAATGAAAAAGAAGTATAAAACAGAAATAATATGAAAATATCAAAAATACTTAATATTTCTAGGCCGAGGTTTTGGATATATGAATTTGGCACTTATTTGCTCGGAGTTTTTGCGGGCATGTCTGCCTTAGAGCAACCAAACTATTTTTACATACTCATTTTTGGATTGTTTTTTATATTCCCAGCCAACCTACTCATTTATGGTATCAACGATATCTTTGACTACGAGACTGATAAATTGAACCCCAAAAAGACTGGTTATGAAGACTTGCTCAATCCTTCTCTCCACAAAAAAGTATTTTTCTATATATTTATAACCAATTTACCTTTCTTTATTTTGTCATTTTTTGTTTCTGTTAAAGCATTTGTGGCCCTGATTTTATTTTACTTTTTTGCCACCTTTTATTCTGCTCCGCCTATAAGGGCTAAGGTAAGACCTGTGCTCGATAGCTTCTTTTCTGCGAGCCACTATGTCGTCACTGGTGTGTTTGGGTATTTCCTTGTAGGTGGTGAGGGGAGTATCGTATTGCCTGTAATATCTGGTATTTGTTGGGCGATGGCGATGCATGCATACTCTGCCGTGCCCGACATATTTGCCGACAGAGAATCGGGGATAGAGACAATAGCGACAAAGCTCGAAAAAAAGAAGACTATTATTTTGTGTGCTGCTCTTTATCTTTTGTCTGGTCTTTTGGTTTTGCCTTATATCTCTTATCTCGGGGTGGTACTCTCTCTCCCGTATATATTTTTGATGTTTAAATCTTATGACGCGGGGGAGGCTAAGCTTTTTGAATTATATAAACATTTCCCAAAGTTAAATTCTTTGGTGGGGATGATCATATTTTTCGTTATAGCCTTAAAAGTTTTTTAGACTTCCTTTATGGGCTCTGGGTCTTGTATGCCCATTATCCTCTTGTAGACAGTTTCAGCTGATATGACACATATAGGCATGCCGATGCCTGGGTTGGTGCCAGCACCTACGAAATACAAATCCTTAACTTTTTTGGATACGTTGTTTGGTCTAAAGAATGCAGACTGCATGAGTGTGTGGGCAAGTCCGAGGCCGCTGCCTTTGTAGCTGTTGTAGTCTTTTTCAAAATCTTTGACGCAATATATTTTTTCGTATTCTATTGTTTGAGAGAGTCCGTCGAGCCCCATATTTTCTTCGAGTATTTTTATTACTTTATTTCTCCATTCGCCGATTTCTTTTTCTGTGTATTTTAGATCTGAAGCTATGGGGACGAGAACAAATATGTTTTCTTTGCCTTCGGGTGCCACAGAAGGGTCTGTCTTGCCTGGAGCACACACATATATCGAAGGGTCGTCGGGGAATTTGGCCTTATCAAATATTTGTGCAAAATTTAGATCCCAATCTTTGGAGAAGAGCAGGGTGTGGTGGGCGAGGGAGTCATACTTTTTGTTTACTCCGAGGTACATGATAAAGGCGCTCGGTGCCATCTTCTTTTTACTCCAAAACTTTTCACTTCTCTCTCTAAACTCTTCTCCTAAGAGCTTTTCTTCTGTATGGTGTAAGTCTGCGTTGGAGACCACGATATCTGCAAAAACTTTTTCTCCCGAATCAAGCTCGATACCGGTAGCTTTTTTGTTCTCAACTATTATTTTTCTTACTGGGGAGTTTAAATGTATTTTGGTCCCATATTTTTCTGCTACTTTGGCTATCGCCTTGGGTAATTCATAAATACCTTTGTCTGGGTACCAAACACCCATATCAAAATCTACATGGTTCATCAGTCTATAAATACCTGGCGCGTCTTTGGGTGCTGTGCCTAGGAACACCATGTGAAATTGCAAAACCTTTCTTAACACTTCAGATTTTACCGTTCTTTCTATTATCCTTTTCATCGAGTTGAATATCTCGAGCCGCCTGCCTTCTTTCATGACTCTCTTGTTGAAGAAATCAAAAATAGAATCATAGTTTTTGTACATAAACTCTTTTTTGGCTATTTGGTATTGTCTCTTGGATTCATCCAAATATTCAAAAAGCTTTTTTGATGAGCCGGGCTCTATCTCTTCAAAAATCTTGGTGTTCTTTTCTCGATCAGAATAAAAATCATACGGCTTTTTATTTCCCTTGAAGTAGACTCTATAAGAAGGGGAGAGTCTTTTGAGGCTAATGTAGTCAGATATATTTTCTCCTAAAATATCAAAGAAGTTTTCAAAAACATCGGGCATCATGTACCAAGAAGGCCCCATATCAAATGTGTAGCCATTTTCTTTTATCACTCGGGCTCTGCCTCCGATTTGCTCGTTTTTTTCATAAATAGAAACATCAAAACCTTTTTTTGAAAGTATGGCGGCCAAAGAAAGTCCTCCAAAGCCAGCACCCACTATTATTACTTTTTTATTTGACATATGATTTTGATATTAGCCACACTTTTTCTAAAAAGTTCGTCCTAGCTCTCTGCTTATAAATATTGTAATTTTGGTTTTCTATTTTATCCAAAATCTTCTCATAGAGTCGTGAAGCTGCTCTGACGGCAAATTGGGTTTTGGGAGAGAGCATATTTATGCCCTCATCAGACTGTCTGTATATTGCGCGAGCTTTTTCAATTAGGAAAAACATCATTTCTCTAAAATCAGGATTCACATTTTGGTTCTTTATATCTTCTTCTGTTATGCCAAATTTTTGCATGTACTCTCTTGGCACATATATCCTATTTCTATCAAAATAGTCTTCTTTTATGTCTCTAAGGAAGTTGGTGAGCTGCATCGCTTCGCCTAGCTTCCTCGCATAAATGAAAGCCTGCGGCTCAGTATAGCCAAATATATATGTAAGCATGACCCCCACGCTCTCTGCAGAACCTCGCATGTACTGTCGCAGCTCATCGTATGTTTCGTATCTGTTTATATTTAAGTCTTGGATCATTGAATCTATAAATTCAATGCTAAGTTCAAAAGGTATTTTGTACTTTTTAAATATTTCCCTTGTGGCTAGGAGTATTTTGTTTTGACCTACTCCTGTCTCAAATGTGTTTTGCCATTCTTTTTTCCATTCATCCAATTTTTGCTTTGGATCTTCGCCCACTTTTGGGTTGTCTACGTATTCGTCCGGAGTCCTCACGAATGCGTAAAGCACAAAAACCTCTCTTTTTATTTCTTCAGGCAAAAAAAGTGTGGCTATGTAGTAGCTGGTGCCGTGCTTTTTCTCTATTTTTCTTGCCAGTTCTATTGTGTCTTTTTTCATTATTTTGTCCTGTTTTGTAAGAGGGAAGTTAGGTATTTGAATATATTTTTGTCGCTCTCGCTTATGTCAGAATTTTGTATTATTGAAATACATTTTTTATTATAATCTTCTATGATTTGTTTTGCGTGATTTGTTGCACCTGACTGAACGAAGAGGTTTATTATCTCATCTCTTTTTAAATTCTCTATATTTTTTAGGGATTCTCTATATCGTGCTTCTGCTTTATTGTTTATGTAGTCAGTGAGTAGTGTGTGTTGGTTTTTGAGTACGTCAGAGAGGGTATTTTTATTTGTTTCTTCTTGTTTGCCGATTATATCGAGCAAATCATCTTGTATTTGGAAGAGTATGCCTATATTTTCCCCGAACTCATTTGTAAAAGAATGCTCTTCTCCCACGAGCGCGAAGCCGATTTGTATCGGTCTCGCAAAGGAATAGTAAGCTGTTTTGAGCTTTGTTTTTTCCATTATTTCTTCTAGGCTACAATCTTTTTTTGAAACTATATTTATATCTATCATCTGGCCGACACAAACCTCGTCTACTAGCTCTGTAAAAATATTTATTATTTTGTTTTTGGTTTCCATATCTCCCGCCCAGCTGTCTTTGTACAAAAGCTCATAGACGGCATTAAACAAAATATCGCCCACTAGGATGGCTTGGCCCTCTGAAACTCTTTTTGTGTTTATTCTGTTTTTTTCTTTCAATATATCCTCGGTATATTTGTGTACTGTTTTTTTGCCATGGCGCAGGTCTGCTTCGTCCATAATGTCGTCATGTACGAGACAAAATATATGAAATATTTCTATAGCTAAAAGAAGATCTAGTATTTCTTCTATTTGTGATTGTGGATTGCGGGTTTTGTATATTGAATAAATAATAAAAGGCCTTAGTCTTTTGCCTCCTTTGCTTATCTCATTTATATGACTAAGTATTTCTAGTATTTCTTGGTTCTGGGTTATTTTTTTGTAGCAGTCAGTTTTATACGCAAGGTGGCGGGCAAGTAGGGGGTCAAATGCTTCTTTAAAGGAAACAATATCCATAAAGTATTATATTTTACTTTAAATTATTAACACAAATTTACTTAAGTGCCAAGAATGAGTTGATGTAATGTATAGATATGCCACCAAAGTTCCTGTGTTTACCGAGGGAAGCTTCTATTTTGCTCACCTCTTCGTCAAAGTACCTTTTGGATGTGTTGTGGAATGTGATGTAAGGAGGAGGGAAGTCGCCAGTCTCTTGAGCTACTATTATTTTGGTATTGTGTCTGCCGCGAAGGCCGGTGTTTATCTCATTTCTACTCACCTCTATCGAGCCGTCTGGACCTTCGGCGAAGTTTCGGTATGACATGAGTATGATAGAGCTATTTTCTCTCCTGTCTAAAATATTGAGCAGGTGTTTGAAGGCAAATGTGTTTACACCTCCGTATTTGAATTTGGGTGTCATGCCGTCGCCTTCGTCATAGTAGTCCGGCACAACTATCGAGAATCTCAGGTCGCTATCTTTCAAAAATTTTTCTGAATTATCTACAAAGGAGACAAAATTTTTGAGTACTTCTTCTGGATTTTCTTTGTATTTTGGAAGTAAATATGGCTCAACATCGTATTGGAAACCTCGGAATTTGTATTCACTTTTGGTATTGAAGCTTTTTGCGTAGTTCATGACTATGAGGCCTTTGTATTCGTTGCCTGGCTCTGACCAGTTTTGCCAACCCGCCATGGCGTCGACTTGTATGTCTGACTCGTTTGCCTTTTTTATAAAATACTCTGTGTTGTCGTCAAATATTTTTTTGGCTGCGTTTCTCTCTTCGCCTTTCGGCATTTCAAAGATATCGATATATGAATCTACTGCGAGATAGATGACATTTATACCGTTTGATTTTGCTCCAGAGATGAGTTGATCCACATAACTTTTTGTAAGGTATTTGTTTGGAGTCCAGACCCAACTACCCATTTCTAGTGGCTCAGGGTTTTGAGGTGCCAAAGATTTGATGGCTCTCGCTACTGCTGCGAGCTGGTTTTCGAAAAGGCTGGGTTGTTTTGTTTCAGCCCAGGTGAGGCTTTTAAATTCCGGGTTCGTATTTTTGACTCGATTAGACACTTCCCGCATGCCACTTATTGAAACTTTGGTGTCTACGCTATTGCGGTGAGGCACTGGTTTATAAATATCTCTATTTAAGTAAGAAATGCCAGAGGCGAAAAAAACAATAGAGAGGAGAGATAGGAAGGAGTAGAGGGCAAATCTTTTGTTTAGATTTAAAATTTTTTTCTTTTTTCTCACATGGTTATTATAACTCACGACTGCCTAGCTTCTATATTAAGAGCGGGGATATTGCATTTGTGTATATGCACAAAAATTAAAACCGGTATCAAAACCGGTTTTAATTTTGCGCTGTGCGCGGTGAGGGATTTGGCCACCTCAAAATTTTGTCGTCACAAAATTTTTCCTCAGCCCCAGATTTTTGATTTTTTCTGCTGAAAAAATATCAAAAATCTTTTCGAATCCCCACGCAAAGCAAGCAGTTGCTTTGCTACCGCGCACAAAAATTCTGCTACGCAAATTTTTGTGCGCGGTGAGGGATTCGAACCCCCGGCATCGTCAACGTCAATGACGCGCTCTACCAACTGAGCTAACCGCGCGATACTACTAGAACAATTTAACAAATTATAGGCTTAATTTCAATAAAATTGACTTGTTTTTATAATCTTGTATTGTTATGGAGCGGTTGGATGTAGGAGGGACATGTCATGGCTGCTGGACGCGCAACTTCAGTACCACCACACCTTCCCATCCAACTGCCCGACTACCACTTGGGTAGTCTTTTTTGTTGACTTATTTTCTGTCTATGGTTTCTTCCATGGAGCTTGGGGGTGGCAACTCCAATCCAAAAGTGGCGTCCACGACCCTTTCCTGCCATCCCCGGCTCCACCATATTGTCCCGCGAGGTTTATCTCCGGGGCATTTTTTTATATCAAAATTGACTTTGACAGGAGGTTGGCTTAGTGATATACTTAAGGGGTGGAAGTCAGGGGTGGCACTCCCATCTACTCCGCAAGACGTATGCTGCCTCTGACTTTCCACACCATAATGTCCCACCCGGGGCATTTTCTTTTTATATTTTTAATCTCTACACATAAGGCTATTTGACTTATTTTGTTTTAGACAATATAAAATGTTAAAATTCAGGTCTTAATGACTAAGGGTAAAAAAGAAATTATGAAGCTAAAAATTGGAATAGGGATAATCGCAGCATTTGTCGTGGGTATAAGTGTGTTTTCAGGTTTTAGAGGGGCAGTAATAGACTCTCTTTCGGCTGTATATGGCTCTGTACTCGTCGCTTTGGCCAATGATGAGCGAAGTCTCAATAATGCCGAGAAACTCACTGTAAACAGAGATTTAGAGCTTGCAGCACAGATGAAGGCCAACGACATGGCTTCAAAAGGCTACTTTGCTCACAATAGCCCAGATGGGAAGACACCTTGGTATTGGATAGACCAGGCTGGATATAGGTACGAATATGCAGGTGAAAACTTGGCTGTAAACTTTACCGATAGTGAGGAGGTGCATACTGCTTGGGTCAAATCACGAGGTCACTTTTTGAATATCATAAATCCTCGCTATAAAGAGATAGGTATAGCTACTTCAACTGGTATGTATAAGGGCAGGGAAGCTGTCTTCGTCGTCCAAATGTTTGGCACTCCAAATAATAAGTAGTCAAAAATAGTTTTATTTTACTTTATATACTAAAGCAAACAAATTAAGATGATTTCTAGTTATTGGTCCTACTATACCAACAGGATTAATTCCGTATTTATTTTGGTAAGATATCACAGCTCCCTTTGTTAGTATTCCAAAGTATCCGGTTATGGGTCCTGAGTATACTCCGTCTAGGGTGAGTCTATTTTGTAATTCTTTTACATCTTCACCTCTTGAACCTACACGTAAATTGCGAATAAATTTGTAAGTTGTTGTTCCCAAAACTTCTCCGGTAGATGTGGCATTTTCATTTTGTTTGGTAATTATTACTAAACTTCTACGACTCCCACCAGTGTTACCAATGTAATTATTATTACTGCTAGTGTTGGGATTTGTACTTTCTATTTCTGGGTTATTTGGAGGTGTAGTAGTGGAAATATTGTTATTCATTATATTCACTCCATCTAACATGCTTTTCACAGGTATATTGTTATTTTTAATATACTCAAGAAGCGATTTGAATATATCTGGACTAGTACCACCACTTTCACCCAAACTCTGTAACTTAACAGGGTTATCAATTTGATGAAATACAAGTATTAACCAACTCTTATTTAAGATTGATGATTGTATCCATGTTTCTATGAGGTCTGGGGTTGTGGAGGCGTCTATTATTTGGACTTTTAGATCAAACTTTTTTGAATTCTTATAGTTATAACCTATATTAAGACCACGTCCACCAACAAACATTTCATTAGATTTCATAAAATCATACACAGATGAATTAGAAGATCCATACGGGTAAGCTATTGTATTGGCTGGACTAAGCCCATTTGAAATCAATTCGCTCTGAGCATCATTTATTTGGTGGGACAGTGTTAGAGGTCCTGTGGGAATAAATGCACATCGTGCAGTATCAGTTATAAATGATAGGTTGCAATGATCTTTGGTGTGAACAGCAATTTCATTCCCACTACGCTGTATATCAAGGAGTTGTTCTTTGCTCATATAGCTGTTAATCAACCTATTCATTGATTCATTAGAGGTAGCAAGAGTTCCTGATTCTGCAGAGTGTTTAATTGTTACTCCATTTACAATTGATGGGGGTAAAGAAAAATAAAAAGAGCCGTTTAAGTTTTCACCAGGTGGTAAAATTTGAGATGTTATGGTGTGAGATAATTCAGGGTTACTTGTTTTGTAGGTTATAGATATTGTGCTTGTAGCTGTCGCTGTATATAGATCAGAGAAAAAATATTCTTGAATACTTGGATCAAGGTATAGTGGAGACCAAGTAATACTATCTGTGGTACTAGAAACTACCATATCTGCAGTGGTAACATTATCTTTCAAAATATTTAGGGAGGAGTTTTTTGTTGCTGTACTTATAACAAAAAAAGTACCTGGTATATTATCTTTCTTCATTTCTAGAAAAGCATTACTGTATTGAGAAACCCATCCATCGTCAAAAGTAAGGCTTACAAAACCATAATCAAAAGCTTCTGGTACAGAAGTTTCTGATAAATTTACATTATCGATTGTTAGAGAACCATTACCAGATATTAGGTGGTAGACAGTCATAAAAGAAGCCCCAGCAGGAACTGTAAAGGTGGCATTACTTGTCTGCCATTCTCCCAAGGTTGAAGGAAGGTTAAAAAAACCACCATAAGAAATATGATTGTTTTCTGAATCAAAATATTCAGCTGTTAAATTTGTGGATATATCTGACTTGTAGCTATCAGAGTACTCGTATTCATAGCCGGCTTTAACGGGGACTTTTTCGAAAATCCATTTAGCATCTCCATCAAGGTAGTCTGATACTGTAATATTAGCTGATTTGTCGCTATCTCCCAATGGTCCCGATGCTGGGTAATAAAAAGTTGTACTCGCTGAACCATATGTGCCAGTAAACCAATTGTCGGGATTAGTAGAATTAATAGAATTTGACTCAAAATCAAAATTCAAGATTAGATTTGAAGAGGCTAGTAATTTTAGGGGTGAAAATACTAGTATTGTAATAATTGCTGTAATTACAGTAAATTTTGGCAGTACTGTCTCCGCTGTGAATCTGTTCATATGTTGTTATTTTGAATTAAAGTATAGGTTTTATTAACAAAAATATAATAAATAGTCAAGTGTTTGTATTAAATTTAAAATATTTTACTTATAAACAAAAAGATTGTGTAATTATTTATCTATCAAAAAATGAGCAGAATTTTTGACTATTTGTATTGAGGAGTGTTTGTCTTCTGTACTCTTAACTATTAGACTTATTGCCCCAAACATTATTCCTGAAAAAATAACGGTCATCATTAGAAGTATTCCCGCTTGAAATATTAATTTGAACTTGCCTGTATAATGCATGGCTGGAAGTTTCCAACCAATAAATTTCTTCCATAAAATAACAAAAAGATGTAAAAAAGTAGAAAGTCCGACAAATGGTGTTAGGGGCATGGCTGGGTATTAATTAATTTGTATTTATATCAACTCTTTCTGGCTTAAACCAGACTAAGTTTCGGCGTTTTAGTATAATCTCTTTTATGAATTGTTCAAGGTAAATATAGGAATTTATGAATACCAGTATTAAGTAGGGGAAGGGTGCCAATACCAGAGCAATTCTTTTTTCTTTCCATGCTGCCCAAATAGCAAAAGATAATGAAACAATAAAATATCCAATAATTAATTTAACTTCAAAGTATATGTTTAGGAGTGGTAACACAAAAACTAACACCGAAAATATAAGTCCTTCTGAGTAAAGTAGTGCTAATTCTGCTGCCCTTATGGGTGTCGTGATTATTATATTGTAGTGTTTTAACAAGTTTTGCCATCCACCACCGAACCATCTGCGCATTTGATTTATATAATTCTTTAAATCAGCAGGATCTTGAGTATAAGAAATCATATCCTCATTATATATAATTTTCAGGTTATTTTTGTGCATTTTATATGTAAAATCCAGATCTTCTGTGATTGTATCGTGGTCAAAGGTGATATGTTCTTTGAATAATTTTGTTCTAAAAGCACTTGCTGCCCCAGGCATTACAAATATATAACCCAAATGATCCTGGGCCATTTTGTGGATATTTTGTCCTATTATATATTCAAAAGCTCTACATAGTGTAAGCCAGTTATAGGGCAAACTTTTAACGTGTCCTGCTACAGCTACAACTTTTTCATCCTCAAAACTTTTTTCTGCTTGTTTAACAAAATCTTTATCTAGTAACGTGTCAGCGTCTGTTGTAACAACTATGTCACCTGTTATAAATTGCATACCAAATTCTTGTGCACTGGATTTATTCCCTGTATTTTTGGGAGTTCTTTTTGCGGTAATTTTACTTCCAAAAGAGGCTAATATTTCGGGAGTCGCATCTTTTGAGGAGTCGTCTATAAAAACCATTTCATCAAAAGGTCTGGTTTGTTTTAGTGCGGCACAAATAGATGCCCTTAGGGATTTTTCTTCGTTGTAACAGGGAACTAGGAGTGATATTTTTACTTTATTTTTAGCTCGAGGCATTCAAACATATTGCACATAAATTAACATAAGTCAAGGCAAGATGGATTTAAACGCAGCAAGAGAATTTATATCAGAGTTTATTCTCCAATCTTGTTCTTTGTTTTGGTTAAACCATATCCAACCAAGTATATTGCTATAATTTTTTATCTGGGTTCCCAACCCATCAATTATCCATGCGGCTTTGTTGTTGCCGGCTGCTGAAGCGGTAGACATTATGTATATAGGTTTGTTATATGTGGACAGTGTTTTTATTGTATTGTCAAAAACGCTACTGAAGTTTTGCCACGGATTTCCAAAATTGAAACCATCTATACCTATGTAGTCTACATAATTATCACCCGGATAGTAGTCTTGAAATTTATTTCCAGACACATCTGGAATAGAAACATTATTATACGTAATTACAAATTTTACATTATTTGCTCCCACTGAATTAAATATGTCTCTTATTTTTTTCCAAGATATTAAAAATTTAGAAGCATTATTGTTATTGTTTCCATAACCCCACGCTTCTTCGTTTAGGTTCATTTCATCAAAGGGGCTGAGTAATACTGGATAACCATAAGATTTGGCTCCTTCTGCAAATTTTCTTATATAATCATCTTGGCTTCCATTATTTATATTGTCATAACCAAAATTTGGTTCCCAGTAAATAACTAATGTTTTGCCTTTTTCTCCAACTGTAGACTTATATAGAGATGGGAAGGTATCATCAAATCCCCAAAAAATAGCTTGGATATTGGCTTCTTTACCAACAAGGGATTCAAAATTTGCCAAATCAGTTTGGTTGTATCCAACATAAGCACCCCACTGCATTTTTGAATTTGTATTTATTGTCGGAATTGCAGGAGTCGTCGTTGGTTGGTTAATTGAGACAGTATTTGAAGAATTGTTATTATTTTGTGTTGCTGTGGATGTAGATGTGTTTATTTTTTTGTAATAATTGGAGTTGTTTTTCTTTGAATTCAGTAGGTTATTATAACTTTTTTGTAGTGAATTATATGCTGCGGCCAACTGGTTTACTGAATTTACTAATGTTGTATTTGTTTGACTATTTGATAATTGGTTTGTCGATAGACACACTATTTCTAATTGTTTTTTTGTTGCAGATCCAACAAAACCATTACCATTAGTAATTCCTACAGGTGTTAGTATCTCAGATCTGTATTTTTCCTGAAATTTTATAACTGCTTTGTATGTAGCAGTACCAAAATAAGTTGATTCTTTGCCTGGTGATCCATCTCCATACATTGATACCTGAGTGTCTTTTGAAGAATTCAGTGTTTCTTGAAGGGATTTAACATAAATATTGTTATCTCTAAACTGCATGTTTGGCATGTTGTTGAAATTACAATCAGTTGCAAAAGCAGTATTTATACCAAAAAAGAAAAAGATACTTAATATTAATAAGGTTTTTATTTTATTTTTATGCATAATGGAGATTATACACAAAAATAGATAAAAATCTCCCTATAGAACTCCGTTTGATTGTTTGCAGATTTCTTTTTGTGCGGGGACGTCTATGTCTTCTGGCATTCTGTTTATAAGGAATATCTCACTCTTTGTTTGTATATCAGAGCCGTTTATTTTTGATGTTTGTATATAGTATTCTCCTGGCCAAACTGATCCAACTTTCCATTTAAAATTTTGTGAACTATTTTCTAACTCGATGTTTTTTTGTAAGCCGCTTTTTGTAATATTAATCAAATCTTTTGTACCTCTGTCTATCAGACTAGCTTCTATTGAAGCTATAGTAGTGGAAGATTGTAGTGGTATCTCGTAAGTACATCCGCTATATATGTTGAAGCCTTTTTTAGGAAAAGAGAATGATAATTCGATATTAGTATCAGTAGAAGAAGCTGAAATTTGTGAAGCTTGGGGAGAGGTGGAAGCCAAATCAACCTGTCTTCTAAGAGAAGAGTATGCTTCGTGTGTGCTTGCGAGGTACGAAGTATCTAGACTATTAAAAGCCAAATTAAATTGGTTTATAGACCAATAGCTAAAAGTAGCTGTGCCTCCAATTAACACAAAAACTATCAAAGAAATTCGCTTCCAATTACTCATTTACTATTTGGTAATAATTATTTGGGAAACTAAGATAACTTATCTGATTTATCTTTTTCTACATCAGAAAAACCGTTTCTAACATGTCTGATAGCTTCACCTATGCTTCTAGCAAGTTCTGGTATTTTCTTTGATCCAAAAAGCAAAACTAGTACAACGGCCAAAATAATTATTTCTCTAGGTCCTAATCCAAGCATGTTCTTTTTTATTATTTATTAATATTGTCGCTTCGTATAATAACACGAGTGGCAATGACATTGCTAATAATGATATGCCGTCAGTTGGGGGAAGTAAAGATGTAAGGAGGAGTATAAAAAAGTAAGCTGCACGCCTTTTATCTTTAAGTAGTTGATTGTTTATCATCCCCATCTTTACAAATAAGGTCAACACAAGAGGGAATTCAAATACAAAACCTAAGAGTGCGGCCGTGATAAAAATCTGTGATAGGAATTGGCTTATATCCCATATGTTGGATATCCCCAAGCTTGTATTTAGTGATGCTAAAATTCCGAGTGCATAATAAAGTATAAAAAAACCATACAAAAATCCCACAACAAACAACCCTATACTTATGGGGATAGATTTTAAAAATTTAATTTTCTCTTTCCTTGTTAGGGCAGGAACTATAAATGCATAAAAACTATAGATTATATAGGGTACCGAAACCATTATGCTAAGGAAAAAACCCATATCCATCGCAATGTCTGCAAATTGAAATGGTGAAGATGTGGAAATTGTGACCTGGTCAATTTTTATAATGTTTAAAACTTTTTTTAGGATTAAACCAGTAGAAAAGAAGCCTACTATAAAAAAAATAACAAATAATATAACTCCTCTATATAAACGCTCGCGCAAATCTTCTAAAAAGGGTAAAAATTTCTCTATTTTTTTATTAAATTCGTCCATTTGATTTTTATATGAGCAGTATACATTATTTTTCTTCATCATATACACAGATTATTTTGTATTCATCGTTTCTTCATAATATAATCCATAATGTATTCACAATTTAAAAATGATTTCTTCAGAGTACTCTTTTAAGCTTGTAAAAAATAAAAAAGTAGATGTCACTCAAGTGGCAAATACTATTCCTGTTGATCTGGTACAGGAGTCAAATATTGAATTTGATAACGATAAAAGATCTTTTATTAAGCTAGCTGGGATAGTCGGTGCTGGTGTCGTCGCAAGTCAGCTTTTACCAAGTAAAGCAGAAGCTTTGGTGATGGGAGGTACACCATCAACTAGTGTAGTGGGTGTCAGAGACAGTTCAAATACAAGGATAGACCCAGCAATAAAGACGGGGAATCTTATACTCAAAAAAACTATAGGTTTGACTAGCTCGGGCACTGTGCACACACCAGCTTCTGGTAAAAAAATACGTATCTATAATGCAAAATTTTCTTTGTCGGCCGATATGACTAGTGTCGCCTTCCGGTTTACCGCAGGCGGTACAAACTTCGAATATTATTATGCACCGAAGACTGGGGGCTTGTATGGTTCAAACAACCATCCAAATTATATAGAAGGCGGGGTAGATGAAGTTTTTTATGCGGTCATAGATGGTACAGGAACAGTGCAGATTAATATGGATTATTTAGAAGTTTAATCAGTTATTTTATTATGTCACTACGCGCAGTCGAACACATCTTCAACGGAGCAACGACACCAATAGCTTCATACGATTCAACCAAGACAAACTTGGGAACATTGATGATCCAAAAAAGTGGTACCAATCCGGAAGATAATTTTGTGGGGCCATTGCCAGTAGCGGTAGCGAGACCTATGGAAGAATCCACTGGTGTGGCCATGGTATTTCCTCATGCCATCACATATAGCTCCACTATTGATTGGGTGTTTCTTCTTGAAAACGGCACTGGTGCCACGAAACGTATCTTTTTATATGAATACAACAAGAGTCTCGCTACCTACAACTGGAAAGGATTCATAACAGCAACCACACCAAACGGTACCAACGTAAACCGTGGCTTCCGTGCACTCCGCTACCTCCACACTACGGGCACTGTAGCTGTAGCTGCTCCATCATCAGTGTACTCAACTGGTACCGTGACTGTGTCAACTGCAGGTCTCGTCACTCACTCTGCAACAGGATTCCTCGCAACATATGTCGGTAAAATGATTGGTTTTGGAAGTACTAACCCAGCTCAAATTAATTGTTGGTATCCAATCATTTCTTTTGCCACCACTTCCACTATGAACATCTTAGGAGCCTCCAGCGCCTATGCTGCTGGTACTGCTTTTGTGATTGCGGATTGTATTGTTACTGGGACAAATACACTATTTCAAACGGATGGTATTGCCGCCGGCACCGGCGCCACTGCTGTCGCCGGAGGCCTCGGTCCCCGCATCGGTTTTGGCTCCACTGACCCAACGCAGATCACGCAGTGGTATCATATCGGACAAATCAATAGCAATACTTCTATCGGACTTACCACCTCACCTGGTGTTATCCCTGCAGGTACTTCTTACGTCATCGAGGAGTTGAGATTTGCTATTGCCCTCACAAACAGCACCGCCGCAAACGGCGGCCTCTTCCTACTCAAAGGTGCTGGCTACCACGACTTCACGACTGCAGGCTCCACATTTCCTTCTATCGCGACTTCGGTGAATGACCAGAGGGGAGTCTATTGGCTCTGTGATGCGGGCACCACTGGTAACGTAGTCACCAACCAAGCGGCGTGTGGTCTTGCTATAGACACAGAACTCAACAAAGGACTCCATTACGCATATGTACTTGATGGTATCGGTTCTACATTTATGAGATGCTTCCGGTACAACTTGAGAGCAACCGGTACTGTAACATCAGGTAAAATGCTAATGACTATTGCATATGTCACTTCTACTTCAAGTGCGACTACTGTCACAGTATCAGGTACATCTGTAACGGCTTCAGGTGCTGTGTTCACTTCAGCAATGGTGGGCATGCGTATCGCTTTTAGTACCACAAGTATAGCCAATGTAACTACCTGGTATACCATTGCTTCATTTACATCTACAACTGTTGTTGTTCTTTCGGCTTCCGCTGGAAGTATCGGTCCAGGTGCTTCATTTATCATTGACTCTGCTGATGTAATATCTACCGCACCACAACTTGTCACAGGTACTGTGGTTGGTGTAAATAATGGACGTGTAGGCACATTGCTTCATGGTCCAGGTATTAACGAAAAATCTCTCTATTTCTTAACCGCAACTCGTATTTATAGAGCAGCGATATCAAAGATATTTGATGGTAATCTCGGCTGGATCTCTGACAACCGACCAGAAATCCCACCTGGCTCAGTGAGCACCTTTCCAGCTACAGGAGCCCTGAACGTTATTGAAATTTCAGATTCTATCGATCGGTTGATTGTATTGACTACAGGTGCTACCGCGTTTAAACATTATGTGACTCGTTACCCCGCGGTAGCGGGGGACCAGTTTGACCGATTTTTTGGTCTTGACGATAAACAGCAAGACCAGTCAATTGCTGACCCTAATGCTCCGATCCACTTCAACACCGCTTCTCAGGTTACTTCTGTTTGGAGTGAAAACGGCATAGCTCACATAGTAAAACATGGTGCTACAGCCGCGCTCTGTCAGATGTATGCCCTACCGCTCGGTGCCCATTGGTTTTATTCAGAATCAACTAACCAGCGAGTCATAACCCCTGAAATATTTACTCCTGATTGTAGTTCATTTAAAAGAATGATGACTTCAGTCGTTGATCACTTAGGAAGTGAGGAATTCCGTATACCGACAGGTTCTACATTTTCTTTTTATAGAACAAGTGGAATAACAGACAATACCGGCGCATGGATCCAATTGGCAGAAGATGGTGATTTAACTGGTTTGTCACCATCAACTAGTATTCAATTTATGTTTGAATTTACAACTATCAGTTTACTTTGTGTACCCGGTAGGATAATGTCCGTCGCTGTTTTATATGATGACCTTTCAACTGACTCACATTACCAACCATCAAGTGGTAAAACAGTAGAGTCAAGCAAACAGTTTGCGTGGCGTTTTGCTACAGCTTTTGGTTCGGTTGTGCCAACGTTGCGAATCAGACTATATGACGCAGTCACTGGAGGACTACTTCTTGATGACGATTCAGTTACTCAAGCTGGAACGTGGGAGAAAACAATCGATGGAGGTACTAACTGGATATCGTACAACGATACAGATAAAGGTAATGAGATCACCTATATCCGCTACACACCAGACACTTTGCCAGATAACATTAAAGTCAGATCCTTGCTGACTCAAAATTGATTTATGTCACTACGCGCAGTCGAACACATCTTCAACGGAGCAACGACACCAATAGCTTCATACGATTCAACCAAGACAAACTTGGGAACATTGATGATCCAAAAAAGTGGTACCAATCCGGAAGATAATTTTGTGGGGCCATTGCCAGTAGCGGTAGCGAGACCTATGGAAGAATCCACTGGTGTGGCCATGGTATTTCCTCATGCCATCACATATAGCTCCACTATTGATTGGGTGTTTCTTCTTGAAAACGGCACTGGTGCCACGAAACGTATCTTTTTATATGAATACAACAAGAGTCTCGCTACCTACAACTGGAAAGGATTCATAACAGCAACCACACCAAACGGTACCAACGTAAACCGTGGCTTCCGTGCACTCCGCTACCTCCACACTACGGGCACTGTAGCTGTAGCTGCTCCATCATCAGTGTACTCAACTGGTACCGTGACTGTGTCAACTGCAGGTCTCGTCACTCACTCTGCAACAGGATTCCTCGCAACATATGTCGGTAAAATGATTGGTTTTGGAAGTACTAACCCAGCTCAAATTAATTGTTGGTATCCAATCATTTCTTTTGCCACCACTTCCACTATGAACATCTTAGGAGCCTCCAGCGCCTATGCTGCTGGTACTGCTTTTGTGATTGCGGATTGTATTGTTACTGGGACAAATACACTATTTCAAACGGATGGTATTGCCGCCGGCACCGGCGCCACTGCTGTCGCCGGAGGCCTCGGTCCCCGCATCGGTTTTGGCTCCACTGACCCAACGCAGATCACGCAGTGGTATCATATCGGACAAATCAATAGCAATACTTCTATCGGACTTACCACCTCACCTGGTGTTATCCCTGCAGGTACTTCTTACGTCATCGAGGAGTTGAGATTTGCTATTGCCCTCACAAACAGCACCGCCGCAAACGGCGGCCTCTTCCTACTCAAAGGTGCTGGCTACCACGACTTCACGACTGCAGGCTCCACATTTCCTTCTATCGCGACTTCGGTGAATGACCAGAGGGGAGTCTATTGGCTCTGTGATGCGGGAGCCGGCGCAGTTACAAACACTGCAGCGAACGGTCTTGCTGTGGAGGCAGAAACAAACAAACAAACTCATTTTGCCTATGTCTTGAATGGTACAAACACATCAAACGCAATAATATACAAATATAATTTGTGCTCCAACAACACTACTGCTTCTGGTAAAATGCAACTTGCTGGTGCTAATATCGTTATTACTGGTACACAAGCTTTGACTGGTACGATTCCTAACCAGTCAGCGCAAAATTTGGAAATCGCTACTACTGCTCATGGCCCACTTTCAGGCTCTTCTTCTTTGTATTTTGTTACTACCACCCGTCTCTATTGTGCGGCGGTTAGCGCTATCACTGCTGCCGCCACACCTTTTGCGACAGCGGCTAATGCTCGACAAGAGATCCCCCCTGGTGGCGTCGCTACTTTCCCAGCCACTGCCACCATGACCAACATGACCTATATTAGCTCCATTGATCGTTTTGTTATTACCAACTTTACTGCTAGCACCTCGCTTCGTAATTATGTCACCAGATATCCTTCGACAGATACAACCCCATTTGATCACATCTTTGGTATCGATGATAAGCAACAAGATCAATCAATCGCCGATCCGAGAGCACCAATCCACTTTAACACCGGGGCCCAACTATTATCATGTGCTGCAAGTAACGGTGTCGTCCATATTGTGAGGATGGGTGCAACTGCTCTATTAAATCAGATGTACTCATTGCCGTTTGGGGCTCACTTGACATACGCCTCATCTGCGAGTCAGAGAATTATCACTCCATCAATTGATACAACTGGTTGTGTAAAATTTGATCAAGTGCTGATTTGCGATAACCATTATATTGGAGCCAACCCTTTGATATTGCCCCCTGAGACATTTAGGGTATATTATCGCACGGCCAATATTGGAGATGACGCTACGAGTTCATGGGTACTAGTCGATGACGCTGGTGATTTATCTGGAGTGACTGCAGCAAGTGCGATTCAATTTATGTTTGAGTTTTTTACGATAGGTGCAATCTGCTTGCCGTCACGCATCATGAAAGTGGTCGTCACATACGAAGATGGGTCAACTGATTCACATTACCAACTCTCTACTGGGTTATCGAGTATTGCAAGTGAGCACTTTGTTTGGAGATTTACTCAGCCTTTCGGTGGGGTAGTGCCGACACTTAAAGTCGAATTATTTAACGCCGCTACCAATGTGTCTATTTTTACTGATACCACGGTCAGTCCAACAAATGGTGCTTGGACAAAATCAATCGATGGGGGAAATAATTGGGTAGGGTATAACGATACTGACAAAACAAACGAAATCACCTATATTCGCTATATCCCCACATCGCCACTCGGTAATATTAGTGTCAGGGCACTCTTAACTCAAAATTAATCCATGCCATACCGCGCTGTAAAACATAAATTCACGGGAAGTACGACACCAATTAGCTCGTATGATGCAACTAAGACAAATTTGGGAACACTTATCGTACAAAAAACTGGTACCGCAGTGACCGATAAATATGTCGGACCTCTGCCTGTCGCTACAGCTCTACCAATGCAGGAAGTGGTTGATAATGTAGGGACCGTTACTGTCTCTGGCACAGCGGTTACTGGAAACCTTACAAATTTCCAAACCTCAATGATTGGTATGTCGATAGGTTTTGGTTCGACTGATCCAGCCAAAGTGACAGCTTGGTATGCGATTAGTGCCAGAGCCTCGACTACTGGTATCACCTTGGGCTCATCCGCTGGAACCATCGCTGCCGGTACACCATATGTTGTCGTTTATAACACCCCAATGATGTATCCTCACGCGATTACCTACAGCTCGACTGTTGACTGGGTATTTATGATTGAAAACTTAGCCACTTCTGTTGCTCCAAGAAAAATTTGTCTCTATGAATACAATAAAACCACTTCCGTGTATACATGGAAGGGATTTATTGTGGCAACTCTCCTTACTTCAGCCGCCGCTCACACTTTGCGTGGGTTTAGGTCTCTGAGGTATTTACATACGACTGGCACTGTCGAGGTTTCTGCTACTGCAGTGACTGGCAATGGCACAAAATGGCTTGATGAAGGCATTGCTGTCGGAGCACGTATTGGTTTTGGCTCCACTGACCCAACCGCTATCGTGAGCTGGTATGTCATATCTGCAATTGGTAGTGAGACGGGTATTACACTTGCAAGTAGTGCAGGCACTCTTGCTGCTGGCACGGCATATGTGATCGAGGAATTACGATTTGCCATCACTTCTACCAATGCCACAGTCGCGAATGGTGGACTACATCTTGTGAAAGGAGTTAACTACGCTGATTTTTTACCAACTGGTACGACTATTCCCGTCGCAACTACTACTGATAATATCAAAGCCACATACTGGCTCTCTGACGCTGGTACTCCTGGCAACGTCGTCACCAACCAAGCAGCATGTGGATTGACCATTGCCGATGAGGTGACCAAGGGCCTTCATTATGCATATGTGCTTGATGGATTTGGTTCGACTTTTGCCCGTGTCTATCGCTACAATCTGCGAGCAACTGGCGCTATCGCCTCTGGCAAGATGACCATGTCCATTGCCTACTACACTACAGGAACTGTCGAAGTGGCTGGCACTGCTGTGACTGGCACTGGCACAACATTCACCTCGAGTATGGTGGGGATGAAAATTGGTTTTAATACTACGAGTCCTGCCACGGTCACTACCTGGTACACAATTTCTGCTTTCACTTCTGCCACCGCTATCACACTTTCATCATCCGCTGGAACTATTGCTCCGGGTGCTGTTTATATTATCGATTCAGCAGACGTCGTCTCAACAGCTCCTCAACTTGTCACAGGTACTTTGTCAGGGGTAAATAATGGGCGATGTGGCACTTTGAATCACGGCCCAGGATCAGGGGAGCACTCTCTGTATTTTGTCACCACTACTCGTATTTATCGCGCGTGGCTTGATAAGATATTTGCTGGGAATCTGGGATGGATCTCTGATAACCGACCAGAAATTCCTCCAGGATCAGCGAGTACATTTCCCGCAACTTCGTTATTGAGCAGTGTCGAGATTGCAGATGCTATGGATAGATTGATTGTTACTACTACTGGTGCTACTGGTGTAAGACACTATGTTACAAAATATCCTACATCTGCTGGAGATGCTTTTGATCACATTTGGGGGGTTGATGATAAACAGCAAGATCAAGCATCATCTTTGGGAAATGCTTATATTTCTTCGGGAACAGTGGCTGTGTCTGGTACCGCGGTCACTGGCACCAACACATTTTTTGTCGCAGCTATGGTTGGATATCGTATCGGTTTTGGTTCTACTGATCCAACTGCCATTTCTACTTGGTACACAATTTCTGCTTTCACTTCTGCCACCGCTATCACACTTTCATCAAATGCTGGAACTATTGGTGCCGGCTCTGCATATGTCATTGATTGGAACAGCTATACCATCCCTCATTTCAACACTGCCTCTCAAGTCACTTCTATCTGGAGCGAAAATGGTATCGCACATATCGTAAAGCATGGTACAACAACAGCTCTTTCCCAACTCTATTCACTCCCTCTCTCTGCTCACTCTACGTATGCATCTTCCTCAAATCAAAGAGTTATTACTCCAGCTCTATATACCCCAAACTGTACTCAGTTTAGAAGTGTGTTTATTTCTCATGATGACGCCCTTGGTAGTGGTGAGTTTTCGCTCAACACAGAGCCTTTCTATATATATTTTAGAATAAGTGGTATTGATGATAATACGGGTGAATGGACTCTTATCAATTATGGGGGCGATCTAACCGGTATTTCTGGTGCACCAAGAATTCAGTTTATGTTTGAGTTTGCGACAATTGGTACGTTTTGTATACCTGCTCGTATCATGAGTATTACTCTGGTGTATGACGACACAGCTGTCACTACCGACTCACACTACCAACCATCTGTTGGATTATCGAGTCCGGTAAATAAACAATTTGTCTGGCGCTTCGCTACCGCTTTTGGGGGAACGGTGCCAACTTTACGTGTGAGATTATACAATGCAGTAAATGGTGATTTGCTTGTAGATGATTACACCACTTCTACCAATAGTGGTACTTGGCAAAAATCAACAAACACTGGGGGAGCTTGGGGAAGTTATAATACGACAGATAAAGGAAACGAAACAACTTATATTCGTTATACCCCAGCTTCACTCGGAGATAATATTAAGGTAAGAGCAGTGTTAACACAGTAATATTATGTAAATAATAATTCATGATATAATTTTAAACAAAAGAGTATGATCTATTTAACAAAAGGACAAAAGCTTACAGACAACCCATCGATGGTCGTTTATGATCAAACTGGTTATTACAACGATGGAGATTCTATTATTTGCGCATCTGCTGCGATGCCGAATGAACCACTGGTCAGATATGAAGCAAAGTTTATTGCATATGGAGGTATGGTGTATTCTATTTCTAATCCAGATGAATTACTTGCTGAAGTCATGAAGTTAGACCCTGATAGTCTTTTTGGAAAAGACAGCAAACAGGTTGCTGTCGATAAGGTGGTTGAGGATATCGTACCACAAGAATCAGGTGACACTCCTTCCACAGAACAAGTAGAAGAAACTGAGGTTACTGAAAATACTGAAACTTCGGAAGTGGCCGAATCAGCTACAACTACTCCACCAATTATTGCTCCACCATCAAACATATCTACAACCACACCAACAACAATTGAAGAGTCAAACCCTTCTCTTGAGGTTCCTACTACAACACCAGAAGCAATTTTCCCAAACATTTCTACTCCTGAAGAAAATAAAAACAACAATGCTACATCATCAGATACCACAAATATAGATGATGTAATTACTGAAAAGCCAGAGATACTAGATGAATCCGCAGCTACAACAACAGCTGAAGTTGTAGCTTTTGCAAAAAAATTAGTTAAAAAGAAAATTTCAAATAAATTAGGTCTGTAAATTTATGGCAATTAACGATATTTTGGCACAATCTGGTGATAGACAAGATTTTGTACTAGAAATTCCTGCTGGAAATTCTGGTTATGTACCTAACGATGCATTATTACAATCAAATGGAGTATTACTTTGTTCAGAAATCCCTGCAGTAGTCGGTGGAAGTAACATTTTTGTAATGAGTGATTAATTTTGTGAATAAAGAAAAAATAAAAAAATTTTTAGTTCAAAAGACAATATTAAGTATATTGTTTGTAAATATTTTTTTGTTTACTCCACTTTTGGCTCTGGCTATAGCGAGGTATCCTAAAGACACAGCATTTCAGATAGGGGAATTTCTTTACAACGACGATTACACACCATCAACTACTGACTGTACTATAAGCATATGGAGCCCTAACAACATACAGTTTGCTAATGCTGTAACGATGAGCGAGGAGTCCAATGGATGGCATTATTACAACTTTGCTGGTTCTTCAACCCTTGGTACTTGGCCAGCTGAAATAGCTTGTGGTACTCCGGGGGTTGATCTTATAAAACAAAACAAGAGTTTTATTCTTGAAAGCCAAGTGGCCTCACTTTCAGATGTGCAAACCGCTTCTTCTTCACTCGGTTCATTGATTCAGGTTGCATCATCATCTGTAGTCTCACAGGTAAATAGCAATACAGACAGCGAAACTTCAGGCATCACAAGTGCCGTGAATGCCAACACTGATTTGCAAATTCAAACTGCCTCATCTTCTTTATTTTCAACCCTCCCAGCAACAATTTGGGGTTTTTCTGGTAGGACACTTACATCTTTCGGTACTTTAGTGGCTGATATATGGAGTTATGGAAGCCGAAGTCTCACATCATTTGGTACATTGGTATCCGATACAGCAACTGGTGTATGGTCTGCCGCCACCCGCCGCCTCACCGACGCAAATCTCGACTCGGGCTCTCTCGCAACTCTCTCAAATCTTCAAACAGCGTCATCATCCATCACTTCGCAAATCAATAGCAATACAAACACTCAAACATCCGGCATCACCTCTGCTGTCAACTCAAACACTGACGCTGCTATATTAGCCGCTTCTACATCTGTCGCTGCAAATATCAACGCAAACACAAACACTCAGACTTCCGGTGTCACAAGTGCTGTAAATGCAAACACAAACAGTGCTTCCTCTAGTATCGCGGCCGCTATCACTGCTTCTCAAACAAACATAAACTCAAATACAAACTCCCAAGTCTTGAGCGCCTCAACCTCTCTTGGAGCTGCTGTCACAAACTCACAGGTTGCTGTGAATGCTAATACTGACTCAAGAGTTTTGACTGCATCGACTTCTCTTGGAGCCCTCATCAACACCGCTTCGTCATCTATCGTATCCCAACTCCTCTCAAGCATCACCGGCATACCAGCTAGCGTCTGGAGCTCTGGAAGTCGTACACTCACATCATTTGGTACACTCGTATCGGATACTGCAACTGGTGTATGGGGTGCAGCAACACGCCGTTTGACAGATGCAAACCTCGATACAGGCTCACTTGCGACCCTTTCAAATATTCAAACAGCTTCATCTTCAATTGTATCTGAGATTAATTCAAATACAGATTCCAAAACCTCGGGTATCACATCGGCTGTGAACGCAAACACAAACAATGCCTCAACCTCTATTGCAGCGGCTATCACTGCTTCTCAAGCAAACATAAATTCCAACACCAACTCTCAGGTCTTGAGTGCATCAACTTCGCTTGGAGCGGCAGTCACAAACTCACAAAATACAGTTAACTCAAATACCAATGCTGCCATCCTAACAGCTTCGACATCTCTCGCTGCAAATATCAATGCAAACACGAATACCCAGACGTCATCTATTACTTCTGCAGTTAATTCCAATACCGACACTCGAATTAATAATGCCTCATCTTCAGTCGTAGCTCTCGTGAATTCAAACACTGATTCGAGAGTTTTGACTGCCTCAACTTCTCTTGGAGCTCTTATTAACACAGCATCATCTTCCATCGTCTCTCAAGTACTCGGAAGTATCACCTCTATCCCAGCAAACGTTTGGAGCTATGGAGGCAGAACTCTTGATTCCTTCGGTACACTAGTCGCAGACATATGGTCTTATGGTACTAGGACTATAACTTCTGGAGGCTCATTGACTGCGGCCGATGTCTGGAGCTATGCCACTCGCCGCCTCAGCGATGCTACCCTCGACTCGGGCTCTCTCGCAACTCTCTCAAATCTTCAAACAGCGTCATCATCCATCACTTCGCAAATCAATAGCAATACAAACACTCAAACATCCGGCATCACCTCTGCTGTCAACTCAAACACTGACGCTGCTATATTAGCCGCTTCTACATCTGTCGCTGCAAATATCAACGCAAACACAAACACTCAGACTTCCGGTGTCACAAGTGCTGTAAATGCAAACACAAACAGCGCTTCATCTAGTATCGCCGCCGCGATCACCGCGTCTCAAACAAATATAAATTCCAACACCAACTCTCAGGTCTTGAGCGCATCAACTTCTCTCGGAGCGGCGGTGACAAACTCTCAAGTTGCTGTGAACGCTAACACTGATTCAAGAGTTTTGACTGCATCAACTTCTCTTGCAGCCTTTATGAATACAGCCTCCTCGTCTATAGTTTCCCAGCTACTTTCAAGCATTACCGGTATCCCAGCTAACGTTTGGAGCTCTGGAAGCCGCACCCTCACATCCTTTGGTACTCTGGTCTCTGACACCGCAACTGGAGTTTGGTCTGCTGCCACACGCCGCCTCACCGACGCAAACCTGGATTCTGGCTCCTTGGCGACGCTTGGAAACCTACAGACAGCTTCGTCATCCATCACTTCGCAGGTTAACTCAAATACCAACTCTGCCATCCTAACCGCTTCAACGTCTCTTGCTGCAAACATAAATGCAAATACAAATGCTCAGACATCAGGTATCACAAGTGCAGTTAATGCAAACACAGACACAAGGATAAGTAATGCATCTTCTTCGGTTGTGGCTCTCGTGAATTCAAACACCAACTCAGCTGTCCTAACTGCTTCAACATCCATTGCAGCAGCAGTTTCAAATAGCGAGACAAGTATTAATAACAACACCAATACTAGAGTTAACAACGCCTCAACCTCAGTCGTGGACATCGTAAACGCAAATACTGACTCAAGAGTCCTAAGCGCCTCCACTTCTATTGGGGCTCTCATCAACACGGCATCGTCATCGATCGTCTCTCAAGTACTTGGAAGTATCACAAGCATCCCAGCAAACGTTTGGAGCTATGGAGGGAGAACGCTTGATTCCTTCGGTACATTAGTCGCTGACGTCTGGTCATATGGTACGAGGACCATTACCTCCGGTGGTTCAATCACTGCTGCTGATGTTTGGAGCTATGCCACCCGCCGCCTCACCGATGCTAATCTCGACTCTGGATCACTCGCTACACTCGGTAACCTCCAAACCGCTTCGTCATCGATCGTATCTGAGATTAACGCAAATACAGACAGCGAAACTTCAGGCATCACATCTGCAGTAAACGCCAACACAAACACAGCTTCAACCTCTATAGCTGCTGCTATCACTTCGGCACAGGCCAATATCAACAGCAACACAAACTCCCAAGTCTTGAGCGCATCAACTTCGCTCGGAGCGGCGGTGACAAACTCTCAAAATGCAGTTAACTCCAACACAAACTCTGCTGTACTAACAGCATCCACATCTCTTGCTGCAAACATAAATGCTAATACAAATGCACAAACTTCAGGTATCACATCTGCAGTAAATGCCAATACTGATTCAAAAGTCCTAAGTGCTTCTACATCAATCGCAGCTGTCATCAACACTGCATCATCTTCTATAGTCTCCCAGCTACTTTCAAGCATTACCGGCATCCCAGCTAGCGTTTGGAGCTCTGGAAGCCGCACACTCACATCATTTGGTACATTAGTGACTGATGTTTGGAATGCTTCAACACGTACACTCACATCCCTCACACTTTCTTCTCAGTCACCATGGACAGTCACAACTTCTGATTTCGGCACGATCTCAGCTGGGTCTAATTACTTAGCTACAGTCACCACTATCTACGACGGCACACTTACTGACTCACTCAGCACACCTACTGTCACTATCTATGATCCAAGTCGTAATGTAGTAGTAAATAATGTAGCAATGACAAGGACTGGTGTAGGTACTTACACGTATTCATACACTACAGCAAACGACGCTGCAGCTGGCACATGGGAAAGTGTGTTCTCAGCCACAGTTGAATCAGGTAAAACTTTGCCAGGCAATGACTACTGGACGGTCACATCAAACCCACCACAAGTTATCATTAGGGGTATCTCTGATAACACTGTCCCTGTGGTAGCCGCAGATGTCACCATAACAAACGAAGGTTCAAATGGTGCAGAGTATCAATATGAGTGGTGTGTTGTCTCTAATGTAAATAATACTTGTGGAGGCGGGGATGACGTCTTCTACTCACTAGCTGCTAAATTTATAAACCCAGGAGAAGACTTCGATACCACCTTGAGTGCTGACGTGCCAAGTACAGGGGACTACTTCTTTAAAGTGAAGGTGTATTATGGTATAGAAAGTTCAAGCGCTTCCCGATCATTTAGTGCGGTTGCTGGCAGTGGGGGATCTAATGGTGGTGGAAGTGGAGGTGGTGGGGGAGGAAGTGGTGGTGGCTCTGTGGCTACCCCTATCATCCCAACTATTTCCCCAAATGCTTGTAATGGTTCGGACTTCAACGCAGACAGAAAAGTAAACTCTGTAGACTTTTCAATACTACTTTCATTTTGGCAGACCTTACAACCATTCAAAAATCCTTGCGTAGACATCAACAAAGACAATAAAGTGAACTCGGTGGACTTCTCTATAATGTTATACGAATGGGGAAGTAAAAAATAAACATGAATAAATTATCAAACAAAAAAATATTTTTCATCGTTCTTGTGGGCTTGGTGTTTGCTCCTTCTTTTGTCTCAGCTACTACATTATTCTTTGATACAAAAGAAAAAGATTTTTTTGTGGGAGACAATATAGTAGTGGATGTCAGAGCTGATTCAGAAGGTAAGGAAATAAACGCTATAGAGGGAAAAATATTCTTTGATTATGCATCAAAGAATATTTCAGTCGGAGATTTAAGTGTTGCAGGCTCTGCTTTTTCTCTTTGGCCCCAAAAACCTTCACTCTCGATGAACGAAAAAGAAGTATCTTTTATCGGAGGTATACCAGATGGTATCAACTCTAAAGATTTGGTTGTTTTTAAAATAATCCTAAACCTTGATAAGCCTGGAAAAGTAACATTCAAAACATCCGAAATCAATGCCTATCTAAATGACGGGAAGGGCACTAAGGACGCTGTAAGTACAGATAATTTTGAATTAAATATTTTGCCAAAACCAGAAGGCTTTGAGTCTCGCGATGAATGGCCTCGTATACTACAAAAAGATCAAACTCCCCCAAACTCTTTTGAGATATATTTAGGACAAGAAGGTTCTGTTTTTGATGGGCGAAAATTTTTATCTTTTAATACAGTAGATGATGAATCTGGAGTGGCTTACTACGAGGTTATAGAAGGGGATTTGCCCCCAGTTCGTAGTGGAAATACATACGTTTTACAGAAACAAGATGAATCCCTAAAAATAGTCGTTAAGGCTTATGATTTTGCTTTAAATGTCACAGAGTCAGTATATAGTCCTGATTCCAAAAATACTTACTATCCTTTTGTGGCTATATTTATAATAATTCTCATTTTTGTCTTTATAAAAATGAGAAAAGTAAAAAATGAAATTGTTAAACAGTAAGTTATTGATAGCGGTATTTTTTGCAATATTTTTCTTCTCTTTCAATCAAAAAGTAGATGCTGCTTTTTTGCAAATGAGACCGTCACAAAATGAGGTTTCAGTTGGTAATATAATAAATATCCAAATTACAGTCGACACTCTAGGTAAGGTAATAAACAATGCAGAAAGTATAATTCAATTTCCGAAAGATTTGTTAGAAGTAGTTTCGATTGATAAAAGATCTTCAATCTTTTCTTTGTGGGTGGAGGAGCCAGGCTTTTCAAATAGTGTCGGCCAAATAACTTTTAATGGCGGAGTGCCTAACCCTGGATTTACAGGTGGTAATGGAAATATTGTGTCTATTATTTTTAGGGCAAAAAAAACTGGCTTAGCTTCAATAATATTTTCGAACTCAGCTGTTAGAGAAAACGATGGATTGGGTACAGATATCATCTCTGGCACCAGCAATTCACAAATAAATATAATAAACTTGCCAGCTGTAGAGCCAGTAAAGCCTGTTCCTGTAGAAGAGCCTAAACCTGCACTCCTTCCTGTCGAAGAAAAAACAAAAAATGAACCAGAGTCTACAGATAGTGAGATAGCCCCACCATTAAATATAGATTTATACCCCTCTAAAATTAAAGTTAATGAGAGTATAGAGATATCAGGAACAGCTCCTTATAAGTATGGTCTACTCAAAATATCATTAAAGGACAAGGATGGGTTGGTACAAACTCACCAAGTAAAAACAAACAGCTACTATCAGTTTAGTTTTATTAGTCAACCGATATTAAAAGAAGGTAACTATACTGTTTGGGTAGAAGCTCTTGCGGATGATAAAAATATAACTCTATCATCTCAAAATATAAATATATTTGTAGAAAAGCCCCTAATATTGAGTATTGGCTCATATACCATCGGCCTAATGAAAGTATTGATACCCGCAGCAATACTCGTCATAATATTTATACTCTTGATTATGTATGGATGGTATAAATTCTTCAACCTCTACAGAAGGGTTAAAAAGGAAAGTCTCGAGGCAGAAAAAGTCCTCGGTAAGTCGTTTGATATATTGCACAGTGACCTAAGAGAATATATTCAAAAATTAAGAAAGGCAGAATTTAAGCGCAAACTAACAAAAGAGGAAATTGAGTTTTTGGAGAAGTTTGATGACGATTTGACTGATGCAGAAGATATAATCTCTAAAGAAATAAAGGACGTTTCTAGGAAGTAAATTTTAAAAAACAAAAATAGTTCTTGAGCGTGCCTATTCTCAAATATTTTATTCGGTATATTCTCTAAAAAACACTTCTATCCCTTGAAACAACTTTTTCTTTAGTGGTTCAAGGTTTTTTATAGAACATACCTCAACAATATTTGAGAATCTGCTACTTCATTCTCTGAAGCTCCAAATAGATATCTTCGAGAGCCTTGACTGCGTCTCCCGCAGCAATATTGTTTTGGTGGAAGAGACCGTCAGTGCAGTCTCCGGCTGCCCAGAGGCCACGTACGCTTGTCCTCTGGTTTTTTGGGTCTACTTTGATCTGTTTTATGTCGTTCATCTCTACGCCTGTTTTTTCTGCAAACCAAGTAGTAGGAAGTAGGCCAATTTCTACAAAGACCCCTGTTACTTTTAGTTCTCTCTTTTCTTTTGAGGTAGTGTCTTCATAAACTAAAGTATTAACGAACTTATCTCCTTTTACTTCTACTGGCACAGCATTTGTAAGGACAGTCATTTTTGGATTCTTTTTTATACTTTCTACCGTCACAGGGTCAGCTCTAAATTTATCGCTGCGGTTTAATAGAGTTACACTATTACAGTAGGCAAGTAGTTGTGCGGCTGATTCGAAGCCTGCATTGCCTCCACCTATGACTGCGACATCTTGGCCGGCAAAAAGAGGCCCATCACAAGAAGCACAGTAGACTATGCCTTTATTCTCATAATCCTTTGCTCCAGGTATATCGAGTTTCCTTCTGTAGCTCCCGGTACCTATAAGTACTGTTTTGGATAGATACTCACCCTTGTCTGTCTTTACTAAAAAACCACCATCCTGTTTTGAAATTTCTGTCACCTTTTCATTCTCTTTTATCTCAACAGAGTCTTCTTTGTAGTGAACTACATGATTTTTGAGAAGTTTACCAAATTCAACACCTGGTATTTCTATGTTTCCTATCCAATTTTGGATACCAACGGACTCAGAGCTCTGGCCACCCCAGGTATCTGTTATTAGAAGAGTCTTTATCTTTTTTCTTGCAGCATAAACTCCCGCAGCCGCCCCCGCTGGACCTCCACCAATAATGATTAGTTCGTGCATATCTTTAAATTCGATGATTATTTTAATTTTAACTAATTATACAAGATACATTGAAAATCAAAAATCCCTTTTCAGGGAGTTTTGATTGTTACTTTTTATTTTAACTTACTTCTCCTTAGGAAGGCTGGTACAGCACCCCATTCGTCTTCGTCTTCTTCTATTATCACGTTTGATTTCTTTTCTTCTGGTGGGGTAGTAGGCTCTTCTCTTTGTATTTCTTCTCTCTCCCTCTCCCTTTCTTTTTCTACTGGCCTCTCTTTTTCTTTGTTACCACCAAACATTGAGTTAAATATTTTACCCTTTGTTTGATTATCATCCTCGTTATTGTTTAAAGGTCTGTCTTCAAATGGAATTGGCCTAACAGAAGAGAAGTTTTCAGGGAAACCTGAAGCGATGACTGTAATTTTAACCTCACCTTTCTTGAGTTTTTCGTCTCTTACTGTACCGAATATTATCTTTGCATTTGGATCTGCTGACTCGGTAATGAGTTTGGCTGCATCATGTATCTCAAACATTGTAAGGTCGTCACCTCCTGCAATAGAGAAGAGTACTCCCTTGGCGCCATTGATAGATACTTCGAGAAGTGGGGAATTGATAGCGAGTTTAGCTGCTTCTACGGCTCGATTTTCGCCGCTAGCTCTACCTATACCCATAAGTGCACCACCAGCGCCCTCCATGACTGCCTTGATGTCGGCAAAGTCTATGTTGATGATACCTGGAGTTGTGATGAGGTCTGAGATACCTTCGACGGCTTGCTTTAATATTTCATCACACATCGCGAAGGCATTTCTCGCTGTGGTTTCTTTGCTTATCGTTGCAAGTAGTCTGTCGTTTGGTATGACGATAAGAGCATCAACGGATCTCTTAAGTTCCTCTAATCCTGCTTCCGCAAGTCTCATCCTCTGGCTTCCTTCAAATGAAAAAGGTTTAGTCACCACTGCTACTGTGAGTGTGCCGAGCTCTTTTGCTGTCTGGGCGATTATTGGGGCTGCTCCTGTGCCTGTACCACCGCCTAATCCACAGGCTATAAAAACCATATCAGCTCCTTTTATAGCTTCTTGGATTTCTTCTTTTGTTTCTTCTACTGCTCTTTTACCTAGCTCTGGGTTCATGCCGGTACCGAGTCCACGAGTAAGGTTTTTACCTATATGTATCTTTCTTTTTGCTTCAGAATAGTGTAAATCCTGAGCGTCTGTATTTACAGCAACAAAATCAACTCCCTTAACTTTGGAATTTATCATATGGTTGACGGCGTTCTTTCCGGAACCTCCGACGCCAAGCACCTTTATTCGCGCAAATGATTCTACTTCTGGCTTTATTTGAGGCATAAAATCTTTAAATTAAATATCAATCACCTCGATAATACCAAAAAAAGCCCTTAATTACAAAACTTGTAAGAATGGAGTTTTGTGTTCTAAATTTAAGGCAGAAATTGTTTTATGATATCGAGTACTTTTTTGAAAATATCTTTTCCTTGTTTTTTGAGCCCTAAGCTTTCACTACTTTCTTCGGGCATATTGCCGACTATACAAAGGCCGTATGACACTGACCAGGAAGAATCTTTTATTTGAAATTTTGAATTACCGTTACTTCCTTGGAGAGAACCAAAATTTAATGAGGCTGTGCGTGAAGGAAGTTTAAGGTAGCTCCTAGCCAAGTCTTCGATTGCTCCGATAGAAGAAGAACCTCCTGTGATAATTATCCCGGCTGGCAACAGTCCAGACTTACCAATTTTTTTGAGGTGGACTTCGATAAGTTCAAAAATATCACCGAGTCTCGCAGAGACTATTTCTTCAAGTCTTTTTCTTGAATAATTTGTAGAAGTGATACCTCCGAGTTTGATTGATTCTGCTTCTTCGAGAGAAATTTTTAGCCCAAGAGCTATGTCGTTGGTTATATCATTTCCGCCTATACCAAAAACCTCAAGGGAGACGGGGATTTGATTTTCAAATACAACCATAGACACTGTCTCAGCTCCAATATTTGCAAGCACGCATCCAGCTATCCTCTGGCTCTTTGAAAGAATGGCGAAAGAGGCAGCGATAGGGGAAGCAACAACGTCTATCACCCTCACACCAGCCTCTTCTACTGCTTCTACCAAGTCGTCAAGGTGATGTTCTAAGCAACTTACAAAAAGTACTTTTACTTCGAGTTTTACACCCTTCATACCAAGCACTCTTCCTAATACATTTTTGCCATCTATCCTCCAAGCCACTGGTATGGAGTAAATTATCTTTCTGTTTTGAGTAAGGCTTTGTGGTATTGACTCTTCTGCAGCTGATAGGGCTGCATCTAAATCTGCTTCTGTTATTTTTTGATCAGCTCTTGCCACTATACACGAACCATTTGAATTGATACTCGAAAGACCCACACCTCCTATTGATATAAAAGCGTCTTTTATTTGGATACCTGAAGATTTTTCTGCTTGAGCTACTGCCACTCTGACACTCTTTGCCACATCACTCATATTGATGGTGTAGCCATGACGAAGACCTTTTGATTCGCTTCTGCCTGTGCCAACTATTTTAGGCAATGGACTTTCTTCTGTATGTAGAGCTACAACAACTTTTACTTCATATGTACCTATATCTATACCTACTGTATATCGAGAACTCATATCACCAAATTTTACTATACTTTTAATGATAGTTACAAATTTACCTGTTGATTTATGAAGAAAATTTAATTTTACTTAAATTTGGCCAAGTATTTTTTTTCGAGAGATTCCATTTCCTGACCATGATCATAGCCTTTAAGGTGTAGTAGGCCGTGGATAACAAGGAAGACTAAATAATCACTTTCTGACATATCAAAATCTTTTGATTTTTCTGCTGCCACTTCTTTGCATATCAAAATCTCGCCTGCTGTATCTGAAAGAGGGAAGGAGAGTATGTCGGTGGGGTAGTCTTTGTCTCGATACTCTTTATTTAGCTTTTGCATCTCCGGTGCCTCTATGAACGCAAAAGAAAGCTCGTAAGCTTTCCCTAGGATTTCTTCTTTAATTGTTTCAACCAATGAAGTTGTATCTTTGCTTTTATCCACTACTGTCTATTTTCTAAAATCTATAATTTAGTCGATGTTTCCTTGCATCTTGCCCATCTTTATGAGGTTTCTTACTTCTTCTTTTCTGGTTATCCTCTTTAGGGCTTTCTTCTTTTTTACGTATTCGGATAGTTTGCGGGAGCTGTATCTTTTGCTTCGGAGTCTAGACAAAATGCCTGAGCCCTGAACTCTTTTTGTAAATTTCCTTATAACTCCAAGATTGTTTTCGGAGCCGTTTTTTGTGACTTCTACGTTTGTTGCCATATCGGGAATTATATTAACATAAAACAGTTTATAATGTAAATAGGGGACTTACGATAGCTCCTTTGCCTTATCAGCTATAGATGAGAGGGCAATCGTCTCCTGGGATCTTGTGGCTACATTCCTTATGACTACCACCTGGTCTAGAGCCTCTTTTTGACCTACGAGCATGATATAAGGCACACCAGATTTTTCGGCTATATACATCTGCTCGTCTAGCCTATCTTTCTCTAAAAGGTGGAGAATATTAACTTTTGCATCGAATACTTGCCTTAGAATGAGGAAACTTTGGAGACGAGCTTCATTTCCAAATTGGATCAAGAAGAATTTTGGGTTTCCATTACTTACCTTAGAAGTTTTGCTTTGTTTTATGATTTTTGCAGAAATATTGATAAAACAAACCGGCAAATCTTTTTTGTATCCAACCTTTTTTGCTAGTCTATTTAAGCGGAAACCATATGCGAGTCTTTCTGTGTTTTCTATTGCAAAAACAGTTTCAGAACCTATTTCGAAATCTCCAAGGAGAGAGTGGTCTAGGGAGTAGTTTATGTTCATGACCTCTAGAAACTCGAGTACTTGCTTAAAATGTGTTCTGCTTGCCTCAGAAAGAAAGTCGACTGGTTTAGGACATTCATTTTGAAACTTTTCCCAGCCTTCGTGTTTTTCCCTTAGAAGTACAAATTGATCTTTTTTTATTACCTGACGCAAATCACTAGGGAAGAGAGAGATATTTTTTCTTATGTAAGAAGTCAGATTTCTTTGAAATGAATTTATGGAGTCTTTGTCGCCTATTGAATTTATGCGCACCTCCATGTCTTTGTGGCCTATCTCCTCAAGTATTTGTATGGAAGTCAGAATGATCAAACATTCAGAGACATATTTGGGGGAGCTGATAGAAAAAAGATCGACATCGAGTCTCCCAGACTTTTTGGAAGTGTCTTTTGAACCTGGGAATGGTTTTTCAATATAAATATTCCCTACGCTGTGATTTCCGTTCTTTTTTTCCTCAAAATACATACGGAGTATAGCAGCCTTCTCTTCGGGGAATACAGACGGTTCGAGCTTCTTCACCGCATCAAAATCAGCCTTTATAAGCTCTGGTGCAGCCACCTTTTTGAAACCGAAAAAACGAGCAATTTTGGCTTCATTGCTCAGTTTTTCCTCTTTTTTAGCCTTATTTTTGTCCTTCATTATTGTTTACCTCGCCAGGAAGGATACCAATCTTTTTGATTGGGAACAAGCGAAGTATCGGTTTGCCCACAATATCTTCACTTGGAAGGGGGCCCCAAACTCTCGAATCTGAGCTGTTTGCTCTATTATCTCCCATGACGAAATATTCGGAATCGCCGAGTTTTATCGAGAAACTGTCACTCTTTTTGTGCTCTATGTATGAATTGTCGAGAGAAAATCCTTCTGGGTGACTTTCGTTGAATATCGTCACAATGCCATTTTTTATTTCTATTGTTTCGTTGGGGAATCCTATGAGTCTTTTTATAAAAAACTTGGAAGGATCGACCGGGTAACGGATGATAAGCACTGATTCTCTTTTGGGTTCGCTAAACCTTTTGCTTATCTGATCAACTATAAGGTAGTCGCCATTTTCAAAGGTGGGGTCCATTGAAGACCCACTTACTATATATGGCTGAGCTATGAACATCCTAAAAGGGAAAACTATGAGAGAAGCTATGACTAGATACCTTACCATTTCCCAAAATGAAGAGCTCTCTTTTTGAGTTTCAGGGGCTTTGCTTGTGTTGTTATCGTCATTCATTTGATGCATTATATTACATATAAAAACTAATTCAAAATTTATGATCATTTTTGGCCTAGGTAATCCAGGAAAAGAATACGAAGGCACCCGTCACAATGCCGGCAAAGATGCTGCTTTAAGGTTAAAGGATTTGGATATAAAGAAGGTGAAGATAGTGGAATCAGAAGAGTTTATGAATAACTCTGGCCGTGCTATTGCCAAATTCGTGAAAAGTAAAAAGGATGCTGAGAAGCTGGTGGTTATTTATGATGATTTAGATCTTGGGCTTGGCACCGTCAAAATATCTTTCAATAAAAGTAGTGGTGGGCACAGGGGACTCGAGTCAGTCATCAAAGCAGTCAAAACAAAAGAATTTACCAGGATAAGGATAGGTGTTTCTCCTACTACAGCAAATGGTAAGGTCAAAAAGCCAGAAGGGGAGCAAAAAGTGCTTGATTTTATATTAGCCAAGTTTAAACCCACAGAGCAAGAAACGCTCAAAAAAGTTTATAAAAAGGTGGCGCAGATAGTGGAAACTATGGCTACCGAAGGCCGAGACAGGGCAATGAATGAGTTTAATTAGAAATATAAAACCCGTGCCGGCGGTGAAAAGCGTTCGGCACGGGTCTCCTGACTCAGAGGAATAATGGAATTAGGAATCCCATTATTCCAGAGCACGGTCCAAGGCTTTTGGTAATATATAGTATTAAAATATTTTTGCAAATAGAAAACGGCGCCCCCTTGTTGATCTGGATTACAGGGCGCCGTTTCTGTGGGGTGCTCGTATCAGCTACCCCAAACCATCTTGTGTAAGATTAAATTATTTCTCGAGGAAAGACAAGGCCATCTTTTGATCCTTAGGATCGAAGATTGTGATCTTGAATTTGTATGTCTTACCAAGCTCAAGTTTCTCTCTGAGTTTTTCTTCACTACCGAACTCTGAGATGTGTACAAGACCTGCTACTCCTTCTTCGATAGAAGCAAGGGCACCGTGCTTGTTGAACTTGATGATAACACCAGTCACCATGTCGTCCTTCTTGTATTTATTCTTAGCTTCGCTCCATGGGTTTTCCTTCAAAGCTTTCATAGATAGGGAAATCTTTCCGTCTTTTATTTCTATGATCTTGACCTTGACCCTATCTCCAACTTTGGCGAATTTGTGTGGGTTTTCGACTAGGCCCCAGTCTATTTCGGAAATGTGTACTAGACCTTCGAGTCCGTCTTCTATTTTTACGAATATTCCGAAATCTACTATGCCAGTCACTTCACCCATAAGCTCATCACCTAGAGTGTATTTATCCATCATCTTACCCTTCTCACCGCTGTCAGTATCTTTTTCTGAGAATATAAGCTTACCTTCTTTAGCATTTACTCCGATAATGACTACATCTATCTTTGTACCAACAAGCTTCCTAAGCTCGTCGAGTATTTTATCTTTGTCTCCATCAGCAACTCTAGGGTAGTGTTCTGTCTTGAGTTGAGAAGCAGGAAGGAAGCCTGTGATGCCCTGCCAAGATAGCATGAGCCCACCTTTGTTGGCTTCGTTTATGGTTAACTCGAATACCTTCTTGTCCCTTATCGCCATCTCAGCTTCGCTCCATATTATGGCTTGTTTTGCTTCCTTGAGTGAGATTTCTATATAACCGTCCTCATTGTCTGAACCGATAACCTTACCAGTGATGCTGTCCCCGATGTTTATCTTCTTTATCAGGTCTCTCGCGTTTATGTATTCACGTCCAAATATCACCCCAGTTCCCCAAGGTGAGAGATTTACATAAACAGCATTTTTACCTATAGATATAACAGTTCCTTCTACTATGCTTTCTTTGGCAGGAGGTAGAATGGATTCATCGAGGAGTTTTTGCATCAAACTGATGCTTTCTATTTCTTTTGTCATTTATAATAATACAACTAACTTGGCATGGTTACTTTAATAATGATTTTAGGTTTTGCCGCCAAGTTTTACCTTCCGTAAAAGTAAGCAAAAACGAAAAATACTTGATAACGTACTCAAGCTCCAATATAATACTAAAAATGTCTAAAAAGGCAAATTAAAAGGATTAAATTAAAAAAACACGATTCATGAAAAATACTTATATTATAGCTGGTGTGATAGTGGTTGTAGCAATTGCTGCGTTTGCTTTTAGTAGAGAAACTAAGGCTCCAGTAGAAGAAAACCTTGCTTTAGAACAAAATATGGCGTCTTCAACTACTAGCATATCTGCAGTTGAGAAGGGTAGTTATGATGTAAATGCAGAAACAAGTGTTATCACATGGCAGGGTGAAAAGATAGTTGGGGGTGGGCATACTGGTACAATAAAACTTTCTTCAGGAAATTTCGTTGTAGATCAAAATGGTGTCGCTTCTGGAGAGTTTGTCATCGACATGAATACAATAGAAAGCGATGAAAACATTGCAGATCTTGAAAAACACCTTAGGAGCGATGATTTCTTTGGTGTAACTACTCATCCAACTGGTAAATTTACTCTAAAAAGCGTTAGCTCTTCTAGCGAAGCTGGAGCTGCGGCAGGTAGATACGTTTTTTCTGGTGATTTGACTCTCAAAGGCATCACAAAGCCAGTTTCCTTTACAGCTACGCTTTCTTCGGATGAAGCTGGCAACATTTATGCAAAGGGCTCTTTTGCTATAAACAGAGCTGATTGGGAAGTTAAATTTGGATCAGCCTCTTTCTTCTCTGACCTTGGCGATAAGGTGATAAGGGACGCTGTGACTATCGGTCTTGACCTCAAAGGCAAAAAGGTGATACAATAGATGGGTAAGCGGGTTTCTTCTAGTTTGTTTTGCGAGCTTATTGTTTGCAAACAATCAGGCGGAAGCGCTTGGTCGTTTTAATCAAAAAAAATAAAAAGTTCGCAATGAAAAGGCTTTTCGTAGGTAATTTACCCTACAAAACAACTGATGCTGATCTCAAAGCTATGTTCTCTGAGTTCGGCGAAGTGAGCGAGGCTGCTGTCGTTATCGACAGAACAGACGGCCGCTCAAAAGGTTTCGGATTTGTCACTATGACAAATGAAGCTGAAGCTACTGCTGCAATCGACGGCCTAAACGGCAAAGATGTAGACGGTAGAGCTCTCACTGTAAACGAAGCTCGTCCTAAGGAGGACAGACCTCGTAATACAGGTGGTAGCAGAGGTGGCTTCGGTAGGTAATACCATAGTTCCTCAAAACAAAAACACCCTCGAGCAATCGAGGGTGTTTTTGTTTTGCTTGTAGGTGTAGAATTAGTTTATGAAATATTTTAAATACTTGTTTTTTACCACCCTTACTTTTTGTTTAATATTTTTTGTTACTACCGGTATTTTTTGGATCAAAAAAACAAATAAAATAAATACGACTACCAAACAGATTGCCCAAAAAGAGACCAATCCAGAGATGATAACTAAAAAAGAATCGGAGACTATAAAAATAGGAGGTGTGGAGTTTGAAGCTGAAATTTTGGATGAAGATAGTGAAAGAGAGAGAGGACTTTCGGGTAGAGAGTCTTTGGAGAAGGATAGGGTAATGCTTTTTGTGTTTGAAGAAGAGACATACCCAGGTATTTGGATGAAAGAGATGGCTTTCCCTATAGATATAGCCTGGGTAGATAAAAATGGAGCAATCGTACATATAGAAAAAGATGTATCTCCCAACACTTTTCCTAAAGTTTTCTTTCCTCCAGCTAAGTCTTTGTATGTTTTAGAGACAAACGCTGGTTTTTTTGAATCTCACGGCATTGGTGCCTGGTATTTGGTGGAGATACAGTAGTTGTTGACATGTTTTTAAAAATGATAAGTTTTTGATCTAGGTAGCAACTCCCATGGAGTAAACGCTCACACCTTTGCAAGGCTGCACTACATTGCCTTGCTAGTGTGGTGAACGAAGCTACCATAAGGTCGCCGATGCGAGGTGTCGGCGACCTTTTTCATATTTTAAATTTTGTAAAAATTGAAAATAATTTTTTTGTACCCAAACATCTCTTGTAAACAACAGTGATTAGACAATAGTCTTTACATAAAAATTTAATTGTTTTGGAGTGGATGTTTTTTGCCTTATCCACAGTGTGGTAGCTCTTTTAAAATTGTAAAATAATTGAACTGATTTTTTTAAATTTATTAAAAAAACGATAAAAAATTATTAAATTATTAAATTTTTTACAAAAATATGGCAAAAATAGCAAAAAAATCCTCTTCAATAAAGCAAACTAAAAAAAGTGCTATGGAAGATTTCATAAAGAAAGTACAAAAGCGAGATGGCTCCATCGCATCTTTTGATTTTGAGAGGATAGTAAATGCCATAAACAAAGCTATGGTGGCCTCAAACGAAGGCAGCGAAGCAGAGGCTCGTATGGTGGCTCACAAGGTGCTTGCGGATTTGGTGAGGATTTCAAAGAAGTTCAAAAACTTTTTGCCAAATGTAGAGGGTATACAAGATAGCGTCGAAAAAGAGCTTATACTTTCTGAATACGTAAATACTGCCAAAAACTACATTCTCTATAGACAAAGAAGATCAGAAGTCCGCTTAAAGGGTATTGCAGTGCCAGAAAGAGTAAAAAAGCTTGCTTCTGATAGCAAAAAATATTTCAAAAATGCTTTGGGTGAGTTTATCTACTACAGGACATATTCAAAATGGATGGCTGAAGAGAACAGAAGAGAAACTTGGATGGAAACAGTGGACAGATACATGAGCTTTATGAAAGAAAATTTGGGCGAGAAACTCAAGGAAGCAGAATACGAAGAAGTGAGAGAAACTATTTTGAAACAAGAAGCCATGCCTTCGATGAGGCTCCTCCAATTTGCAGGTAAGGCAGCTAGAGCGACAAATGTCTGTGCTTACAACTGCTCCTATATCGCTCCTAGCTCATTCCAAGACTTCGCTGAAATAATGTATATCTCCATGTGTGGCACTGGAGCTGGTTGGTCTGTAGAAAGTGACAACATAGAGAAACTTCCTCAAATACAAAAACAGACTGGAGGTAAACCTCTTGTACATGTCATACCTGACAGCAAGGAAGGTTGGGCCGACGCACTTTCTTTGGGTATGAACACTTGGGCAGAAGGTAAGGATGTGGAGTTTGATTTCTCACAGCTTCGCCCTGCCGGAGCAAGACTCGCTACTATGGGTGGCAAATCTTCAGGCCCTCAACCACTTATGGATGTTTTGCGATTTACCAAATCAAAAATGCTAGCGAGACAGGGCAAGAGACTCCGCACGATAGACGCTCATGACATCATTTGCAAGATAGGAGAGTGTGTTGTCGCGGGAGGCGTGAGAAGGAGCGCTATGATCTCTCTTTCCGACCTTGAGGACGATGAGATAAGAGACGCAAAGAAAGGACAATTTTGGAACACAGACCCACAGAGGATGCTCGCAAACAACAGCGCAGTTTACAACGAAAAGCCTACTAACGAACAATTCCTAGATGAATGGCTTGCCCTTATCAAATCAAATGCAGGCGAGAGAGGCATATTCAACCGTGGTGGTCTCGTCAAAACATTGCCAGAAAGAAGAATTAAGTTATTCAAGGAAACAGGTGTCGTCTCCGAAGATAACAAATTTTTGAAGCCTGTAGGCACCAACCCATGTGGTGAAATCATCCTCCAGTCAAAGCAATTTTGTAACCTCTCTGAAGTAGTGGCTCGCCACAGCGACACCCTCGAAAGCTTGAAGAAAAAGGTTAGAGTGGCTGCTATCATCGGTACTTACCAAGCGACACTTACCAAATTCCCATACCTTTCAAAAGAATGGAAAGAAAATTGCGACAAGGAGAGACTCCTCGGCGTATCTATCACCGGTCAGTGGGACTCTCCTGTGGTCAGGAAGCCAGAGGTGATGAGAGAGCTCAAGCTCGAGGCGATAAAAGTAAACAGGCAATTTGCAAAGAGGTTTGATATCCCTGAGTCTACTTGCATCACTTGTACCAAACCTTCTGGCAACCTATCTCAGACTGTCGACTCTTCTTCTGGAGTCCACCCACGATTCTCAGAGTATTACATCAGGAGAGTGAGGATAGCGGCTACAGACTCACTATTTAAAATGCTTAAAGACCAGGGCGTGCCTTACAACCCAGAAGTCGGACAGACCATGGAAAATGCGACTACCTATGTCATCGACTTCCCAGTCAAATCTCCAAAGACCACAGCTTTCAAAGATGACCAGACTGCAATAGAGCAGCTTGAGTACTGGAAGCAGGTAAAGGAGAATTTCACCGAGCACAACCCTTCGACCACCATATCAGTAGGCGAAGACGAGTGGATAGAGGTGGCAAACTGGCTCTACAAGAATTGGGACATCATCGGCGGACTTTCTTTCCTCCCTCGAGACAACCATGTCTACCAGCTCGCTCCGTATGAAAAGATAGATGAGAAGACTTATACCGAGCTCATGAAGAGGCTAGAGCACATCGACTTCTCTAAGATAGTGACTTACGAGGGAAGTGATGAGATAGACTCGAAGCAAGAGCTCGCTTGTGCCTCTGGAGTTTGCTCAATAGACGATATAGTAAACACAACGGCTACAACAAAGGAATCCAAAACGGCTTAAATACTCAAAATAAAGCACAAAAAACACCCCTAAAAGTGGTGTTTTTTGGTGTTATTTTTGCTATTGACCCAGTTAGAAATAATATTTCTAACTTGGTTGACAAATCCTGTAAGTTTGCTATAATATATAAAGGAGAACCAAAAAATGGCTTTGACACCAAAAGATTTGGCGTTGAACAGCGACGAGCTGATCTACGCAAAACACCTCGAAGAAAAGTGTGATCTTTTCCTGATGAACAACTTTGTTCCTGGAGAAAATTGTGTTTTCCCGGTACCAAAATCACCCAACCACACTCCTCGCATAGTGAAAGAGGTCGCCAGGAAATATACGGCGACCGGCGGGTGGAAGAAGGCAGAATTCGGTACCGACCATTACGGCGAATACTTCATCACCTTGGCACCTCGCTAAATAGCCCGCGTGCGGTAGCAGAGAGTCCTCTGCTGTCCGCAGCGGGTTTTCTGTTTATGTGATTTTTTTAAAAACACTTGACAAAATTTTAGGAATATTTATTATAGTGGTCAGAAGACGATGTAAGGCGGACACACCGCCAACCCAGTCACTTGCAACATGTGAGTATCATTACCGCTTTCAAGCTGAGCTTGAAAGCCAAAAATGAGCCCCTAAAAAGGAATGGCTGCCTTTTGTAAATATCCGTCCCCCAATGTGGGACTAAGAGTTTATGATTGGTTTCCATGCAAGATTCATGTTCAACCACTGGACCTATGCTCGTCTACACCCCCTTCGGCGTCATCAGTTCGAACGATGCCGAAGGGGTTTTCCTTTTGCCAATTTTTATATGCACAAAGTAGGGTGTAAAAGTGGGTACAGAGTAGTATAATTTGAGGACTACAAGTAAGAATAAAAACCCATGGATAAAAAAATTAGAGTGGCAATAAACGGCGCAGGAAGGATAGGTAGAGCATTTCTCAAACTTTCTCAAAAAAACCCAGAAATAGAAGTGGTAGCTATCAATGACTTAGGTGACATCGAAAATATCGCTTACCTTATCAAATACGATACTGCTTATGGGCCGGCTCAGTTTCCTGTTTCTGTAAGGGACGATAAGAAAGCGATAATAATTGGACCCCACTCCGCTGAAGCTTCGCGGGGTCAGAGAGAAATAATTTTTCTCTCTGAAAAGGAAGCAAACCTCTTGCCTTGGAAGGATTTAAATATTGATGTGGTGATAGAGTCGACAGGTGCCTTCACTTCTTTTGAAAAGGCAAAAGTGCATGTCGAAGCTGGGGCAAAGAGAGTGGTCATCACAGCTCCAGCCAAAGACGCGCCCGCTGACGAGACACAGGCAACTGTGCTCATGGGTATAAATGACGAAAAACTAGAGAAGTCAAAGGTTTCTTCAAATGCATCTTGTACTACCAATGCAGGCAGCCCACTCATGCAGATACTCCACGAAAAGATAGGTATCGAAAAGGCTATTTTGAACACAGTGCACGGATACACAGCTAGCCAGTCGATAGTCGATGGTCCAAACAAAAAAGATTTTAAAGAGGGTAGAGCTGGGGCTCAAAATATATTACCCACTTCTACTGGAGCCGCTATCGCAGTCACCAAAGCCATCCCCGACCTTGAAGGTAAGTTTGATGGCATCTCTATGAGAGTGCCTGTAGTCGCTGGGTCTATCGCTGACATCACCCTTATCGCCAAGAGAGACACTAGTGTTGAAGAAATAAACCAAATACTCACCGAAGCAGCCAAGGAGAAAAGATGGGAAGGTATCTTCACTGTCACCAACGACCCTATAGTCTCTTCTGACATCATCGGCTCACTCTATGGCTCTATCGCCGACCTTGGGCTCACTCGTGTCGTCAGCGGTAACTTGGTCAAAGTGTGCGCTTGGTATGACAACGAGATGGGGTACACAGCGACACTGGTGAAGCACGTACTTGCGATAGGTAAGTATTTGTAAAAGTTAACTTTTATGAAAATATTTTTTGCATCAGATCATGCCGGGTTTAAACTCAAGGAAACTTTAGTGGAGTTTGTCAAAACTCTCGGGTTTGAGGCGGTGGATTTGGGGCCAAAAGAATTTAAAGAAGGAGACGACTACCCCCTCGAAGTAGAAAAGGTGGGAGTGGAGGTATTTAAGGATGCAGAAAACTCCAAAGGCATTATCCTTGGTGGAAGCGGCCAAGGAGAGGCGATAGTCGCAAACAGATTCCCCAATGTGCGCGCAGTGGTTTACTACGGAGGCAATAAAGAAATAATAAAACTTTCACGAGAACACAACGACTCAAATGTACTTTCCCTAGGAGCCCGGTTTATTTCTGAAGAGGAGGCCAAGGAAGCAGTCGAGCTCTGGCTCAAGACAGAATTTTCAGAAGAGAGTAGACACATAAGGAGGCTTAGAGAAATAGACAAAATGGAAGAATCTCTCTATATAAATCCATAACTAAAAAATGAACGAAATCATACCAGCCATCATTCCTCAAAATTTGAAAATGGTCAGAGAAACATTTTCGAAGGTGGTGGGTAGTGTCAAAAAAGTACAAATAGACATAGTGGATGGAGAATACGCTCCGCCTAAGACATGGCCTTTTAATGGCAACCAATTTGAAGAGATGATCCAGTTCGTAAGGGGAGAAGAAAAGTTTCCTCTTATTGATGAATTTGATTTTGAGGTAGATATGCTCACATTTCACCCGGTGGAATACATCACTGATTTTATTTCTATGGGTGCCAAGAGTTTCGTCATCCACATAGACTCTACTGACCATACAAAAGAATGCATAGAAGCTGCCAAAAACTCAGGATGCGAAGCTGGAGTTGGTATCAAGCCTTCTGTAGACTCTTCTCTGTTAGAACAGTATTTGCCAATGATAGACTTTGTGCAGTTTATGGGAAACGACAGAGTGGGCTACAACGGTGTGAGCCTTGACGAAATGGTGCTCCAAAAAATATCAGAATTTAACAAAAGGCACCCGTCCGTGCCGATACAAATAGATATTGGAGTGAGTAAAGAAACAATCAAATCACTTAAAGATTCTGGAGTAACTCGATTTGTTTCTAGTTCAACTATTTTTAATTCACCCGACCCTAGGGAGGTGATCAAAGAAATGCAAGTGTTGTAAAATTTTGTTTTTACCTTTTCGTTTTTGATTTTTAGTTTTACAATTAAATCAATGCAAATACTAAATGATGAAAAAATAAAATTTCTTGCGAGTACGGCAAATGATATTCGCATTTCGATAATCGAGTCTTTGCTTGAGGCAGGAAGTGGACACAGTGCCGGGCCTTTGGGCATGGCTGATATTTTTACTGCGCTTTATTTTCATATTTTAAGACACGACCCTAGTCACCCGGATTGGGAAGACAGAGACAGGCTCGTCTTGAGCAACGGACACATCGCACCAGTGCTTTATGCCACCATGGCTCACGCTGGCTACTTCCCTGTAGAAGAACTTAAAACTTTGCGCAAATTTGGCTCTCGTCTTCAAGGTCACCCTCATAGAGAATATTTGAAAGCCTTAGAGACTTCCTCTGGCCCTCTCGGCTCAGGGCTCTCACAGGCTTGTGGTATGAGCCTTGCGGATAAGATAGACAATGGCAGAAGTTCAAACAAACAATTTTACTGTCTCTTGAGCGACGGAGAGCTTCAGGAAGGAAATATTTGGGAGGCGGTGCTTTTTGCTGGCAAAGAAAGACTTCAAAACCTAACTGTCATCATAGACCGAAATAATATCCAGATAGAAGGGTATACAGAAGATGTGATGCCACTCGAACCGCTAGCTGCAAAATGGGAAGCTTTCAATTGGCATGTGCAAACAATAGACGGGCATGACTTTAGTCAGATCATCGGCGCCGTGGGCGAAGCTCATGCTGTTTTTGACAGGCCTTCAGTGATCATCGCAAACACCATACCAGGCAAAGGAGTTTCTTTTATGGAAAGAAAGTACGAGTGGCACGGTAAGCCACCAAATAGAGAGCAAGCAGGCGAGGCACTAGATGAGCTGAACAATGTGAGGACTTTGGATGGGAAGATAAAAAGTGAGCATCAGTAATTAAGATGATAAATCAAAAAGTAAAATTAAATCCAAAAATTTTTGAAAAGGATGTCGAGCAATTGCCGATCCGAAAAGGTTTTGGCGAGGGGCTTGTGCTCGCGGGAGATGAAAATCCAAATGTCGTGGGGCTTTGTGCAGACCTCACCGAGAGTACCCAAATGCACCTTTTTGCCCAAAAATACCCTCTTCGTTTTGTACAAGTAGGAGTGGCAGAGCAAAACTTGGTCACAGTGGCGAGCGGTATGGCAGCAATGGGCAAGATACCTTTCACTTCTTCCTATGCCATGTTTAGCCCAGGCAGAAACTGGGAGCAAATAAGAACGACGATTTGCTACAACGACCGGAAGGTAGTGATCGTGGGGAGCCACGCAGGCATTTCGGTCGGGCCTGACGGCGGGACTCACCAAGCAGTTGAGGACCTCGCTATCATGCGCGTCATGCCCAACATGGTAGTGCTTTCGCCTTGTGACTCTATAGAAGCGAGGAAGGCGACTATTGCAATTGCCCGTACCAAAGACCCAGCATATTTGAGGCTCGCTAGAGAAAAGACACCTATCATCACAACAGAAGAAACTGCTTTTGAAATAGGTAAGGCACAAGTTTTTTTCGCACCACCAATGAAAGCAAAAGTAGGAATCATCGCGACAGGTGCACTCGTGTACAAAGCAATAATTGCGGCCAAAAATTTCTCAGAAAAAGGTATTTCTGTGAAAGTGCTCAACATGGCTACAATAAAGCCACTCGATAATGAGGCAGTGATAGAGCTCGCCAAAGAAGCGGGGGCTATAGTCACAGTAGAAGAGCATCAGGTGATAGGGGGCTTAGGAAGTGCCGTAGCTGAAGTCCTATCTCAAAATCACCCTGTACCACAAGAATTTATCGGAGTGAAAGATAAGTTTGGACAATCAGGTAAACCGGAAGAGCTTTTGGAACATTATGGTATGGGCGTTTCTCACATCGAAGCCGCTATTGAAAAGGTTTTGAAGAGAAAGGGGTAATATGTTTATTTGAAACCGTTCAGGCGTATCAAAATAAAAGTCTTGAACCAAAGAACATATCCAACTTCACGCTAAAAATATTTTTGTGATATCCTAAAAAACAGGAGGACTTCATATGAAGTTCGTCAGCGGCGGCTTGTACTCCACGGCCGGACGAGAATGCGTGTTGATTGAAAAAAAGAGGGACGAAAAAGACCAGTTGGTAGTAGTGGTCAAGTTCGTCGGCACCCGAGATTGCGTTATGGTGCCATCCAATATATTCGATCAGCGATACCGCCTAGTTAAGGGCGCCGGGAAGCATATTCGTATCAGGGGGTGGAAAAGGAGGTAGACAAAAGGGGAGCGGAGGCTCCCCTAAAATATCTATGAATAATCCCCAATTTTTCTTTTACAAAAACTTTTTAATAAATAAACTTAACCTCAGGCATTAGAGCCTGACTGCAAGTCCACAGAAAGGAGAACCTCTCGGGCGTGGAGGCTGGACTACAGAGTCCAGCCTTTTTCTTTTAAGAAAAAACAAAAATAAAAATTTTTAAAAGCTGCAGATAAATCTCGCTTGTTAAAAATTTTGATTTTTGTTTTTTTAGATGATTTTTTGAGGGTGGTAACTCTCGGGAGCTTTGGATAAGTAAACGAGTATTTCTTCTTGTGTGAGTAAGCCCTTTTGAGCACCGACTTTTTGGACTACTGACATTGAGTTTATAGGTGCCCAAAGGAGAGCGTCAAAGAGAGACCTGCCGAGTGCTATAGCAGAAGTGAAAGTAGAAGCAAAAGCGTCACCAGCACCAGTGCGTTCATAAGGAGGATTTGAGTCAGGGAAAGGAGGCATGAAATAACCTTCGTAACCATCATATGCATAGGCGCCTCTCGGCCCGTCAGTGATGACGACTACATTTGGCCCCTTTTCTCTCATAGCTACTAGAAGATTTTTTATATCACTCTCTTCTTTCATATTTAAAATATTTTTGGCTTCTTCTACGTTGCAGAAAAAGATGTCAGAACGAGCATAAAAGTCACCGAGCTTTTCAAGACCCATTTTCATCTGGAAGGTGCCAGGCTGGAAAGCCATTTTGGTATCTGGATTTTTCTTTAGGAATTCGAGTATTTGAGCATGATAGTCGAGAGTGGCTTCACCGAGAGATGAGACATAGAGCCAAAGAGGCTGCCCGAGGTCAGGAAGCTTGTATTCGTATTCGTGGTGCTTCACTAGTATCGTCCTGTCTTCTTCAAACCAAAGCACATAGTGGTAGTTGGTTTCTTTGTCTTTTTGGACAGTTACAAAATCTGTATGAACGCCATTTTTCTTTAGAGTAGCAACACACTCATGACCATTGTGGTCATCGCCCAGGTTGGCTACAAGAGCAGAACGGAGACCAAGCCTAGCAGCAGAGACAGCTGCGTTGGGTGAGTTGCCCACAGCCCTGGCTTCTTCCATAAATTCGTAAGGCACCTTATCACCAAACCTAAGAGAAAGATCACATTTCCTGCCCTCACTGTCGCAAGTGGTCTTGGCATCCTTGAGGCGGATGAAGGCATCGGTAGTGATGTCACCGATTGCGACGAAGTCAAATTTTTTAGAGTCAAATAGATCCATAGATTTAATTTAGTGAAACTTAATTAACATTATACACTTTGCAAATTTTTTAAAAAAAATATTATGTTAATATTGTGGATATCTTTATTTATAAATAAATTTTAAGGATGAAAAGTTTAATTGAATACATAAAAGAAGCAGAAGAAAAAAAGGTTGCTATCGGACATTTTAACATTTCAAACTTAGAAGGATTTTGGGCAGTAGTGAATGCAGCCAAAAATTTAAATCTACCAGTCATTATCGGCGTCTCAGAAGGAGAGAGAGACTTTGTCGGAGTAAAACAAGTAAAAGCTCTCGTCAACACCGTGAGAAATGAAGGCTTGCCTGTATTTCTAAATGCAGACCATAGCTACTCAGTAGATAGAGTTAGAGAGGTGATAGACGCCGGGTTTGATGCTGCCATCATAGACTGTGCAGACAAACCATTTGAGGAAAATATTTCGATAACTCGCGAAGCTGTAAATTATAAAAATTCTAAAAATCCAAATGCTCTCATCGAAAGTGAGCTGGGCTTCATCGGAAAATCTTCTAAAGTTCTCGACAGTATCCCAGAAGGTGCTGAGTCGAGCGATACAAACATGACAAAACCAGAAGAAGCAGAGGAGTTTGTAAAGGAAACAGGAGTAGACCTTTTCGCTCCAGCAGTTGGCAACATACACGGCATAGTGAAGGGTGGGAATCCAAAAATAAATATAGAAAGGGTAAGACAAGTAAAAGAAGCGGCCAAAGTGCCCTTAGTGCTCCATGGCGGATCGGGTATCACTGACGAAGAGTTTAAGGGTGCAATACAGGCTGGCATTTCCATCATCCACATCAATACCGAAATAAGACTAGCTTATAAACAAGGTTTGATGAGGTCTTTGGCTGAAAATCAAGATGAAATAGCCCCTTACAAATATCTCCGCCCTGCTATCCAAGAAATGCAAGCTGTCATAGAAAAACGCCTCGCACTATTCAATAATTTATAGAATTTTTATTTGAAATGATTACGGATATATTCTTCTGCTTCACTCATTGAGAGTGGCTGGGTAGAATTGCCTATACGTATAAAAAACTCTTCTTTTTTGTCTTCGTTTTTCAAAAAAGCTGGTTTGTGTGAACCTCTGACTCTTACTAAACAAACTTCTTTTCCTTCTATTTTTTCAAAATTTATATTTATGTAATTAGCGAAATGTACTCCTATATAATTTTTTATAAGTAAATTTAAATGATTCTCAAAACCATCAGAGTTTTTCCTTTGGAGTGTATCAAAATCGTCATTGAGGCCAATAACATTGCCATCATTAGAAATACCAATTAAAAGGTTCCCACCGTTTGTGTTTAAAAAACCAACTACTGTTTTTATTGTGGCTCTTTCTAAATCCTTGTTAACATTTTTCTTAATCTTATCGAATCTCAGACTCTCTTTGAATTCCAAGAGGCTATTCTCACCATTTTTTATAAGATTAGGAACAGTATCATTCAAAAGAAACGATTCTTGTCCTATGAGTTGCTTCAGGATATTTGAATTCTCCCGGAAATCAGATACATTTACCATCTTTAACAAATTTCCATTCTTATATTCTAGGACAATGTCGGCATGATCTATCAACCTATCAAGCAAAGATTGACTAACTTCTATGGAGATTATATTTTTTGAACTATATACCTTCCTCCTCACGAATAAAACTCCGGATTTCCTTATTATTTCACCATCATTTATTTCAAAATAAGAAAAATACCAGTTTATAAAAAGAGAAGAGATATACAAAAGCTGAAAAAATGCTGCGGAAATTATTATAAATAGGTTATACCCAAGATAACTATCGAAACCAAAATTTCTATATAACATCTCATAGTTTTCTATAAAAGATATGGAAAAGAAAAATATTACCGCCAAAAACTCCATAAATATTACATTTTTTATGAAAACAATAGGCCCTTCTTTTATAATAAATTTCCTCATATTCTGAGATATTAACACTAAACTAAACAAAAGTTTTGCTATAATTAAAGCATGGATTATTCTAAAATAAAAAATGAACTTTCTAAAATTATCGAGGGGGAAATATTTGATGATGAAGAAACTTTAAAAAAATATTCGAGAGACGCCTCGCTTCTCGAAGTCAGGCCTTCTCTCGTCGTCTTCCCCAAAAATCCGGAGGATATAAAAAAGGTAGTAGGGTTTGTCTCTAAAAATAAAGGGGCAAACCCAGAGCTTTCGGTCACTGTGCGCGCTGCTGGCAGCTGCATGTCTGGAGGCTCACTCAATGAATCCATCATCTTGGATGTCAGTAAATATTTAAATAAAGTTTCGGTAGATAAGGATAAAAAAGAAGCGACTGTGCAACCAGGAGCTTTTTATAGAGATTTTGAGGTTGAAACACTAGGCAAGGGGCTCATATTACCTTGCTACACAGCTTCCAAAAATTTGTGTGCGCTTGGAGGCATGATAGGCAACAACGCCGCCGGGGAAAAGACTTTGCAATACGGCAAAATGGAAAACTTCGTAAAAGAAGTAAAAATGGTTTTGAGTAATGGGCAAGAATACATATTTAAACCAATCTCGCGAGTCGAGGCATTAGCTAAATCCCATGAAAATACAGCTGAGGGAGAAGTTTATGAAAAGGTTTTGGAAATTTTAGATAACAATAAGGAAGTGATAAAAGCGGCTAAACCAAAAGTTTCTAAAAATTCAGCTGGCTACTATCTTTGGAATATTGAGCATGACGGGATGATCGATTTGGTAAAGGTGATAGTGGGGTCGCAGGGTACTTTGGGCATAGTCACGGAAGCCAAAATAAAGCTCGAAGAAGTAAAACATCAATCAAAGCTTCTGGTGATATTTATGAAAGATTTGTCTAAACTAGGGAGCCTCGTAAACACAATACTCAAATACAAACCAGAGAGCCTTGAGTCATATGACGACGCCACACTCAAACTTGCCGTCAGGTTTTTCCCTGAAATGCTCGCGATCATGAAATCAAAAATGCTCAAAATAATGCTCGGCTTCATACCCGAAGCTTTCATGGTACTCACTGGAGGTTTGCCAAAACTCGCTCTCATAGTGGAGTTTGCAGGAAATGACATTTCGGAAATAGAAAAAAACATAAAAGCACTTCAAAAAGAAGTGATAGAAGTAGGATTTAAAACAAGGATAACAAAAGACGCTAGCGATGCCGAGAAATATTGGACGATAAGAAGGGAAAGCTTCAACTTGCTGCGCAAACACATAAAGGGTAAGAGGACGGCGCCATTTATAGATGATGTATGTGTGCTCCCAGAGCATTTGCCTGAGTTTTTGCCAAAGCTCCAAAAAATACTAGATGAGAGTAAGCTGGTCTACACCATCGCTGGACACGCGGGCAATGGCAACTTCCACATCATACCTCTCATGAATATGAAAGATAATAAAAACAGAGCCTTGATCACTTATGTTTCTGAGAAAGTTTACAACTTGGTCCAAGAATATCACGGCTCCATCACCGCCGAACACAATGATGGCCTTATCCGCACCCCATATCTCGGCAAAATGTATAGCAAAGAAATCCTCGGGCTATTTAAAGAGACAAAAAATGCTTTTGACCCAAAAAACATATTCAACCCAGGCAAAAAGGTGCCCGACCCAGAGCACACCGGCATCGGCACTATCGAATACATAAACGGTCACTTGGCTAGGGAATAAAAAATCCAAATGAAATGTAGCGATTAATAGCTACAAAATAAAATTACAAAAATGAAAGCCCGCCGCGTCTTGCGACACGGCGGGGTAAGCAGAAATCTGCTTAGCTTAGAGGTTGGAGGTCTGCCGGAGCTTGCGCCTCGACGAGCCCCTCGAAAGTGCCCCTCAAGTAGCACTGTAGTATTACCGCCCTCTGCTCAGCAAATGGTATTAATGTCTCATTGACCCAGGGTACGAAGATGTTCTCGTCTCTGACCAACTCCACATTGCCCGCCTCCACAATCTCATCGAGCTGGGACAACAGCCCAGCCGTATTGCAACGGGCATCCCTCCCGATAGACCTCCTGAGAGTTTCTTGACCTTGCTTCGTCACAAATACGATCGTGTTGGGTGCTGGATAAAGAACATTTTCCTTGTCCCAGAAGCCATTTCGGTGGTTGATCGCCGTTTGCTTCACGACAGCTTCGTAGTCTTGAGGCATCAATACAGCGGTGACACCGTCTATCGTGTTGAGGTACAGCTTTGGCTTGTTTTCCGAGAGCCACTGCTTCCGGGCTTCAGCCCGCCGATTGTTTTCGGCTAGCCTCTCGACGCGGCGACGCTCCGCTTCCTCCATAAGACCCCTCTGGACATTCTCCCTTCTTTCATCTTCTTTCTTTTTCAGAAAGGCGACTCTTTTGAAACAGAGCCAGAGGAATGGCGCCACAGAGAACCCAACAGCACCCGTAGGTAGGACAACACAAACTAACATGATCGCCATACCCACCCACTCCAACAAAACCACGCGACCCTTCCACCTGTGTATCAGGTGGTACGCCAGGGCATCAAACCACCAGCTTGGCACGACACTTTTGTGATAGAAGCGTGCCACGGTCTTCCAAAAGACGACAATGTAAAGGGTCAGCAGAAAACATTTTCCAACCAAAAAAACCATTTCAAGGGACATACATACCTTCCTTAGAAGTTCGCTTCATTCCAGGATTAACTTGCTCGATACCTTGGCTCGTGACTTGTTTCATCTTGGTAGATAGCGGCTAACATAGGGTTAGCACCTCTCACTATATTATAACAAATATACAGGATTTGTCAAATAAACCAGGCTCTGTATAGTCGCATTATTTAAGTATTGTATTTTTTTATATCTCTGTTATCATAAGGTTCGCACTTTAAAGGACGTAGCGTGCGAAGTGATTTCGCAAAATCAAATGACAATAGGAATAAAAACAGAAAAAAGAGAAAAGGTTGGTAAGCTAGAAGCACTTAGAAAGGGCGGTATTTTGCCAGCTGTTTTTTATGGACACAAAAAGGAGTCTACTCCTATCCAGATGAAAAAGTCTGACTTCGTCAAACTATGGAAAAACGCCGGAGAGTCAGCCATAGTCACACTAGAAATGGTAGGAGGTAATGTAGATGCCCTCATACACAGAGTAGACCTAGACCCAGTCACAAACGAGCCTAGACACGCTGACTTTTATGTATTCGAAAAGGGTCACAAAGTTGAAATCGCTGTACCTGTAGAATTCGAAGGAGTTTCTCCTGCTGTCAAAGAGCTTGGTGGGGTGCTCGTCAAAGTAATCCGAGACCTAAACATCAAAGCAGAACCTCAAAACCTACCTCAAACAATCATCGTAGACATAAGCTCACTTGTTGATTTTGACAGTCAAATATTGGCAAAAGATTTGAAACTTCCAGCTGGTGTAGAGCTCGTACAAGACGGCGAAGACCCAGTTGTCCTCATCGGAAAAGCAGAGGAAGAGAAACCAGAAGCTGATACTACTGCTCCAGACTTCTCACAAATAGAAGTTGAAAAGAAAGGCAAGACAGATGAAGAGGGTGCCGAAGTCAAAGAGTAGCCCAAAGACACTTAAGTTTGATATAATTAATCTGTATGAAAAATTACAGGTTTTTTATTTTGTTTTTTGCTTTTTTATATTGTTTGTCATCTATAAACTTTGTTTCTGCGCAGCAGCTTAGCGAAGCCCAAATACAAGAACAAGAAGCTAAATGGAGGGAAGAACTTGCGGCTACCGAAAAAGAAATAGCACAGTGGGAGTCAGTACTTAAGCAAACAAAACAAGGCACAGCCTCTCTCGAGAGAGATGCTTCTGCTTTACAGGCAAAAATAAACGAAGCAAAGGCTTTTATTAGACAAAGACAAATCCAAATAGAGCAATTGACAAGAGATATCGGTCTTAAAAATCAAACCATAGCAGAACTCGAAAAAAAGATAGGCAACGGCAAAGAGTCTATGGCAGCCATAATAAAACAATCAAATGAAATAGGTTCGTATTCTCTTTTTGAGATAATGCTTTCAAACAAAAGGCTTTCGGAATTTCTCATAGACGTAGATAGTTACGGGTCTATAAACGAATCTCTAGAAGTACAGTTCAATGAGATAAGAAATCTTCAAAACAAAACTGCAGAAGAAAGAAAGACTTTGGATAGTAAGAGAACAGCAGAAGCTGATAAAAAAGCAGAGATAGAGACTCAAAAGAAGAAGGTTGAGCTTGATGAAGCAGAGAAAAAAAGACTGATAAACATAAATAAAAACCAAGAAAAAACGTACGCACAAGTGCTAGCCGAAAAACAAAAAAAGGCGGCTCAAATACGCGCAGCACTCTTCGCCCTTAGAGATACAGAAGGTATAGCCTTTGGCGATGCACTCAAATACGCAACCCTTGCTTCTCAAAAGACAGGAGTCAGGCCAGCACTTATACTTGCCATCCTTACTCAAGAGTCAGACCTCGGTAAAAACCAAGGTTCATGCCTTGTAAACAATATAGAAAATGGAGATGGTGCCGGCAAAAATACAGGTACACTTTTTGAGCAAGTAATGAAAGCGCCTCGAGATACTGTGCCATTTAAGAGCATAACTGACAGACTTGGTAAGGATTGGAAGATGACCCCTGTCTCATGTCCACCAGGCACAAAATATACGCTTGGTAGAGGATTTGGTGGTGGTATGGGCCCTTCTCAGTTTATACCTTCAACATGGGAGCTCTTTAAGGGCAAACTTGGTACTTCTTTAGGTATACCAGGAGATGATGTAAACCCTTGGAACCCAGAGCATGCCATCCTAGCTACTGCTATATATATGGCTGACCTAGGAGCAGCAAATGGCGGAAATACAGCAGAGAGAAATGCTGCTTGTAGATACTATTCTGGGGCAGCTTGCCAAGCAGGCAGGAAGCCGGCCAACGTATTTTATGGCGACCAGGTAATGGCAAAAGCAGAAAATATACAACTCACCATGATCGACCCCCTAGAAGGATTTTAGTTGATTCTTTTAGAGCTCTATGTTAGGATTTATGGCGTAATAAAGCATCATCAAATGAAAACAGAAATACACCCAAAATACGAAAAAAACGCAAAAATCACATGCCTTTGTGGTAATACCTTTAGCGTTGGTGCCACACAAAAAGAAATCAAAGTTGAAATATGCAGTGCTTGCCACCCATTCTTCACTGGAAATGAAAAAGTTATTGACTCAGCTGGTAGAGTAGAGAGATTCAAGGCTAGGAAGGCTGCAGCTACGAAAAATACGAAATAACGAATCTAAAACGAATGGCTACGAATTGTGAGTATTTTTTTCGTTGTAATTCGTTAACTCATTCGTTTCTTCGTATATGGATTTAGAGAAATATAAAAATAACGATAAGACAAGATACTTGGCTTCAGAATACGAAAGACTTTCAATAGAAGAAAAGTCTCTTTTGGATATGCTCAAAGATGAATCTGCCTCTTCGGCAGACGAGATGAAAGAGCTGGCAAAAGAAGATCTTGCAAACCTCGAGGAACAGAAAAAAACGCTCCTATCGCAAATGGATCAAATAATAAAAGAGGAGGAAAAAGAAGAGGAGTTTCCAAACGAAATAATACTTGAAGTAAGGGCTGGTGTGGGTGGTGAAGAAGCTGCTCTTTTTGCCGAGGAGCTTGCAAATATGTATAGGAAATATGCCGAAATAAAAGGCTGGACTTCTAGGACACTCGACGAATCTGAGTCTCCACTTGGTGGCTACAAAGAGGCTAGTTTTGAAATAAGAGGCAAGGGGGTTTATGAGCTCCTAAGATTTGAGACTGGTATACACAGGATACAGAGAGTGCCCGCTACAGAAAAAATGGGGAGAGTACACACTTCTACTGCATCTGTAGCCATATTGCCTATAAGAAAAAGAAGTAAGCTAGAAATAGCACCAGCAGACCTAGAAGTCACTTTCTCGAGAGCTGGAGGTAAGGGAGGGCAAAATGTTAACAAAGTGGAAACAGCGGTAAGACTGACTCATAAGCCAACCGGCATAGTTATAAGTTGTAGAGCCGAAAGAAGCCAACAGGCAAACAGAGAGAAGGCGATGGAAGTCCTCAAGGCAAAACTGGAAGAAAAAACAAGAGAAGAAGAGGATAAAAAATACTCAGCAGAAAGGAAGAGCCAGGTGGGTACAGCCGACAGAAGTGAAAAAATAAGGACTTACAATATACTCCAGGACAGAGTGACCGACCATAGGATAAAGCAAAACTGGCATGGTATAGAAAATATAATGAAAGGTGAAATAGAAGATATCATTGACTCATTTAAGCAAATTTGATACGATTTTAAACCGTATGGCAGAAACAAATAAAGAATCAATAAAAATAGATGATCTCTTCACAGCAGGAGCACATTTTGGCTTTAGTAAATCAAGGAGGCACCCTAGCGTTTCTCCTTTTATATTCGGATCTAAAAACAGGGTAGATATATTTGACCTTGAGAAAACACAGGAAGGCCTCTCTAAGGCTCTAGAATTCGTCGCTAAGCTAGCAGAAGACAAAGGTACTCTCCTCTTCATAGGAGGCAAGCCAGAGGCTTCTGAAGCGGTAAGAAATGTGGCTGAGAGTGTAGGTATGCCTTATGTGGCAAGCAGATGGATAGGAGGCACACTCACAAACTTCGGAGAAATATCAAAAAGAGTTGGTACAATGAAAGATTTGATATCACAGAAAGAAAAAGGCGAACTCGCAAAATACACAAAAAAAGAGAGAGTACTTATAGATAGAAAAATAGAGAAATTACAAAAAATGTTTTGGGGTATAAGAGACATGGTATCTTTGCCTAAAGCAGTTTTCATAGTAGATCCTAGATTTGAAGACATAGCTCTAAAAGAAGCTAAAGACATGGGTCTTAAAGTCATTGCTCTATGCGGCTCAGACAACAACATAAAAGAGATTGATTTTCCAATCACAGCCAACGATTCCAACATAGGAAGCATAAAATTGTTTGTAGAAAAAATAGGCGAAGCCTACAAAAAGTAATTAAAAGATTTAAAATTAAAAGGTTGAAAATATTCTGTATTGGATAATTTCAGTCTTTTAAAGTTCAACTTTTCAAATATGGCTATAACAACAGAACAAATTAAGGAATTAAGAGACGCTACAGGTGTATCGGTCATGCAGTGCAAAAAGGTGCTTGAAGAAACATTGGGAGACATGGAAAAAGCAAAAATACTTCTCCATAAAATAAGCAAAGTTTCTGCAGACAAAAAAGCAGACAGGACTTTGGGAGCAGGTGTAGTATCTTCATACATACACAGCACTGGCACTGTAGGCTCTATGATAGAGCTTTTATGCGAGACTGACTTCGTGGCAAGAAACCAGGAGTTCGTAGCTCTAGCGAGAGATATAGCTATGCATGTCACAGCAGCTGCCCCAGAATACCTAAAATCAGAAGAGATACCCGAGGAAGCTAAAGAGAAGGCTAAGGAGCTATTTGCAAAGGAGGGTGTGGATAAACCAGAAGAGATACGTGCTAAAATAATAGAAGGTAAGCTAGCGAGCTACCTAAAGGAAAAAGTCCTAATTGAACAAGGATTTATAAAAAATCCAGACATGACTATCAAATCAATGATTGATCAGTCAGTCCAGAAGTTTGGTGAAAGGATAGAAATAGGCAGATTCACCAGATTCTCTATAAAATAACAAAAATATATGACGACCATAGCGGTATTTGCCTCGTCCCTAGCACTCACTCTCATGCTGTTGGTACTGAAGGCAATCGAGCTCAGGTTTGGCAGAAAAAACTTTATATTGAGACTGCTCGGAAAGCTAGACAAAAGAGCAGAAAATACTATTCTTTCTCTAAAATTTAGAGCTCTTCAAGTAGTGCAAAGTTTTCGATACATAGTGCTTGTTGAGCTCCGCCTCGCTTTCCAAAATTGGCTTTTTGAAATGCGAGAGAAGGCCATAAGAGAATATAAAGTAAGGGAGAGCGTGATCATGGGTCAGAAAAATATAGCAAACAAAGGCTCTGTTTCTTTCTTCCTCAAGAAGATAGATGAGACCAAGAGAAGCGGCCAAAGAGGGGAGATATTTTAGTAAAAATTGAATATAAAAGAAACCTTATCAGTCGTATCAAAATAAAAGCACTGCTAACCCGGGAGTGGTTACGTTTTATTCTTTGGTTCAAGGCTTTTCTCCAAACATACCTTAGGATTTAACAAGTGGTTTGCAAATAAACAACTTTTTGGTATAAATAATAGGTGCCAAAAATGCCAGAATGAGGAAATCTTGTTCTGGCGGCGTTCCGAAAAATAGTAAATGTGTTAGCATTTACTTTGTTCCTCACTTGCCAGAATAAGGAATCTTGTTCTGGCTGCACTCGAAGATAGAATAAATATGATATATTTATTCTGCTCCTCGCTTGCCAGAATAGCTCAGTTGGTAGAGCACCCGTTTTGTAAACGGGCGGTCGTCGGTTCAAACCCGACTTCTGGCTCCATTTATTCCCTTGTAGAAGTGGCAGAGTCTTTTTGAAGCTCTTGAGCCTCACGCTCTTTGTCTATGTCCTTAAGTCGAGGGATTATGTTTTTAATATCTTCTATTGATTTGAAACCATAGTAAACCTTGTCGTTGATGAGGAGAGCTGGCTGCTTGTCTTCGATGCCATATATGCTTATGAGCGTCTGTAGAGCCGATAGATCGAGGTTGTAGTCAAAAGAATACACGCGGAGCTCTGGATAGTCCTGTCTAAGGCGAGTGAGCACGAGGCCCTCTCTTGAGCAGTCCTCACACCCATCCTTTTCATTGGAATAAAAATAAATGATGGAAAGTGCATTTTTGTCTATATTTTTACCACACCTTTCTTGTATCTTTTGCATCAAAAGAAAATCTTTTATCTGCAGTAGGGAATAGTACTTCTTTAGGTTTAACACCTCTTCGTCTGTTGAGCCACGACTCTCCTCTGTATAAGATAATTTGTCGCCCAAAGTAGCGAGCTCTTTAGAAAGCAGGTCACTCGATATATCTTTGCAGGAAAGCTCTGTGAGAAGCGAAAATTGGGTCTCAGAAGCCAATATATCGACTGAAATGCGGCTTTCTATGTTCTTTATCTCGTTCATTCTCTTCTGGCTAAAGTAGTTGCTAGCCAAAATAGCTGTCGCAAATATGGCAGCGGTTATGAGGAACGTATATGCATATTTTTTCCACTCATCCATTTCTTTAATTTATAGATTACAGACAATAATTAATACGGAGAAAACAATACCAGAAATTTGGGAAATATCAAATATTTACCTCCACTTGGTACCCTTTGAGAAAGCGGCGTTGTATAGGGCCCTTGTCATCCAAAGAGGCGCTACAAAAGTGTAAATCATCAAGAAGACTATGCTGTCTAGACCAAATTTATGCTTCTCTTCAGCCAATCCTCTAGAAGTGATTATTATAAATATGGTACCCATGACAGCCACAATAGAAACAAAAGTCACCATGTCAGTATTTACGTAAAAGAAGTCAAAATTGAAACCTGTCCAGTTGAAGCCGACTGTAAGGAATTCTACAATCCTCTCAACTATAGACTGGATGAATTTGTATATCGAAACTCCAAAGAAATATATAGTCGAGAAAAATGAGAAGCTTGCGGCTGGCAACACAATAAAGCTTAGGTGGCCGTATTGAGGTTTGAAAAACATTTCTCTGTAGTCAAAAGCATTTTTAAGGAAACCATAAGTCCATCTAAGCCTCTGCTTATATAGCTTGTATAGAGTGGTAGGGGCAACAGTATATATAAAAGCGTTGTGGGCGTTGCCTATTTTCATCCTGTTTTTCTGCATTCTCATGGCAATTTCCATATCTTCTGTATTGTGGGCCTTTCTGTAATAACCTATTTCATTAAAAACTCTTCTCCTGAAAATAGAAAAAGGTCCTGGGGTGATATAAATGGCATTTAGGTGTGAAAATACCTTTCGTAGGAAAATACCAAATATGTATTCGGTATTTTGCATCATACCCAAGATACCCTTAACATTTTGTATTCTTACTGAAGGTGTGACTGCCATAATTTCAGCATCTTCAAACTTTTTTACTATTCTTCTTAATGCTTCTGGGTGTACAAAAGAGTCAGCGTCGAGACATCCAACAAGATCAGTGTTTATCTGCTCTAGTGCGTAGTTGAGGGCAGTATGTTTACCGCCATTTTCTTTCCTTAAAAGTTTTATTTGTGGGTGACCTTCAAAGCTCTGTACTACATTCCACGTATTATCAGTACTTCCATCGTCCACTATCACTATAGCCAGCTTGTTTTGTGGATAATTGAGATTCAAGATGGAAGATATGGTCTTTAAAACAGTTTTTTCTTCATTCCATACTGGTACTATTATAGAAACGCTCGGATAACTTACTGGGGCATCATCTGTCTTTGCAGCCTTTTTATTTTGTGCTGTATGTTCAAAATAGGTAATAAGAAGGAACACCTCAAAGTAGAGGGCTATAAAAAGGGTGATATTAGTTATTGATTCTGAAATAAAATGCATTCTTTATATTATACCATATTTACCTTATTTTTGCAGAATATGCTTGTACTGTTTTGTTTTCTAGTTTCTTGTGCATAGACTCTATTTCTTCGCCTGTGAGAGTCTTTTCAAGCGACCTATAGACTATCCTGTAAGCATAACTTACATTTCCCTCCCCAAACTTTTGTGAATTTTCGTATTTATCTATAAGGGCGACCTCTTCAATCATATCATCACCCACTACCTCCCTTATCAGATCGAAATAATCATTAGGTACGAAAGTATTTGGGACAATAAAGGATATGTCTCGGGTTGAAGAAGGGAATTTGCTTACTTCTTGATACTTCTGACCGAGTTTGAGCTGCTTTGTTACCCTGGCATCGTTTGACCAAAGGAGTCTTATGTCGGGGAGACTCATCGAAGCGATAGCGAGCCTCTCGAGACCAAAACCAAAAGCCCAACCGTGGTAATCTTTGACTCCCAGATTTTCGAGCACGCTCTTCCTTGCCATGCCGCTTCCGAGCATTTCTATCCACTTATCATTTATTTCAGCCTCCATTTCAAAACTTGGGTCAGTATAGGGGAAATTGTGATCATAAAATCTGTAATTGATATCACCAAAAATAGTAGTGGCGATTTCGGAGAGGGCTGCTTTCAAATCTTCAGGGGTAATTTTCTCCTTTTGGTCATGACCGATGTAGAGCCCACCAAATTGGTGGAAGACATTCATGTGGCGGCTGTCTATTTCATCTTTCCTATAAACTTTTCCATAGCAAATACAGCCTAAAGTCTCTTTGTTTTCTATCCTTCTTTTGATTTCTGGGTGATTTAGGTAGTAGTACCAAAAAACGGTGTCGTGGGTACGAAGGACATTTTTTTCGTCGACATAATAAGTGTCAGATTTAGATCTTGCAGGGTGCTCCGGACCCATATTGAACAGGTCAAAAAGGATGTCAGTAGGGACGACTTCTGGGATTTCTATGATATCGAATCCATTTAGTGATTTGGTACCAATCGCGAGGTCAACTATTTGCTTTAGGGGGCTATTTTCGGTGCGAGAAAGGTCAGGCATTTTTACATACCTTTGCATCCTCGTCGCCTCTGTGTCACTCCTCTTTTCTAAACCTTCTAAGAGCTTTTTTTGTTCGTCCAAAGGAATCTTATATATCATAATTTTCAGTATACATTATCCCCATAAAAGGCTCAAATAATAGCGTGTATTGATGTAAAATAAAGGGAACAAATAAACATAAATGGATACAAACCGGCTTAAAGCTTTGTTCATTTTTGTCGTATGCACGACGTTTTTCATATTGCCCACAAATACCTTCGCAAGCTCTCCCAAAATCGACTATGTAGTATCTGTAGCGACTGAGACAGGAAACATTTGGAAAAAGTATTTGATAGACCCAATATCAAAAGTTTGGGAGCCTTGGTTTAAGCCAGAAATATACACTGCAAACAATTTTAAAATATCAAAAAATTCTGAACCAAAAGTTGAATCAAAAAACGAACCAGCAGAGAGGGTAGGGGAAGTGCTATCCTTTTCGACGACTCCGAGTGGAGTATCACGAGTAACAAAAGAAGAAGTTTTAAACTGGCTTAGAGATTTGGTGCTGCTTCAAAATACAAAAACTTACTCCCCTCAAATACAAAACGAAACGGCCGCTCCTTCAGTCAAATATTATTACTCCTCCGGCGTCACCCGAGGCCTCGCAGACTCTTTCAGCAGGAGCGTGAATGAAATCAATAGCTCAATAGGAGGAGACGTGAGCGCTCTTCAATCAAACTCTGTCTTCAACACAAGTGTACTTTCAGTCGATGCAGTGAACACAAGAGTGGGTATCGGTACATCAACTCCTACCGACACTCTTTCAGTAAACGGAGCTGTGTACCTCTCTCAAATATCTGCTCCAAGCAACACATCAAACCGTCTCTACAATACAGCAGGTAACTTATACTGGGCCGGCAATCTCATTGGAGGTGCTTCTGCTGGAGTCTGGGAAACAGATGGTACGAGTGTATGGAGAGCGAGTGGGAATGTGGGGGTGGGGACGACGAGCCCAAACCACAAGGTCACTATATTTGATTCTTCTACTTCTCAACTCTCACTCTCCGCTGGAGCAGGTATTGCACAATGGGCACTAAGAAACGCTGGGGGTAACTTGTACCTTGCGACAACAACAGTTGCTGGTACAGCCACTACCACGACTTCAGCCCTTACAATTATTGGTGGCACGGGAAATGTGGGAATTGGGACGAATACCCCAGGGACGCCTTTAGAAGTAGTATCTTCAGGTACCTTAGGAATAAGGCTTAGATCAGCTGGTGGTTGGGGATATTGGGATATTAATAGTGCATACAATTTTTCAAACTCAGATTTGATTTTTAGTTCAAGCGGCAACGAAAGATTTAGGATAAATACAAGTGGACAATTTTGTATTGGGTATGATGGCTCTCAAGGTTGTGCAGGCGCTTCTGGTTTATTGGTAAATGGAAAAACAGGTATAGGCACCAGCACACCTTTTGCTCGTCTTTCAGTCGAGTCGACTGCGGGGGCTGCACAGTTCGTCATTGGGTCATCGACAGCTACTCAATTCATTGTCGACAAAAATGGAAATGTGGGGGTGGGGACTAGTAGCCCAACAGAAAAATTACATGTCCAGGGTAATTTGAATGTGTCGCTCGGCAATCGTATCGTGGTAAACACAACACCAGGAATGGAATATGCAGATGGTGTCATCCAAGCAAATAACGGTGCTTTCGGTGGGTTTATTGTTACTAGTAGTTCTCAGGTTTATGGTACTCAGTTTTTGTCACCGTCTGGAACTATTGCCTTTGGTAACTCTGCATCAGGCTCAGAAGGAATGGGCTTTCCTACCACTCAAACTATTGGCTTTAGAACTGCCAATGTTGAGAGGTTGAGGATAGGCTCAACTGGAAATGTCGGTGTGGGCACAACATCTCCTTGGGGCTTACTCTCAGTAAATGCAAATGGATTAACCGGAGGGGCTCCACAATTCGTCGTTGGTTCAAGCACAGCCACAAACTTTATCGTTGCGAATAATGGCAATGTCGGGATTGGCACTTCTGCTCCTGGATTCTTACTACATGTAAACGGTAATGCGATGATAGGAGCTACTGTGCCTACTTATATACCTGCAGCCCCTCTCAACTTGGTAAACAGCGCTGGGGGAAATATGAAAACCCAGCTAAACCTTGTAAACACTGGTGGGGGAAATGGATCAGGTAGCGCTATAGATTTTTATACCTATGACTTATTTAGTGGCACTTCTCCTGGTCTAAGATTAGCTGCCTATGACAATAACTACTCAGCGGATTTCACTATCCTAACTAAAAATCCAGGGGCAGCAGGTAACTCTTTAATAGAAAGGTTCCGGGTGACAAACTCAGGAAATGTTGGTATCGGCACCACAACTCCTGGTACGAAACTTCAAGTCACTGGTGGATCCGTGTGGATAAACGGCGATACGGAAGGAAGTTTAGGTGTAGGTGCTGGAAAAGGTATCAGGACTTTCTACGCAGCAAGTCAGGATGTTGGAAAAATATTTGCATATGACTACGCAGCAGGTGTTTCTAAAAATTTAATATTGCAAGACCCTGGGGGAAATGTGGGGATTGGAACAACTACTCCAGAAAGAAAGCTAGTTGTTTATGACTCTCAATTTATAACTACATTTACAGGGGATCAGGTTGGGGGATTTAGGATTTCTGGAGCTAATAACACGGGGACTGGTTATTACAGTCTTCTTGGGTTTGGTGCAAATACATCGTCAAAAAATCTAGCACAAATTGGTGCAAAATTCAGTGGTACTGGTAGCCAAATTGAGTTTGGTACTAGTAATTCTTATGCGACAGGTATTACAAATACAGCAATGGTTATAGACAACATTGGTAATATAGGAATTGGGACGACGAGTCCAAATACACTATTGAACATACTAAGTGCTGCCGACAGCGGACCAGGAACAGTCGGTAAAGGAGCATTCCAAATTTCATACACAAATACAAATGGACTTTCTTTTGGATCATACAACTCAATTCCTTTTGCTAATTGGATTCAATCCATGGACCATCGGATAGGTAATAATAATACATATCCACTAGTCCTTAACCCTATTGGTGGAAACGTCGGGATTGGAACGACGAGTCCACAAACCACCCTCCATATTGTGGGTGGCGGAGGAAATCCGAATACTTCCGGAACAACTCATAGTGGAAATTTAAGATTAAAAAGTTCGACCACGAGTTTAGGGAATGTATTAGATTTCGGCAACCAAACTGCTTCTCCATATGGTTCTTGGATACAGTCAACAGATATGAATAATTTTGGTAATAACTACCCTCTACTTCTAAACCCAAATGGTGGTAATGTCGGCATCGGGACTACGACACCTGGATATAAACTTGATTTGTATGGAGTATCAAGTAACAGTCTTGCAAGATTTGTTGGCACAGAAAACAGGTCTTTTGGTGTAATTTATGAACCGACAGAAAATGTGATGAAGCTGTCATACGGTCTAGCAACGTTAGGCACGGAGTACGGCTACTTATCAATGGATATATCTGGAAACATTGGCATCGCCACCACCACCCCATGGCGTACACTCTCAGTAAATGGCACAGTAGCAGTACCAGGGCTCGTCAACGACTCGACTGGGTACTATGCTTGTGTGAATACAACTACAGGTCAACTTTCCACATCTACCTCTGCCTGCGGAGCATCATCAGAAAGATTTAAGGAAAATATACAAGATATTGGTTATGGCTTAGAAGAAGTGCTTGGTCTCCGACCAGTCTCTTTCGACTATAAGTCTGACTACATACCAAACGCTCCCAAACAGCTCGGCTTCATAGCAGAAGAAGTGGACCTGCTTGTACCTGAGCTCGTAGCAAGAGATAGCGCAGGACAGATACAGGGGCTTGATTATCCAAAATTTACCGCCATCTTGGCAAAAGCAATACAAGAGTTGAGTAAAAAAATGGATGCTGCAATTGCACAAATGCAATTAGCCTTGACTTGGTTCACTAGTGACGGCAAGCTCAAAGTCCAAAACGATATTTGTGTCGATGATGTGTGTGTCACCAAAGACCAGTTCAAGCAGCTTCTGCTCGATAGCGCAGTCGGAGCCACACAAACAATAGATAACAGTCCACAGATAGTAGATGATAGTGGGGAAGAGGAAAGCGGAGAGGTGGAGATGGCATCAAGCACTCCCGAAATAATCCCTGAGGAAACAGAACAAAATGCTTCTACGACTCCTGAAACAGGTATAGAAACACCTAGCGAAACAGCCTCGACTACACCCGGCACAGAGTAGCTCAGACACCTTTTTTAACATTTTATCACTACAAATCGCGTGTTTTTGAAAGTGGCGCGAAGCTTTTATTTTTGCTATAATTAAGGGTATATTTCATATTAAATACCCAAAATAATGGCAGAAAACAAAGACAAAAAGCAGAGTAACTATAGCGCTGAGTCGATCACAGTCCTCGAAGGTCTCGAGCCTGTAAGGAAGAGACCTGGTATGTACATCGGTACCACTGGCCCAGATGGTCTCCATCACCTTATTTGGGAAATTTTCGACAACTCTCGTGACGAAGCCATGGGCGGCTTCGCCAATAATATAGAAGTGGCCCTACTCCCAGGAAACAAAATAAGAGTAGCTGACAACGGAAGAGGTATCCCTGTAGATATGCACAAGCAGACAAAAGTTTCGGCTCTCGAAACTATCATGACTACACTCCATGCCGGAGGAAAGTTTGGCGGCGAAGGATACAAAGTTTCTGGAGGTCTACACGGAGTGGGAGCGTCCGTCGTCAACGCCCTCTCTATATATATGAAAGTTGAAGTACACCGAGATGGCGGTGCTTTCATGCAAGAATACTCACAAGGTAAGAAAAAGGCTCCTGTCAAAAAAATAGGTACTTCTAAACTGAATGGTACTATCGTCACATTTGAGCCGGATGTTGAAATATTTAAAGAAGTAAAATTTGACTGGAACAGAGTGGTCTCACACCTCCGCCAGCAGGCTTACCTCGTCAAAAAGCTCAAGATTTCTATACTCGACCTTCGTGATGTAAAAGAAAAGATAGGTGATTCTTTTTACCTAAATGACCTAAATATAGATGCGCCTTCCATGAGCTTCTACTTCGAAGGAGGCCTTGTCTCTCTCATCCAATTTTACAACCATACACAGAAGCCAATACACAAAAATATCTTTTATATTGAAAAGCAAAATGAAAATTTTGAAGGTGTAGAAGTGGCTCTGCAGTACGTAGATGACATAACTGCTAGGATATTGCCTTTTGCCAACAATATATACAACGGTGAAGGTGGTACACACATCACTGGTTTCAAAACATCTCTCACAAGGACACTCAACACATACGCCAAGAAAAATAACATGATAAAAGAGAGTGACGAAGCTTTCACTGGGGACGATGTGCTTGAAGGGCTCACGGCTGTAGTCTCGGTCAAACTCCGCGAGATACAATTTGAAGGTCAAACAAAAGGCAAACTCGGAAGCACAGAGGCAAGGGGCATGGTAGAAAATGCTTTTGGTGATGCGTTTAGCAGCTTCCTTGAGGAAAATCCAGATGACGCGAGAGCCATCATAAACAAAGTGGTCTTAGCTCTCCGTGCTCGCAAGGCAGCCAAAGCAGCAAAGGACTCTATACTTCGTAAAGGCGCCCTAGAAGGTATGACACTGCCCGGTAAACTCGCTGACTGCCAGTCAAAGAGTGCAGCAGAGTCTGAGCTATTTATCGTAGAGGGAGACTCTGCAGGTGGTACAGCAAAAACAGGGAGAGACAGGAGGACTCAGGCCATCCTTCCTTTGAGAGGAAAGATTTTGAACATCGAAAGAGCTCGCCTCGACAGGATGCTCGGCTCAGAACAGATCAAAAACTTGGTGATTGCCTTGGGTACCGCAATAGGCGACACATTTGATATCGAAAAGCTCCGCTACCACAAAGTGATCATAGCGACGGATGCCGATGTCGACGGGGCACACATAAGGACTCTTATCCTTACTTTGGTGTACCGATATTTCAGACCACTCATCGATGGAGGCTTCATATATATAGCGCAGCCACCTCTATACAAAATAAAGAAAGGTAAAGAAGTATTTTATGCATACAGTGATGAAGAAAAATTCAACATCACAGGTACACAAAATCCTGAAGTAGAGGTAGAAGAAGTGGAGGGTATAGAAAATGAAGACGAAGCAACCGAAGAAGCTGAGGGAGAAACCAAAAACAAAAATAAAGTTTCAAAAATATCTGTGCAGCGATACAAGGGGTTGGGAGAAATGAATGCCGAAGAGCTTTGGGAGACCACCATGGACCCAAAGAAAAGAGTGCTCAAGAAAGTAAATGTAGAAGACGCTCAAGATGCGGACAGAGTGTTTGATATCCTCATGGGTACTGACGTCCCAGCCCGCAAGTCATTCATACAATCCAACGCCAAACTCGCAAGGATTGACATCTAACATAAAAATATTTCTCTTTAACGAGAGGGGAATACCAGCAATGCCAATGAATCGGCTTTTCTTGAAACCTGTCTGCAAAGCGGACGAGCCAAGTAAGGCAACAAAAAAGATAGTGTGGGTTGTGTATGCAGCCTTCATCGCATTCCTACTCGCAAACTATCTCTATCATGAGCTCGCGTGAAAGCGCGGGCTTTCACGTTTTATATACTAGGTCACAATAAAATATTTTTTGAATGTATTTGTAGCGATGCATCGCTACATTATATTTCAAAATTTAATCAGATATGAAATTTTCCCTGCCTTACAAATCTGTATCTTTTTCGGCCGACTTTTGGGGGAAGAATGAAATAAATTTTTTCAAGAATATCTAATATGCTCTCTTTATTCTTTTTCATTATTGAAACGAGGTAGATGTATTCACCTTTTTCGTATTTATCGATCATACGACCTATGGTGGAAGTGCTGACTGAGAGAGTCTCAGCAATAACCCTATCCGGGACTTTTTCGATAAGCATATAAATAATACCTATCCTTTTGGCAAGCATTATCCTCTCTGTAGGGTAGAAAAACTCATATATAAAAGATTCTGTATTTTTCTTTGATCTGTTTAAATCCAGAACTTCAATAAATTTACCAAAAATCTTTTGGAAACTTTTATCCTCAATTTTCCTCTTAGATACTTGAGACATCTTAAATCTTAATTTAAAAACTATAAAAATAATTATACAAAATGTAGCGATGCATCGCTACAAATTAAATAGAAATAGTAGTTGTAAGTTGCGAATTAATAAATGCTGGAGGTATTTATTTCCTATCTTTTATTTCCTTTTGGAGGGATTCGATAAAGCTTGAAAGGGGAGTAGGGACTCCTTTTTCTGTGCGAGATTCGACAGTCACTTCACCTGCCTCGACTTCTTTGTCACCAATAACTAGAAGATAAGGTGTCTTTTGCATTTTTGCGTCTCTGATTTTCTTGCCTAGAGTTTCGCTTGATTCGTCTATCTCGGCCCTGATGCCTTCGTCCAAGAGCTTTTGAAATACACCTTTTGAGTACTCCATGTGTTTGTCACTGATTGGCAAGACCTTGACCTGTACTGGCGAGAGCCATGTAGGGAAGGCGCCTTCATATCTTTCTATAAGAAATGCCATGATTCTTTCGATAGCTCCTATTGAAGATCTGTGTATCACTATGGCTTCTTTTTCTGTGTTGTCTTTGTCTGCATAGACGAGTTTAAACCTTTTTGGCATAACGAAGTCATATTGCACAGTGAAAGCTGTGTTTTCTTGACCCCTTTTGTCTTTCATTTGTATATCTATCTTTGGTCCATAAAATGCTGCTTCGTCTTCTGCTTCGGAAAATTTCACATCCTGATTTTTCAAAACGCTTCGCAATACTTCTTCTGCATCATCCCAAGCTTTGTCATCTTTATAGTATTTTGAATCGTCTTTCCTGTTACCGAGAGAGAGTCTGTACCAAAAATCTTCTCCTTTTTTCAAACCAAATTTACTTGCAATATACTGTATGAGATCTAGAACTTTAAATATTTCGTCCCTTGCCTGATTTTCATCTGCACATATGATATGTGAATCAGCCAAACAAAAAGACCTGACTCTTATGAGGCCTACCAAGTTTCCTGAGTTTTCATATCGGTAAAGTTTTGCTAACTCAGCTATCCTCATCGGTAAATCTCTATAGCTACGAGGTTTGGAAAGGTAAAGCTCGAAGTGGTGCGGACAAGTCATTGGGCGGAGCATAAACTTCTCCTCGTCTATTTCTATCGGAGAATACATACTTTCTTTGTAGTAAGGATAGTGGCCTGATTTTTCGTAAAGCTCAATCTTGGCAATGTCTGGAGTGATCACGTGCTTATAGCCACGCTTCAATTCTTCTTCAACTACAAACTTTTCGAGCTCTCTCCTTACTGCTGCTCCTTTTTCTGTATAAAGTGGCAAACCTTTCCCTACAAGATCAGAGAAAGTAAAGAGGTCTAATTCTTTGCCGATTTCTCTGTGATCGTTTTTATTTAGTTCTGACATAAAATGAATATTACAACCTCTTGGCCTTTTCGGCAATTAGGGATTTTTCGCCATTACGGAGAGAGATCTTGGCTTTGACTGCTATACATTGGTCTGGCTCAAAAATATTTGGGCTCTCTTTTAAGACACTTGGGAACACTACCATTTCGATAGTATCTGACATGTCAGAAATCTTGGTGAAAAACATGTTCTCACCCTTTTTTGTAAGATATGGTTTTACTTCTTCAAGCATGCCACCCACGACTACAGTCTCACCATTTTTACCTGTCTCTTTTATTTTCTTTATGGAATTTTTTTGAGAATTTATTTTTTCTTTGAAGGCGTCGAGCGGGTGACCTGAAATGTAGAGGCCCAAAAGCTCCTTCTCCCAAGTCAGCCTCTCTTTGATACTTATCTCCTCTGCAGGCACGAGAGAGAGTGAGTTGACGGAAGACAAACTACCAAAAAGTGAGTCGTGATTGCTCTCTACTGCAGACTCTTTGTGATATTCAAGTATCCTCTCTAAATTTGCCAGAAGGAGTCCTCTTTCACCAAAAAGATCTAGGGCGCCGCTCTTAATAAGAGCTTCTAGGGACTTTTTGTTTAAATTTCTATCTTTTATCCTTGTCAAAAAATCTTCTAGAGTTTCAAAGTTTCCATTTTTCTTTCTCTCTTCAACTATAGTATTGGTGATACCTTCTCCGAAGTTTTTGATCGTAGTAAGTCCAAATCTTATTTTGTCTTTTTCTCCGTCCACCCCTTTGACCACTGAAAATCCGGCGAAGCTTTCGTTTATGTCTGGTGGTAGCACTGGGATACCCATCCTCTTACATTCGGTGATGATTTCGGCAATCTTTTCGACGTCACCTGAGTCAGCTGTGAGTACAGCGGACATATAAATAGCAGGGAAGTTGGCTTTCATGTAAGCGGTTTGATATGCCACCTTTCCGTAGCTTGCGGCGTGTGCTTTATTGAAACCGTAGGCAGCGAAAGGTTCGATAAGTTTCCAGAGCTTCTCAGCAAGTTTGGGCGAAAGTTTGCCGTACTCCTTAAACCCTTTGAAGAGCTTTTCTTTTTCGGCGGCCATAACTTCAGGAATCTTTTTACCCATCGCCTTTCTCAGTTTGTCAGCATCTAGCCAGCTATAACCAGCGAGTTTGATAGAAGTAAGGAGCACGTCATCTTGGTAAACAAGAAGTCCGTGGGAGAATTCTAGATATTCTTTCATACGAGGGTCTGCATATTTCACGAGAGAAGGGTCGTGCTTGCGGGCAATGTACTCAGGGATGGTTTCCATCGGACCTGGGCGATATAGGGCCACCATGGCGTTGATGTCGTGGATAGTTGAAGGCTTTAGCTCCTTCAAAAATCTCGTCATACCAGAACCATTGAGTTGAAAGAGGCCGATGGTTTCGCCAGAAGCGAGCATTTCGAAAGTTTTTTTATCATCGAGGGGCACATTTTCTATATCTACATCGATACCTTCAATCTTTTTTACTCTATGCACTGCGTCGGCGAGTATCGCCAAATTTTTTATACCAAGGAAGTCAAATTTGAGAAGGCCGGCGCTGTTTTCGTCGACTGAATGCATGTCGTACTGAGTGATTATCTTACCTTCGCCTTTGGTATCGTATTGGAGAGGCACGTAGTCAGTGAGAGGAGTAGGAGAAATGACGACACCCGCAGCATGCACTGAGATATGCCTTGCGCAGCCTTCAATTTTTCTTGCCATGTCTATAATGGTCTTGGTGTCTTTGTCTGCCTCATACATTTCTTTGAGCTCGGGCACTTCGTTTAAGGCTCTGTCTATGGTCATGGGGAAGCCTTGTGCTCCCATGGGGATAAGCTTGGATATCCTGTCTCCTAAGCCATAAGGGAAACCGAGCGCGCGAGCAGTGTCTCTCACACTACCTCTCGCCATCATAGTACCGAATGTACCTATCTGAGCCACTTTATCTTCGCCGTATTTTCTCCTCGCGTATTCGATCATTTCATCTCTCCTATTATCGGCGTAGTCCATGTCGATATCGGGAGCTGAAGGACGTTCTGGGTTTAGGAACCTTTCAAAAGGAAGTTTGTAGAGAAGGGGATTTACTTTGGTGATACCGAGGCAATATGTAGTGAAAGATCCGGCGACTGAACCTCTGATGGTCGTGAGTATACCGTTGTCGTGCGCGTATTTCAAAAGGTCTGCCACCACCAGGAAGTATTTGGAATATCCTTTTTTCTTTATGACTTCAAGCTCATATTCGAGCCTACTTACGACCTCATCTGTTTTTTCTATACCTTTCTTTTCAAGACCTTCGTAAGCTAGGAATTTGATCTCATCGTCTGGTGTCCTGCCAGAGGGAATGTCGAGGGCAGGGAACATCCATTTACCAAGTTCGAGCTCTAGGTTGCACTTATCTATAATCTTTTCGATTGTTTTGAGAGCATCGGGAAACTTTGCAAACTTGTTTTGCATGTCTTTGATACTAGGAAAAGAAAAATCTTCTTCTTCGTCGCCCCAGCCGCCTCTACCTGCCTGACTCGGCGCCCCCTGCATGACCGCCATCAAAGTATCTCGAGCCTTTTTGTCTTCAGGTTTCAAGTAATAGATATCGTGAGCGGCTACAGTTTGCACACCGTTTTCCTTTGCAAAGGCATCGAGCAGTACCATGTGCTCATCGTGGCCTGGGAGCTCGGGGTGGATAGTGAGCTCAATATAAAAATCTTCTCCATAAAGATTTTTATACTTTTGTACAAGCTCTTTTGCTTTTTCTATATCTTTGCCTCTCAAAGCAGAAGAAATATCACCACTCCAAGAAGAAGAAATGGCGACCAAACCCTCTTTGTATTGCTCTAGTATTTCAAAATCCATCCTCGGCTTGTAATAAAAGCCTTCGAGGTTTGATAGGGACACAAGCTTCAAAAGACTCCTGTATCCGAAAGTATCTTTGGCTAAAAGAATCAGCCTGTATCTTTCTTTGTCCGTTGCAGCCACTTTGCTGTGTCGTGAGCGGGGTGTGACATAAGCGTCTACTCCTATGATCGGCTTTATTTCTTTCTTTTTGCACTCTTTGTAAAACTCGAGAGCGCCGTACATGTTGCCATTGTCGGTGAGAGCTAGAGCCTCATGACCGTCTGCTTTGGCAAATTTGACTAGCTCGTCTACCTTGGGCAACGCCTGAAGAAGGCTGTAGTGGCTGTGTGCATGTAGGTGCGCAAATCTCATATACAAAATATAACACAGGTGGGTTATCCACAGAAAATTTTTGGGGTCTTGACTTATATTTTAGATTTAGTAAATTGTTCT